>NZ_JAURYU010000005.1 GCF_030653755.1 Methylotenera sp.
ACATCTCAACAATGACAGAGCAAGCAGCTGAACGTGTATTAAATGCAACTGATAAAGCAATACCAATACAAGATGATTTAACTGATCGTACGGCCTTGTTAGTTAAACAATGGCAAACTGTGTTAAGTAATCCTTCATTAAAAAGTGAATACAACGCAGTTACTGAGCAAACGGTCAAACATTTGCAACACTTGGATCAAGGGGCAAATGATACGAAAGCTATTCTCCTTGAGATTATGATGGCTCAAGATTTTCAGGATATCACAGGGCAAGTCATTAAGAAAATTACACAGTTAATCAATGAAATGGAAAGGCAGTTATTGCAAGTCTTAGTTGACTTCTCTACTGTCAATATTGAAAATCATCCTAATTTAAATCATCAGCAGACACCAACAGCTCAAGATGTGAGTGAAACTAATATTAATCAGTCTGAAGTTGATGGGCTCTTAGAGAGTCTTGGTTTCTAGGTGTCTCCACATATAAATCAGTAACTCACAGTTACATTTACTGCAGCTAGGGTCATATATTTGCTGATCAATATGTATTCCACAAAATCTGTGGATAACTCTGTGATTACTTGTGGCTATTATATGTAACTCACCAATTTATAAGGCTTTTTTCTAAAAGCTTAATCTTTATGCTATAAATTTATTATATACAAATCAATTACTTATGTTTTTAGTGTTGATTTATATAGGTTTTTTAGACACTAAATAGTAAACATTAGAATAGTGTGAATAAGTCAACCATTTTTTATAAAAAATTAGCTGATTGTTGATGATTTTTTGCTTGAAACTTGTAAATAAATGATTGCATTTTGTATATTTTAAGCGCCTCTCAAGCTTGTTTGTTACAAGTTTCGATTATGTTTTTATGTATCTACCAGCCACATAAAAACATAAAGCCCGATGAATCGGGCTTTATGTTTCATACTATATGGTGATTGAAATAACTGAATTATTTATTCTGAGTTTCCACCATGACAAGAGGCTCATTGCTAGTCTCTGCTTTTTGTTCTTTCTGCCAAGATGCTGGTTTGCGAGCAGTACGTTTTTCAACTTCAACAGGTGCTATGGCTTTGGCCACATCTGTTTTCGTTTCAACCAATTGTAAGCCTGAATCAGTCAGGTCTGCTACTTTCTTTGATTCAGCTTTCGCTTTACGAGGGCGAGCTGGGCGTTTCTTCTCAGTCTTGCTTTCAGAAGCCTCCGTAACGTTTGCATCTGCAGGTGGGCTCTCACTAGCCACAGCATCTTTATTAGTTGATGCTGATTTATTAGTAGTATTTCTTTGTGGTTTAGATTTTTTAGTTTCTTTTCCCACAGATGCAGATTCAGATGCCACAACTTCTGCACTATTCACAGTATTCGCTGATACGCTCACTTGCGCAGTAACTTCTTTTGTTTCTGTCGCTTGAGCGGCTGCTACAGGAGCTTTTTCTGTTACTAAGTTTGCAGGTGCAATGTCAGCTTTAGTTGTTACGTTATTGCTTATTGCTACCACGGTTGGCTCAATACTCTTAGCTACTTTAGTATCTTCAGCCGTGTTTGTTGGTGCAGTAGCGTTGATCTCATCATTTGGTACAAACGTACGGGTGTTGTCGCGTGGAGCATTTTCATCACGGTCACGACGATTGCGGCGGTTATTACGGTTACGGCGGCTGCTGCTGCGTTCACCACGTTGTTCTGTAGAATCATTTGCAGAAACTTCACCTGCATTTGCCTGTGCAACGTTACGCACTGACTCTTGGTTTTTGTTGTCATTACGTTGTTGTTGTGGCTTTGGCTGACGCTGTTCTTGTGGCTTCACCTCAGATTGGCGAGCGTCTTGCGTTTTTTGATCAGCATTTTTTGGCGCTCGCTCTTGGTTTACACTTTTATCGCCACGCTCGTTACGGTTGCGCTCGTTACGGTTGCGATTACGCTCGTTACGGTTGCGGTTGTTGCGAGGATGGTCACGGCGTGCATCACTAGATTTATCAGCAGCTTTTTCAGCTTCTGATTTTTCACCTAAACCAAAGAATTTTTTGATTTTCGCAAATAGTGATACTTTAGGCTCAACTTTCTCAACTGACATCGGTGCTGGTGCAGTTGGTGTAATGCCTTTAACCGCAGCAACAGGTTTTACCGCTTTTGCTTCTTCAGCAGCGTTAGTAATGTAAGTTGTTTCTGAAGGCAGTTCTACCATTTGGTAGCTTGCTTTGCTTGTATCTTCGTTAACGTCATCATGTTTGATACGAATAATGTTGTAATTCGGTGTTTCAAGATGGATGTTTGGAATCAACACAACTTCTACACCCATGCGCTCTTCAATTTTATGGATATCAGCACGTTTTTCATTGAGTAAGAATGTTGCTACTTCAACAGGCAATTGCACTTGAATAATCGCGCTGTTTTCTTTCATCGCATCTTCTTGTGTGATGCGTAAGATATGTAGCGCAGTTGATTCAATACCGCGGATATGTCCAGTGCCGTGGCAACGTGGGCAAGGGATATGGTTAGTTTCACCTAAGCTAGGGCGTAGACGTTGGCGTGATAACTCAAGTAAGCCAAAGCGTGAGATCTTGCCTGTTTGTACACGTGCACGGTCTGCATGTAATGCATCACGTAATGCGTTTTCAACTTCACGTTGATTACGCTGATTCTCCATGTCGATAAAGTCAATGACGACCAAGCCACCTAAGTCACGCAAGCGTAATTGACGAGCTACTTCTTCAGCAGCTTCTATGTTGGTGTTGAATGCGGTATTTTCAATATCACTACCACGGGTTGCACGGCCAGAGTTAACGTCTACAGAAACTAAAGCTTCTGTATGGTCAATCACAATCGCGCCACCTGATGGCAAGCGCACTTCACGTGCAAATGCTGACTCAATTTGGTGTTCAATCTGGAAGCGAGTAAACAATGGAATTTCGTCTTGGTACAACTTAACTCGTGCCACATTGCTTGGCATCACGTGGTTCATAAACTGTACAGCTTGTTCGTGAATGTCTGGTGTGTCGATTAAAATCTCACCAATATCTGAGCTAAAGTAATCACGGATTGCGCGAATTACTAAGCTGCCTTCTTGGTAGATTAAGTATGCACCTGCTTGCATGGCAGAAGCGCCATCAATCGCAGTCCATAACTGTGTGAGGTAGTTTAAATCCCATTGTAACTCTTCTGCGTTGCGTCCAATGCCAGCAGTACGCGCGATGATGCTCATGCCTTTTGGCACATCAAGCTGTGCTAACACGTCACGTAGTTCGTCACGATCTTCGCCTTCGATGCGACGTGACACACCGCCGCCACGTGGGTTATTTGGCATTAACACCAAATAGCGACCAGCTAGCGAAATGAAAGTAGTCAGTGCTGCACCTTTGTTGCCGCGCTCATCTTTATCTACTTGAACGATTAATTCTTGACCTTCTTTTAAAGCGTCCTGAATGCGCGCACGGCCATCAGCACCCTCTTTATAGTAGCTACGCGCTACTTCTTTAAATGGTAAAAAGCCGTGGCGGTCTTGACCGTAATCCACAAATGCTGCTTCTAACGAAGGCTCGATGCGAGTAATCACACCTTTGTAAATATTACTTTTACGTTGTTCTTTACCAGCGTGTTCGATATCTAAATCGATCAGTTTTTGTCCATCTACAATTGCAACGCGTAACTCTTCAGATTGCGTTGCATTAAATAACATGCGTTTCATTGTTTGCTCCTAAGCGTACCAAGGCGGGCAGACACAATGCATAAAGTGATGCAATGCTGAAAAAGCTTATTTTAAAGTGGAAGCGCTGAATTGATACTAACAAAGACACGATGTGTCAGATGAACTAAGCCCTAGTTTTATGATGACTAGAGAGCCTTTAACGATATGCAATGTAACAATGGTGCAAATTAACGAAGTCTTACTGAAAAGACATGGGCGGATAACCGTACTTTAGGTACTACTTTCACCCTACACATATAGATTCATCAATTCGGTCAGTTCGACTACGTCAGATTGAATCGTCTAGTTTTGTTGTTTTGGCAGATATGAATCATGCCAAAACATGTTTATTTATTCGTTAAAGCAAATTTATTGTTAAATTTATGCTTAAATGTGGCCAAGTATTCTGCCAGTTGCAGCTTAAATTCGTTAAAATTCTATCTTTAGTAAATTCTAATTTGTCTCAATTATTTAATGGCTTATGAGCTGATTAAACAATGTGCCAAATTTAACTTTTCACTTTAAGTCGCGCTTTATGTTTATTTGTCTGCGGCGGCTTGAGCGCTAATTTTTACTTACCGCTACTTTATAATGTGGCGAGCGGTGTTAACCAAGTATTTAGTTGTCACTATTATTAACAAACACATCAAGTACAAGTAGTTGTCTTGATTAGATGTATTTATATTCAATAATTGTATTCTTATCAAGAATTTAACTGTGATTTATTTTGTTAAATTCATAAGAATTCGCAGAGTATAAGCTACATCAACCATTTAAGCAAAGCATGAACAATTTAATTACACATGAGCAAGACAATCCAGTCACTACAGTGAGCGAGTCTGCTGCTGCATTTTTAACAGTAGATGAAGCTAGTGAGGGTCAGCGCGTAGATAACTTTCTGACCAAAACATTAAAGGGAGTTCCTAAAAGCCACGTTTACCGCATTTTGCGTAGTGGAGAAGTACGTGTCAATAAAAAGCGTATCAATGCAGATTTTCGCTTAAGTTTGGGTGATGTGGTCAGAGTGCCGCCTACCCGTTCAACCGCTGTTGAGAAAACAGAATCTGCCACGCCCGTGACCTCAAAATTTGAACAAGCCATCGTTTATGAAGATGATGCCATGTTGGTCATTGATAAAGCGGCTGGTTTTGCCGTGCATGGAGGTAGTGGCATTAGTCGTGGCGTGATTGAGCAGCTACGCCTAGAGCGCCCACGCGCTAAGTTTTTGGAGTTGGTGCATCGCTTAGATAGAGAAACATCAGGTGTATTGATGTTAGCTAAAAAGAGAAGCGCATTGGTGGCATTACATGAAGCGATTCGTAATAATCAAACCGATAAGCGCTATTTGATGCTAGTGCAAGGTGAATGGCTGGAGCCGAAAAAGCGTGTTGTGCTGGATTTACAGAAATATGTGCTGCCTAACGGTGAACGCCGTGTGAATGTGGTCACTGACGTTTCAAAAGACAAGTTTGGTGAGCGCCAAACTTCAGAAACCATGTTTAGATTACTTAAGAATATTAACAGCCCTACAGTGGGTAAATTCAGCTTGTTAGAAGCACAACTGGTGACTGGTAGAACACATCAATTGCGCGTACAGCTATCTCATTTGGGCTTTCCGATTGTTGGCGATGATAAGTATGGTGATTTTGCTTTAAATAAAGCGTTAGTCAAGCATGGCCTTAAGCGCATGTTTTTACACTCATCTGTCACTAAGATTCGCCATCCGTTAACCGCTGAGAAATTAGAGCTAATTGCGCCAATGCCTCCAGAGTTAAATAAATTTTTACTAAAGTTAGAGAAAGAGTAATTTGTAATGCCAAAGAAGTTTGATTTAATCGTGTGGGATTGGGATGGTACTTTAGCCGATTCTACAGGGATGATTGTGAATGCTATTTTAAAGGCAGCCGAGCAAGTAGGTTTACCCGTTATTACACGTGAAGCGGCAAGCGGCATTATTGGTCTTGGTCTGCGTGAGGCTATTCATGCCTTATATGGAGATATTCCTGTGACGCAGGCACAGGCGCTAGCTACACAATATAACGCTAATTATTACGCCGAAGAAAGCGAAATTCTCTTGTTTTCTGGCGCTGTTGACACCATTGTTGAGTTAAATAAACGAGGTTTTAAACTGGCAGTTGCAACAGGTAAGGGGCGTAGAGGGCTTAATCTGGCGTTAGAGCATTCAGGTTTAGGTCGGCAGTTTCATGCTACACGTACTGTGGATGAGTGTTTCTCTAAGCCGCACCCACAAATGCTTGATGAGTTAATGGATCATTTAGTTGTACTTCCTGAGCGTACTTTGATGATTGGTGATACCAGTTATGATTTGCAGATGGCTAAAAACGCGGGTGTAAGTGCAATTGGTGTGACGTATGGCGCTCAGTCAGCAGAACATTGGCAGCATTTAAATCCGATTGAACAATTCGATAATTTTTCTGATTTAAGTCAATGGTTGCTAACGCACGCTTAGAAAGTCGGTATTATGCATATTGAGGAAGAGTCGATTGTGATTGAAAGTTCAGCCGTGCAAGAGGGTGGTAAAGGCGTTAGATTTCCACTCACTGAACTGGGTGAGTTTGCAACAGGATTTGTCGTCAGATTCAATCAACAACCTTATGCCTATGTGAATCAATGTGCGCATGTTTCTGTTGAGTTAGACTGGACCGAAGGCGAGTTCTTTACTCCGCAGGGCGATTATTTAATATGCGCCACACATGGTGCGCATTATCGTCCAGACAATGGTTTTTGTGTCATGGGGCCATGTAAAGGTAAAAGCTTAAAACCTATTGAAGTGATTGAACAAAATCAAAAAATCATTATCAATATAGCGTCTATTTCTAAATAAAATAAAACACAGGTAAATTAAAAATGACTGAGCAGAATCAACAAACGGTAGATACCAATGCAGGCGTTAAGCCAATAGCTGCAGATGATGCTACTTGGCAACGTAATGTCATTGAGAAATTAGCAACAGCGGCACTAAGTGAACAAAAAACAGCACGTCGCTGGGGCACCTTTTTCAAAGGGCTGACATTTAGTTACCTTCTCATCTTATTGCTCATGTTGTTTGGTGTGTTTGGTGCTGATAAGAAAAAGTTTGATGCACATACTGCCTTAATTGAAATTAATGGCGTGATTCAAGCGGGTGGTGAAGTCACTGCGGATGCTGTGATGGCGAGTTTGAAAGATGCTTACGAGAGTAAAGGGACAAAAGGGATTATTTTAAGAATCAACAGTCCAGGTGGTAGCCCTGTTCAAGCTGGGATTATCAACGATGAAATCAGACGTCAGAAAAAGCTGCATCCTAAGATTCCTGTATATGCAGTGGTTGAGGATATATGCGCATCGGGAGGATATTATATTGCCGCCGCAGCCGATAAGATTTACGTAGATAAAGCGAGTATTGTTGGATCAATTGGCGTTTTAATGGATGGCTACGGTTTTACTGAGGCTATGAAAAAAGTAGGGGTTGAGCGTAGGCTGATGACCGCTGGTGAAAATAAAGCCATGTTAGATCCGTTCTCGCCAGTCAATCCTCGGCATCAAGAGTTAGCACAAGCAATGCTAGATGAAATTCATGAGCAATTTAAAACAGTGGTACGCCAAGGAAGAGGCGCACGTTTGAAAGAAACGCCAGATACGTTCAGCGGTTTGTTTTGGAGTGGTGAGCAAAGTATCAAAATTGGTTTAGCAGATGCTGTAGGCAGTGCAGATTATGTTGCACGCGAAATCATTAAACAGGAAGAAATTGTAGATTTTACCTACCAAGACGATTTGGCGAGCCGTATTGCCAAACGTATTGGTGCAAGTGTTAGCACGGTAGTCGGTGAGGTAATTTCAAGGCAGCTCGTTGACTCTGGTGAAATTAGATTACGTTAATCAATCACAATGGATTTGAATGCCTCTGGTACGGGAGGGTAGTTTAAATCCATTTTTTTGAGTGTACTGAGCAGTAGTCTGGAAATCAGCAGATTTCGGTTAGTTTTTGAGTCTGCAGGCACTATGTACCAAGGCGAATGTTCGGTCGATGTCGCCTTGATTGCTTGCTCATAGGCGTTGGTGTAGTCTGACCACAGTTTGCGTTCTTCTAAATCACCTGGATTGAATTTCCAAGTTTTATTCGGGTTATCCAAGCGTTCTTGTAGGCGCTTTTTTTGTTCCTGTTTTGAGATATGTAAGAAACACTTAATAACGGTAGTGCCTGTTTCTGTCAGCAGGCGTTCAAAGTCGTTGATTTGCGCATATCTACGTTTGCATTCTGCTTCATCAATCCAATTGTGTACTTTAACGATGAGTACGTCTTCATAATGGCTACGATTAAAAATGACTAGCTCGCCAGCTCTAGGCACCTGTTGATGAACGCGCCATAAGTAATCATGCGCAAGTTCTTCGCTACTAGGTGCTTTGAAACTTGCTAGGCGAATGCCTAGAGGGTCGGTTTCTTTGAATACATGACGCACTGTGCCATCCTTACCGCTAGTGTCCATGCCTTGCAGAATGAGCAGTACTTTTCGTTTACCTTCAGCATGCAAAATATCCTGTAGCGTATTAATCTCGGTTGCCATTGCATAGAGCGCAGCTTCGTTTTCCTCTTTGCTTCCGCTCCGCTCGGTTTTATCTTTAGCGTCAAAATCTTTGAGCGAGAATTTTTTAGGGTTCACACGATATTTATCAAGGTTTTCCATAATGTTCTCGAGTAGTATCCTCAATATGTTGGATGTTTGAACGGGCTTAATTCTGGATAACAAAAAGCCCAACGACATGTGTCACTGGGCTTTTATCATAGCAAATAAAACCAAAATAAAGTCAGCGCTAATCCATTTTTAATGAAATGAATTAGTCGAGATATGTTTAATCTGGCTTAAGGGCTTTAGTGTAGTTAATCAAACCGTTAGTTGAGCTGTCGTAATTACCTACCACTTCATCATTGGTGAGCTGCGGCAAAATTTGTTGAGCAATTTGCTTGCCGTATTCAACGCCCCATTGATCGTAACTATTGATATCCCAAATAATGCCTTGTACGAAAATTTTATGTTCGTATAGGGCAATGAGTTTGCCCAATGTGTTTGGCGTTAGCTTATCAAACAGGATTGATGTAGTAGGGCGATTACCTTCAAATGTTTTGTGCGGTAATAGTTGCTCTAATGCTTCACCAGATAAACCTTGTTTTTCGAGCTCTGCACGCGCTTGCTCGGTTGTCTTACCTAACATCAGCGATTGTGTCTGTGCAAGAAAGTTTGCGAGCAAGATTTTGTGGTGTGCATAACCATTGCTACTTACTTTGTAGTGACTGTGCACTGGAATCAAAAAGTCAGCTGGTACAATTTGCGTACCTTGGTGTATCAGTTGGTAAAACGCATGTTGACCATTAGTACCTGCCTCACCCCAAACTACAGGGCCAGTTTTGTAAGTAACGCGGCTACCATCACGGCAAATAAATTTACCATTACTTTCCATATCTGCTTGTTGCAAATATGCTGGGAAGCGAGATAAACCTTGGTCGTAAGGTAAAATAGCTTGCGAATCTACATGGAAAAAGTTGTTATACCAAACGCCAACTAGCGCCATGATGACAGGCATGTTTTGTTCTAATGGGGCATTTTTAAAATGCTCGTCCATTTCAAAAGCACCTGTGAGTAGGTCTTCAAAATTATCCATGCCTACGTAAAGTGCAATTGATAAACCAATGGCAGACCATAGTGAGTAGCGACCGCCCACCCAATCCCAAAATGCAAACATGTTAGCGGTGTCGATACCGAAATCTTGCACAGCTTTTGCATTGGTAGAAAGTGCCACAAAGTGTTTAGGCACATGTGCTTCATCTTTTGCAGCTTTTAAAAACCATGCACGTGCAGAGTGTGCGTTTGTCATGGTTTCTTGGGTGGTGAATGTTTTTGATGCCACAATGAAAAGCGTTGTTTCTGGATTGCAAACATTCAGTGCGCGCATGAGATGCGCACCATCAATGTTAGACACAAAGTGTACATTTAGATCAGGGCTCGCATATGGTGTTAATGCGTCGCATACCATCACTGGGCCTAGGTCAGAACCGCCAATGCCGATGTTCACAATATCAGTAATGCGTTTGCCTGTATAACCTAGCCAAGTACCATTTCTAACTTTGTCAGAGAATTGGCGCATTTGGGCTAACACAGCGTTGACATCAGGCATGACATCATGCCCATCTACCATGACTGGGGTATTGGCACGGTTGCGCAACGCTGTGTGTAATACAGCTCTGTTTTCGGTGATGTTTATTTTTTCACCAGCAAACATTTTATCGCGCCATTCTTCAATTTTAGCTTCGCGTGCCATTTGGAATAACAATGGTAGCGTTTCGTCCGTAATGCGATGTTTTGAATAATCGAGCAATATGTCGGAAAATTTAAGACTATATTTGCTGAAACGATTTACATCATTGGCGAAAATATCGCGCATATGCAATGATGCTGTTTTTTGTTGATGTTGACAAAGTAATTGCCATACAGGGTGTTTGTTAAGGCTAGCCATTTATTTTTAGTACTTTATTTTCAATAGGTTATTGTATTTTTAAAATTATACCAGCTAATGGTGGCAGGGTGATGACAAGCGACTGGCCATGATGCATCCATGGTATGTTTTCTGTATGCAGACCTGCACCATTCCCCTTGTTACTGCCACCGTAGCAACTTGCATCGCTGTTAAATATTTCCGAGTAAGTACCCGCTTGCGGAATACCAATACGGTATTCATTACGTAACACAGGCGTAAAATTCAGCACTATTATAACAAAACTATTGTCTAGTCCACGTCTTACATAACTGATAATTGATTGTTCTGTGTCGTGACAGTCAATCCATTCAAAACCTTGCACTTCAAAATCTAGCGTATGTAGTGCGTTGACTTCTTTATACATGCGGTTTAGGTCTGAGTGAAGCTGTTGAATGCCTTGATGCCATTGGCTTCCTGCATGGCTGTCATTTAGTAAATGCCAGTCTAAGCTGCTGTTGACGTTCCATTCGCGACCTTGTCCAAATTCATTACCCATAAAGTTGAGCTTTTTACCTGGTGTGGTCATTTGGTAAGTGGCTAATAAACGCAAGTTTGCGAATTTTTGCCAAGAGTCACCTGGCATTTTGTCCAGTAAGGACTTTTTACCATGCACGACTTCATCATGTGAAAACGGCAAAACAAAGTTTTCAGAGTAGGCGTAAAGTTGACCAAAGGTTAGTTTTTCATGGTAGTAACGTCGATGTACAGGGTCATTTTCGATATATGACAACGTGTCATTCATCCAGCCCATATTCCATTTCATGCTAAATCCCAGCCCGCCTAGATAAACAGGGCGAGATACCATTGGCCATGCGGTGGATTCTTCTGCAATCGTTAATACGCCTGCAAAATCTTCACCCACCATCACGTTGAGTTGTTTTAAGAAGTCAATCACATCGAGATTTTCTCTACCACCAAATTTGTTGGGTAGCCATTCACCTGGGTCGCGTGAATAATCTAGATAAAGCATAGAGGCTACTGCATCTACGCGTAAGCCATCGATATGGAACTCTTGAAGCCAGAAGTACGCGTTGCTAATTAAAAAGTTACGGACTTCATTGCGGCCGTAATTGAAAATATAAGTACCCCAGTCTTGGTGTTCACCTAGGCGTGGGTCTTCATGTTCGTATAGTGCTGTGCCATCAAAGCGCGCTAGTGCCCAATCATCTTTAGGGAAGTGTCCTGGTACCCAGTCTAGTATTACACCGATATTGGCTTGATGGAACGCATCGATTAAAAAGCGTAAATCATCAGGTGAGCCGAATCTGTTAGTCACGCCAAAGTAGCCCGTGGTTTGATATCCCCATGATTCATTGAGTGGATGTTCTGAGATAGGGAGTAGCTCAACGTGCGTATAGCCCATTGCTGCTACGTGCGGTACTAGTGTTTTAGCTAACTCTCGATAAGTTAAGAAGTGTCCTTTGTCATTGCGCTGCCATGAGCCTAGGTGCACTTCGTAGCAATTGAACGGTGCGTGTAGCCAATCACGCTTTTTGCGTGATTCTAACCATGCTTTGTCTTCCCACTGATGGCTACTTGTACTGATTTTAGTAGCGGTGCCAGGGCGAGGCTCAAACTCAAAACCGTAAGGATCTGTTTTAACTAAAATGTTACCAGTATGGCGATTTTTAATTTCAAATTTATAGGTATCATTGATGGTTAAATTTGGGATAAAAATATCCCAAACGCCACTAGAGCCATGCGTACGCATTGAGTGTATGCGGCCATCCCAGTTGTTGAAGCTGCCAATGACGCTGACACGTTCAGCATTGGGCGCCCAAACTGCAAAACGCACGCCAGCGACATTATCTTGCGACATACATTGCGCGCCTAGGGTTTTGTACGCGAGTTTTAGGCGGCCTTCACCAAATAGATAAATCTCATCTTGAGTGATACTTGAGCCAAAGCTGTAAGGGTCGTAAGTTTCGTAGGTTTGGCCACCCGTTGTTATTTGGAGTAAACATGGCGCTATAAGTGCTTTTTCGTAAGTGAGTTCAAACAAGCCATCAGAATGTGTTTTTTCTAAATCTACCCATGATTTTCCAACCTTTAATTTAGCGCTAGAAGCAAAAGGTAGAAATGCACGGTAAGCATTAAACTGATGATCATCGATCTGTATTGTGTGCTGTCCTAAGAAGCTGAAAGGGTCGTGATGACGCGCTTCTAAAATACGATGAAGGGCATTAGTGTGAGCTTTAGATGATGCCTGAGTTGATTTAGTTTTTACCAAAATATCACTTCCCTAATCATTTTAAGGTTTTTAGCTTTTATTTGTGTTTTCTGCGCTATATTTAGCTAGATTATAGTGCTTTAAGCTGATTATAATGTAAACGACAGCAGTCGTACGTAAAATAAGCTAGTGAGCCCAGCTAGCGCAACTTAAGTAACTATATAAACTTCAGGAGGGCATCATGTCGCAAACCCGACAAGCAGACCAAAATTCAGATCGTTTTATAAGTACCTTAACCAAAAATACCGTCGCGATGATTTTAGCGGGTGGTCGAGGCAGTCGTCTAAAAAGCTTAACTGACTGGCGTGCAAAGCCTGCAGTACAGTTTGGTGGAAAGTTTAGGATTATTGATTTCCCACTGTCCAATTGCGTTAACTCTGGCATTCGCCGTATTAACGTGGCTACGCAATATAAAGCCCAAAGCCTAATACAACACATTCAACGTGGTTGGGGTTTCTTGCGTGGTGAATTCAATGAATACGTTAACATTATACCAGCCCAGCAGAGGATATCTGAAGAGTGGTATAAAGGTACAGCGGATGCCGTTTACCAAAATATAGATATTTTGCGAGAAGGTGGTGCTGAGTATGTGTTGATCCTTGCTGGTGATCATATCTATAAAATGGATTACGGTAAGATGTTAGCGACACATGTGCGTAGCAATGCTGATATGACGGTTGCATGCATTAATGTGCCATTAGAAGATGCTAAGGGCTTTGGTGTGTTAGCAGTAGATGGTACCGATAGAGTGGTGGAGTTTGCTGAGAAGCCAGCTAACCCAAAACATATGCCTGATGACCCAACCAAAGCTTTTGCGAGCATGGGTATTTACGTGTTCAATGCAAAGTTCTTGTACGAGCAACTGATTCGTGATGCGGGAGATTCTAAATCTAGCCACGATTTTGGTGGCGATATTATTCCGTACATTATTAAGAAATATAAAATTCAGGCACATCGTTTTACCGATAGTTGTGTTGGCGCCCAAAATGGAAACTACTATTGGCGTGATGTTGGCACGATTGATGCATATTGGGAAGCGAACATGGAATTAACTAAAGTGATTCCCGAGCTTAACCTGTACGATAGAGAATGGCCTATATGGACTTATCAAGAACAGTTGCCACCAGCTAAGTTTGTATTTAGAGATGAAGGGCGTACAGGCAAAGCGACTGACTCCCTTGTTTCTGGTGGATGTTTAATTAGTGGCGCTTGTGTTACGAATACAGTGTTATTCTCAGATGTACGTGTACATAGTTACGCCAATATTGATGGGTCTGTCATTCTGCCTAAAGCAACCATTCATCGTCATGTTATTCTTAAAAATGTTGTTGTAGATCGTGGCTGTGTGATTCCTGAGGGAATGCAAATTGGGGTAGACCTAGCCTTGGATGCTGAACGTTTTTATGTGTCAGAAAAAGGCATTGTGTTAGTGACACCAGATATGTTGGGCCAAGATTTGTATCGTGTGGTATAAAAGATTTATTGTTGATTTGTTTTAATTTTTTTGTTGATGGGTCTAAAGATAGCGTTTGTTTACATTAGTTAAGTTTGCTAATGATTCGCTGTGTGATGAAGTGATTGTTGTTTTAATTCTAATTGTTTAAGGTTTCTGCTGAAGTGAATACTGCTCGTCCAAAGTTATATCTGAACCTCTACTGGCACATGCATCAGCCAGATTACCGTGATCTTGCAACGAATGAGTACGTGCTTCCATGGACATATTTACATGCCATTAAAGATTACAGTGACATGGCATATCACCTTGAAGTGAACCCTAAAGCACGCGTGAGTTTTAACTTCGTACCTATTTTGCTAGAGCAGCTAGACGATTATGCTCAGCAATTTAAACAAAATACGATTCGTGACCCACTACTTGGTTTGCTGACAAAAGAGAACCTTGCTGACATCGGTAATGACGAATGTCATTTGATAGTGCAAAGTTGCTTTAAAAGCCATCACGAAAAAATGCTCAGCCCTTTCCCGCATTACCAACGCTTGTTACATATGTATCAGTTGGTAGAGCCGATGATGACCAATGATCAGTTCCACTACCTATCTGCTCAATATAAAGCAGATTTGTTAGTTTGGTATCACTTGGCTTGGTGTGGTGAAAGTTTGCGCCGCACAAACTCAGTGGTACAAGCACTGATGGCGAAAGGTGTGTTGTTTACTTATGAAGAGCGTTTGCAGTTGTATGACGTGATTGCAGAAACTATTTCTGATTTGATACCGCGGTATAAAGCCTTAATGCAAAATGGACAAATTGAGATATCTACTACGCCGTACTATCATCCGATACTCCCTTTACTTTTAGATTTCAAATCCACATTAGATGCCATGCCTGACGCGCCACTGCCTGAAAGCAAAGGGTATGCTGGCGGACAAAGCCGTTCTATTTCGCATATCGTTTCTGCTAAAAAGGCGCATGAGCATTATTTTGGTGCAGAACCGCGTGGTATGTGGCCCGCAGAAGGCGCTGTTTCACATGCGGCACTATCTTTGATGGCTGAACATCATTTAGATTGGGCGGCAACAGGGCAGGGTGTGCTAGCTAACAGCTTATTGAAGTCACAATTAAGTGTAGAAAATAAGCATGACTACCTATATCAGCCTTACCGTATTACCAATGGTAAGAACGATATTTTATGTTTCTTTAGAGATGATCAGTTATCAGACAAAATAGGCTTTGAATACGCGAAAATGCATTCGAATGATGCGGTCAATGATTTTGTTCAAACCTTAGAGCATATTCAAGCTAGCAATAGTCATAGTACATCCAAGATAGTGAGTGTTATTTTAGATGGTGAAAACGCTTGGGAGTATTTTCCATATAATGGATTTTATTTCCTGAGTGAGTTATATGAGGCATTGGCAAATCATCCTGATATTGTCATGACTACTTTTAGTGATATTGTTGATATGTATCAATCTCCGAATGCAGCTAATGAGGGATTATCCGCACCAGTTTTACCACAAGTTGCAGCAGGTAGCTGGGTGTATGGTACTTTCAGCACTTGGATAGGTAGTCAAGATAAAAATTTGGCTTGGGATTTGCTCTGTGCTGCTAAAAAGACATATGACAAAGTGTTAGCCCGAAACTCTTTAAATAAGCAGCAGCTAGAGGCCGTTGAACGCCAATTGGCTATTTGTGAAGGATCAGATTGGTTCTGGTGGTTTGGAGATTACAACTCATCAGACAGTGTTTCCAGTTTTGACCAACTTTATCGCCGTAATTTGATTAACTTATACACACTGCTTGGCGAACCAATTCCCGATGCGCTATATCATAAGATCAGTGCTGGTGGTGGTAACGCAGACAACGCTGGCACAATGAGACGTGGGCAGGAATGATTAGTACTGTCTAAGTTTCAATGCCCTTAATAATTAAGTAGGTATTTATGACGTTACAGACTCACACATCACTTTTAAATCAGCGTCAGGCTGGTGTGTTATTACATATCAGTTCTTTACCAAGTAATTTTTATACGGGTGATCTAGGTGGTGAGTCTTATCGTTTCATAGATTTTTTGCATGAAATAGGCGCTAGCGTTTGGCAGACACTGCCGATTAACGTGCCACATGCGGATAACTCTCCTTACCAATGCTTATCCGCACACGCAGGTAACCCAGACTTTATTAGTTTAGAGTCACTACAGTCTCAAGGACTACTCACAAAGGAAGATTGTACTGGTTTAATTACCAGTAAATTAGCGTTGCTTGATAAGGCTTATATTAACTTCTGCCAACTATCAGAAAACATCCCTGAACATAATAAACTTCATCAAGAATTTGTACGTTTCTCTAAGAAGCAGGCAAGTTGGCTCGATGATTTTTCATTATTTCTGGCTTTGCGACATCATTTTAATGAGGCTGGTTGGAATCATTGGCCTGAGCTTTACAAGAACCGTGATAAGAAAACACTTAAAGAAGCGCGAGTACAGTTAGCACACGAAATTGCAGTGATTAAATTTACACAGTTTGTATTTTTTAGCCAATGGATTGCCCTTAAAAAGTATGCCACTGAAAAAAATGTCGCATTATTTGGTGATATTCCAATTTTTGTCGCCTATGACAGTGCTGATGTGTGGGCGCATTCTGATTTGTTCAAACTTAATGCAGATAAATCCGTGAGTGTAGTGGCGGGTGTGCCACCAGATTACTTTTCTGAAACTGGTCAGCGTTGGGGAAATCCACATTACAACTGGGATGCAATGCAGCGTGATGGCTTTAGTTGGTGGATATCTCGCATGGCGACGCAAAGTGAATTGTTCGATATTGTACGTATTGACCATTTTAGGGGACTAGAGGCGGCATGGGAGATACCTGCAACAGAAGAAACTGCAATTAATGGTGAGTGGGTGTTAGCACCAGGGGATGCATTACTTGCAGCGATCAAGCAAGCGTTGCCTGAAATTAACTTAGTTGCAGAGGATTTAGGCATTATCACAACTGAAGTAGATGCGCTGAGACAAAAATACCACTTACCAGGCATGAAAATTTTGCAGTTTGCGTTTAGCGGTGCAAGTGATAACCCTTATTTACCAGAAAATATTTCAGAAAATAGTGTGGTGTACACAGGGACACATGATAATGATACAACCCTAAGTTGGTATAACTGTTTGGACGATTATCAGCGCGAAAACCTGCATGCGTATTTGACCGCAACTCACGCAGAGGGATACGAACTGAATATGCCGAATGATTTGATTGAGATGGCGTTGGCGAGCAAGGCACTTTTAGCGATTATTCCTATGCAAGATGTTTTACAATTGAATGGCCAGCATCGTATGAATACGCCTGGCACTATCACAGGAAACTGGCATTGGCGATTTAGTTGGCAGCAGTTGGCACAAGCGCAAAAAGACTCGATTCGTATTGCTATTTCGCATACTGGGCGTTAGTAAGGGCGATGCCTATGTTAATTGGGATTGATGTCGGTGGTACAAATCTACGTTTAGGTCTAGTCGATGTTGCAAGCTCAGCTGAGTTAATCAAGCCGCATTTAGTTGAGGAAATACGTTTTCAGGCGGATTTCTCTAGTTTCTGTCAATTACACCAGCATGCACCAGCGCAGGCATGGCAGACAATACTTGAGACTATTGTCAATGCAATTAATAGAGTACGGGACCAATATCCTGAAGTATCTGCTGTTGGTATTGGCTTTCCGGGGTTTATCGATCCCCATACACAAGTGATTTCACAATCGCCCAATTTACCTGGTTTACATCAGGTTGATTTAACTACAGATTTAAGTGCGTTAATCGGCTTGCCAGTAATCACTGAGAACGACGCTCTGGCCGCAGCTTATGGTGAGTATGTGATGCACCCATCTCGACTTAAAAACTTAATCTACATGGGGTTAGGCACTGGGGTTGGTGGTGGTTTGATTTTAAATGGGCGTCCATTTCAAGGGGCGCATGGTGTCGCGATGGAAGTGGGGCATATTATCGTGCATGATGGCGGCAGATTATGCGGCTGTGGGAATCATGGCTGCATGGAGCAATATGCCTCAGCTAGTGGGGTGGCAATCAGCTATTTTGAGGCCACCCAACAACATTGCACCGCTGCTGATATTGCTGGCCGTGCCAAGCTGGGTGATCTAGCAGCAGTTGCTGCATACGCATTGGCAGGTAAGTCACTCGCACAAGCATTAGCACAAGTACTAAAGGTGATTGATGTGACCGATGTTGTACTGGGCGGAGGCATGAGCGCAGCATGGACTTTGATGGCGTCCTCTTTTCAGCAACAGTTAACACACGATTTGATCCCAGCTTTACGCGGCAAGGTGAACCTGCGTATTTCTAATATGGGAGATCAGGCTGGTATTGTCGGTGCAGCAATGTTAGCATCAAGCCTAAATGGATAAAGTTATTTCAGCTTAAACTACTTTATTGTCATTGGGTGTAGGTTCTTGATATTCTACTATTGGAGGTAATATTTGATGATAGAAGTAGGGTCCAACGAACTGAATCAGCAGTTTGATGATAATGCTGATATTCAAAGCGTTTCAGATTACTTATTTTTATTTCAAACCTTTTTTGACACCTCCTTAGATAATATCGCTGTTTATGGACCAGTAGGTCAGCAAGTTTACGCTAATGCTACCTTACTAAATACTTTAAATATAAAGAAGCATGCAGGTGTTGACTATGTTGATCTCAAAGGTCAGCGCGCATTTGAGCATTATTATGAAGCAATTAATCGAACGCTTACTACAGGTGAATCATGTGCTATTTTGCTTAATTTTCAACATGATAGCCTTTCTCGAGTAATTTATGACCTTGTTAATCTCTCCGCAATAAAAAATCAAAAAAACCAAGTCATTGGTGTCATCGCAGTAGGTCGGGATCTCGACTTTTATCAATTGCAGCAAAATCAAAAAATTGAACAACGTGAGCAGTATTTACGTGCATTGATGGATACGTTTCCCTTTATTGTATGGATGAAAGACAAGGCTGGACGCTTTTTAGCAACAAATCATAAGTTTGTAGAGGTGGTTGGCGCTAAGCACTATAAAGATTTAGAAGGTAAAACAGATTTTGACCTATTTCCCACAGGGATGGCGCAAGGCTATGTGAGTGATGATAATGAAATTTTAGAAACTGGCGTGCCTAAAAGTGTGAACGAGCAGATAAAAAGAGCTTCTGGAGAAGTTTACTGGGCAGAAACTTATAAATCACCAGTTGAGCTAGATGGTGAAGTGATTGGTACAGTTGGATTTTCACGCGATATTACCGAAAAACAGTATCTGCAGTCTGAAATCACTAAGCAACATAATGCTTATCAGTCTTTAGTAAAAAACTTACCGACGACAGTTATCCGTTACAACCTTGAGGGTAAACGGATTTTTGTGAACTCACGTTGCCATGAAGCTTATGGTGTAGACGTCCCTTATGAGCTAAACAAAACACCACTTGAGTTGTGGAGCCCCTATATCGTTAATATGACGGGGGAAGCTTTTATGGCTGAGTTAATGGAGGTGATGCAATTTAATGTGCAGAAGACGCTAGAAATTCATAGTGTACATGAAGAAACCTTTGTTGTGCATCAGGTGCGTATCGTGCCTGAACTTGATGAGATGCATCAGGTATGTGGGGCATTAACAATTGCCACAGATATTACCGAAGTAGCTGAGTATAGGCGCAAGATCGAAAATATGGCGTTTCATGATCAGTTGACTGGCTTGCCTAATCGAACATTATTTTCACAAAAGCTATCAGCAGCAATTGATAAGGCTAAAGCAGATAACAGTATGTTTGCTTTGATGATGATTGATTTGGATCAGTTTAAATCAATTAATGACACCATGGGGCACGCCATAGGGGATAAGTTGTTGATTGATGTGGCTAAAAGAGTATCTAATAATATTGAAAAGCATTATGCATGCGCACGGCTTGGCGGTGATGAATTTATTATTCTAGTTGAGCCATTAATGAATCGTGCGCAAGTGGAGCATATGTCAAACACTTTGCTCAATCAGATAATGCAAGTTTATCTGATTGAGGGGGCAGAGTATTTCATTTCAGCGAGCATTGGTATCTCATATTATCCAGATGATAGTGTCGATATGAACGACTTACTCAAATATGCGGACTCAGCCATGTATTACGCAAAGAAAAATGGACGTAATCGGTACCAAGCTTATTCGCCAAATCTGACGGAATCAATACAGCAACGTTTCAATATAGAAACAGAGCTGAGAAGAGCCATTGAAAATAACGAGATTTATTTGGAGTATCAACCGATTGTTGATATTGCGAGTAAGCAAGTGATGGGATTAGAAACACTTTGTCGATGGAATAGTCGTAAATTGGGGGTAGTGTCGCCAATTGTTTTTATTCAAATTGCTGAAGAAACAGGCATGATAGTTGAATTGGGTCACTGGATTATGCGGGAGGCTTTTAGAGCTGCGCGCTTAATCAATACGCAACTTAAGCAGCCAGTATCTGTTTCAGTTAACTTATCAGCCCGCCAATTTTTTGAGATTGACTTCGTCTATCAGGTAGGTCATTTGTTGCAAGAACAACAATGTAACCCTGCTTGGATTAAATTTGAAATCACTGAAAGCTTGTTATTGGAAAGTAACCAGCAGGTGTTAAAGGCTCTGGATGCCTTTAACGATCTTGGTATTAAAATCTCGCTTGATGACTTTGGCACTGGTCAGTCCGCGCTTGCTTATTTGAGTAAATTTCCTATTCATCAAGTGAAAATTGATTATTCTTTTGTTAAAGAAATTGCTAATAATGCCAATAATGCGCTTCTGGTTAAAGCGATTATTGCACTTACTGCTACTTTAAATAAAGAGCTGGTGGCAGAGGGCGTAGAGACGACGGAGCAAGCTGCACTTTTAGCGTCATACAACTGTAAGTATGCTCAAGGTTATTTGTATTCGAAGTCGATTGGCTTGGAGGCTGTTCAAGCGTATTTGCTTTTAGGAGAGGTGTAAACTTTTAGCTGAATTATAAATTAGCGTACTGGAAGCGTTATGATAAATGGCGACCCAGTGCCCAACGCACATGTTCTTGAACAATGTCACTTTCGTGATTAAGTCGTTGCTTGAGTGCGTTGATAATTTCTGGAGTTGTATCTGCGTTACCTAAGCCTACGGCAATATTTCTTAACCATTGTGTATAGCCTATTCTATAAATGGCACTACCTGCCATTTTTAATTTGAACTCGTCTTCTGTCCAATTAAAGCAGTCAATCAGACTAACGTCATCTAAACCATGTTTCACAGCAAAGTCTGGCTCTTTGGTGACTTCTGCAAATTTATTCCATGGGCAATAAAGTTGACAGTCATCGCAACCATATACACGGTTGCCAATTAAAGGGCGATACTCCACTGGAATGCTGCTTTTTAGCTCAATGGTCAGGTATGAGATGCAACGTCTGGCGTCTACCTCGTAAGGCGCGGTAATGGCCAGTGTAGGGCACACTTCTATACATTTGCTACAACTGCCGCAGTGGTTGCTCGCTGGCTCATCAATGGACAGTGGTAAATTAGTGTATATCTCACCTAGGAAGAACCAAGAGCCATTGTTTTTGTCGATGAGTAATGTGTGCTTTCCGCGCCATCCAATGCCCGCTTTTTCAGCCAAAGCAACTTCAAGCACGGGGGCGCTATCAGTAAATACACGGTATTCAAACTGGCTTACGTGGTAATGGTGTAATTCACTTTGAATCTTTTCACATAACTTTTGTAATTTGTTGCGCACGACCTTATGGTAATCACGGCCGAGTGCGTAACGTGAAATAAAAGCTTTTTGATTATTTTGTAAAATTGACTCACTATTTTTAGCCTGAGGTGGCAGGTAATCAAGCCGTGCTGAAATAATGCGTTGAGTATTTGGGATTAATTCATTTGGCCGAGTTCGTTTAACGCCATGTTTTGCCATATAATCCATATCACCATGAAAACCTTTTTCAACCCAATCTTGATGATTAGATTCTGCAGTTTGCAGGTTGGTGTCTGTAATGCCGATTTGATTAAAGCCAAGTTCAAGCCCCCAATTTTTAATGGCATGGCTCAAATCGCTCAAGTTTTTAGTAGAATTGCTCATGGATAATAATTTTACACTTGAATTGGTGGATGAGGCGGCAACACTCGCATTAGGATCTGCTTTAGGCACAGCAATCATGCCTAATCTCACTATTTATTTACATGGCGATCTTGGTGCAGGCAAAACTACTTTAGTTAGAGGCTTACTGCGCGGACTTGGGTTTAGTGGTAAGGTTAAAAGTCCGACGTATACATTAGTTGAGCCTTATGAAAATCTGATGACAAAAAACGGTGTATTAAATCTGTATCATTTTGATTTATATCGATTTAACGATGAGGAAGAGTGGGAGTCTGCTGGTTTCAGAGATTATTTTAATGCAGCAAGTGTTTGCTTAATTGAGTGGCCAGAAAAAGCAGCGCATATATTGCCCACGCCAGATGTTGATATTCACTTTAGGATTAAGCCTTCTGGACGTGATGTGCGCATTGATGGCCATACTTTAACAGCCCAAGCTTTCGTAAAATCTATTAAAGAACTTTGCAACTAATGCCAATCACTCAATACTGTTTCTCAAAATTACTTTCTATCACAATTTTGCTGAGTTGTTTATTGCTCACTGCAACAGCTCAAGCAAATACTGTGACTGCTGTACGTATTTGGCCTGCTGATATTTATACAAGAATTACGATAGAAGCCGAGAAGCCCATTCTTTATAAAATGACGACCTTGAAAGATCCTGAGCGCGTCGTGGTTGATGTTGAAGACATAGATTTAAACGTAGTCATTAAGGCATTGAGTGAGAAGGTTTCAGAAAGCGACCCCTATATTTCTAAAATTAGAGTAGCTAATTTTAAGCCTAAGGTCGTACGTCTAGTAGTAGATTTAAAGTCTGAAGTTAAACCAGCTATATTCACCTTACCACCAGCTGGGGATTATAAACATCGCTTAGTATTAGATATTTATCCCACTAAAGATTCGCTAATGGCGATGCTTGATGAGCGTGATAACCCAGACCAAATCGCTGATGTTTCTGCTACGAATAAAACCGCACAAGTAGTTACCTTGCCACCATCAACTGATGCGCCTGTCACCATTGCTTCTGATGGTAATTCTGCGAATGCCCTGAAAATAGACGAGAATCCCAATGTCACTGGAAACATAGGCAATGTGGGTGAGGCTGCCCAGCCAGCAAGCCAAACGTCAGCTACAGCTGTACCACAGTCAGATATTACCAAAGAAAAATTGGAGAATAAACCATTAACTAAAGGCTTACGCCAAATTACCATTGCGATTGACCCTGGACATGGTGGCGAAGATCCAGGCGCAATCGGTGCTACGGGTAGCCGTGAAAAAGAAATTACTTTGTTAATTGCTAAGAAACTAAAGGCAAAAATCGATGAAGAACCTAATATGCGCGCTGTGCTCACTCGTGATGGTGATTACTTTATACCTTTGCATATGCGTGTTCTTAAGGCCAGGAAATTACAAGCAGATTTATTTATCTCCATTCATGCTGATGCGTTCACTAATCCAGCTGCTCACGGCTCATCTGTATTTGCATTGTCTGAAAAAGGCGCCACAAGCGCGAGCGCACGTTATTTGGCAAACAAAGAAAATCAGTCTGACTTAATAGGGGGCGTGAGCTTAAATGTAAAAGATCCGTTGCTCGCCAGAACTTTATTAGATTTGTCTCAAACTGCAACGATTAACGATAGCTTGAAACTTGGTAAAGTGGTACTAGGTAATATCGGTGAGATTAATAAATTACATAAGAATCATGTAGAGCAGGCTGGTTTTGCAGTTTTAAAATCACCTGATATCCCTTCTATTCTTGTTGAGACTGCATTTATTAGCAACCCTGAAGAGGAGCGTAAGCTTAATGATGGGGCGTATCAAGATAAATTGGTTATGTCGATTTTAACTGGCATCAAAAAATATTTTTCAACCAATCCCGCACTCGCTAGAACAAAAGTTGCGTTGGATTAGTTTAAGCACTAACCTAGATATAACTCTGCGTAAAGAATTAGCACTACTCTAAAAGGGGCGCTATGGAACTCACATTTTTAGGTGCAACAGGCACGGTCACTGGTTCAAAGTATCTGTTAAAAAGTGGCACAAAACATATCTTGATTGATTGTGGTTTGTTTCAAGGGCTCAAACAGTTGCGACTAAAAAACTGGTCTAAGCTGCCTATTAACCCATCAAAAATTGATGCGGTTGTGCTAACGCATGCACATATTGATCACAGCGGTTATTTACCTTTGCTGGTTAAAAATGGGTTCTCTGGTAAGGTCTATTGCAGTGAAGGTACGGCTGATTTGTGCAAAATTATGTTGCCAGATTCCGCGCATTTACAAGAGGAAGAAGCAGAGTACGCAAATCGTCGTGGTTTCTCTAAGCATCATCCTGCGCTACCTTTGTATACCAAAGAGGATGCCGAAAATGCACTCGCGTTGCTAACCCCAATCAGCTTTGAGCAGGATGTGGATTTGGGGGATGGTTTAACACTCAGACTTTCACCCAGTGGTCATATTTTGGGGTCTGCATTCGTACGCATTCATCATCAAAAGACTTCTGTCCTGTTTTCGGGTGATATCGGCCGTGAAAACGATATTTTGATGAAGCCTCCCGTTCGAATCAAGCAAGCAGACTATTTGCTTGTTGAATCTACTTACGGCAATCGTTTGCATCAAAATGATGATCCCAAGGTTAAATTAGCGGCAATTATTAATAAGACGGTGAAGCGCAAGGGCGTGGTTGTCATTCCTGTTTTTGCTGTAGGTAGAGCGCAAGAGTTATTGTATTACATTCACTTATTGAAAACCTCAGGTGCGATTGCAGCAGATATACCGGTCTATTTAAATAGCCCAATGGCTGTAGATGCCACTGAAATTTTTAATCTTTATCATGGTGAGCATCGCTTGAGTGCTGAGCAATGTAGTGCGCTGTTTCATACTGCGCATATGGTCAATAGTATAGAGCAATCTAAAGCGCTTAATGAAGCCAAAGGCCCGATGATTATTTTATCAGCTAGTGGTATGGCTTCTGGAGGGCGGGTTGTGCATCATTTAAAAGCTTTCGCACCTAAACCTAATAACACCATTTTGTTTGTCGGGTTTCAGGCAGCGGGGACCAGAGGTGCTGCGATGTTAGATGGTGCAGAAAGCATTAAAATTCATGGTGAATATATTCCAGTACGCGCCAGTGTTGAGTTGATTTCTAATCTTTCTGCACATGCTGATTACTCGGAAATATTGGATTGGTTAGGTGGTTTTGAAACGCCACCTAAAAAAACTTTCATCGTACATGGAGAGCCTGTCGCCGCGGATTCGATGCGACGCCATATCGAAGAGGAATTGCACTGGCAAGTAGAGGTTCCTGAGTATCTGGAAACGGTGACGCTAGACTAATTAAATGACTATCTGTTAATTGACTGTATTAGCAAGTCAGTATCTTCTTTTTGTTATGATGTAATCAACTTCCCTGCTAGTGTCGCCATACCCAGCTTGCGTGAGCAATGCCCGTTCTATGTAACGACTTACTTTGCTGCGTAGGTTTGGAACATCTGCACCTTCAGTGAAGTATTGTGGAAATTTGAAACTTAGCCAAGCATACAAGCTTAGATTGTGGCTAAGCAGTTCCGCTTCTTCCAGATGTTTTGGATTTTGCGCTTCTAGCCAGCTTGGTGCAGGTGGCAAATATCTGGTAGTAGATTCTGACACACTTTTTAGGCACATCAGGTAATAGTCTTTTTCGAACGCAACATTAAGTGAAATTGGCGCACATACGAAGATATACTTGTCTTTTAAAGACATTTTAGGCGCATGTTCGTCAACCAGCATGGCTTGTGCAATTTGTGTATTTAATGATGCTTGCTCAAAAAGAGGATGTTGAAACTGCGCTCTTTCTTGGTGATAACTGAGTACTTCGGCAATTTTATTTGTATGCAGTAAGTGTGCAACGCTACTAATCTGCATTAAATTAATGCTAACAGGGAGTTTGCTTAAGTCAGAAGTGTCATCGGTTGATAACATATGTTCAATATGAATCAGCTCGTCATTTTCAAGCACATTGACATAGCCCGTTTCATATATACCAAATCGTCCTGCACGTCCTGCAATCTGCCGTACCTCGGTCATGTTAAGTAGTCGTGATGCTACGCCATCAAACTTATGAATATTTGAGAATATCACGCGGCGTATCGGTAAGTTTAAGCCCATGCCAATGGCATCGGTTGCCACTAAGATATCTGCTTGACCAGCGTTAAAGCGTTCGGATTCCGTTCGCCGCACCTCTGGGGATAAAGCGCCGTAAATACTTGCCACACTGAAGCCCCATTGGCGAAATCTAGCTGAAAAAGTCAGTACATCTTTGCGGCTGAATGCAATGATTGCATCGCCTTTTTGTAGTCGAGGTTTAAGCTTCTGACGGCTGTAGTGCTTTCCACACATACTTTCATGTTCTAACACCAGTGGTGTCTTGCGCGCTAAATGTGTGATGTCATAAGTTTCGTTAAGCGACTCAATGGTTGCAATGCAAGGTGCTGTAACAGCGGTTGAGCCGCAAATAAAAACTGTTGAGGCGGGTGCGCCTACTAGTGCTGCTGTCCATGCGGTACCACGGTCTGGATCTTGTAGCATCTGAATTTCATCAATGACTGCCACCTCAACTGCTTTGGTAGCGTTCATCATCTCAATAGTTGATGCTATATGTTTGGCACCTTCCATGATGACGCGCTCCTCACCAGTAATTAGATTGCAGGGAACCCCAGATGCTACGAGTCTGTCGCGAATTTCCATTGCAAGTAACCTAAGCGGTGCCAGATAAACGCCCGATTCAGCTTGTTCTAATGCCAATAGTGCCTGATAGGTTTTGCCAGAGTTAGTCGGGCCAAGATAAAAGTGATGATGCCGTTTAAGCTTGCGAGCAAGGGGAAAGCTGTCTGTATAGCTTGTAGGTGTTAAATCTTGGATGGTTAGTTTCATACTGGTGTGAATTTATATCAAAAAAATTAAAACACCAACATGAAAATGTTAAGAATGCTGGGTTGGCGTGCAGTTTTTAGGGGTAGAGAGATGCATTTTTGTTAGCTAAAGCGTTTTAGTCTGATGATGTGGCTACGTGGAATAGAAATTGCTTATATGAAAGCGTAATGAGAATGGTTTTAAGTGCTGAGTAAATTGTACTGATGACGTTCGTTGTTATTGATATCAATAAAAAGGAGAACATTATGTTAGCAGATTTAAAACCTCATCAAGCAACACAGCAAAGCCATCAGTTTAAGACGACAAGTTCAGCCGTTAGTGCAGAAACATTTGGCGCATTGATTAATTTGGCTGGACGTCAGCGCATGTTGTCACAACGTATTGTATTAAATGCAGTACTTTCAACCATGGGTCATGAAACAGCCTTGGAAACGGCGCGTGAAGCATTAGCCTTGTTTAAAGTAAGTCATGCTGCATTAGTGCATGGAAACAGTGAGTTACCTGGTGTGTTTTTTGAAGAGCTGCGCTTGGTTTATTTTGGTGAAATTGAGGGGGATAGAAAAATAGTCGATTTTACCAATTTGGTAGAGAAGGCATTGAGTGCTTGTGAGTCTGGTTTCCGCACAGTGCCTGAGTTGCTTAATGAGCTTGGAATGCAGGCTACACCTATTGTTGCGCTACTTAACCGCATTACCATCGTTTATGAAGATGAATCTAAAAAACATGCAAAGGTGCAGCGTAAGCAGCATCATGAGTTAATGAGCAGTATTCAGAATATCGCTAAACAGGCACGGATTGTGTCAGTAAATGCACAAATTGTAGCGGCGCGTGCGGGTGAAGTAGGGCGCGAGTTTGCTGTGGTTGCAGGTGAACTCACTAACATTACCGCCAAAATTGATGAGTTAGTACGTGTTGCAGTAGGTAATGTTACTGTTTAATGTAAGTGTTAGCTTTTATTGCATACCCCGCCTTTAATTATTTTCATTTAGTATTTGATTATTCAAAATGGCATGTTGAGTAGTCGTTTGGCATGCCTTGAATAAATCTGCATAGGTCATTTCTGAGATTTTTGTCATTGTTAACGATATTCAGATTAGTGCATTAGCACTATTTTGGGGCGATACTTAGCTAGCTTGTTGGTGCATTACGCGCAATTTTCCAGTGAATTTAAACATTCAACTCCAATTTACCACCTTTATTTTCTACGCATTAAAGCTTTACTAACTTCGCTATATTTGCCTTAACTATATTTTGACCTTCAATACATGTAACTTCATTAGAAGCTGGTTTATTTTATTTCTAATTGAATAATGATTGGCCATACGTAATAGTTAAATTGATGGAGATAAAGCAAGGTAAAATATCACCATTAAAAAATCATTAAATTTTCATGGCAACTATACGTTTACTTCCAGACCAGCTCATTAGCCAAATCGCCGCAGGTGAGGTGGTCGAGCGTCCTGCTTCTGCTTTGAAGGAGTTGTTAGAAAATAGTTTGGATGCAGGTAGCACTGACATTCAAGTCTCTTTGTTGCAAGGCGGCATTAAGCAAATGCGTGTCACAGATAATGGTGCGGGTGTAGCTAAAGAAGACTTAATGCTAGCACTCACTCGCCATGCCACTAGTAAGATTGCAAGCCTTGAGGATTTAGAGTCAGTCGTTAGTTTGGGTTTTCGTGGTGAGGCTTTGGCGAGTATTGCTTCAATCTCCCGTACACAGTTATTAAGCCGTCAAGTTGATAGTAAGCATGCATGGCGTATTGCATCTGAAGGTAGTGATATTTCTTCGATTGAACCAGCAGCGTTGGATGCTGGCACGGTAATTGAAGTGTCTGATTTATATTTCAACACCCCTGCGCGCCGAAAGTTTTTAAAAACAGAGGCCACCGAGTTTGGCCACTGTGAAGAGATGTTTACACGGATTGCGCTTTCACGTCCTGATGTTGGTTTAATGTTGCAGCACAATGGACGAGCTTTAACTCGCTTAGCAATTGCTCAGCCTGAACGAAGATTTTCTGAGGTGTTAGGGAGTGAGTTTGTTGCAGAATCAATCAGTGTGGATGAGTCAGCGGCTGGTTTGCGCTTATGGGGAATGGCAGCAAAGCCGACCTTTAATCGCAATAGTCGAGACACACAGTATGTTTATGTCAATGGTCGATTTGTGCGAGATAAAGTGATTTCTCATGCGATACGGCAAGCTTATCAGGACGTATTGCATCATGATAGGCATCCTGCTTTCGTATTATTTTTGGAGCTGGACCCGAGTCTGGTGGATGTTAATGTCCATCCTGCCAAAACTGAAGTTAGATTTAGAGATAGTCAGTCTATCCATCGATTTATATTTCACTCGCTCAACAAATCGCTGGCGATTCCAACAGGTGTTTCTAATGCGGTCACTGCAAATCAGGCGCAATATAACCCGTTTAGCCCACAGGCTTCGAATACCGCATCTTCTAATGGTGCGTTATACCCAACTCACCAATCTCAGATTAATCTGAGTGCTCATGAAAGCCCAAGCTTTTATGAGTCAATGTTTGGCGGTAATCAGAATCAGGCATTCAATAACACTTCATCATCTGTAAATCTATTACCTGACGGTTTGGCAAGTCAGGAAACTTTACATGACTATCCGCTTGGTTTTGCGGTTGGGCAGGTGCATGGTGTGTATGTGCTCGCTCAAAATAAAGAGGGCTTGGTGGTCGTTGATATGCATGCCGCACATGAGCGAATTATGTATGAGAAATTAAAGAGTGCATTAGATAATCAAACCGTACAGATGCAGCCATTATTGTTGCCAGTGAGTTTTAATGCGGACAAGCTTGAGGTGGCTGCTGTACATGAAGCTTTGGCAAGTAATCATGCCACGCTCCAGCAATTAGGTTTTGATATTGCAATACTGTCACCAACGACACTCGCTGTACGTGCTGTGCCAACCATGTTGCAAGATGCTGATGCGGTTACTTTAGCGCGAGATGTATTACGTGATCTTCGGGAATATGGCGCTAGTAGAGTGCTGACTGAACGTAGAAATGAGTTACTTGGAACTATGGCATGCCACGCAGCGGTACGAGCAAATCGTAGTCTTACTATTCCAGAAATGAATGCTTTATTGCGCGATATGGAGGCGACAGAGCGTTCAGGGCAGTGTAATCATGGTCGACCTACTTGGTTTCAGGTGAGTATGACGGATTTAGATAAGATGTTTATGCGTGGAAAATAACAATATCTACTTACTTAATCTATAGCCCAATTTAAATTGATTGATAAGTCTGTAGGTTACTTTTTGCTTTTAAATTTATTTTCAAGCCAACGCCAAACCAAGCTGTTCGGTACTTCAACCCCATCAATAATATAAGTTAATGTCTTCGTATTGTTTAAGATAGTGGGTAATATTGATTTAGTCTCTGGGCTACCACAGAACAAGATACGATCACCAGCTTTTAAGCGGGTAGCTGGGTCTGGTACAAGGCTAGGCGCATTGTTACGTAATAGTAAAATTGGTACCAGATTCAGTTGATCTTCCCTATTAGCTGGATCTTGCATTAGGTGCTGTAAGGTGACATTTAAACCCGATTTAATGAGCTCAATGACTGCAGGGCTGTTTTCTTCATCAATTTTAACCGCCCAAGTTTCAGGCACTGTTTCACCCATAGTTATCACAAGTTGACTAATGAGTTTATTGGCCCAGTCGTTGGTTTGATTGCGTGCCAAGCTTAAAAATTGAGCAAGTAAAGGTGAAATCATATGTGCTAAGCATTCATGCGCAATGATTTCGGTGGGTTGCATGGTAATGTCTGCATTGAACTGCTTAAATAATCGACCGTTGTGACGTCTGTTCTTGCGAATCACTACAAATAGTTTTGGGTTCAATTCAAACGCTGTCATGACAATAGACAAATTGTTAGTATCGTTATCTGTTCCTGCAACGATACCCACAGCATTCGTGATGTCAGCTTCAAGTAAAGTTTTGGCTTCAGTACCGCTCCCCACAATGCAATCATTACATCCTGTCATTTCTGGCATAGCCTCAATAATCGTGGTTGTGATGTTTTCGCGTTCTAAATTTTGTACGACCGACTTACCAAATCGACCAAAGCCACAAACTACCCACATGCCTTTGGGTGGAGTTTCCGGCGGGGGCAGTGTATCGCCAGGGACGCCAGTTAGCCATTCGTGTAGTAGATAAGTACCCAATGCATGTACGCGCATTGCAAGTTGGTCACCAAATAGTGTGTAGGGGTTGATGATATGGTCTGTACCAAATGAAGCCATGTTGGCAGCAATATCATCACGTTCTGCACGAGCAATCACAAGTAAGTCAGGGTTCATGAGCTTTACGGCAACGGCTACCGCAAGGTTAACATTGTCGTCATCGGTAAGCGTGATGACACCACTGCATAGTGGATGCAGTACACCAGCTCTTTCCAGATTTTCTGGCAAAATTGCATCTGCACATAAAGATGGAATGATGTTTCTAGTATCGGTTAACTCTAGCTCGTTGAGTCGGTCTTGCTGAGGCTCAATAATCACTACACGCATGCCTTTTTCATCCAAGGCTTTTGCTAATAAGCTAGATGACTGACCATAGCTGCAGAGTATATAGAATGGCTCTTGGAATTGACGTACTTTATTGGCGAAACGTTCTGTTGTAACTGCTTGGCGAAGCCCAGTATCCTGTAACAGCGTGATAATTTTACCTATAGCATAAAACCATGGGATAACAGTGAGGTAAATCGAAAATGTTAGCCATAAGCGTTGCGCTTTACTATAAGCATAGGGAATTTCACCAAAGCCGATGGTCGTGGCGGTGTAGCTTATGACATATAACGCATCAAAGATGCTCATTTTCCAAGGTTGACCTTGATCGTCAACCCCAGGCATTAATGTTAAGCCAATAATTGCAATGGCAAAGCAAACAATAATTAAAATAAGCGGACGCCTTAAGCGGCGCAATATTAAAAACAGGATGCTATCCATGCTGATTAACCTATTGAGCTAATTTGTAACTAACGTTTTTGGCTGATTGTTTCAGAAATTAACAGTACCACTGAAATGATATTAGCCATTAATGCACCGCCTGATAAAGAAACGATATATACCATCAGGCTGGCTTCGTCGTAACTGCCACTCAGTGCTGCCCATAGAATGGCAGCGGTAATCAGTTGTAAATCTGCAGCTAAGCTGGTTGATAGCAATATCGCACCTACGTGTGTACGGTCACCAAATTTAAGCACTGTTGCAATTAGGCTGACGATAATCGCAGCATATAACTCGTAAACATGGTGATGACTAGGGTTATCAATATCACCAATGAAAAACCCAAAATTCAATGTCATTGCAAGAACGATGAAAAAACCAAAGACAACTTTTTCTAAATTCATGGATAATCCTATCAACAAATGGCATGCAGAATATATACTAATTTAGTGCTAGATCATCAAGTGACAGCAATAAATGAATATATGACATTAACAGTATTATACAGACTTCATCTAAATATGATTGCAAGAAGTAATGGCCCTAAAGGGGGTATTACTATCTATAACTAAAGATAGCCTTTCTTAGGGTGATCTCTTCATTAAGAATGTATTGAATGAACCAAACCACATTGCCACCAGCTATTTTTTTAATGGGGCCAACTGCCAGCGGTAAGACCGA
>NZ_JAURYU010000024.1 GCF_030653755.1 Methylotenera sp.
CATAAAGGTAGATGTATTTTAAATCCTCAAAGTCCTAATCTGTAGGCACGTTAATGGTTTTTGAAATTGAGCTATCAATCCAGTTTTGTGATGCCGCTTGAATATCCACGTGCGCTTTTGACATGATGATAGAAGAATCTAGGAAGTATTCTGGCAATTGTTCTTCTGGTTTGTCGCTAAATGGCATTGCATTTGGGTTAATCAACTCGCGGTAAGCTAATAACTCATAAGAGAACACATGGACTTTATCTTTTGATTTTTTACCTTCACGAATCACGTTACGTGCATAGTGGTGCGCGAATGATGGCTCGATACCGTTACTTGCGTTATTAGCCAATGACAGTGAGATCGTGCCTGTTGGTGCGATAGAGCTATGGTGCGTAAAGCGTACGCCTTTAGTGGCGATTTGGTTACGCAAGCCTTCTGGGAACTGTTGCATGTAGCGGCTGTATTTACCCAGCAATACTTTACCTGCGATTTTTTGGCCAACTTTAATGCCGTCCGCTGCCATTTCTGGGCGTTTTGCTAGCATATCTGCGGTGACTTCAAATTTCTCGTCCATGATCGGTGCTGGGCCTTTTTCTTCAGCCAACTGCACACCTACGCTCCAGCCTTCTTCAGCCATCACACGCGTTACTTCTTCTGTGAACTTGATAGACTCATCTTCACCGTATTTCATCTTCATCATAGTGAGGCTAGAACCTAAACCTAGGTAACCCATACCGTGACGGCGTTTGCGCATGATTTCATCGCGTTGTTGTTGTAATGGCAAGCCATTGATTTCCACCACGTTATCTAGCATACGGGTGAAAATAGCGACTACTTCGCGGTATTCTTTCCAATCAAAGTAGGCTTCATCGGTAAATGGTTTTTTCACAAAACGTGTGAGGTTGACTGAACCTAGCAAGCATGCGCCGTAAGGTGGCAATGGTTGCTCGCCACATGGGTTAGTTGCGCGGATGTTTTCACAGAACCAGTTGTTGTTCATTTCGTTAACGCGGTCGATCAAAATAAAACCTGGCTCAGCAAAGTCATAAGTGGAGGACATAATCACATCCCACAAGCGACGTGCTTTGATGGTTTTGTAAACGCGGCATGCTACCTTGCCGGCATCTACACCTTCAGTTTTAGTGAGGTATTTACCTTTCACTGGCCACTCGCGCCATACCACTTGGCTATCGTCGTTAGTGTTTAAAGCATCAACAATCGCTTCTTTTTCTGTCACAGGGAAGGCTAATTTCCACTCAGCGTCGGCTTTTACTGCCTCCATGAACTCTTTAGTGATGAGGCATGACAAGTTGAATTGGCGTAAACGGCCATTTTCACGTTTTGCTTTGATGAAGTCTGTTACATCTGGATGTGAAATATCAAACGTTGCCATTTGCGCACCGCGACGACCACCCGCAGAAGACACGGTGAAACACATTTTGTCGTAGATATCCATGAAAGATAATGGGCCACTAGTGTAAGCGCCAGCACCCGCCACAAATGCACCTTTTGGACGTAGTGTAGAGAACTCGTAACCAATACCGCAACCTGCTTTTAGGGTTAAGCCAGCCTCGTGTACTTTGCCTAAAATATCATCCATGCTGTCTGATATTACGCCAGAAACCGTACAGTTAATCGTAGAAGTCGCTGGTTTGTGCTCTAAAGCACCCGCGTTAGAAGTAATACGGCCTGCTGGGATTGCGCCACGGCGCAATGCCCATAAGAAGCGCTCATGCCATTCAGCACGTTTTTCTTCTGTGGTTTCTACATCCGCTAAAGCACGTGCCACGCGTAGATATGAAGCATCCATGTCTTGATCGACATTGTCGCCCTGCTTAGACTTCAAACGATATTTTTTATCCCAAATATCTAGTGAAACAGGTTGAATAGGAATTTCTCTTTCAACCTCTGTTTTTGAATTCTTAGCAGTATCTACAGCTTTTAGCATCATTTAACCCTCTTATTGGTAGACTTAAATCAACGATAAAACAATGAGATAAGTCTGTATTATTTAACGATAACGCAGTTAAAGATGGTAAGCGCACACTAACTTTTTAATACTGCCAGAACTATGCACCAACCACTATATATTGTGTTTTTTTGATAATTTAATCATTCTGTAGTGGTAGGTCAAGCTGTTTTTGCATAAATATTTTCATCAAAAAGTGCAAATTTCTCTTGCCAAATTTCAACACCGCACCAGTGCTGGCTTAGGGCAAATCAACAAATAAAATACTTGGCGACTCACCTTAAAAAAATTTATGAAATAAACTATGCGAAAATACAACAACTCTACATTGCCCAGACTAAACTGGTATATCACATGACGCGCAATCTTTACACATGCCTGCTTTATCTAATGTTGCCACTCACGCCGCTTAAGCTGCTTTGGCGCGGTAGAAAGCAAGCTGAATACTTAGCACACTGGCGCGAGCGCTATGGTTTTTACAATACACTCGTGCAAAAACCTGTGATTTGGCTGCATTGTGTTTCCGTAGGCGAAACACGGGCCGCAGAGCCTTTAGTCAGCGCGTTATTAAACCAATATCCAAATCATCAACTCTTACTGACACACACCACCCCAACTGGCCGCGCAACTAGCGAGCAATTGTTTGGGGACAAAGTGAGCAGAGTTTATTTACCTTACGACGTACCATTTGCCGTTGCCCGCTTTTTAAAACACTTTAAACCAACTATCGGCGTATTAATGGAAACCGAGCTTTGGTTTAACTTAATTGCAGCCTGTAAGCAACGCAATATTCCATTAGTGCTTGCCAACGCACGGCTCTCAGAAAAATCCGCCTTAGGCTATCACAAGCTGGGCAAAGTACTCACAGAAGGCTTACAAAGCTTAAGGAACATCGGCGCACAAACAGATGCCGATGCTAGCCGCCTGAAGCGTTTGGGCGCGACAGAGATCAGCATTACAGGCAATATCAAGTTTGATGTTGCTCCGCATGAACAGGCGCGCGATTTAGGTGAAAAGCTACGCAAACAACTAGGAGCAGCACGCCCTGTGTTTTTAGCCGCTAGCACGCGTGATGGTGAAGAGGCGTTGATCATTGAAGCAGTCAGCAAGGCGAATATCCCGAACTTACTCACCATGATTGTACCTAGGCACCCACAACGCTTTGATGAAGTAGCAGCGCTATTAACAAAAGCTAATCACCCATTTATACGCCGCACCAACCTTAGCCATGAAGCGGCTAACTTAAATAACGTTAATTATTTACTTGGTGACTCAATGGGGGAAATGTTCACCTACTACGCAAGCTGCGATGCGGCCTTTATCGGGGGTAGCTTACTGCCGTTCGGTGGGCAAAACCTGATTGAAGCATGTAGTATGGGAAAACCAGTCTTAGTAGGGCCACATACCTTTAACTTTGAAGAAGCTGCGCAAATGGCCGTGATTGCAGGAGCTGCCTGCCGCGTGCAAAATGTAGAGGACTTAAGCGCGAAATTACAGCAGCTATTTGCTAACGATGAACAAAGGCAAGCCATGAGTGATGCAAGCCTTCAATTTAGTGAACGTAATCGTGGTGCTACGGAAAGAACTTTAAACCTGCTTAAACCGTATATTTAAGGTAAATATAAACGCCAAGATATTCGTCACTTAAGACCCGCGTAATCAGTATTAGCGAATCAGCTTACTAATGGCCTTGAATGCATCGCCTGAAGCCACGCCTAGCCACTCAAACACTAAAGACTCTGTATTGGTAATCACACAACCTGCGTTACGCATTCTTTCAATGGCATTGGCCTTGTTTGCTGGATTGCGTGAAATGATGGCGTCTTCTACCACAAACACCTGTTTACCCTTGCTCAGTAAATCCAGCGCAGTTTGTAAAATACAAATGTGCGCCTCCATGCCAGCCAGTACCACTTGCGAATGATCGCGCGTTAATTGCCGATTAAACTTCGGTTCTGCTACACAAGAAAAAGCAATCTTTTCGACAGGTTGCATGTGCTGAACTAACGCAGACAGCTCAGGCACGGTATGACCTAAACCTTTTGGATATTGCTCAGTAAAAATACAAGCCACATTTAATAGATTGGACGCCTGTAACAAGATGCCGCAATTTTTAATCACCGCTTGCATATCACTCACAGGCATTGCGACCGTAAGCTTAGTCTGCACATCCACAATAGCCAGCTGGCTTAATGTAACGCTCGCTTTTTGAGTGGTATATTGCACGTTAGCGCCCCCCCACGATCACCAGCTGTTGATTAATATCTGCCAAATCAGGCTCTGCTACAACACCAGAAGTCGCTTTAAGGCGGATGATGTTCACTAAATAACTATAGCGCGCCTGTAATAAGTCACGCTTAGCACTAAATAGCTGTTGCTGTGCATTAAGTACGTCCACACTGGTACGCACACCAACTTCATAACCTAACTTGGTAGAATCTACTTGGCTTTGGCTAGAAATCAGCGCTTGCTCATAAGCCTTTACCTGCGCAATGCTGGAGCTTAAATTGAGATAAGCACGTTGCGTTTCTAGCTCAGCACTACGACGTGCGATTTGTATGTCATCTTGCGCTTTTTGTTGATTAAGCACCGCTTGACGCACGCGCGAATTAACAGCACCCCCTAGATACAACGGGATTTCTAACTGAAAACCTATCGCTGCAGTTTTCAACTCACTGCCGATGCCATTGGTCGGATTACCATTTGCATAGTTATTGGTATAACTTGCAACAGCATCTAATGTAGGCAAGTGCCCTGCCCTTAAGCGCTCTACTTCTTGAGTTGAAATGGCAAGCGCATCCTGCTGAATCTGAATATTCAAGTTATTTTGTGTAGCCACCTCTAGCCATCTATCCAACCCTTGCCCTAGACTATTGGTCGCCATGTCTGTTCTAACCGTTGCAAGTTTTTCTGGCATTTTCCCTGTGATTGCTTGCACTGCATGCTTAGCAATTTGGTACTGATTAACTGCGGCTATTTCCTGCGCAAATACTAGATCAAAACGCGCCTGTGCCTCATTCACGTCTGTAATCGTCGCTGTACCAACCTCAAAATTAGCATTAGCCTGCTCTAACTGGCTTAGAATGGCGGCTTTCTGCGCAATGATTAATTCTATTTGGTCTTGCGCCAAAAGCACATCAAAATAAGCCTGCGTCACTCGTAACATCAGCTCTTGCTTACTTAAATTCAATTGTTTATCGGCTCTGCTTACCTGCACTTTGCTTTGGTCGATTTGTACTAGGCTATCTTTACGATAAATCGGCTGACGTGCCTGCACACCATAATTATAACTCTCAAAATTTGAGCGTCCTTCAGGGACGAAAGGGTTGTTACCAGATAAGATTTCTAATCTAGTTTGCGTGGCAGTTGCACCCGCAGTTAAATTAAGCGTAGGGCGATACAGCGCTTTAGCCTGCTCTATTGCCTCTTGTGCGGCCTGATTAGCACTTAATGCAGATGCCAGCGTAGGGTCATTTGCTAGTGCCTGCTGATAGACCTCAATCAATGAGTACGGTTTATCATCAGCATTGGCATAAGAGGCAAATGCTGACAACAACGTCAGTTTGATTAAGAATTGAGCGGTTTTGAGCATATCAAGGCTAATCAACACATGCCTTAAAAAGCAAACTTCGTTGCTTGTGGTGCGTTTTCTAACACTGGCAAGCAGGTTTCAAATATCGTTTCATGACGGTATGAGCCCTCACTTACACGCTGTGTCACGGTGGCTTCCATCATTGGAGCATCACCCACCACCGCAAATAAACGGCCACCTACATTTAACATTTTTTCAGCCGCCACTGGGCGTAACGGCAATGAACCAGTAAACACAATCACATCGTAAGGTGCAGCGGCAGAAAAGCCATTAACCGCATCACCTACATAAAGCGTCACATTGTGAATACCTTGCGCTTGTAAGCGGTATTGCGCGTTGTTAGAGAGCTCTGGGTAAATTTCAACAGCATGTACATGCTGCGCTAAAGTTGCTAATAGTGCAGTCAAATAGCCACTACCTGTGCCTACTAGCAACACTTTATCTGTCTTTTTAATATGTAAAGCTTGAAGAATGCGTCCTTCCAGCTTTGGCGACAGCATGGTTTGGTCTTCACCAATGGGTAACTCAACATCCGCAAAAGCCAAGCCCACCTGAGATTCTGCCACAAAATTTTCGCGCGGTACCGCGTCTAACACAGCTAACACGACTGGGTCTAACACTTCCCAAGTGCGAATCTGCTGTTCAATCATGTTAAATCTGGCTTCACCTACATTAAACTGGGTATTAAACTGAGCAGGTGCATGCTGTTCTACGGTTTTTGCTGTTTGTGTCATGTTTGATTACTCGATGATGTTTTATTTAATGATAATTATAACGCAAGTGCTTATTGGCTAAGGTACTTTTACTCTAAACCAAGCTGCATACAAGGCAGGTAAAAATAATACCGTCAACAAAGTGGCAACCGCCAACCCTCCCATAATCGCTACCGCCATTGGGCCAAAAAACACACTGCGCGACAATGGAATCATCGCTAATATGGCAGCAGCCGCTGTGAGTACAATCGGGCGAAAACGACGGATTGTAGATTCAACAATTGCCTGCCACTCAGGTAGCCCGCTCGCTTTATCTTGGTCTATCTGGTCTACCAAAATTACAGAATTACGCATAATCATGCCTGATAGTGCGATTGTGCCTAACATTGCCACAAAACCAAAAGGCTTATCAAACACAAGCAAGGCCAAAGTGACACCAATCAAACCTAATGGCGCAGTTAATAACACCAAAATAACACGGGAGAAGCTTTGCAACTGAATCATCAATATCGTTAACACTGCAACCAGAAACAAAGGCACACCTGCCGCAACTGATGCACCGCCTTTGGCAGACTCTTCAACCGCACCGCCTGTTTCTAAACTTACCCCTAATGGCAGGTTGGCTTTAATCTCTTTCAATTGACTTTCAATCTGCTCGGACACCACTGGCGCCTGTAAGTTGCCTTGAAGATTTGCCCTGACTGTAATAGATGGCTCGCGATTGCGGCGCCAGATGACGCCTTCTTCAAAATCTGAGGTAATGGTGGTTAATTGCGACAGAGGAACACTGGTGCCGTTTTGTGTATTAATCATTAAATCTTGCAAACTTGATAATCGGCTACGTTCAATTTCTGTTCCTCTGGCGACTAAATCAATACGTTCATTACCTTCTCTAAATTCTGTAATGTAGAGTGATTGCATGGCGCCATTAATCATATTAGCCACATCGACTGAGCTTATACCTAATAGACGCGCTTTGGCTTGGTCCACCTCCACATGCACCACTTTGCTTGGCTCTTCCCATCCAAGTTGCACATTAATTAGATTAGCATTGGATCGCATAATATCGGCCACTTGATGCGATATTTCACGTATCTGCGGAATGTCCGTACCCGACACCCTAAACTGCACAGGAAAGCCTACTGGGGGGCCATTTTCTAAGCGCAACACAGAGGAGCGCAAAGCAGGAAAGTCTTGCTCAAATAATTTGATTAAATCCTTACGTAAGCTTTCACGCGCCTGCAAACTCTTACTTAATATAACAAACTGCCCAAAGCCACGGTGCGGCAACTGAATATCTAATGGTAAATAAAAGCGCGGGCCACCTGTGCCAATGTAAGCAACAAAATTATCAATCCCATTATTTTTAATGTTCCATTGCTGTAGCCAATGTTCTAATTTTTTGGCCTGCGCATCGGTTGCCGCATAAGAGGCTCCTTCTGTCATGCGTAAATCAACGATTAACTCTAACCGTGTTGAATCAGGAAAGAACTGCTGCTGTACTTTTGTAAACCCTACAATTGACAGCACAAACAAAGCTAAGGTGATTGCAATCACAATTTTACGATACCGCACGCAAGCTGTGACCACTACCCGAAAAGCACGGTAAAACACTGTGTTATAAATGTCATGATGATGCGCCTCTAGCGTAGCGGCATGACGTTGAGACTTATCTGAGTCACCAGATGATCTACGCCTTAACTTGTTAAGCCACCATTGCTTAAATGTTGAGGGTACTGCTTGTTTTGAGTAATCAGGCAACAAGTGATAGCCCAAATAGGGCACAAATATCACCGCCGCGAACCATGAAATAATCAAAGAAATGGCTGACACCTGAAATATTGAGCGGGTATATTCTCCAGTGGAAGAAACTGCTGTTGCAATGGGCAGAAAACCTGCCACTGTTACCAAAGTGCCTGTGAGCATTGGCATTGCGGTTGAAGTAAAAGCAAATGAGGCTGCTTTGGTTTTATCCCAGCCCTGCTCCATTTTTGATGCCATCATTTCTACGGCAATAATCGCATCATCCACCAACAAACCTAAAGCCAGAATCAAGGCACCTAACGATATTTTATGTAAGCCAATATCAAACATATGCATCAATAAAAACGTACTTGCCAGGACCACTGGGATAGTAATTGCCACGACAATCCCACTACGCAACCCTAAAGATAGCAAGCTCACCCCTAGGACGATCACCAACGCCTCAACCAGTGACATGACAAAATCACTCACAGAATTTTCCACAATAGCTGGCTGTGAGGTAACCGTATTCAAGGCTAGACCAACTAATAACTGTTGTTTTACTCGCGCCACCGTTGCATCTAGTGACTTACCTAATGCAATGATATCGCCACCGTCTTTCATACTGACACCCAATAACAGGGCTTCTTTGCCTTCAAAACGTATTCGGCTCTTGGGCGGGTCTTCAAATCCACGGTAAACTCGGGCGACATCGGCCAAACGAAAATCTTGTTGATTTGCGCGTAGCCGAATATTACGTAAATCTTCTAATTTATCGTAACGACCAGACACAGCAATGCGAATACGTTCATCAGTTGAATCATAACTGCCACTTTTTACAACCGCATTTTGCGTTTGCAATAGGTTAACAAGCGTATTGACATTAATCCCGATACTCGCCAACTTAGCATTCGATATTTCAATAAAAATACGTTGTTTTTGCTCCCCAAAGAACTCAACTTTGGCAACATCTTTTACCTTGAGCAATTCAGTACGTATCAACTCAGCTTGTTCTTTAAGTGCTGCCGCATTAAAACCGTCACCAGTCAGTGCATACATGGTGCCGTAGACATCACTAAACTCATCATTAAATGTTAAGCTCTCTATGCCTTGCGGTAGCGTATGCCGAATATCACCTACTTTCTTTCGGACTTGGTACCAAACTTCGGGAATATCTTTTGAATACGTATCGTCTTTAGCAACAACAAAAACCACAGCCTCTCCAGGGCGTGAATAACTGCTGGTGTAATCAAGATGCTGGATTTCTTGTAATTTCTTTTCAAGTTTATCCGTGACTTGCTGCTCTACTTCTTGCGCACTGGCACCAGGCCAAGTGACACTTACTAGCATCACCTTAAACGTAAATGGTGGATCCTCTGATTGCCCTAATTTTGAATACGCAAGAAACCCAGAGATAGTAAGTACTAACATCAAATACAAAACCAGCGTCTGATGCGTTAACGCCCAGTTTGATAAATTCAGTTTATTATTTAATTTACCAGACACAGGCAATGCTTTTTCATCAACTGAAAATGCCCCCTGCTTTGGCGCATCTTTATCTAACTCACTGCTTAACTCATCTTTAAACTCACTCATGGCGTAGCCTTAAACCTTGGCAATACCAGTTGACCATTTACCAAGGTATGCACACCTGCTATTGCAATACGCTCACCCACCTGTAGGCCGCTGCTAATCAATACCCCATGCTCAGAAAATTCACCAGCCTCTACTTCGCGTGTTTGTGCTTTATTATTTTCATCAATCACCCAGACCACTTCTTTGCCATTGATTTGCGTTAATGCACTTGATGGAATCAACCACTGAGAGGTTTTAGCAACATTAGGATGCTCAAACTTAACGCCTGCCGTCATGCCTAATTTAACTTTTTCATCCGCGTCATTAATGCTTACTCTAATATTAAAAGCACGCGTTGCTGAATCTGCCGCTGGCGAAATTTCACGCACAAGCCCTGTATAGACCTGCTTAGGATTTGCCCACATTTTGACCGTCACAGGCATATTAATTTGAACTAAACCCGTGCGCGATTCTGGTATTGCAAGCAACACCTCCATTTCTTTTAAACTCGCAATACTAACGATTACTTCACCCGACTGCACCAATTGGCCTGGTTCTGCTTGTATCATCGTGACCACACCATCTCGATCAGCTGTAAGCTGTGTATACCGTGTTTGGTTTCCAGAAATATCGGCCTGTGCTTTTACTTGCGCTAACCTTGCACTCGCAGTTTTTAACTGTGACTCGCGCAAATCCAAGGCTGAAGCAGAAATAAACTTTTTATCAAATAATTGGCGCTGCCTTTCAAGCTCTGCCAAAGCCAATGCATAATTAGCTTCCTCAGCGCGCACATCTGCCATTGCCGAGGCCATGCTTAAATTGGCATCAGCACTATCTAACTTAACTAGCACCTGCCCTTTTTTCACTGGCGTACCAAGCTCTACAATACGGTTAGTTATTTTTCCATTAATTCTAAACCCCTGCTTAGACTCATATCTAGGGCGCACCTCACCCACTAAAATCATCACGCCAGCTTGACCTTCATCACCAACCTTCATTACCAATGTAGGTCGCGGTGGCTGTACTGGCGGAGGTGGCTGATCACAAGCAGAAAGCAATATGGCAATTAATAATAAAAAGATTTTCATTGGAATGTACTCACGATTCAACTCTATTAATCGCTGTTGTTAATTGATGGCTGTTATCCAATGCAATATCATCCGCAGCAACAACATCTTTAGTAACGACAAGCTCACGCAACAAACCTTGTAACATCGTGTTTTGCATCATTTCCAGCCTAGCTTGCACAGCTGACCATTCAATCCAAGTTTCCCGACCCAAGGATATTTCAAGTGAGCACACACCATGAACACCTGCCCACAGGGTTTGTACTATTAACTCAGGATTGCTGAGCTCGTGCCTAAACAAACCTGCGTCAAAAACATCTTGCACAATACTTTTAAGTTGCGCATACGCATCCTGCTCAGTATTGCCGCGCTGAATCTGTGTTGTTTCTAAATTGCATGGCACGCGCGGCGTCATAAACATCAAACGATAATGGTTGGGATGTTGCAATGCAAACATGGCATAAGCATGACCAAATGCACGGATACGCCCGATCAGATCAGGTAACTGCATCACGTCACGCATGCTCGCTGCCAGCTTTAAAAAATCCTGATCACACACCGCTTGCAAAAGCGCTTCTTTATCAGAAAAGTGGTGGTATAGCGTGGTGGCTGAATAGTTAATATTTCTAGCAATTTCACGCATAGAAACTGCCTCTATGCCACGCTCCACAAATAATGTGCGCGCGGCATCTAGTATCTTTGTGCGTAGTGCATCACGCGCTTCTGCTGATTTTATTTTGGGTGGCATTTTAATTTGATAGCATTAGTTAACGGTGTTAATTTAACACCGTTAACTAATGCTGTAAAGTGAATTATCCATCACCATATCTAGCGATTGGCTTACTTGAAGTTTAAATAGGAGGTACAGCATAAAACTCAGAATCGAACCCCTAGCTAATGCCGTATTGACTCAGCTTATACCATCAAGAACGTTCACTAATTTCAAGCACTATTGCTGCCTTACTTTTATTTCCATGCTTGAATGCAGATCTTTTGCGGTTTCTAATGTCAATTAGAAATCAAGCGCTTATTGGCTAAAGCACTTTTACTCTATAGCAAGCGGCGCAAAACGCGTCATCACAGATGCTCCCAGTAGCGCCTCAAACTCAGCAATCGGAACTGGCTGGCTAAATAAGTAACCTTGGTATGTTGTGCAACCACAGCTTTGTAACAATTGAAGTTGCTGTTCGGTTTCAACGCCTTCGGCAATCACATTGAGATTTAGCGTTTGGGCCATGGCGATAATCGTGCGCACAATGGCTTGGTCACTAATATCGTCAGCAATATCACGCACAAAGGACTGATCAATTTTAAGCTGATAAAGTGGTAATTTTTTTAAATATTGCAACGAAGAGTAACCAGTACCAAAGTCATCCAGTGAGAAGCGTACGCCGATTTCTTTGAGGACAATCATGGTGGCAATAGTAAGATCGACGTGTTCTAGCAGCATGCTTTCAGTGAGCTCGAGCTTAAGGCGTGCGGGGTTAGTACTATGTTGCTGTAAGGCGGTTTTTACTTGTGTAATAAAGTCTGGCTGGCGAAATTGTTTTGCGCTGACGTTCACAGATAAGGTCAGGTGCTCTGTAGATGGGTTACGTTGCCATAAGCCAAGCTGGGCACAGGCGCTGTTGAGCACCCATTCTCCGATGGGGAGTATGAGCCCTGTTTCTTCGGCGACTGGAATAAAGTGAAACGGTGAGACGATGCCTCGCTCTGGGTGACACCAGCGAATCAAGACCTCTGCACCTAATGCATGGCCGCTGTGATTAACTTGTATTTGATAGTAGAGCTGAAACTGTTCACGCTCGAGCGCTTTTCGTAGCTCGCTTTCCAGATTGGCGCGACTGTTGATGGTTTCTTGCATTTGTGGGTCAAAGAAACGTAGGGTGTTGCGGCCTGCTTTTTTAGCTTGATACATGGCAATATCGGCTTGCTTTAATAGCTCATCGATACCAGACTGATGGTTGTTGAATAAAGTTGCGCCGATGCTAGACGTACTATGATGTTCATGCTTGTCGAGCAGATATAGTTGCGATATTGCTACAAGGATTTTTTCACCGATGGCCTCAGTTTGCGCTGCAGCCTCTAATGCCACCTCACTTAAGTCTTCCAACATCACTACAAATTCATCACCGCCTAAACGCGCAACAGTGTCGCCTTCACGCACGACGGCAGTTAGACGCTCCGCCACTTGCTGCAGCAACAAATCACCAATTGCGTGCCCCTCTGTGTCATTGAGGGTTTTAAAATGGTCAAGGTCAATAAACAGCAGCGCGCCTTCTTTCCCACTGCGCGCGCTAAAGGTGAGTGCCTGCGTCAATCTATCCAGCAATAGCCGTCGATTAGGCAAGCCTGTAAGCAAGTCATAATAAGCGAGATGTTTAATTTCCTCTTCTGCCGCTTTGCTCATGGTAATGTCGGCGAGTGTGCTCACATAATTGATAATCATACCCGCTTGATTTTTAACGGCACTGATTGAAACATGTACTGGATAAACCTCACCATTCTTGCGCCTACTTTGAATCTCACCTTGCCAGAAGCCTTCCTTCTTGGCACGGTCCCAAATGGCTGCATAAAAACTTTCATCCGTGTTACCTGCTCTAAACATACTGGCGTGCTGGCCAACAACCTCATTTGCGGTGTATTCAGTCATCTTTGTAAAAGATTGATTGACTCTTAAAATCAAGTGATTAGCATCCATCACCATCATACTTTCTTGCGCTTCCATAGCGGTCGCAGCAATTTTATGTTCTGTTTCAGATTTTTTACGTTCAGTAATGTCAATAAAAGTAGCAATAGCGCCAATGACGATACCGTCGGTAACAATAGGCTGCGCCCAGTATTCCACTGATATTGCGTGGCCATTTTTATGCCAAAAGACCTCGTCAGCATTATGCACTTTCTGATTGTACTGATAGGCCGCATACATTTGACATTCAGTCTCTGGATAAGGGCTACTGTCCGCATGCGAGTGGTGAATGAGCTGATGAATATGCCGGCCAACGACCTCATCCTCGCGTTCAAACCCAAGAATACGTAAGAATGACTTATTTACAAAGGTGCATACCCCTTGCGAATCAATGCCATAAGCCCCTTCCGCCATTGAATTTAGCAATAACTGCATTTCTTCCATTGCGCTTTTAATGCGCTGCGTTCTACTGGCTACTTCATGTTCTAAACGGTTGTTCTGCGCTGAAAGCTCTTGCTCGCGCTTTTCAACTTCATTCAGCATGAGATTAAACTGGTCGGTTAAGTCGCCTAGCTCGTCATCAGCCAACCGCTCAACGCGTTGTGAATACTGGCGCGTTTTAGCAATGTTTGCCGCACTACTGATTAAGCACTCAATCGGCTGCATAATATTTTTAAGCATGCCACGTATTAGTAGCAAACTAAAAAGTAAAGCTAACGCCATGGCAGCAATAGCGGTGGCGATAGAGGCAATCAGCTCTATCCAAACGGTAACCATATCTGATGTGATTCTGACCTTGCCCAATATTTTTTGATCCAAGGTAACCACATGCTCAATCGTTACCAAAGAATACTCCCCTAGCGTTGACGCCAGTAGGTTTCTAACCCCACGAGTTACTGGGTTGCGATTATATTCAATATGGTCTTGTCCAAACGTTCTGCTTGCCAGCACCACACCTTGAGAGGTCGTAATTTCTGCGTAAACAATATCAGCGTTGGGAGCAAGCGCATTCAGCGTTTCGTCTAATACTTTTTTATCACTAAACATTAAGGCGGTTTGGCTATTTAATGCCGTAATTTCTGCAAGTACTTTTAATTCTGCGGCTGCTTCGATACGTTCGGCAGCAATTTTATAAACCGCACTAATCATAAATGCAACAATGAGCGCCACCGTTACTGCCGCCATGGCTAAGTACCTTATTTCCCCTCGGATGGTTTTTTGCTGTGCCATAACGTTATTGCAACACCTTGCGTGCAACCCGCAGTAATTTTGAACTCATGGATAACTGCGCATTACTTATCTGCGTATAGTTGACATCAAAAACCAGCCTTTTATTCTCTAAAAATACGCCTATCATGGCGCCAGCATTAAACAAATCGAGGTTGTCTGTCACCGTCAACACTGGAGTTTTCTCTAATTTCTTGAGCATCGCGGTAGGATTATCAAGTGTTGAAACATCGATGAAAAGTATTTGGCAATCTTGCACGTTATTCATGTTGGCTAAATACGACAATGTAATTCGTATATTACTGCTTGAATTTCTGGTTAACTGTTGCAACGCGCCACCAAAGCTATCATCCCCTAATACGCAAATTTTGACTGATTTATAAGCCTCTAACTTTTTGTTACTTTCGTAATCCAACCCAGCAGGCCAGCTAGTTAATAGAGCAAAGTTATACAAATATGCCGCCTTCATTTGGTACTCAGGCACTGGCTCTGCATATGCCGATGGCGATAAAAGCAAAAACATTACCATCAGTGCACTACTTAAAAATAAGCGAGAATGTTTCATTTGAAATCGTATATCATTCTTAGCCAATAACTGCGACCATTTTGAGTAATAACCACCTGCTTGTCATTGCTACTAGGCGCAACATGGTCATAATCACGATCAAATAAATTACGAATGCCGAGCGACACACCAAGGTTAGGCAGCAGCTTGTCGTTAGAGATTGTCAGATTAGCCAAACTGTAACCGCTAGCGCTTGTATTACGCTCAGTTTTACGGTCACTGTAGGCCTGCATTTCAAAAGCAGCACGCCAAGCGCGATGCAAAAATGGTACCGAAATGTTCATTTTACCAATCCGGCGCGGCGAGTTTACCTGCCAATCCCCATTGCCATCCTCCGCATTCTGAGTGGCAGCACTGGTGCGTAGACGCACATTATTATCCCAATGTTTTTCAAATTCCAGCTCGACGCCATCAGTACCGCCGCCGCGGATGTTATTGAATTGATTGTTAACGCTACGAATATAATCATGGGTTTGGTAGTGATAAACAGAGCCCAGCAACCGTGTATCTTTATCGAAGCGATGTTCTATCACTAATTCAGTAGCATCTATTTGCTCAGGCTTGAGCCCTGGATTCGATTGCAAAGTACCATCGGTGTAATACTTCTCAAAAGGGTTTGCCCGCCTAAATGCCGTACTCCAAGATAGCTTTAAGGTCGTAGTATCCAATGGCTTGTAAATCAAAGCCACGCGTGGGCTTAATTTTTCTGTGGAATTGTTAGACTTATCTTCACTCGTATCAAAACGCGCGCCTAGGTTAGCCATCCAACGTGAGTTAATGGTGATTTCATCCTGTGCGTACACACTGAATGTTTTTTCATACGTATCTAAAAAGCTTACTGGGGTTGATATTTGTTGCTTAAAATCATTTCTAAACTCAGCACCCAATAAAATACGCTGATTTTGAAACCAAGTGCCTACAAACTGAGCATTGACTCCCCACCACTGCCCGACCGACTTCTCGTTCCAAGGCGTACCATAAGTAGCAAGACCACGATATTCATAGTCACCATAATAAGTACGCAAGGACATTTGCAGGGCGTTTGTTAACTGCCTTTCATGCCTCACGCTCGCTTGTAGTGATGTGTCTTCATAATGATATGGTGCATTAAAATCTGCACCATAAGGCGCTGTCGGAATATCTTTTTTACGCGTTGAATAAGCCACTTCAGCAAACCAGCTATCCAATTCTAGTTTGCCAAAAAAACGTCGGCTTTGCTGCTCATCTAAGTTACGCGAGGTTCCGCCACTAAATGCACCGTGTGCAGGAAAATAAATATTTTGCCCGTCACTATTAAAACCCGAAGCTGATAGCAGCACTTCAGCGCCATTATCCAACCGCTTACCATAATTAATTTTCGCATCCCGACCGCCATAGCTCGACACCTCGCCCACAACTTGCAAACCGTTGATGTCATGCCCTTGCTTGGTGATGATATTAATAATGCCGAAAAACGCATTGTTTCCATAGCTTGTTGAGCCTGGTCCTGAAACGTACTCCACCCGCTCAATCAACATTGGGTCAATAATGCCGGTATAGGCTAATCCTGCACTGTTATAGATATTATTGTTAACCTGATTACCATCTAATAACAGCATAATGCGCCCGGTAAAGTCTCCGGGACGGCCTAAGCCACGACCACCTAAAAATGAATAAGCATGGTCATTGGTAATATAAAGCCCGCGCATGCTCTCTAATATTTCAGCGAGCGTGCGGTAGCCGTAAGCTTTAATGTCTTCTGCCGTTACAATACTGACTGCAGAAGGTGCAGCACTCATTTGACTGGCAATTTTAGAGGCGCTTAGCACATCCATGGTGACTAATTGCTCTATTGGAATTTGCGTGAGGTCAGCCTGATTAAGGGTATCAGAACTTTCAGCTAACGATGGAAACGATTGAGCAGTGCCCACCAGCACTAACAGACCACAATAGAAAGAACTGTTAAATCGCAATTTCAATACCCTTAAACTGGATTTTCATGGTTACGCCCCAATTATTACACAATAATGACTTACTCAAGATATGCAAATACTTACCATTCAATCAAGTCAACTCATTTGATATTGACTCAGCTTATACCATAAGGAACGTTCACTAATTTCAAGCACTTTTGCTGCCTTACTTTTATTGCCATGCGTAAATGCTAATGCTTTAATAATTAACTGCCGCTCTAACGCCTCCACCGAACTAGGTAAAGAGAGTGGGTTCGCTGTAGCCTCATCATCAGAAGGCTTAGTAGGAGTTGGTACGTGAGTGAGCGAATTGCTTGCCATTAACTCAACCGAGTGGCTTAACATTTCTGCGGGTAAATGCTCTGGCTGAATTATTTGATTACCACTGATAATGGCGGCGCGTTCTAGTACATTCTCTAGTTCGCGTACATTGCCTGGCCAATCATACTGCATGAGTATCTGAATCGCCTGATCGGATATCGCCACGCGACGTTTGGCTAAGAAATATTCAGCCAGCGCTTCAATGTCAGATTTACGTGCTTTCAGTGCGGGTAAATCAATACGAAACACGTTCAAGCGGTAGTATAAGTCCTCGCGCAATTTGCCTTCTTTAATCGCCGCTGTCGGGTTACGATTGGTCGCCGCGATTACCCGAATATCCACAGAAATTGGACGATTACCGCCCAAGCGCTCAATCACGTTTTCTTGTAAAGCCCGTAGCAACTTAGCCTGTAGCTGCATCGGCATTTCAGTGACTTCATCCAAAAACAAAGTACCGCCATCTGCCAGCTCAAACTTACCAATACGTTCTTTAACCGCGCCAGTAAATGCGCCCTTTTCATGCCCAAATAACTCAGATTCCAGCATTTCATGGGGTATCGCGGCGCAATTCACCGCGACAAACAATGCATGGTTACGCGGGGAGGCTGCATGAATCGCACGCGCAACCACTTCCTTACCTGTACCAGTTTCACCCGCTAGCAATACGGTTGCCTTTTCTGGCGCGACTTGTCGAATAGAGGCTGCTAATTGTTGCATCACTGGGCTATTGCCAATCAGGCCTGTATTAGCTGATTTTTCCTCACGTAGGAATTTGTTTTCAACCACCAATCGAGAAAAAGACAGGGCACGCTTAATAGCGAGCTCCAGCTCTTCTAAATCAAACGGACGCAATATGTAATCTGATGCGCCATTTTTCATTGCTTCAATCGCTGATTTAATCTCACCCTGTGCAGTGACAATAATCACGGGGAGCTCAGCATCTGTTTTACGGATTTCTTTTAACAGTTGCAGGCCATCCATACGTGGCATGTGTAAATCGGTCACCACACAATCTACTTTTTGCCCATTTATGACTTCTAAAGCCTCTCGGCCATCTCTCGCTGTTAATGCTTGATAGCCTGCTTGACGCAGGCTAATCTCCAGCAAACGCAGCATGCTAGGCTCGTCATCTACCGCTAATATATATTTAATACTGTCTGACATACATCTCGCTTTTTATTATTCGGCATCGCCAAGTAGCTGCCGCTTTGGTAATTGCACTCTAAAATCTGCGCCAGTGAACTCTGCATTAGTGTTGGCAAGTGTGCTTTTCTCTACTGTAAGCGATCCAAAGTGAGCAGTCACTATCTGTTTAGATACTGCCAAACCTAGACCAATACCGCCTGGGCGCTGAGTAAAGAAAGGGTCAAATATTTGTTCTTTTTGCGCTTCTGTTACGCCAGCACCATCATCGGCAACACTAATAATGACATAATCTTCTGCTTCTAGAACAGATACAAGGACCTTACCGCCTGTTGGCAACACCTGAATCGCGTTCAATAACAAATTGAGTAACACCTGCGTGATTTGCTCTGCGTCACACTCCACCATCATTTGACTCGCGACTGCATTCACCGCATGGTTTTGAACCACCATTGCTAGATTAACATCCTTTTTATTGGCCTGCATACGCAGCATGGCCACCGCATGTTCAACCAAGGGCACCAAATCATGCAAGGCGAACTCTGGCTGGCGCGGTCGTGCGGAATCGACCAACGTAGAAACCAGTTTATTTAACCGTTCTGTTTCCATGTTAATAAAAGCCACCACTTCTTGGCCTTCAACACTCAAGCCTTTTTCACGCGATAAAACCTGTGCAGATGAGCGCAAAATACCTAAAGGCGTTCTAATCTCATGGCTCATAGCGGCGGCCATCTCCCCTGCCACCGCAAGCTTGGCTGCACGGGTCAAGTTCTCTTTAGATAGCGTTAAATCATCCATCATTTTGCCAAATGCATTCGACAACGCTCGCACCTCGGTAGGCCCTTCTACAGTGGGCAATGCGCCTTGCGACGAGCGCATAAATCGATTGGCATAATCAGTCAGCCTTGCTAATGGCTTGGTAATGCGGCCTGACAACGGTGCAGCAAACGCAGCGGCAAGTAGCCCAGTGATCGTCAGCAATAATATAAACATATAACCCATGCGGTGTACTGGCGCCATCACAACCGAGCGATATTGTGCAATTGAAACAACCCAATTAAAAATCGGCGGCTCTGCTGAAGGCTGAATCACAGAATCCACTGAGATATCATGCGCGGCAATTATCTTTTTCCAATGCTGGGTCTCTGCCAACATACGCGCCTGTGGGTCTTGCTCATCTACATTAATCAAAGCGGCTGCACTACCCTGATTTTCTGTACTATCCAGAATCTTAGTAATGGCGCGCCAATCAAAAATCACCCATAAGGAACCTACTTTTTGCTGATTCACATCTAAAATATCGCTAGCAATAGGTAGCTGATGTTCGGCAAGTTGGTACAAACGTACCGTGCGATTTGCAAATGGAATCTGTAACCATTGCGACAAAGCCTTGGCGGGTTTTCCTATGTCTGCTGGCTGGCTAGAAGCAACCACGACATTTTGATTATTCACAACATAAATGGATTGATAAACACCGCGATAGCTCACTTTGAGCTCGTTAAGAAATTTAGATAAGCGCTTGTCAAAGTCACCTATCACCACTTCGTCCATCACCTCTAAACGGCTCCAGGAAACGATATTTTGCAGACGCTCGAACATCATATTGTCCACCTGATGTGACGCAGCATTAGCGCGCGTCTGCATATCGCGCACGATCTCTTCTCTCAATACAGTACGTGCCTCATAAAATGTCAGCAGCGTCATCATCAGCATTGGCAATAGTGAGATGAGTAAGAAGCCAATTAATAGCAACTTTTTAACCGACATTAACTTTACAGAGGACTGATTCAACGTACTGTGCCTGTCGTTACAACCATGTAATTCATCAAAGACTCTTTCATTTGTTTGACCTAGCTCAGCGTATTGCAGGCGTTATCGAATATAATCCGCGTATGCAATTAATTTCAAAAATTATCGCAGATTTTAAGCTTGGAGCATCCATGCATCTTATCAATAAATTCTGTATTGGCAGTGTAGCCCTGCTACTGTTGCTGTGCAAGGCTGCGCATGCAGATGACACGCCACGTCCTGAAAAAGGGTTCATGGACGGCTTCAGATTAGGCGGATATGCCAGCGCAGGTATTGCTATCCCACGTGGTTCAGAAACCACCGCTGCCATTAATGAAATCAGCATGATTCTGACGTGGGAAAACGAAAGCCGCTTTAAGTTTTTTAGTGAACTAGAATTAGAAAATCCGATTTCTTGGGATGATGATAATAAATTCAATACCAAACAAAGCTACATCGATTTAGAGCGTTTTTACCTAGATTACAACTTATCAGACAAAATCAACCTGCGTGGTGGTCGCTTTTTAACCCCCACAGGTCGTTGGAACCAGCTGCACGCCTCACCTTTGGTATGGACCAGCTCACGCCCTGTTGCCACAAGCAGGTTGTTTCCTACCGCAACTAACGGCGTCATGGCGTTTGGCGCTGTGCCACTTGAGAATAGCGCAATTGAGTATTCCATATTCATAGAAACGCTTAAAGATATAGATGAAGATGATGATGAACTGAAATTCAGAAACACTAAAGGTGCGCGCATATCCTTTGGTCAACAAGCCAATATTGGCGTGAATTTATTGTCATTTGACGAAAGAGCCATATCCAACACTCGTTATCATCTGCTGGGCTTAGACTTTATTACCCATCATCGTGGCATTGAGTTCTTAGGGGAAGCCTTTCAACGCTGGGACTCACACAACAACACCAGTGGTTATGGCGCATATCTGCAAACAGCCATTCCTTTACCAATTGGCACAAACTGGTTTGGGATTGCGCGCATTGAAACCTTTCATCGTCCAGATGAAGGACATCATCAACGCTGGCTAATTGGCACAACTTGGCGCGTGAAGCCCACACAATTATTGAAGCTAGAGTTCACTGGTGGCAGTGCAGACCAACCAGAATCACCTCGCGGCTTCTTGGCCTCATTTGCGGTGCTATTCTAATGCGCGTATTTGTCACATTATGGCTAATGTTAAGTTGTTTGTGCTTACACACAGCGGTTTTTGCTGCTGAGAAGCCAATCATTGCAGTGATTGTAGCGAATGACAACCCCAATAAAAGTATTTCACTCGGCGAGTTGAAGCTAATCTATTGGCGCAAAAAGACTTACTGGGAGAATGGTCAACGTATCCATCCCATTAACTTACCCTCTGATAACCCACTAAGATTGCAGTTCTCAAGCAGTATATTAGGCAGTGCCCCAAGCGCGCAAAATGACTACTGGAATGGCTTGTACTTTCATGGCATATCACCACCGTACGTGCTATATTCAGACGAAGCAGCGATTCGTTACGTACAAGAAACTGCGGGTAGCATTGCTTATGCAGATGCCTGCAAATTAGATAATCGTGTTAGACCCTTGCTATGGCTGCTACCTAATGGCGAAACAACAGCGAACTCTTCCATCATTAACTGTAATGAGCACTAATCAAAATACTCTTTCAGCTCGCCATGCTTATAAGCACGTGCGGTAGTTTGGTAATATGCAATCGCTTCATTAAGCAAGCGCTTATCAATAGATGTGGGCTCGGCTTCCAAGCTCACGGCGTCAATATCATAAGCTTCTACCGTCTGTTTAGGCGACAGCACGATTAGTTTGTTGTTTTTGTAATACCCAAGCGCTTGATAATTGCTCACAAATGCCCGCTCAGGTAGTTGCTCACGCGCTGCCTTAAACATAGACTGCCCATAAAAATGCTGCGCACCAGACGTGCCCAATACATCAAGCAAGGTAGGAACAATATCAATTTGGCTCACCATCCTTTGGTAATGCCCTGCTGGCAATAAATCTGGTGCATAAAAAAACAAGGGGATATGATACTTAGCGATTGGCAACTTAGTTTTGCCAGCTACCGACGCGCAATGATCAGCCACAATCACGAATAAAGTATCTTTAAACCAAGGTTTAGTTTTGGCTTTTTCCATAAACTGTCCAATGGCATAGTCTGTATATTTCACAGCGCCTCGGCGACTACCCTGGGGTAAATCTATTTTATTTTCTGGATAGGTGTACGGACGATGGTTGCTGGTTGTCATGATGTGAGCAAAAAATGGCTTTTGCGTTTTAACATTTTCATCAAGAATATTGAGTGAGTTATTAAACAAACTCTCATCATCAACGCCCCATACATTTTCACTTTGTATCGTTGCCTTATCAAAATCGGTACGATCTATTACCTTATAATCATTACCTTTAAAGTACTTGTTCATACTATCAAACACACCATAGCCGCCATAGATAAAAAACGTGGAGTACCCTTTTACTTCAAGCAACTCTCCAATGGTTGCAAGGTGATCTGTGTCTGGACGATGCACAATAGCCTGCCCAGGAATCGGAGGTATCGCAATGGATAACGCATCCAAACCTCGTACGGTTCTGGTACCTGTTGCAAAAACCTTATCGAACACCAAGCTCTCGCCAGCCAATTGGTTTAAATAAGGTGTTAAATTTTGCTCATTACCATAGGTGCCTAAGTAATCAGCAGACAAGCTTTCTACAGAAATTAGCACTACGTTTTTAGGTTGCCGCTTAAACGAACCTAAGTCTGGGGCTAATTGCTTTGCGCTTTTTAAATACTGTGTGTGTTTTGATACGTCATCGTTTTCTGCGGCAACAATCGCGCTTGTCGTTTTACGATCGACGCCAATTGACTTTAAAACTGATAAGGCCTGTATTTGCGGCATAGTTTTATAAAATTTATCGTAATCCAACTCATTTCGCCTAGCCGCAGCTGAAAAACTAAAAACACCATTTCCAGATAATTCATTGGCATAAGCATTCATTGAAAACTCCATCTGATCTACGTTCGCAAACTGAAAGCTCAACAAAGGCAAGGCTATCATAACAATACCCAGACCTAGCTTCTGCTTGCCTGAGCGTTGCACAGTTTCAAAACGTATCACCCTACTCAAAGTAAATACAATCAAAAAGGCAATCAGCGCGATTCCCACTAATATTAGTAGTACAGGGTAAGACTCGCGGATATTTCCAATCACCTCATTGGTGTAAATCAAATAATCCACCGCAATAAAATTGAATCTTGTAGTAAATTCTTGCCAAAAAATATACTCGGACACCGCGCCAAATATCAGGGAAAAAGTAAGGAAACCTGCCACTCCCCAACGCATATGATTCACCCAACTTTTATGACGCAATGCATTAGGTATCACCAATGAAATCAATAGCCACGGTACCATCAGATATGCCAAAGCAGATAGATCAAACCAAAATCCATTGATAAAAATTCCTGCTAGCTCTTTTATTGAAAACTGCGAGAATCCAATTTGAACACTCAACACAACACGCAATAACAGCCAAATACTTAATGCAATACCAACGACAAGCAATGTAAAAGGAACGGTATAGCGTTTTTGAAAAAATAATTTATGCATGTTGGTATTGATTTAAGGCGCACAGGCCTGCTTTTTGTAAGTGGAAGCCATACTAGGCAATCTCTATGCCATCACAATAAGCGCCTGTTCTGATAGGTCTTTTTATAACAGCGCTAAATCAACTAATGCAATATTTGTATGAAATTGGTTTGCCAAAACTAAAGTTACCTACATTTTTTGCATAACTTGTTTGAAATTACTCACAAATAAACACCTTCACTGTACGTTAAACCCCAACAAAACCATGTATAAAAATATATAAGCTATTGATTTTAATTTGGAATATACGATATATATTAACAGTGATGCTTAAAACATACTTCACCAAAGAAATTTAGGCACACTCTTTGCGTAACTCTAGGCATATTTAATTAAGGTGACATATAAAATGCTTAGCCTAAGTTTTAATGCAAGCCCACTATTCTTTAATGCAGAAGCTGCCTATCAAACGCGCCCGTTTGCAGCGGCCAAACGGCACCGTGCGAGCAATATTAAAATAACCTGCGCTGACATAGGCGCACCTGACCGCAGAGAAATTGAACAATTTATCCATGACGTATTTGCACATACCTATGGTGCAGACGTACAGCAGTTCATGCCGCAATTAATTAGCCTACGCGATGAGAATGATGAATTAGTCGCAGCATTTGGTATGCGCAAAGCACATATGGAGCCATTATTTTTAGAGCGGTATTTAGATGCACCGATTGAAACAGTGATGTCTAATCGCTTTAACCGCGTCATTATGCGCCATCAAATTACTGAAATCGGTAATTTAGCGGTATCAAACCCTCGCAATGCTGGTGTTTTAATCGCCAATATCATTCAACACAGCTTAGACATTAATATTGAATGGTGTGTCGCTACCGCCCATCACAGCCTACAAAATGGATTAGTGAAGGGCGGACGTGATGTATATGCTTTACAAGGTGCAGATAAATCACGCTTAAGCGCGTCAGAGCAGGCCACATGGGGAAGCTACTACGACAACTCACCACAAGTGGTTGCGGTTAAAGGCGTAGCGGAACGATAAGATGACGCAACAACACATCATTACTCAAGCAATCGCAGCACATGCTAGCGCTAATGGTTCAAGCATAAGCGCCGAAAAGGTTGCACTGCGGGGCTCGGATTGCAGCCTCACGTATGCCGAACTGCAAACTGCGATTCAACTTCAGTGTCAGGCATGGCATAAGCTTAAACAAGAAGCGCAACCAACCATTGCCCTAGCCGTAGAAAACCATCCAGCTTGGGTGGTGTTAGATTTAGCTGCACTAGAAAGTAACATACCGCTTATTCCGCTACCATTCTTTTTTTCAAGCGCGCAATGGCTACACGCTATGCAAGACGCTGGTGCTAATATCGTGGTCACTGACCAGCCAGCGTTATTTGAACCACTGCTATCCGATAAAATAGTGCGCAAAACGCAATGGATGATCGCGGGCAAAACACTCACCCAATTTGAGTTACAGCCTTCACCAAAAGTCACATTACCTTTAGGCACGGCTAAAATCACTTACACCTCTGGCACTACAGGCAACCCTAAAGGCGTATGCTTAAGCCCAGACAATATGATGAATGTGGCAGCCTCCATCGCCGATGCAACGAGAGTCACGCAAGACGACATACATTTAAATGTGTTACCACTAGCAACCCTATTAGAAAATGTCGCGGGTGTTTATGCACCATTGCTCGCTGGTGCGACATGCGTACTATTGCCTAGTAGCGAAATTGGCTTAAGCGGTGCATCTGGTCTGAATATTCAAAAACTATTAGCAGCTCTTAAACATTCAGAAGCAACAACCGCCATTTTCACCCCTGAGCTTCTTAATGCACTGGTATGTCAGCTTGAGTTAAGCAAAGCTGAAGCTGACGCAACACCACCAAGTTCATTACGCTTTTTAGCAGTAGGGGGCGCATCAGTATCGCCTAACTTACTCAAGCGCGCACAAGCATTATCAATACCAGTATACGAAGGCTACGGCCTTTCAGAGTGTGCCTCTGTGGTTGCATTAAACACCCCAGCTTTTAATAAAATTGGCAGCGTTGGTAAAGTGTTACCTCACCTAACAATCGAACTCAGCAACGAACATGAAGTGATTGTCATCGGCAATGCTTATCTAGGTTATGTCGGGCAAACTGCCGTGCAATCTAACCGCATTCATACAGGTGATATTGGGCATATTGACGAAGAAGGCTACCTCAACATCACTGGCCGTAAAAAGAATATTTTTATCACCTCTTTTGGCCGCAATGTTTCGCCAGAATGGGTAGAGCGTGAACTCACCATTTCTCCTTACATTGCACAAGCAGCATTATTCGGTGAAGCTAAACCATGGAACACCGCGATTATCGTCGCCAGAAAAGGTAGCTCATCTACAGAAATAGAAGCCGCCATTCAGCACATCAATCAAAGCCTACCAGACTACGCCAGAGTCACACAGTGGATATGTGCAGATGCACCATTTACGCTAGCCAATCAACAACTCACCGCTAACGGCAGAAACCGTAGAGACATGATCTGGCAACATTACGAACAAAAAATTAACGCACTTTATGAAAGGCAATACGCATGACTGTTTATCAAACACTACTTCAAGCCACTGAGAAAGAACGTGCTGAACTCCTAAGCTTACCGTTGATTACCAAAGGTGCAGCTGGTGAGATCTCTCACGACACCTATCTGGGATTTCTAACTCAGGCTTATCATCACGTAAAACACACCACGCCACTACTGATGACCTGTGGTGGGCGTCTACCAGCTCACTATGAATGGCTACGTACTGCCGTTGGTGAATATATTGAAGAAGAAATGGGCCATCAAGAATGGATACTTAACGATATTGAAGTATGTGGCGGTGACAAAGAAGCTGTTCGCAATAGCACCACACCAACAACCAGCGCCAGCCTTGCTACCGAAGTGATGGTCGCTTATGCCTATGACATGATTAACCGTGTCAACCCTATCGGCTTTTTTGGCATGGTACTCGTGTTAGAAGGCACAAGCACAGCCGTTGCCACGCAAGCGGGTGAAACCCTGATGCAATCACTCAATTTACCTAAAAAAGCATTTAGCTACCTACTTTCACACGGCTCTTTGGATATTAGCCATGTATCATTTTACGAAAGCTTAGTGAACCAAGTCACCAATCCAGAAGACCAAGCAACCCTCATTCACAGTGCTAAAATATTTTATAGATTATATGGTGATATATTCCGTACAATAGAGGCCGAATACATGCAAAATTGAATAGGGTTCCTATGCAACTAAAAAACAAATGCATTCTGCTCACAGGCGCTACGGGTGGCATTGGTAAACACTTAGCATTAATGCTTGCACGCAAAGGTGCAAACCTAATATTAGTTGGCCGTGATAGCAATAAGCTTGAAACTTTGGCACATCAAATTCAAAACCAAGGTGGCAACGCAAAAACCATCGTGGCTGACTTCGAAATAGCTGGCACCGTACAACAAGTGGTACAACAAGCGACTATAGCCTTTGATGGTGTTGATATTTTAATCAACAATGCGGCGATTCTTGATTTCATCCTATTCGACAATCAAAGCCCTGAACGTATTGCACAAATGGTACAAACCAACGTCACAGCGCCTATTCAGCTTGCCAATGCGATGTTGCCTCACTTCCGATCTAATCATCAGGGTCAACTTGTCATGATAGGCTCTATTCTGGGCTCGCTAGGCTTTCCACATTACGCAACTTACTGCGCTACAAAATTTGCAATCCACGGCTTTTCACAGGCACTACGTCGTGAGCTGGTTGATACCAACATTAGTGTCACCTACATTGCACCACGGAGCATTAATACACCCATGAACGACGCAGCAACGCTCGCAATGCTTGCTAAAACTGGGGGAAATGTTGACGAGCCTGAGAAAGTAGCGGCGATTATTGTTAAAGCAATAGAAAATCAAAAACAGGAAGTTTTTATTGGGCAGCCAGAGTCATTTTTTGCTTGGCTCAATGGCTTTATGCCAAGCTTTGTGAATTTAGGGCTAAAAAAACAAGCACGACTAGCTAAAGAGTTTGCTGCAAAGAAATAACAAACTGATAGCGAACAACCTACTTCACCAGATTAAGCATAAAGCACGACTGGAAAGACTGTCACAGCCAAAACAAGAATCACCCACTCCATGCCCCAGCGCTCTAAATGTCCCGTGAAGTGGAAAAAAAGCGTTGTAATTGCAACAAGGTAATAACTGATATAGATCGTTAATGCCATAATCTCACCAATACTTAATGTTAAATTTGAGTTAATACCACTCAATGTGTGACCAGTGTAACAATAAATGGATCTCAACACTGCTTTTTACACAATATCAGAACCACAAAATGGTGCACTGAAACTGCTTACTTAATCGCATCAATTCACAGCCTATCACCAAATTACACCTATTACTATAAAATGACTTTATTACGGTTCGAACCTTCTAGTAATGACGACTATCTCAGCTTTACTTTAATTAACAATTTACTACCGTTAATAACTTGACTTAAACACTTGGTTTTATAGTCAATTTAGCGTATATTTCGCTAATTGCTAGGGGTCTGTATTTTACCAAAATACAGTGAGATATACCCTTCGAACCTGATGCGGGTCATGCCGCCGTAGGAAAGCATCGGTTTGCTTTCCTACAAATAAATTAAGTAAGGGTATGCAGTTTTCCTGCTCCTTACGTTTTTGCTAGGAGCCACACTTGAACGCCACCGATAAAAATCTTACCAAGTTTCTTAACGAAACCGCCTCTGTTGACGAGAGCGCAACCACCCCATTTGCTAAATCACGTAAAGTGTATGTTGAAGGCTCACGCCCAGATATCCGCGTACCGTTTCGCGAAATTTCATTAAGTGATACCCCTTCTGCTTTTGGTGCAGAAAAAAACCCACCAGTTGTTGTCTATGACACATCAGGCCCATACACAGACCCAACCATCAGCATTGATATCCGTAACGGCCTACCTGCATTACGTACTGGCTGGATTATGGAACGTGGTGATGTAGAACAGTTAGATGGCCCTACTTCAGAGTTTGGTCACCAACGCCTAGTTGACCCAGAGCTTTCAGAAATGCGCTTTAACTTGCACCGCAAACCATTGCGCGCAAAAGAAGGCATGAATGTGAGCCAAATGCACTACGCACGTAAAGGCATTATCACCCCAGAAATGGAGTTCATTGCCATCCGTGAAAATCAACGCCGTGAAAACATGAGCGAGCTGTTGCAAACACAGCACGCAGGCCAAGATTTCGGTGCAAATATCCCTAAAATGATTACACCAGAGTTCGTCCGCGAAGAAGTAGCGCGTGGCCGTGCAATCATCCCAATGAACATCAACCACCCAGAAATCGAGCCGATGATTATTGGCCGTAACTTCTTGGTAAAAATCAACGCTAACATTGGCAACTCAGCACTAGGCTCTTCTATCAGTGAAGAAGTTGAAAAAATGGTTTGGAGCACACGTTGTGGTGGCGATACCGTCATGGATTTATCAACAGGTAAAAACATTCATGAAACACGTGAGTGGATTATCCGTAACTCACCAGTGCCTATCGGTACTGTGCCTATCTACCAAGCGTTAGAAAAAGTTAACGGCAAAGCTGAAGACTTAACTTGGGAAATCTTCCGCGACACCTTAATCGAGCAAGCCGAGCAAGGTGTGGATTACTTCACTATCCATGCGGGTGTACGTTTGGCCTACATCCCAATGACAGCACAACGTATGACAGGTATCGTGACACGCGGCGGTTCTATCATGGCGAAATGGTGTTTAGCGCATCATAAAGAGTCTTTCTTATACGAACACTTTGAAGACATCTGCCAAATCATGAAACAGTACGACGTTTCATTCAGCTTAGGTGATGGCCTACGTCCAGGCTCAATCTATGATGCCAACGATGAAGCACAATTTGCAGAGTTGAAAACTTTGGGTGAATTAACCCAAATCGCTTGGAAGCACGACGTGCAATGTATGATCGAAGGCCCAGGCCACGTACCAATGCACCTGATTAAAGAAAACATGGAACTGCAATTAGAGCATTGCGGTGAAGCCCCATTCTATACATTAGGCCCATTAACCACAGACATCGCACCGGGTTATGACCACATCACCTCAGGTATCGGTGCCGCCATGATTGGTTGGTATGGCTGTGCAATGCTGTGCTACGTAACGCCTAAAGAACACTTAGGCTTGCCAGACAAAGAAGACGTACGTGTTGGCATCATCACCTATAAAATCGCAGCACACGCGGCAGACTTAGCAAAAGGCCACCCTGGCGCACAAATCCGTGACAATGCATTATCAAAAGCACGCTTCGAATTCCGTTGGGAAGACCAGTTTAATCTAGGCCTAGACCCAGAAAAAGCTAAAGAATTCCACGATGAAACATTGCCACAAGAAGGCGCAAAACAAGCCCACTTCTGCTCAATGTGCGGCCCACACTTCTGCTCAATGAAAATCTCACAAGACGTACGTGATTACGCAGCTGAGCAAGGTGTTTCTGAACAAGAAGCACTCACCAAAGGCATGCAGGAAAAAGCCATTGAGTTTGTGAAAAAAGGTTCAGAGGTCTACCAAAAAGTCTAAATACTTTTTGGCTGGGTTTATTAGAATATTTAAGTAACAAAAAAGCAGGTTTAAAAACCTGCTTTTTTATATGTAGTCGTTATGAAAAAAATTAACTTCATTGATCTATTTGCTGGTGCTGGCGGTATGTCAGAGGGCTTCGTACGTGCTGGCTTTAATCCTATCGCACATGTCGAAATGAATGCAAATGCATGTAAAACACTCGTCACACGCTCGGCTTTTCATTATCTTAAAGAAACCAATCAGTTAGATAAATATAAAGATTATTTAACTGGAAAGTGTACGCATGAAGAGCTATTAACAAATTTGCCTCCAACAGTAAAAGAATCAGTACATAACTACGAAATATCAGATGACAATATTTCTGAAATTTTTAAGAAAATAGACAAAAATCTAAATAAAGATATTAAGGTTGATTTGATTATTGGGGGGCCACCTTGCCAAGCATACTCACTTCTTGGAAGACATAAAATTGATGTAGAGAACGACCCAAGAAACGTACTTTACAAACAATATGGAAAGTTTCTAAAAAAATACAAACCTAAAGCTTTTGTTTTTGAAAATGTACTTGGTTTGCTTACTGCAAATAAAGGTCAATATTTTGAAGACATAAAAACTCACTTTTCCAATTTGGGCTACAACATAGATTTTCGAGTGTTAGATGCATCCAACTACGGTGTTCTACAAAACCGTAAGAGGGTAATTATTGTAGGCTGGAAAGCTATTAATGGCGTAAATCATGAATTCCCAATGCCCGATGTTTTGGCTACATCCACTACGATTAATGCCATTTTTGCAGATCTACCTAGTTTAAAACCAGGTGATATTATAAATGTTGTAAATCAGGAGGAGGTTGTTAGTGATAATCTTAAAAAACATAGCCTAGATTCAAGCATTGGGATTACAACCCAACACATTACCCGACCACACAATAAACGTGATTTGGCAATTTACAAATTAGCTATTGAAACGTGGAATACTCAAAAAGTAAGAATTAAATATACAGATATTCCCAAAATACACCGCACACATAACAATACAGAGTCATTTTTAGATAGGTTCAAGGTAGTAGATGGTACAAGCATCTCTCACACGCTAGTTGCACATATAGCAAAAGATGGTCATCATTACATTCATCCAGACGTTAATCAATGTAGATCAATATCTGTAAGAGAGGCCGCCCGTATACAATCATTTCCAGATGATTATTTTTTTGAGGGCCCACGAACAGCAGCGTTTACACAAATAGGTAATGCCGTACCGCCATTACTGGCCTACGCAATAGCAAAAAAATTAAAAGAGAAGCTAATTTGAATTAAACGATTTATGTGTTTGAATAAATTCACTATGAAATTTCTTAGATTGCTCTAGGAGCTCCCTATACGTTTTAACAAATACTTCACCTGTTCTCATGTAGGTTTTCTCTTTTGACTGAAAAACCCCTTCGGTTGACTTACTGCCTCCAACTACATAACATACGACATTAGAAAAGCCACTTTCAGTTGCGTATTTATCTTTTAGAAATACGCCATACTCATATGCTTGTTCAATAGCTTTCTTGTCTATTTTATAGTTACTGCGCTTAATCTCAATAACATATAAAATTCCACCCATAGTATTACTACACAAAAAGTCTATCCGTTTATCATCTTCTTTCAAATCTTCTTCAGGGTATGTTTCTTTAAGTAATTTTGAATATGTAACCTCATCCTTAAACTCTAAAACTCTTGGATCAAGTAACCAAGAGAATTTTTTAAGGAAGTCATGTAAAGTTGGCACTTCTTTTGTCGTATCGTCTTCTAGTAACTTTTCAAAAGTATTTATAACTTCTACGCGCATAGTAGCAAGGGCGCTCAGCTCTTTTGTTTCTGTTATTTTCCAATTATTTAATAAATTAATAATCCTTGGGATTTCTTGTGATGGTACTGTGTTTGCTAATTCAGATGCATAATCTTTGAAAGACTGATGTGAAAACTGATTAATAACCCCTTGAACCATTTGTGTTGAATTCTTTATGTCTATTGAGGGGTCTTCCAATATTGGATCAACAATTTGTTCGGCTAATTTCCTTTCATATGGAACTAAACCCTTTTTCCATTCCAGAACATCAATTCCACTATGTTTTTTTATATCCTCAGATGCATCTCTATTTCTATTTTTTTTCCACTCAACTCCTATTTTCTTTATAACATCTTGCAAGTAACTTTTGAGGGCTGTCGCTTCATCATGCTCCCAAATGAGTGAGTGCCTATCAGTACTAATCACATCCTCTTCGAATTCATCTATAAAGTCGATTTCAAGGTAACCCGTCATATAAGTATGAACAAAATCGTTATCACGAATCCCATAAAACTCAGCCTCATTAACTATTTTTCCTCTCGAGGTTAAGTAAATCCCACGCATTGAAGTGTCTTTCAATGGAGTTTCTGGAGTAATGATTGTGCCTTTTATTCTATTCCAATAGGGGTAAGTAGTACCAAACATGTCATTAGGAAATTCCCAATCATATTGCATTTTAAGTTCCGAAAATTTCATTTCGTTAGTTAGCTGAGTTAAGTTTTTATTATTCAAACTAACATTTACTTTTAGCTCATCAAATACCGTGAACTTTTTTGACAAACTTTTTACGATTAGATCTAAATCAAAAGAGCCTTTTCTTTTAACTTTCTTTAGAGTTAACTCAGTACCATTAGGTAAAGCAGTTGACTCATTTTTCTTTATTATTGGCGGATTATATTCACCCTTTAATCTTTCAATTTCAATTAGATTCATCTCAAATTCATTTATATAACCATCCTTAATAGTTTTAATTAAGATTTCCGAACAAACGCCAAATACAGATAATTTACCCAAACCTTTTTTCCCAATTACAAGACGTTTTTTTATTGGGGTAAATCTCGACTCTACCTCAACACGTCTATTCCTACCTACCATTAGGTATTTATCGTTAATTTCATCGAAACTCATCCCATGGCCGTTGTCCTTAATATAAATTTCTTTGCCACTCAGATTATCTACCAAGTTAATTTCCATTACGTCTGCATCTGCATCATATGCGTTTGAAATTAGCTCAGAGAGGACACTTGGTAATTGGGAATATAAAGATACACCTAAGTGTTTAATAGTTAGTGGGTCATATCTTAATGTTAGTTTGTCCATGATTTTTCTCATTATTTTTACAAGGTTACACTTAACTAATATATTAAAACAAAAAGAGCCAAAGCTCCTTTTTGTTTTATACACCGCTCTCTCACTAAAACTCAAACAAAATATGGCTAACTGATTTCAGACAGCGTAGGGCGTACTCGCTTGCAGTACGCCGTATGTAATGTTCCTTGTCGCCTCTAGGCGTCCATGTATGGGCAGGCTCTGCCCACGCAGTCTTAAATATTTCGTGGGCAACAAGTTGTCCACCCTACAAACTCAATGAAAAAGCCAGTAAATACTATACTTTAACTACCGCCACAGGATACTCCGCCACCACACTATCCGCTGTCATTAGTGTAATCCCTTCCACCGCCGTTTGCGCAACTAGCATACGGTCAAACGGGTCTTTGTGAATGTTAGGTAAAGTATCTACCCCGATTGCATGGGCACTGTTAATAGCGATTTCCAAATATCCGTTGTCTAGTAAATTACGCCTTAATACGGCTATATCTACTTTAAAATCTTCTCGGCCTAGTTTGTTTTTAATAGAGATTTCCCACAGGCTGGCGGCACTAAAATAAAGCTGGTTTTCGGGGTCTTCAATTAAAGATTTTGCTTTGTTTGAAAGCTGTTCTGGCTCGCCAGCTGCCAAGAGTATGATGTGCGTATCTAGTAATAATTTCATGCTAATTATTCCACCCCAAAAGCTTGGCAATTTCTGCTTTACCCATTTCATCAAAATCTTTGGGGGTACTGATCTGCCCTTGCATAAAACCTAATCTTTTTTTACTACTAGGTTCTGGCGCATCTATTTTCGTCACTTTTACCATCGGCTTACCTGCCTTGGCGATAATAAAAGATTCGCCATGCACAGCCTGATCAATCAGCTTAGATAACTGTGTTTTTGCTTCATGAATATTCACGGTTTGCATCACAAACTCCATTAAACTAAGTTAAGTTAGTTTAGTTTAAATTGCAACGTCAGCCAAGTCAACAATTCAGCGGCCTCTTGGGCGAATATTGAGCAACATGCTTGAAACAAAATCCTGTTACGCTAAATTTTTACTTTTCACCCTGAGTTCATGGCCGAATAATCGGCATAAGCCTCCGCACCCACACCACCAGACAAGGTGTGGTTATCTGATACTTCATTCATTAATGCACCAGCCAAGTAGGGTGGGTTCTTGAACCCACGCGTAGCCAATCTTGCAATATTACAACACGTGGGGTTTTAACCCCACCCAAACTGCTCAATGAAAATTTCACAAGACGTACGTGATTACGCGGCAGAACAAGGCGTTTCAGAACAAGAAGCGCTGACCAAAGGTATGCAGGAAAAGCCATTGAGTTTGTGAAAAAAGGCTCAGAAGTTTATCAGAAGGTTTAATTAAACTGATCTTCTCAAGCTTTTATTCTTGATTTGATATCAACAAAACAGACAGCTAATCGCTGGCTGTTTTGTTTTAAATTCAATCAATTGTATTCACGCCTTGCCAATAAAAAAGGCGTAAAATAGCAACATTCAAGGAAAAAAACTTTTGACTACTTTAAAACTCTCAAAAAAATCTGGTGACGCCCCAAGCAATGTGGCAAGTAAAGCACCTGTACGCCGCTCAAACACGCCTACGCGTGATCGCACAACTGCGCCAGTGAAACCACAACGCCCTAGCGAACCAGAAATGAGCGCACCAGCTCGCGCTAGAACTGAGCCTAAAGACCAAGCTAGGCCGCCGCGTCAGGATGCACCACGCCAACGTAACCATCGTCATGATGGTGCTTTGCATACGTCTACACCAAGAGAACAAACGCCAGATAGCCGTGCGCCATCACCGCGCCCAATTGACCCAGATGCACGCAGACCAGATGCTCACAGATTAGACAGCATGCAAACCACTCGCGATAGAGCAGACCGTGAAGGTGCTTATCGTAACCCACCACGCCGTGGTGGCAAGGTGCGCGATGGTTTTGTGGCTAGCGAGTTTGATAAAAACCGTACTAATAAAGAAGCGTTTGCAGCCAAAGCAAACTCTAGCCAACCCGATTTACCTCGATTATCTAAAGTGATGGCGGAGCGTGGGCTTTGCTCTCGTCGTGAAGCGGATGAGTGGATTGTGAACGGCTGGGTCAAGGTCAACGATGAAATCGTCGATACCTTAGGCTCACGCATTTCACCAGATGCTGAAATTGTGATTAGCAGCTATGCACAAGAATATCAGGCTGAAAATGTCACCATTATTTTGCATAAGCCTGTGGGTTATGTAAGTGGGCAAGCTGAAGATGGATATCAGCCAGCCATCGTATTAGTCCATCCAGACAACCAGTGGGAAGATGATCCAGAACTGCATCACCATCATCCTAAGCAGTTTCACCGCGGCATGTTACATGGCTTAGCGCCAGCAGGCCGCTTAGATATTGATTCAACAGGTATGTTAGTGCTCACTCAAGATGGCCGCATTGCGCGCCATTTGATTGGTGAAGATTCTACCGTTGAAAAAGAGTACCTAGTGCGTGTGACTGGTGAACTAAGTGATGCTGACTTAAAACGCTTAAATTTCGGCTTAAGTTTAGATGGCGTGAAATTAAAACCTGCTAAAGTAAGCTGGCAAAATGAAGACCAGTTACGCTTTGTATTACGCGAAGGTAAAAAACGCCAAATTCGCCGCATGTGTGAAATGGTGGGGCTACATGTTGTAGGCTTAAAACGTATCCGTATCGGCAGTGTTAATTTAGGGAAATTACCAGTAGGTGAGTGGCGCTATTTACGCAATGATGAACGTTTTTAAATGACGTTTGATTTGTCCGTTAATTAATTAGCCATTGATTAAATAAAGAAAGGGTTTTGGTTTGGGATTATTTGATAGTTTAGCTGGTGCAGTGTTAGGCAATATGGGTGGCGATAAAGGCGCTATGTTGCAAATTGCCATGGATTTATTTAAACAGCATGGTGGCCTAGAAGGCATACTAACCAAGTTTAATGAAGCTGGCTTTAGTGAACAAACTGCCTCTTGGGTAAGCCAAGGCGATAACTTGCCAATCTCTGCCGAACAAATCATCCAAGTGCTGGGTCGCGATAGCATTGCAAGTATCGCTGAAAAACTCACCCTATCACCAACCGATATCAGTAAGAAAATTGCCGAATATCTACCGCAAGCCATCGACAAAATGACACCGAATGGAAAAGTAGATGGCAACTCAGGCAATCTGCTTGCGGCTGTCATGGGCATGCTTAAATAACCATCTAAAACTTTGAAAGCTGGATTTAATAGAAAAGGTCTATACCCTTTCTGTGTTAATCACACAGATATTTTGCATCAATGCTGTTACCATCAAGATGCAAGCTAAATACACTACATTAATATTGACTTACTAGCTTTACCGTCACTTTAAAACCTCTTTCTCTATTGAAATCAACATATGGATATCTTGTTATTACTTAAGGCCGCCTTACTTGGTATTGTTGAAGGCGCTACCGAATTTTTACCCATCTCCAGCACAGGCCATTTAATACTGGCTGGCGACCTGCTCAACTTTATGAACCATGAAAAACGCAACGTATTTGATATTGCGATTCAACTAGGTGCCATATTGGCCGTGGTGTGGGAATACCGTGCGCGCTTTGTGAGTACATTTGCTGGGATTGGGCGCGACCCAATTGCCAACCGCTTAATCGTTAACTTATCCATTGCTTTCTTGCCACTTGCTATCTTGGGTTTAACGTTCGGTGACCTCATCAAAGCTTATCTATTCAAACCCGTGCCAGTCGCGATGGCATTTATTATTGGCGCGTTTATTATTTTCTGGGCAGAGAAACGTAAGCATACCGTCACCATAGAAACCGTTGATGACATTCGCCCTATCGATGCTTTAAAACTCGGCCTTGCACAAGCCGTTGCGCTGATTCCTGGTATGTCGCGTTCTGGCTCAACCATTATTGGTGGCTTATTTTTTGGGTTATCTCGTAAAGCGGCTGCGGAATTTTCATTTTTCCTCGCGGTACCTACGCTAGGCATCGCCTCTATTTACTCGATGTACAAAGACAGCGCCCTCATTAGCATGGATGACATGGGCGCATGGGCAATGGGGTTTATATTTTCTTTTATTAGTGCCATGATTGCGGTTAGAGCGCTTATTCGCTATGTTAGCCACCATGATTTCACGATTTTTGCATGGTACCGCCTTGCGTTTGGCGTAATTGTACTAGTGACGGCCTATACAGGCTTAGTGAACTGGACTGTGCATTAAAGTAAAAATAACAATATGAACGAACTATACTGATGATGCCAAAAAACTAATCATCAATATGACTTAGAAGGTGACATTATGAAAAAATTATTGAAATACAGTCTGTTTGGCATTGCTGGCTTGGTTGCCTTGCTGGTTTTGGTCGTTCCTATCATCTATGCCACGTTCAACCCGAATGATTACAAGCCGCTTATCATTAAGCTAGTGCAAGAGAAAAAACAGCGCACGCTTAATATTGAAGGTGACATTAAGCTCGCTTTCTGGCCAAAAATTGGGGCAGACTTAGGCAAAGTTTCCATTTCAGAGCACAAGTCTGACCAAACCTTTGCCTCTATTCAAGGCGCTAAAGTGGCGCTTGCCCTGCTACCTTTGCTCAAAAAAGAGCTAGTAGTCGATACTATCTACATTGATGGTGCTCAAGCAAACATCATTAAATATAAAGACGGCACCACAAACTTTGATGACCTTTTAAGCAAAGATGAAGAAGAGTCTGAACAAATTAAGTTTGATGTTGATGGTGTAAAAGTCACAAACTCAGCCGTCACCTATTCCGATGAAGGCACTGGTGCTAAATATGCACTATCTAAATTTAATTTAAACGCAGGTCACGTTGCATTAGCCCAGCCATTTGATTTAGCCACCGACTTTAGCGCTACAGCAAACCAACCTGCAGTCGCGGTAGATGTAAAACTAAAAGGTAACTTTTTGGCAGACCCTGAAGCTAAACATTTTGCGGCAAAAGACTTAGATGCCTCAGTTAAAGGTGATTTGTTAGGTGGTAAAAACATAGACATTACCATGAGTGGTGACGTAGATGCCAAACCTGAAACACGCGAATTCTTAATTGATAGCCTAAAACTGGCGTTAACTGGCCAATTTGACGGTGCTAAAGTTGCGGTAGATTTAAACGCACCCGCACTGATTGCGCAAAAAGATGAAGTCACCAGCAAAAAAATCACCGTCAGCTTAAGTCAAGAAAAAGCGAGCGACTCATTTAAAGCAAGTTTGGTATTAGCTGATATTAAAGGCTCGCCTAAAGCCTTACAAAGCAGTGGTATTAGTGGTGAAATTACTGGCACACAAGGCAAACGTAGCATTAACGGTAAGTTTTCATCTCCTTTCCAAGGTAATCTTGAAAGTTTGATTTTTGACTTACCTAAACTTGCTGGCAATATAGACATTAAAGACCCTGCTATTCCTAATGGTAGCGCTAAAGTCAATTTCGACTTAAGTTTACATACCGACGCTAAACAAGAACAAGTAAATAGCAAGTTCTTGATGAACGTTGATAACACCAAACTTAATGGTGATGTGGCTGTCACCAGCTTTAAAAAACCGAATATTAAATTCAATTTAAATGCTGATACTTTAGATTTAAACAAGCTACTAGGTACTAGTAAAGCCGAGAAAACTGATCCCAAAAAAGCTGAATCTGCAAACCAAAAGCCTGCCGATTTATCTGCATTAGCGAATCTACTATTAGATGGAAAAATCAATATCGGCAATATTATTTACGATAAATATCGCTTATCAGGCCTAAATGTCAACATTAAAGCCGATGGTCAAAAATTGGCGTTATCAGGCCTAAATGTTAAGTTTGATGATAGCCAAATTAAGGGTGGCTTAGGGATTAGCCAGTTTAATAAACCGCTTTATACATTTGATCTTGATATCGACCAACTTAACCTTGATAAATACATTATTGCAAGTGACAAGCCAGCTGAAACTAAAACCAGTACCAAGGCCAACAAGGGGGATGACCCAATTGATTTAAGCGCGCTTAAAGCTTTGAATGCAAACGGCTCAATACGTATCGGCAACTTAAGATACGGTAAAACGAAAGCCTCAAACGTACGTGTTGATCTAAAAGCCGAAAACGGTATTGCGACAATTGCACCTCTATCTGCAAATTTGTATCAAGGCAGTATGAACGGCTCACTTAGCGTTGACGCGCGTAACACACCAAGCATTGCGTTTAAGCAAGACATGAAAGGCATTGCGATTGGCCCTTTGTTGGTTGATGCCATTAACAACGACATGTTAGATGGCAGAGGCTCGCTCAATGTGGATGTGAGCGCTTCTGGCAATACCGTTGGCGCAATGAAAAAAGCGCTCAATGGTAAATCCTCACTGCAACTTGCCGATGGTGCAATCAAAGGCATTGATATCGCAGGCACCATTCGCAATGCAAAATCTAAGCTCAATATCCTCAAAGGCCAAAGCACTATTGGCGCTGATCAAACACAAAAAACTGACTTCAGTGAATTAACAGCCTCATTCGATATTAAAAATGGCGTCGCGCACAATGAAGACCTCGCCATGAAAGCCCCTATTTTAAGGTTAGCAAAAGGCGATAGTCGTGGTGATGTGGATATCGCTAATGAAACCATTAATTATTTAGCCAAACCAACCATTGTTAAATCAATCCAAGGGCAAGGCGGCGCTGACTTAGATGCACTCGCTGGCGTTGCTATCCCAATTAAAGTAACAGGTACTTTCTCAGCGCCTAAATATGGTGTTGACTTTGCCTCGCTTGGCACTGCGATTGCTAAATCTAACCCACTCGATAAAGTAGGTGGCGATAAAGCTGGTGCTGCTAAAGGCTTAATAGGTGACGGTGACAAAGTAGATGCCCTAAAAGGCTTATTAGGTAAAAGCAAGCCAACAGAAACTGCACCAAGCACTGCTAACGCTACTACAGATAGCACAACTACCGAACAACCAAAATCTGCTGAAGAAATTGCAAAAGAAAAAGCTGAGAAAAAACTTAAAAAACTCCTTAACTTTTAAGTAGTTTAAGTGAATCAACTCGAGCCATTACCCATTACTCACACTCCATACTGTTTATGACTGACTTTGCCAACCGCCTCATTGCTTGGCAAAAGGTGCATGGGCGCCATGACCTGCCCTGGCAAAACACCACAGACCCTTATGCAATTTGGGTGTCAGAAATCATGCTTCAGCAAACTCAAGTCTCTGCTGTGATTGGTTACTACGCTAAATTTATGGCGCGGTTTCCAACGATTGCCGCGTTGGCGAATGCCACCCAAGACGAAGTATTACAACATTGGAGTGGTCTTGGCTATTACTCAAGAGCGCGTAACCTGCACAATGCCGCACAAACCATCGTAGACGAGCATAGTGGCATGTTCCCACAAGACTTCGACACCATACAAACACTCTCTGGCATTGGGCGCTCTACAGCCGCCGCAATCGCCTCCTTTGCTTTTCATCAAGTGCAAACGATACTGGATGGCAATGTTAAACGCGTACTGACTAGGCACTTTGCAATTGCAGGCTGGCCTAGCACCCCAAAAATTGAAAAAGCACTATGGCAACTAGCTGAGAAGCTATTGCCGCAGTCCGACATGGTTGCCTATACTCAAGGACTGATGGACTTAGGCGCAACTATCTGCACTAGAAGCAAGCCTAAATGTACTACATGCCCATTAAATGAAAGTTGTTTGGCGCGCCAACAAAACCTCACAACTATCTTGCCTACACCCAAGCCCAAAAAGAGCATTCCAGAAAAAAACACAACCATGCTCATTTTGCGACAGGGCAATGAAATCATGCTCATCAAACGCCCATCTAGCGGCATTTGGGGTGGCTTATGGAGTTTCCCAGAGTACGACGAAAACACGCTAACAAGCAATGATTATGCAACGATTGCCCTCAATCAGTTTGGCATCTCAGCCACGGCAGACAGCGCACTACCAACGTTTAGTCATGCATTTACCCACTTCAAGCTACATATCAAACCACAACCCTTAACTATTACAAAACAAACGCTACAAGCAAGAGAAGCAGGCTTTATCTGGCTAAATATCGAAGATGCGATAGGCGCAGCAATCCCTACGCCTATACGAAATATTCTCTTATACCTACACAAGCACCCATCTTAATTTGATAAGGCCTTGCTCTATGCCTTGCTAAGGCGTAGGATTAAATCATATCGATGCTTAAATATTAGATTGAATCTAACGTTAAAACTACGGTCATACCACGTCATCTAACAACAATCATAGGAGAAATAAACATGGCTAACAATAATTTACCTTCACAAGTAGATGTTTCCAAAGAACAATTGATTGCTGACTTTAAAGTAGTCATTGCCGATGCAGAAGCTTTATTAAAAGCGACGGCAAGCCAAGGTGGTGAGGCCATGGCTAGCTTACGCGCTAAAACTGAAGAATCTTTAGCTGTTGCAAAAGAAAAGCTGGCCGATGCCCAAGAAGCATTAGTGGCAAAAACAAAAGCGGCTGCGCGTGCAACAGATGACTATGTACACGACAAACCTTGGCACGCTGTTGGCATTGCGGCTGGTGTAGGGTTGGTGATTGGCTTACTTATCGGTCGTCGTTAATCACAATGAGTGACAGTAATTACAATGATGGTCTGTTAGGCTCACTTAAAAGGCTCACCAACACATTTATTGCGATTGTACACACGCGTCTTGAACTCCTCAGTACAGATTTAGAAGAAGGACGCGAGCGTTTAATCACTTTACTCGCAATGACTTTTGTTGCCCTATTCTGCCTGTGCTTTGGCATGGTGTTGCTAGCCATTTTAATTGTGGTCTTGTTTTGGGATACGCATCGCTTGCTTGTTTTAAGCCTGCTGACTGGTTTATTTATTTTCACTGGCGGCATCATTGGTACGCTAGCGATTCGCGCACTTAAAACAATGCCTAGAATGTTTGAAGCCAGCTTAGCTGAACTGGTTAAAGATCATCAAGAAACCAGTAAAGATTAGGAGCGATTTGTGAGCCCTAAACGCACAACCATCGCAGAGCGCCGCGAGAAACTAATTCTTAAAGCGGCTTCGCAACGCGCTTTATTAGCACAAGATATCGCTCCCTTGGGCACACCTTTAACCATTGCTTATCGTGGGTTTCAACTTGTTCGCTACGTCAAGCAACACCCTATTTTAATGCTAGGGGTCACCAGCGCTATCAGTGTTATTCGCCCCAGGCGCATGCTCCAATGGATAAAAACTGGTTTTTCTGCCCTTAATCTGGCACGTAGTGTGAGTAATCTCTTCATTAAGAAATAAAAAAAGCGGCTGATGGCCGCTTTTTTTATTAAATCACATTAAATCACCTAGGTTAGATGCTAAACCGATGACGCTTCAGCATCTAGCTTAAGCACCCATCCGCTATCTTACTTTTGATCCCAAGAATCTTCCCACATACAGTGTTTGATTTTGTGACGGTTAGCAATCAACTCATCAATGCTAGGCTCATCATTTAATGCACGTTTAATCGCCAATTTAGTCGCATCATAGTTGTTTTTGTACATATCGGCTTTGTCTAATGTACCTGCTTTTTCTAGCTCGATACAACCTGGATCAATCCATACCAAACTAATGATGCAAAGATCATTCGCTTGCTCTTTTGGAATGATGCCTTCGATAACACAATCTAAAATCGCATCAGCAGTTGCAGCTTGCACTACACCGCCAAACAAGGCTACATCAGTGCTGCCTTTTAATGTCACTTTTGGCACTGTCATACATACTGGGCGTACCATTTGGTTGATGTCACGCACGGCAAACATCGCTGTATGGCCTTTGCTTTGTGCCATCAAGTTTGCAAATGCTTGACCGACTGGTCCATCAACAGCGCCGATTAAGATTTCTGGCATTGCAGCTGTTACGTCTTTACCTTCGGTATAAACCGTTGCCTCGCCTGCTTTGAAAATGATTTTTGACATGAGAAATCCTTGAGAAATTAAAACAATGAAAAATTTGAATAAAATTTAGTAACGCTATTCTATAAAGTAGGATTTTATAGAATAGCCCTACTTTAAGCAATTTACATCCTAATAAAGCCATGCTGGGTATGCACCAGTGAATCGCTCCATATGAGTGCGCCAAATTGGTGCATAGTGTAATATGACTAAATACATCACTAGGTTTATTAAGCTTGGACAAACTCAAACAGTGGCTACATGGCTTTGCGCCTGAACGCATTACCGTTAATCATACAGAACGCTTGCGGGCGGGCATTGGCGCTTTTCTCGGCATATTATGCACAGGGCTGACCACTTATTACATCGCTGGTGATACTAGCGCACTTCCGTTCTTAATTGCGCCGATGGGTGCTTCTGCCGTCTTATTATTCGCTGTTCCGTCCAGCCCTTTAGCACAACCCTGGTCTATTATTGGCGGCAACACCATAGCAGCTTTTATTGGTGTCACTTGTGCGATGTGGATTGCTCACCCAGCCACCGCTGCTGCATTAGCCGTGAGCTTATCAATTGTGGCGATGTTTGCCTTAAGGTGTTTACACCCGCCTAGCGGTGCTATCGCACTCACGGCAGTGCTAGGTGGCGCCACTATCCATGCTCAGGGCTATTGGTTTGTACTGGCGCCAGTGGGCATTAACTCTTTACTGTTACTACTGGTCGCTATTCTTTTTAACAATGCAACACGCCGCCCTTATCCACATCTAAGCACAAAAGCTTCTCAGCAATCAGCCAACAATATCCCCGCTGAAATGCGCTTTGGCTTTAATACAGAAGATTTAAATGCCGTATTAAAAGAATATAATCAAGTGCTTGATGTCAGTCGAGATGACTTGCAAAGTTTGTTACAACAAACCGAAATGCATGCTTATCGCCGCCGCTTTGGTGAAATTATTTGTGCTGACATTATGTCTAAAGAGGTTGTCACCGTAGTGTTTGGTACGCTGTTAGAGGATGCCTGGCTACTCATGCGACAGCATCAAATCAAAGCACTGCCAGTCATTGACCGTGCTAGGCGTGTAATAGGCATTATCACACAAGCCAACTTTATGCAGCATGCCAATTTAGAGGTATACGAAGGTTTTGAAACCAAGCTCAAAAGCTTTATTCGCAGAACCCATACACTTTCTTCACATAAGCCTGAAGTTGTTGGGCAAATCATGACCTCTCCAGCAACCACCGCTTCATCAAACATGCATATTATTGAGCTGATTCCACTGATGACACAAGCTAATGTACATCACCATATCCCAGTGGTTGATGATGATCGTCGCTTAGTGGGCATGGTGACACAATCTGATTTAGTGTCCGCGCTTTATCACGGCCGCATTGCTAACTTGCGTACCTTAGGATTATCTTCCTAGATTACTTAGTTTCACTGACAGCCATACTTGAGTAAGTCACCACTTGGTTACGCCCACGCTGCTTAGCACGATATAAGGCTTGATCTGCTGCTTTTACAAGGTCTAAAAATTCAAATCCGATATCACTCGAGTCTGCAACACCGATGCTCACCGTCACATTTATACGTTCTTTACCCAACATTAACGTAAATTCTGCAAAGGCCAAACGCAAGCGCTCTGCCAACTCAAATGCTTCTTTTTCTGTCGTCGCGGTAAGCAACATGCAGAACTCCTCACCACCGTAGCGAGCAAAATAATCATCTGGTCGAATCGATTTTTGGGCAATTTCAGCCAAAGCGCACAAAACTTTATCGCCAGCAGGATGACCATAACGATCATTAATCGATTTAAAGAAATCGATATCAATCATCATAATCGCCAATGACTCACCTCTGCGCATACAGCGCGCTCTCAGCCGCAATGCATCTTCTTCTATCCTGCGTCGATTCAACGCACCAGTCAGCGCATCCCGCGATGCCATCTGGTATACATCAGCAATTAGCCGATGGTTTAGCATCAATAACAAACCAAATGATATGCAAAATTGTAATAAACAACCAATGACAAATGGCATGGAATTAATGGCAGTATTCACATGCAGTCCAATCACCTGATCCGGCGAGCGCATAATAATGACGCCTCGCGCGAGCATCAGCATCGCCATCATCGCAAATGATAATCCCGTAAACCAGTATGAGACTCTCAATGAAGCTTCTGTTTTTACCAAAAGCACACGAGCACAAAGCGCATATATCAAGAAAAATAAAAAAGAATTGATGACAGCACGTAGATGAAAATCTGGATGAACAACGTTAAACCAAATACTCTGACAAAATATGATGCCTATGAATAATGCAACTAACTGCCAGTGTGTTGGCTGCTCTTTAAATGCCCGAATCCCCATTAACTGCAGACTGACACCCGTTGCAATGAATGTCACCCCCAACACCACAGCCCAGTCATGTCCAGGGGTAGTACGGCCAAAAAAATAGGCTAGACTAAAGCCAAAGCCGATACATAAGTTTGCTACTGCCCACTGCCTAACACCGCGGATACGGCCCACTCGCAAACCTGCTAGTTGAAATAAGCAGAAAAACATAAAAGCCAACATAGCAAACATCACCATGATGGTACGTACATCTAAACCCATGCAAAGCTCCTAAAGACTCATAGCATTATCCCTTAATTACTGATATTTAAGAAATTTTTGGCATGACTAGTGATCAATATGATGTGACTTTCACCAATCAATCAAAATTTTGTAAGATTGTGATTAAGCCAGCCTAAAAAAATTTATCACCCTTTACTGATTACGTAAAATCATGAGCTCTCATTCATTAAAGTACATACGCTTAAATTGAAACCCTTGAGTATGATGTTAATCATACAAGTACGACATCAATCTTGATGTAAACAAAACTAAGGAGAAATATTATGTGGACAACACCAGCAGCTACAGAAATGCGTTTTGGCTTTGAAGTTACAATGTACGTAATGAACAAGTAATTCGCGTTAATTTTTAGTCATCTATGACTGAATAAAAAGCCTACTCATTGCTGAGTAGGCTTTTTCACTTTTAAATTCACATTCAATAGCGCCTTTTCACGAAGGCGCTAATTACTCACCAACAATCAGGCATCTATACGTTGCATATCCCGATGTAAAATACCTGCATCAACATATGCCTCACTACATACCTTAAACCCGAACCTCTCATAAAATGCGATTGCATGCACTTGTGCAGACAACGTAATAACACGTATCCCCAACTGCTGATAATAAGCAATCGCTGACTTTAGCAATGCTGTACCTACACCTAAGCCACGCCAAGGCTGCATGACTGCCATACGGCCAACACTGCCATCCCCCAATAGCCTTGCACAGCCTATCGCCTCGCCTGTTGCGCTCAGTGCCAGTAAATGTTGAGCCGTTTCATCTAAACCGTCCCACTCTAATGCTAGAGGCACGTTCTGTTCAGCAATAAACACCGCTTCACGCACAGTCATTAATTGTTGTGCATGCGTTTGCCATGTAACTTTCTGTATATTGAACTGTATATTGAAACTATCTTGCAATGTTAACCCCTTGCGAGCGTTGGCAGTAACAGGCATTATGCAACCTTGGTCTTTAATTAATGATTAAGGTTTTATATGCAAAAATACTTAGCAACTTTAGCTCGAATTTTATTAGCGCAACTCTTTTTAGTACAAGTTATAGTGCTTATTATTGGTTTTACAAGCAATCCTGATGGCTACCAGCAATATCAGGCAAGCTTGGGCAGCATGGGTTTACCTGGCATTTTTGCCCCACTGATTATTTTAGTAAACACAATTGGTGGCTTAGCTTTGTTGCTAGGTTACAAAACCAAAGCTTTTGCATTGGTGATGGCGGTTTATATTGTCGGCTTAACGCTATTGCTTAAATTACCTTTGTTGCAATACTTAGCAATTGCTGGTGGCCTTTTATTGCTACACGCAAACCCAAATACTGCTTGTAGCTTAGATAACCTTAAGAATAAAGCTTAAAACTAAACTTCTTTTAAATTGAGGTTTTAAAATTGCACAGTAAAAAAGCGGCTTAATTGCCGCTTTTTTTATTCCCACTCCAGCACAGGGTAAATTGTATTCACATTGCGACGATTAGCAATTTCAAACAACTTCCAGTGATTCCGCTCACTTTCAGCCGCTGTATCCATGGCTTTTTCCATACTCACATTGTTTTTAATGCTGGCACGTACATCATTTAATAATACCGTCAAATATCGCTCTGCATTACTTAGTGCAGCCAGCCATTCTTTAGTGACTGGGCCATGCCCTGGCACCACCTGTTTTGCTGGGCTGTCTTTTAATTTGATGATTTCCGCAATTAAGCCTTTAATATCACCCTCTATCACTGGCGTACGCTCGATAAACAATAAATCACCCGCAAACAAAGTGCCTGTTTTACGATCAATCAAGGTAATATCGGTATTGGTATGCGCAATTGGATGCGCTTTTAATAACAAGACTCTATCGCCTAAATCAAGCTCCATCGTGGTTTTAACAACCAATGTCGGCTTAACTAAATCACTGCCTATCGCATCATCATGCAGAAAACGCTCATTAAGCTTAGTATATTGCTCACTTCTTACGTCCATTGCATTGCCTAATTTCTCATGGCCTACAAACTCTGGCTTTGGTTCAGTTGGATTTTTGGGTAAGAATGCAGCATTACCGTAAATGTGGTCAGGGTGCACATGCGTATTAATCACATACAAAACAGGTAAAGGTGTGACTTTACGGATAGCCGCTTGTAATTGCTGACCAACTTTCAGGCTACCCCCTGTATCAATCACCGCAACGCCCTTACTACCAACAATAAAGCTAATATTACAGATATCGCCCTGATAGCCAGTATCAATGTCTAAATGCTCACCATGATGCACATAAATACCTTCTGCCACCGATTCCACTGCAAAATCATGATGCTGAACCTGTGCATGTGAACAGCTAATGATTGAAAATAGACTCATGGTTATCATTAAAATTCTCATGAATGATTCCTTGCGTTAAGGTTAGCGATTAAAATGACTATTTTTTATGCAATCATTTGGTTTTATACAATCATTAACTGTGACCATAGTCACAGTTAAATGTTAATTTAGTGCTACTAGGATATTACTATGAATCAAGCTTCTACACGTTATACAAAACCCGCTGTTATTCTTCACTGGCTTATTGCACTTGTTATTTTCGCGATGTTTGCACTAGGTTGGTACATGAGTGAAATTCCAAAGGATGCAGCCAAACAATCTGCTTTTGATCTGTTTGACTTGGGCATTTATACATGGGAGCTTGCTAAAGAGGCTAGCCCAAGAACCTTTTACTTTAACTTACATAAATCCATTGGCGTTACATTACTAGCCCTTATCGCTATTCGCGTATTGTGGCGCATCACGCACCGCCCACCTGCCATGCTCAGCTCATATAAACCTTGGGAGAAAAAACTAGCCACAGCTATGCATCACTCTTTGTATTTATTAATGGTAGCTATGCCAGTTACTGGCTTGATCATGGCCGTTAACAGCAAATACGGTGTGATGTGGTTTGGTATCGACTTTATTGAGGGCTTAGATAACAGCACGTTGCGCGATTTATTCAAAGAAGCGCATGAAATTATCGGCGCACTACTATTGATCGCGGTCATCGTTCATATTGTTGGTGCTTTAAAACACAAGTTTATTGATAAAGATGGCACCATGAAACGTATGTCATTTAAATAACAAATTATCTATACTGAGTAACTCCCATGAAAAAGCCCGCTACTAGCGGGCTTTTTTATCATTATTTTGCTTTTCTTGTCGCTAATAAACTTAATAGCATACTTGTTCCAAGCACAGAAACCACCACCCCTAATGACACCGCCACTGGGATTTTAAACCACTCCACGATTAACATTTTTGTACCGACAAATATCAACACTATCGCCAAGCCAAATTTAAGCAAATGAAAGCGCTCTGCCATATCAGCCAATAAGAAATAAAGTGCACGTAAGCCCAATATAGCAAAAATATTGGAAGTAAAGACGATAAACGGATCATTGGTAATCGCAAATATCGCAGGGATACTATCCATCGCAAAAATAACATCTGAAAACTCAATCAGCACCAACACTAAAAACATCGGCGTAAACCAACGCACACCATTCTCAGTAATCCAAAACTTATCCGCATGGAACTGATCAGTGATACGAATATGTTTGCGTAACCATTTAAGCAAAGGGTTAGTAGCCAAGTTAGGCTCATGGTCCGCAAATACAAACATCTTGATGCCTGTGATCAGTAAAAATGCGCCAAATATATATAACACCCAATGGAACTGCGCTATCAGCCACGCACCAACTAAAATCATTAACGCACGTAAGATAATGGCACCCAATACCCCATACACCAATATACGTTTTTGATACTCCAACGGCACTGCAAAATAACTAAAGATCATCACAAACACAAAGATGTTATCCATCGCTAGTGTTTTTTCTAGCAAGTAGCCCGTGAGATACTCCATCGCTCTCGCATCGGCAATCGCCCTGCCACTTGTATGGTCAAGCCATGCCCATAAAGCGGCGCCAAACAACATCGCCAAGGTAAACCACACCAATGACCAAATAAGCGCCTCGCGCGCGCCTACCTTATGTGCCCCTTTGCGCCCTAGCGCAAACATATCAATGGCAAGCATGGCGACAACAAATATGCCGAAACCTCCCCACATCCACCAAGTGCCTATCGATTGTAATTCGTTCATGCATGCCTCATCTGATTAATATTGACTCATTGACTGCTTCGTAGCGCCACGCTATCGGCCCACATAAATAAGGCCGAGAAATATGATTGATATCTCTCAGCCTCTTATTTTTTAAGTGCTAACTTATTAAAAGTAGCCGTTCTTGTTTATTGTGATTCACGCAATGCAGCAATACGCTCATCTAAGCCTGGGTGGGTTGCAAATAGTTTTGATAGCCCACCTTTACCTGATATACCAAAGGCCGCCATTTGTTCAGGCAATGCTGATGGCTCATGTTGTGCTTGCAAACGTTGCAATGCAGCAATCATCTTGTTTTTACTTGTTAACTTGGCCGCGCCAGCATCTGCCCTAAACTCACGCTGACGTGAAAACCACATCACAATGATAGAGGCCAAAATACCTAATACAAATTGCGCAATCATCATGGTGATAAAAAATGCAGGGCCTGTACCGCGCTCCGTTTTAAACACCACTTTATCCACCACATACCCAATCACGCGTGATAAAAACATCACAAAGGTATTCACAACACCTTGAATCAAGGTCAACGTAACCATATCCCCATTAGCGATGTGTGATATCTCATGCGCCAGCACTGCCTCAACCTCGTCTTTAGTCATGGCGTTTAATAAACCGCTAGATACTGCCACTAATGAGCTGTTCTTTGTCATACCAGTTGCAAAAGCATTGACTTCTGGCGTGTTAAAAATGGCCACTTCTGGCATTTTAATGCCTACAGCTTCAGCTTGTTGGCGCACAGTTTTAACCAACCATATTTCAGTTGCTGTGCGTGGCTCTTCAATCACCACTGCGCCAGACATCCGTTTTGCGGTCCATTTAGAAATCGCCAATGAGATAAACGCACCACCAAAACCCATAATGGCAGAAAACGCTAAGAGGTTGCCCAAATCTAAGCCATTGGCATTTAAGTATGGCTCTACACCTAAAATACGCATGGTGATAGAAAGCACAAACACTATGGCTAAGTTGGTTGCTAGAAAATATAAAACACGTTTCATATGGTCTCCTTCGGTTTAATCCGCTACCTGTTAAAATCAGGTTAATGACAATGTTGCTACTTTAGTATGTTTTTATATTCAATAAAAGCAGAATATTTCTGATTGATTGTTCGGTTTTTACGAGCTATTCTGCCTATATGATTAATTACAAACAATTCCATTACTTTTGGGCAGTGGCTAAAGCTGGCAGCATCGTACGCGCCAGCAAACAGTTACATTTAACCCCACAAACCATCAGTGGGCAAATTGCTATTCTTGAAGCCTCTCTTGGTGTTTCATTATTCAGAAAAGTGGGTCGCGGCATTGAGCTGACTGAAACAGGAGAGTTAGCGCTCACTTATGCTGACGACATTTTCCAAACTGGCAATGCGCTAGAAGAAACACTGCGCGCAGGCTCTAAAGAACGTTCTCGCCTGTTTAGAGTAGGTATTTCAGATGCAGTTCCTAAATCCATTGCCTATCGCTTGTTAGCACCAGCAATGTCACTAGTTGAACCCATCAAAATTATTTGTCGCGAAGGTAAGTTAGAATCTTTACTGGGTGAGTTAGCGATTCATCGCTTAGATTTAGTGCTGTCTGATAGACCCATGCCAAGCGAAATTGATATCAAAGGTCGGAGCCACGAGCTTTTGGAATGTGGCTTAAGTTTTTTTGCTACGCCATCTCTTGCACTATCAGATGAAGTTCCGTTTCCGCACTCATTAAGCAACTCACCCTTATTGGTACCCGGTGAAGATAGCGCTGTCCGTAAGCGTTTGATGCTATGGCTCAATAGATTACGTATTCAACCACAAATTGTAGGTGAGTTTGATGATAGCGCCCTCATGCGCGCCTTTGGGCAAGCTGGTGTTGGTATTTTTTGTGCGCCGTCTATTATTACCGACGAAGTCATGGCACAACATCATGTCATTAAAGTGGGTGAAACCAATGAAGTGCTTGAACGCTATTACGCAATCTCCGTTGAGCGTCGTGCAAACCATCCAGCAGTCCTCGCCATTAGTCACGCATCACTATCCAAGACTTAGCTCGCAGAACTTTATCAGGGGGCATCACTCATAATCAAATGTATATATTAGGTTAAGGGCTTGATATGAGAAATTTTATGCTTTTTCCACTCGTTTTCAGCATGCTAAACATGCTGTTTGCTAGCCATGCCTATGCCTGTTTAGATCATCAATCGGTGATGCAAATAAAAACTAATGAAGAAGCACACCTGCTATCACGCAACGTAGCGACTATGACAGACGCGCTATATGACCAATTGCTCACTATTCAAGTCAAACAAATGGATGGCACTTGTAAAGTAAGCATTACCTACACCTTACCCGAGCTAGATATTGCAGAGGCTAATCAACTATTGAATGCCAACCCTGCAAAACGCATTATGTTAGCTGGTCAAGGTTATGAACTACCGTCACAAACAATGCTCACTGCCGTTGCAAGTGTTGAGCCGACTACTTTATCAATTCTGCATGAAGATATATTACAAAGTGCCCCATTAGGTAAAAATCGCGCCTCTGTAGAGTTACTATATGCAAGCTTGGCACAAACGCGCGCAGTGATTAAACCTGATAACCTATCTACTGAGGCATGGCCAGTGGCCTTAGTGAACGTAGAGCTAAGCGCATGTAATAGTCAATATACCAGCCAATCAAACCCTGATGCATGCGCCTGTAGAGTCCATGCGCTTAGCCAAAAAATTAGCCCTCGCCAGTTAAAATACATCCAATATCTCGCTAACGACCCTTACTCATCAGCAACAGGTGCGCTTTCAACGTATCAAGGCATATCCGAACAAGTAAATTTTGAATGTAAATTAAACAAACGCTAAATGAATGCTATTAATTAAATGAATACTATTAGAAACCTTTGCACGAAGCTATTTTAACCATAAGAACTCACAATTCCGTCATCCTCGCGAAAGCGGGGATCCAGTTAAGTATTTGATTAAAATGGATTCCCACTTTCTCTGGAATGACGATATTTAGATATTATTATACAAAATTAGCTATTTTCTGCTTCGTGCAAAGGTCTCTATTAAGATAGTATCTGCACCGTATTGCATGATTTAAGATTTTTATAGTTCTTTATCAACCAGCTTGATGTCATTTTCCTCACACCAAGCAATCAACGCATCATCTGAAGCTTGTGCTTCAAATGCGTACCATTGTTCTAGTAAACCTTGGTACTGCAACATATCCTTAAAGCGCCTGTAGGCACCCCGCTTGCGGAACAAGCTCGCTACAAAGTTATATTCATCTGGCAACACTTGGTCGATAAAACTTAAAGCAAGCCTCTGACCAAGTTCTAACTCATTTTTATGGGGCACTTCTATATAATTGAAAGACGATTCAAGGTCATCTGGCACCTCTTCTTCTAGGTCTAATGTATTTGATGTCCAGTAAATGACACCTGTTTCCTTACATATATACGCATTATTCTCGTCACGCGAGCCTGCGCTTACAAACTCAAAAGCATTTCTTAACTCATTAAAATCTAAGTTCAGCAAGATTCAAACACCCCTTTGCTTAATTAACATTTCATTCATCACGATGAGCAATACCACTGGCTTGCTGCGCATCTAAAATTCTAGGTAAATTAATTTCTATCCAATCTACCAGCAACTCAACTTGTTTGGCCAGCTCCCCACCCAATGGCGTTAAAGAGTACTCCACATGCGGAGGCACCACAGGATAAGACACGCGCATCACAAAGCCATCAGCCTCTAATGTCTGCAATGTTTGCGCCAACATTTTTTCACTCACACCGCTTAACTTTCTACGCAAATCACTAAAGCGATGCGTCCCTAGTAACAGCGCCACCAACACTAGCCCACCCCAACGATTAGTAACGTGTTTAAGGATTTCACGTGATGGACATTGATCTGAAAACACCTCGCCGCGCATCAACTGCTCTGACAACTTATTTGCTTGATTAATAATATTCATACTTACCTTTTTGTGTGTACTTACCAATAGTTAGTATATAGATTATGATGCTTTCCACCAATTCATTTTTTCATACCAGAAAGGTTTTACATGATCGTTATTACAGGTGCAACAGGTCAATTAGGCCGTTTAGTAATTGCCTCACTATTAAAAAAAATCCCTGCTTCAAATATCGTAGCAGCTGTACGCAACCTAGATAAAGCAAAAGATCTAGCCGACTTGGGCGTGCAAGTACGTTATGCTGATTACAGCCAACCAGCGTCATGGGATGCCGCGTTAGCAGGTGCCAGCAAAGTATTACTCATTTCATCCAGTGAGGTCGGCCAACGCTTTGCGCAACATCGTACCGCGATTGATGCCGCAAAAAAAGCCAATGTTAAGTTATTAGCCTATACCAGTCTATTACATGCAGATACCTCACCACTAGGCTTAGCAGTAGAACATGTGGCTACCGAGCAATACCTGGCAAATGCAAATCTACCCTTTGCATTACTGCGCCATGGCTGGTACACAGAAAACTACACAGCATCATTAGGCGCAAGCATAGCCCACGGTGCTATATATGGGTGTGCCGACGACGGAAAAATCGCCTCTGCCAGCCGTGCAGACTACGCTGAAGCAGATGCCACCGTACTTACTACAGAAAATCAGGCAGGGAAAGTATATGAACTAGCTGGAGATAGCGCTTACACGCTCACAGAATTAGCGACAGAGGTATCCCAACAAACTGGTAAAACCATCAACTACATCAACCTACCAGAACAAGAGTATCAAGCGGTTTTAGTCAACGTGGGCTTACCAGAAGCATTTGCGCAACTGATTGCAGATTCAGACACAGGCGCATCCAAAGGCGCACTCTATGACAACAGCCAACAACTTAGCCAACTAATTGGCAGAGCAACTACGCCATTGAAAGAAAGTGTCGCGGCGGCAATCTAAGGCGATTCTGAGGCGAGTAATTAACCTTACTGTATAACAAAAACGGCAACTAGTTGGTTGCCGTTTTTATCTGAGCTTGTACAATCAAACTGATTATTTCTGCAGATCTGTTGCAATTAATTCTGCCTGTCTAAGCACAGTTTCAGTTGCGAGTATTTCCATATCAGGTGGATAGCCGAATTGGCGGAGTGTACGTTTCACGATCACTTTTAGTCTCGCTCTCACGCTTTCTTTAATGGTCCAATCAATCGTTGCGTTTTCTCGAACACGCTGTAAAAGTACAACAGCAAGTTCGCGCAACTTGTCTTGCTGCATGAGTTCCTTTGCGCTGTTGTTATTCGCAACAGCGGTGTAAAAGGCAAACTCTAATGGGCTAAGCTTCATGCGCTCAGCTTCGCTGTCACCATGCACAATTTCTTTACTGACTTTAATCAGCTCATCCATCAACTCGGCGGCTGTGATGATTTTATTTTGATAGCGCTTGATAGAATTTTGCAACATTTCCATGAGGCTACGGCTTTGAATCAAGTTGGTTTTTTCGCGTACTTTGATTTCTTCATTGAGCAGTTTTTTCAGCACTTCTAGCGCGATATTTTTATGCTCATGGTTTTTCAGTTCCATCAAAAACTCATCACTTAAAATTGAGATGTCAGGTTTCTTGATGCCTGCTGCATCAAACACATCAATCACTTGTTCGCTCACCAAGGCTTGGTCAATCACTTGGCGTATCGTGGTTTCAATAGATTCGTCTGTGCGCCCTTCACCTGTGCTATCAAACTTAGCCAGTCGTGCTTTCACCGCTTGAAAGAACGCCACTTCATCTTTCACATCCATGGCTTCATCATGCGGAATGGCAATTGCAAATGCTTGAGAGAGTGCAGTTACCTCATTCACGTAACGTTTTTTTCCATCATCTAACCCTAATACATGCTCTTCAGCCGCAAGGATAAGTGACAGCTTTTTAGAGGTGTCTGCATTGAAGTAAAGCTTGTAATCAAAGTTATGATAAAGCTGTTGCACCACCTCTAACTTCTCGCGCATGAGCTCAAGCGCCTGTTCTTGTGCAATGGCAGGGTCACCTTTACCACCTGCATCCGAGTAAAAAGACAAAGCTTGCTTGAGGTCGGCAGCAATCCCTAAGTAATCGACCACCAAGCCCGCAGGTTTATCACCATACACACGGTTTACCCGTGCAATGGCTTGCATTAGGTTATGGCCTTTCATTGGCTTGTCGATATACAGCGTGTGCATGCTAGGCGCATCAAAACCTGTCAGCCACATATCGCGCACAATCACTAACTTTAACTCGTCTTGCGGGTCTTTCATGCGCTCTGCCAAGTTGCGGCGCTGTTGCTTGGTGGTATGGTGCTTGGCAAGTTGTGGGCCATCGCTCGACGAAGCGGTCATCACAACTTTGATTGCCCCTTTATTCAGGTCATCAGAATGCCACTCAGGCTTCAGCGCAATAATTGCCTCATACAGCTCTGCCGCGATACGGCGCGACATACTCACTATCATGCCCTTACCCGCAAATACCTCTTGGCGTTGTTCAAAGTGCGTCACAATATCTTTAGCGATGTTTTGGATGCGTTGCTTGCTACCAATTAGCGCCTCAATCTGCGTCCAACGTGCTTTAGCTTTTTGTGTGTCGGTCAGCTCATCCTCTTGCAACTCTTCATCAAGTTCAGCCACCAGCTTGCGGCCTTCTTCTGAAAGTTGCACCTTGGCTAAACGACTTTCGTAAAAAATGCGCACTGTCGCGCCATCCTCCACCGCTTGCGCAATGTCGTAAATATCCACATAATTACCAAACACCGCTGGCGTGTTCACGTCCGTGCTTTCAATCGGTGTGCCAGTAAAGCCAAGATAGGTAGCAAAGGGCAAAGCATCGCGCATATATTTGGCAAAGCCATACACAATCTTTTGCCCAATCACTTCGCCCGCATCGTTTTTCTCTTCTACGGTCTTAGCTTTAAAGCCATATTGCGTGCGGTGGGCTTCATCGGCAATCACAACAATATTTCTGCGCTCCGATAAAGTCTCGTAAACATTGCCTTCTTCAGGCTGAAATTTTTGAATGGTGGTAAATATCACGCCACCTGAGGCCACTTTGAGTAGCTCTTTGAGCTGTTGTCTGTCTTCTACTTGTTTCGGCTCTTGGCGTAATAGTTGGCTAGAGGCAGCGAAGGTATCAAACAATTGGTCGTCCAAGTCGTTACGGTCAGTAATCACCACAATGGTGGGGTTATTAAGCGCCAACACAATCTTGCCTGTATAAAACACCATGCTCAATGACTTGCCACTGCCTTGCGTATGCCACACCACACCCGCTTTGCGGTCACCTTTGGGTTGGCTACGCACATCGCCCAAGCCATAGCTGGCTGGAGTTTGTGCCACACCAGTAGCTTCTGCGGATGCTCTAAGCGTTGATATAACTGCCGCATTCACTGCGTAATACTGGTGATATGCCGCTAGCTTTTTAACCGTGCTGATGCTAATTTGCTTGGTGACAGGGTCTTCTTTTGAGGATTTCTCAAACACAATAAAGTGGCGAATTAAATCCAGTAGCGTGGCTTTATTCAGCATGCCGTTAATCAGCGTTTCAAGCTGGCTCACAAGATGCGAGGCTTCAGCCTTACCGTCCGCACTTTTCCAAGCCATAAAGCGGCTCAAGCCTGCGGAAATACTCCCTGCTTTTGCCTCTAAACCGTCTGACACAATCACAAAACCATTGTAGGTAAACAAGCTGGGAATCGTCGCTTTATAGGTACTAATTTGCTGATAGGCACTTTGAAGTGTCGCGTTTTCATCGGCGGCGTTTTTAAGCTCAATCACCACCAATGGCAAGCCATTCACAAACAGGATAATGTCTGGGCGTTTGTTTTGGTTGTTTTCAATAATGGTGAACTGGTTAGCCACCACAAATTCGTTATTGTCAGGGTTATCAAAATCCACCAACCAAACCAAATCACCACGAGTGCTTCCGTCTTTTTGATAACTGACATTCACGCCCTCAGTCAGCAATCGGTGAAATGTCTCATTATTGGCTAACAACTCAGGGGAGCTAATGCGTTGAATGGTTTTAATCGCCTCGTCTAGGGCAGCAGTTGGTAATGTTGGATTAATGCGGGTAACTGCATTGCGCAATCGGCTGACTAGCAATACCTCAGAAAAGCCTGCGCGTTCAGGGTTGGTACTATCTGGCGCAATTTCAGGCGCATACACATAATCAAACCCAAGCGATTGCAGGCGCTCAATGGCTAGGGTTTCAATTTCTGATTCGGTTAGTTTGCCCACTTATAGTTTTAATTCTTTTTAACAAAACAACATCATACAACACATGAGTAGATAAAGAAAAAGCCCCTTTGGGGCTACCTTGGGGGCTTAGATAAGTTTATTGCTCGTGCGCCAGCGCAGAGAGTGCAACCCTCGCAATAAAACCACTTCTGGTTTCATGCTTACTCGCTACATATTGGTCAATGCGATGCAACACAAATTTTGGCAAGCTAATATTCACGCGCTCAGGTTTGCTGTCTAGCTCAGTTAAATCAACGTCAACAAAGCCCCAAGCTGCATCTTTAAATGCCTCTTGTGATTTTAAATCCTCAATAGCCGAGGCATGAAAATCCACAGGCTCGCCTAACTCTAATAATGTTTCAATATGGCCTACTACTGCTTCTTTTGCGTTTGAGATAGCTTCCTCAACAGTATCACCGTATGAGAAGCAACCAGGGACATCAGGTACGGTTACTCCGTATGATGTCCCTTCGTCTTGATGAATTGCTATTGGATATAACATAATTTGTTTGTCTGTTTGTCTGTTTGTCTGTTTAGTCTGTCGTTTAGTTTTTTTTGCCGCACTTATTTACTTCTTAAGTCCTGCTTGTTTCAAAATGCTGCTAACGGTTCCAACTGGAAGGTCTTTTTTGGGGTGCGGCACCGTCACAAGACCTTTTTTTGTCGGATGTTTCAAATGATGGTGACTACCTTTGGTTCTAACCACATCCCAACCATCATCCTGCAGCATTTGTAAGATTACTCTAGAGTCCACTATGGATTCCTTTCTCAAATGCTTGCATGTGTATTTATACACACACACACCTCGCGTGTCAACATTCGTGTGTATTATTGTGTATTTTTATCACCCAACTTAGCCGCATCAGTTAATTGGCTTAAATAATCCTTTTCAGCCTCAGCCTCTTTTTTCACACGGCGCTTCTGTGCAAACTTATCGTACTCCAAAGTCGCTTTAGTTGCTGTAGGTTGGGCTGATTTTAGAAGCCCAACAATTAACCACATCAATCAACGCTCACCGCCAGCCTCAATATTCACCATGCTATCGCCCCAATCTGCTGTCAAAACCCCTCGCTCAACATATTTGTGAAACGTTGAAAACGGCCAATCAATCGCACGGCGCACATAGCCATGTTTCACAGGGTTGTAATGAATATAATCCACATGCCGCTCAAAATCACTTTCATCGCGGATGCAATGCTCCCAATAACGGCGTTGCCAAATACCACGTTCACGTTTTGCTAGGCGGCTGGCGCGTATCGTTTCAGTTTTAGCCAAACGGCGCGAAAACCCCGCTTTAATCAAACTCCACCGCATGGGGAAATCCACATCATCGTGCGGCAAACGCCAAATAGCATGCAAATGTTCAGGCAACACCACCATCGCCTCAATCACAAAAGGGTGTGCCTGCTTCACCTGTTGCATCACCTCGCGCAAAATATCAATATGGCGCGTGAGCAAATCGGCTTTTCTATCCGCCAAATTCACCGTAAAAAAATAAGTGCCACCCGCCACATCAGCTCGTCGATAACGCAAAACATCACCTCCCAATTTCCCTCATTTTGTAGGTTGGGCTGACCTTTGGAAGCCCAACATACAACCATCAACACATCACCCATTAACCTGCATTTGTAGGTTGGGCTGATTTTAGAAGCCCAACGGTTAACGTATGCGTCATTGTGCGTTGGGCTGATTTTGAGAAGCCCAACGGTTAACGTATGTCACATTGTGTGTTGGGCTTTTCAGCCCAACCTACGAGCTGATTTTGGAAGCCCAATGGTTAACGTATGTGACATTGGGTGTTGGGCTTTTCAGCCCAACCTACGAGCTCTCAATTGTCATTATCAATATGAAGACAAATAACACTCCTAGCGAGAGTACGTAGAGATCAACTTTTCTTCTTGTATCAGTCATAAAGCTACTCTTACCTCACCGCTCATTAGCTTGGGGAGCAAATTATCGCGGAGTTTTTCTAGGGTTTTAACGGCAAATCTATTTGATGACAATTTATCGAAAATTGGCTCAATGTTAATTAATACTTTATCTTGTACAAATTTTGGTGGTAATGAAACTGGTATAGATTTAATTGCTTCTGTAGTTAAATTTACTTGAACACCACTATTGGCCTTACTTTGTAACAAACTTATGGCTTCTTCTGTGTTCAACTGCAAATACAGTAAATAAATACTTTTCAGTTTTTCAGTGGTTTCTAAATAAATTCTAGCTACACGTTGGTTTAAAACATACTTTTCTGATACGTCAATCAATGCTGGGTGACCTAATATGCCCATATTGTCTTTCATGTCTGTCATGGCCATTACGATGTCATTTTTATTAAGCGTCCATCTTTTAAGTTTTTCAGTTCTTGGCACGAAGTCCGCTTTTGGGTTAAATCTTAAACCACCACCTGGCTGAATATGCCCCATTTTAAAAACTTCTAAGAAACCTTCTTGGTACTCTTCATAATCGCCACTACTAAAAGCATAACCATTTTGAACCGTAGCAACTTCGCCAAGTGTTGCTTCCTCCCAATCCTCCTGCGCTTCTTCTACAAACCACTGCCTAAACAGCGTTTCGGCCATGCGTTCTAGGGTGGTGTTTTGGCGGTGGAGCAGGTCGATTTTGTCATCCAAACTGCTGAGGACTGAGGCGATGGCTTTTTGTTCATCAGGACACTCTACAATTTCAACATCTAAAGAGTTCAGTAGTGTCTGAGTAACGAGAGGGTGACTTGAACCACCAGCATGCTGATTCAAGTCCATGTCTTTTAAAAAGTAGTAGAAAAACTTTGTGTTATTTCGCCCTTTTGGTTTTGCAGATAGTGCGTTATCAGAAACCCAAATTGGCTGATTTTCGTAATATGTGGCACCACAATATGCGCCTACTCTACCAATAACAATCGTCTCTCCATCATAGTTATTATCTGCGCAATAGCCGAGTATTCCGTTTCCACCATAAATTGGTATATTGCCTTCAGATGCTGGGCGAGCTTTACCATTTCCAAAGCTAACAACATCGCCAAGCTTATAAGGCTTTAATTCACTCACAGCTTCACCCTCGCCAAATTCTCTGCAATCGTTTGATTGAGTTTTTCTTCCTCCACCAACTGCGCTTCAAATTCTGCTTTTAGGGCGTTAAAGCGCTCGGCAAAGTTAAAGTCATCTTCATCATCGGGCAGGCCAACATAACGGCCTGGGGTGAGTACGTAATCGAGTTCTTTTACACGCTCTAGGCTAACAGATGCGCAAAAGCCTGCGATGTCTTGGTAGTTGCCGTTTGGGTTGCGCCAGTTGTGGTAGGTGTCGGTGATTTGTTTAATATCATCATGGCTCAGCTCTTTGGTACGGCGATTGATGAGGTGACCTAGGTTGCGGGCATCAATAAACAAAATCTCGTTACTGCGGTTTCTAAATTTGCCATTTGTTCTATTGCGGCTCATAAACCACAAAGCGGCGGGGATTTGCGTGTTTAAAAACAGTTTAGCTGGCAGGTTGACGATGCAATCAATCACGTTGCCTTGCTCAATCAGTGCTTTGCGGATGTCACCTTCGCCACTGGTTTTGCTGGTGAGTGCGCCTTTGGCCAGCACCACGCCTGCTTGGCCTGTGGGGGAAAGGTGGTAGATAAAGTGTTGCAGCCATGCAAAGTTGGCATTGCCAGCAGGCGGTACGCCATATTGCCAGCGGCCATCGGTGCGCAGTAGTTCGCCTGACCAATCACTTACGTTAAATGGTGGGTTGGCAATGATGTAATCAGCTTTAACATCTTTATGCGCATCATTTAAAAAGCTGCCTTCGTTGTTCCATTTCACCTGTGAGGCTTCAATACCACGTATGGCAAGGTTCATTTTAGCCAAACGCCATGTGGTTTGGTTGCTCTCTTGCCCGTAGATGGAAATATCATTGACCTTGCCTTGGTGGTCTGCCACAAACTTTTCAGATTGCACAAACATACCGCCAGAGCCACAGCACGGGTCAAACACACGGCCTTGATATGGCTCAAGCATCTCGACCAATAACTCCACCACCGAGCGAGGCGTGTAGAACTGCCCACCTTGCTTGCCTTCAGCCAGCGCAAACTCACCTAAGAAGTATTCAAACACATGACCAAGCACATCAGCACTGCGCGATTTAGCATCACCCAAGGCAATGTTGCCGACTAGATCAATCAACTGACCAAGGCTGGCAGGGTCTAAGTTGTCACGCGCAAATACTTTGGGTAACACGCCTTTAAGTGAGCTATTTTCAGCTTCAATGGCATCCATTGCGGCATCCACCATTTTGCCAATTTCTGGTTGCTTAGCTTGAGATTGTAAGTATGACCAACGTGCATCTTGTGGCACAAAGAATACGTTTTCTGCCGCGTATTCGTCTTTATCTTCAGGGTCTGCACCTGCGTACTCACCCTCCCCTGCTTGCAGTTTAGCAAAGTGCTGCTCAAATGAATCAGAAATGTATTTAAGGAAGATTAAGCCTAAAACAATGTGCTTATATTCCGCCGCATCTATGTTTTTGCGGAGTTTATCGGCGGCTTTCCACAGTTGTTTTTCTAGTGGTTCTGATTTTTGTTCTTTTTGTTGGGCCATTTTTAGCTTTTTTATCAAATATTAATTCAATTGTAGTTTAATTTATTTTCAATTAAATAAAAAAAGCCCAATAAGGGCTTTTTTATTTTTAACTAAAATATCTTAGGTTTTTGGGAGATCTCTAAATATCTAAGTTATTAGCACCCAAAGCATTATTTTCAATAAATGCGCGTCTAGGTTCTACATTATCGCCCATCAATGTTGTAAAAATCTCATCTGCTGCAATGGCATCATCAATTTGCACTTTTAATAAACGGCGCACTTTAGGGTCCATAGTGGTTTCCCATAACTGCTCTGGGTTCATTTCACCAAGACCTTTATAGCGCTGAATATTCAGTGTATTTTTAGCTTCGCCTTGTAGCCAATCTAAGGCTTGTTTGAAGGTTGAAACAGTTTGTTCTTTTTCGTTGCGCTTAACAATTGCACCTACGCCCACTAAGCCATTGAGCATATTGGATGTTTTCAATAGCTGTCTGTAATCACCACTGCTTAAGAACTCAGCATTAATCACGCAACATTGCAGGTTGCCATGTACGTATTTATTAACCTCTAAGCGGTAAGCATTAGTTTCAGCATCAAATGCCACAATTACTTCACTGCCTACTGCACCTAAGATTGGACGTAACTTCTCAGCAATTGCATTAGCGCTAGCTTCTGTGCTTAGATTAATCTCACCTGCATCTTGAATCGCACGTAGTACGCTTTCATCATACAGTGAAGAAATACGGCGAATCACCGCTTCAGTTAACACCACTTGTTTTGCGATTTCAGTTAACGCTTCATCTTTTAAGATACCAGCGTTAGTTTTTGTGTCTAGCTCTGCATTTTTTAGCGCTGATTGCAGTAGGTAGATATCTAATTCTTGCTCATCTTTAAGGTAACGCTCATCCCTACCCTGTTTTACTTTGTACAGTGGTGGTTGCGCAATGTAGATATGCCCACGCTCTACTAATTCTGTCATTTGGCGATAGAAAAATGTGAGCAACAAGGTACGGATATGCGCACCATCAACGTCCGCATCGGTCATGATGATGATACGGTGATAGCGTAGCTTCTCTGCATTAAAATCAGCTTTACCAATGCTGGTGCCTAAGGCAGTAATCAGGGTTGCAATCTCTTGTGAACCTAGTAATTTATCAAAACGTGCTTTTTCTACGTTTAAAATTTTACCTTTTAACGGCAAAATCGCTTGGTTTTTACGATCACGCCCTTGTTTGGCAGAACCGCCCGCAGAGTCACCCTCGACTAGGTATATTTCACACAACGCAGGGTCTTTTTCTTGGCAGTCAGCTAACTTACCAGGCAAGCCCATGGTGTCCATCACCCCTTTACGGCGGGTAATTTCACGCGCTTTACGTGCTGCTTCCCTTGCACGTGCCGCTTCTACCACTTTTCCACAGATAATTTTGGCATCTGCTGGGTTTTCTTGTAAAAACTCAGCCAATTTTGCTGATACCACTTCAGATACCACTGGTTGCACTTCACTTGAAACCAATTTATCTTTAGTTTGAGATGAGAATTTAGGATCAGGTACTTTCACTGATAACACACACGTAATCCCCTCACGCATATCGTCGCCAGTCGTCTCTACTTTAGCTTTTTTAGCCATTTCACTTTGTTCAATATACTGGTTTAAGGTACGCGTCATTGCTGTACGTAGGCCAGTTAAGTGAGTGCCGCCATCACGCTGTGGAATATTATTGGTAAAACATTGAACGGTTTCACTGTAAGAGTCATTCCATTGCATGGCTACTTCAATGGTCATGCCATCTTTTTCACCAGAAGCATAAAAAGTTTTTGGATGTAGCACCGTTTTACTACGGTTCATATACTCCACAAAACCTTTAATACCGCCAGAGTAAGCAAAGTTTTCACTTTTACCAGTACGTTGATCTACTAACTCAATTTTTACACCGTTATTTAAAAATGAAAGCTCGCGAATACGCTTAGCTAATATTTCAAAATGATATTCAATCAAAATAAAGGTTTCTACTGAGGCTAAAAAGTGCACCTCCGTACCTTTTTTATCAGTGACGCCTGTCTCAGCCAAAGGCGCTACTGCTTCACCACGACGAAACTCCATTTGATGCACTTTACCGTTACGGTAAATTTTTAATTTAAGCCAATCAGACAGTGCATTAACCACTGAAACACCTACACCATGCAAACCACCAGATACTTTGTATGAGTTTTGGTCAAACTTACCACCCGCGTGCAATTCGGTCATGACAATTTCAGCGGCAGAGCGTTTTACGGCTTTAATATCATCGTATTTAATATCCGTTGGAATACCACGGCCATTATCTGCAACGCTGATCGAGTTATCATGATGAATAATCACTTTAATATCATCGCAGTGGCCTGCTAATGCTTCATCAATAGCATTATCCAGCACTTCAAACACCATATGGTGCAAGCCAGAGCCATCAGACGTGTCACCAATATACATCCCTGGGCGCTTACGTACTGCATCTAAACCTTCCAATATTTTAATACTGGATGAATCATAATCTGGCGATATTGCTTTGTTTTCACTCATACTTGTTTTCTTTACTTTAAAGTTATCTTTAAATTTAATATTTTTGTTGAAGTAAAAATATTAAAGCTTTTGTTTCACGTGAAACAAGATTTAAATGCGCATTGGCATCACTACGTATTTATAATCGGGATTATTAGGTAAGGTAATTAAGCAGCTGCTATTTGCGTCTGCAAATGAAAAAGTGACTTGTTCGCTATTAGTGTTATTTAAAACATCAATTAAATAAGTCACATTAAAGCCAATATCTAGCGCATCACTGCCATAAGCGATTTCTAATTCTTCTTCTGCTTCTTCTTGATCGCTGTTTGTACTAATTAACTTAAGATTATTATTACTTAACACCATGCGAATACCGCGGTATTTTTCATTTGATAAAATCGAAGCGCGTTGCATTGCTAACAATACACCTAAACGCTCAGTCGTGAACGTATTTTGATGCCCAGTAGGAATCACGCGGTTGTAATCAGGGAATTTACCATCTATCACTTTAGATATCAGCTTGATATTGCCAAAGCTAAAGTTAACTTGATTGTTAGCAATTTCTACACTGACATCTTCTTCACTCTCATCTAATAACTTAATTAACTCGATAACCGTCTTACGTGGCAAGATAACATCTTGTTTTTCATAGGTTTCTTTTAATTCTGTTGATGTAAAACTTAATCGATGTCCATCAGTTCCCACGATATTTAAACGATTTTCTACAACTTCTACTAATAAACCATTCAAGTAATAACGGATATCTTGTTGAGCCATTGCAAACTCAACTTGTTTTAACAATTCTTTTAATTGTCTTTGTGGAATCGTCACCACAGTGCCTTGTGAATGCGTTTTTGTCATGACAGGGTAATCAGCCGCAGGCAAGGTTTGTAAATTAAAACGGCTTTTACCCGCTTTAACAGTAATACGGCTATCGTTAGTGGCCATATTAATATCTGAATTGTCAGGTAATGATCTACATATATCTAATAACTTTTTAGCAGAGATAGTGGTTGAGAAATCATTACTACTAGCACTATCTACAGATAATGAAATTTGCATTTCTAAATCAGTGGCTGTTAGATGAATTTTATTTTGTTTAGCTTCGAGTAATAAGTTAGACAAAATAGGTAGCGTATGTCTTTTTTCTACAATGCTTGTCACTGAAGTTAACGGTTTTAATAACGTTTCACGGTTGATTTGTATATTCATCTTTATAACCTAAATAATATATATATAAATAATAACAATAATAATGGTGCATTTTTTTGTGCATAACTAGTTTTTATTGAATATTTTCAATAGTTTGCAACTCTTTTTTTTATCTTGGTAAAAACATAATCTACTGTGGGTCAATTGTTGATTAAATTTTTCAAATTCCTTAATCACAACCTTATGCTTATTTTATCCACAGTTTATCCTTAAGCTCATTATTAACAAATAAGCTGATATTTACCTATTTAATCTCTAATTACTTGTATTAAAAACCCAATGTCTCTAGCGATTGTTGCATCATTTTGTCTTAATAAATCAATCTCATCACACGCATGCATCACGGTAGTGTGGTGTCTGCCACCAAAAGCCTCACCAATTTCAGGAAAGCTGTGATTAGTTAACTCTCGCGATAAAGCCATTGCAATTTGTCTAGGACGTGCAAAATTACGTGTTCTTTTTTTGCTATACATCTCTGCAACTTTAATTTTATAGTAATCAGCCACGGTCTTTTGAATATTCTCCATGGTGACCTGACGACCACGTACCGCAATTAAATCGCGTAATGCGTCTTTAGCGAGGTGAACATCAATCGCATGGCCTGTGAACTTAGCCATCGCAATAATGCGGTTTAAAGCACCTTCAAGCTCTCGTACGCTGGATCTAATTTGTTTAGCAATAAAAAATGCAACATCTTCAGGCAAGTTAAGGTTTACGGCTTCTGCTTTTTTAAGCAAAATTGCTACGCGCATTTCTAACTCTGGCGGTTCTACCGCAACTGTTAAACCCCAGCTAAAGCGTGTTCTTAAGCGTTCATCTACGTCTGCAATTTCTTTAGGGTAAGTATCACAGGTAATTACAATTTGTTTTTTTGCTTCAATTAGAGAGTTAAATGCATAAAAGAACTCTTCTTGCGTGCGTGTCTTTTTAGCAAAAAACTGAATATCATCAATCAGTAATAAGTCTAAGGAATGATATTGGCGTTTAAACTCATCAAACGCTTTATGTTCATACGCTTTAACTACATCAGATACATAACGCTCAGCGTGTAAGTAACGAATTTTTGCATCTGGTTTATGTATTCTTAACTCGTTACCAATCGCTTGAAGTAAATGCGTTTTACCTAGCCCTACGCCACCGTAAATAAATAAAGGGTTATAAGCGCTACCAGGATTTTCAGCCACTTGAATAGCAGCAGCACGTGCTAATTGGTTAGCGCGACCTGTGACGTAATTACTGAAGTTAAAACTAGGATTTAAATTAGAGGTATCGATATTTTTACTAGTGCTAACTGTGGTTTTTTTAGTTTTCGCTAATATTTCACTTAAATTATGTTTAACACTATCGAGTTTTGTTTCGTTTTCTATCGATTTATTTTCTTGAGTGACTTTTTTAACAGGCTCAGCTTGCGTTGTTTTGCTTGCAGACTCACCTAACAGCAATTCTATTTGCATATCAGGCTTATGTTCTTGAGCAAATTGTTCAATTTTTTTCAGAAAGCGATCTTTAACCCATTGCATGACGAAACGATTAGGCGCAAAGACGCGCACAGCATCACCGCTGATTTCAGTGTGCAGTGGTTTAATCCAAGTATTGAATTGTTGTGCTGAAAGTTCTTTCTCAAATTTAGAAAGACAAGCAGGCCAAAAATTTTCCATCTGTATTGATATACCTAAGCTTGTACAGTTATTTTTAACTAATGTATTGAAATAACAACGATTGTAAGTTATTGTTTTTATTTTATTTTTATTAACAATAGCGTACAATGTAGCGCTAAGTTAATCACTGCATTTTAGCTGGTTTAGCGTAACTTATCCACAGGCATTTTCAAAAAAGTAACAATAAAAAATTTATAAAATAAAAGTGATAAGAATTAAAAAGTTAGCGCAATTAATAAAACTAAATAAGCATTGACAAAATATAGTGATATCGGGTCTAATAACGCCCTTTGTAGCATTTTGCTAGTTGGAGATTCACATGAAACGTACATATCAACCTTCTAAAACACGTCGCGCACGTACACATGGCTTTTTAGTTCGCATGAAAACTAAAGGTGGCCGCGCTGTTATTGCTGCTCGCCGCGCAAAAGGTCGTTCACGCTTAGGTCTATAAGTTAGTAACGCCACAGGCGTTACTTTCGCTGTATATTTAGTTTTAAATGTCAGTAGAAACTTAATATAGTGCGCACGCTTAGATTTACAAAAAAAGCTAAGCTTATTAAAACGGATGAATTTTCATCCGTTTTTAATTTCCGCAAACGTATTTTTGCACAATATTTAGCGGTACATTATCAACCTAACACCTTGGCGCATGCTCGTTTGGGTTTGGTGGTCGGTAAAAAGGTAGCTAAATCATCAGTACAAAGAAACTATATGCGGCGTGTGTTGCGTGAGTTTTTTAGGCTGAGACAACGCGCAATTAACCCCCTTGATTTGGTTGTGCGCGTGCAAAAAAAGTTTAATAAAAAAGATTTTTTATCAGTCGAGCAAGAGTTTGATGCTTTGATCAAGAAAATTAATCTACGCACCACATTAAATACACAACAAAACCTTACTGAGGTTCACCATTAAATGGTGTTCAGCATTTATAATGTACGGCAGCGGTTATTATTTAAGCCGCATTCTTTTTTGTGAATATGTAATGTCGCGCTTATTGATTTGGATGATTAAAGGATATCAATTAATTTTGAGTCCTTTTTTTGGCCAGCAATGTCGCTTCTACCCTACTTGTTCACATTATGCGGTGGAAGCGCTTCAAAAACATGGCGCACTTCGTGGTAGCTACTTAATGGTTCATCGCTTATGTCGTTGTCACCCATGGTGTGATGGCGGGCATGATCCAGTACCTTAATTCTCTTTTAAATGCATGACTAAATTTTATATAGATTGCTTATAAAACAATATGGATACAAGACGTTTAGTATTATTCGTGATTTTTTCGATGTCTATTTTGATGTTATGGGATGCTTGGCAAACTAAAAATGCGCCTGTGACATCAAGCCCAGTTGCTACTGTGGATACTGTACCTAGTGCTACTGATCTAGGTGGTGCAGTTGCTAATAATGTAGATACCCCTGTTGATACAGGTTACGCGTTAAAATCAGGTCAGAATATTGTTGTGACCACTGATTTGTTTAAGGCAAATATTAATACAATAGGCGGCGATTTACGTAAATTAGAATTACGTAACCACCGTGCAGATGATAACCAAGGTAATTACTTATTATTAGATGACGCTGCTAAACCTATGCTTTATGTTGCGCAGACTGGCTTAATTGGTCAAGATCTACCGACACACAATTCAGTGTTCACTAGTGATGCAACAGCTTATCAAATACAAGATGGACAAGATAAGCTTGAAGTGCGCTTAAGTGCTGTGAGCAATGGGGTGACTGTATATAAAGTCTATACATTCCACCGTAATCGTTATGAAATTGATGTTAATTATGAAATTAAGAATGACACTAGCGTAGCGATTACGCCTGTTGTTTACTATCAAATTGTCCATGATAGCGAATCTAATCAAGGCTCTGCCCTAATGCCTACCTTTACAGGTGGTACATATTACACAGAGGCAAGTAAGTTCAAGAAGTTAGCATTTAGTGACATGGTTAAAGAGCCATTAAATATCACTTCAAATGATGGTTGGGTTGGTATTTTGCAACACTATTTTGTTAGTGCTTGGATTCCTAAAGATGGTTTAGCACGCAAGTTTTATACTGAGAAACTGAGTGACAATATTTTTAGAATTGGTACCAAAAGTACATTAGAAACGATTGCACCAGGCGCAACTTTAACTGTGCCAGCTCGTTTATATTCTGGTCCACAAACTAAAGAAGATTTAATCGCAGCCGCACCAGGCCTAGAGTACAGCGTGGATTATGGTTGGTTAACTGTTATTGCATCGCCTTTGTTCTGGTTGTTAGCAAAAATTCACTCTTTGGTACAAAACTGGGGTGTAGCAATTATCTTGCTTACGATTTTGATCAAAGCAGCATTCTTTAAACTTTCAGCTTCTGGTTACCGTAGCATGGCGCAAATGCGTGAACTTGCACCACGTTTACAATCAATGAAAGAAAAGTTTGGCGATGATCGTCAAAAAATGCAGATGGCGATGATGGATCTCTATAAAAAAGAGAAAATCAATCCTATGGGTGGTTGCTTCCCAATTTTAATTCAAGTGCCTGTATTTATTGCACTTTATTGGGTGTTGTTAGGTTCAGTAGAGTTACGCCACGCGCCATTTTTTGGTTGGATTCAAGACTTATCAGCGATTGACCCATTCTACATTTTGCCGATACTCATGGGCGCTACCATGATTATTCAGACTAAGCTTAATCCTAAGCCAACTGATCCGATGCAAGCTAAAATCATGACTTGGATGCCAGTTGTCTTTAGTATTTTCTTCTTCTTCTTCCCTGCTGGCTTGGTGTTGTATTGGTTAGTCAATAATGTGCTTTCTATCGCACAGCAGTGGTATGTTAATAAAATGATCCATGCAGAAACTGTTGCCAAAAAACAAGGCCACGCAAAAAAATCAGGTGAACATCACTAACTCAACAGACACGATAGCCGCCATCGCCACCGCAAGTGGTGCAGGCGGTATTGGTGTTGTCAGGGTTTCTGGCCCTTTATCTCATGCCATTGCAATAAGTGTACTTGGGCATTGTCCTAAGCCACGTCATGCTGCTTATCTAGACTTTAAACAAGCTGACGGCGATCTCATTGATCGCGGCATCGCTATTTTTTACCCGAACCCACATTCTTATACAGGTGAAGATGTATTAGAGTTGCAAGCACATGGGGGCACTGCACTCATGCAAATCTTGCTAGCTAGATGCATCGCCCTTGGCGCACGTCAGGCGGATCCAGGTGAGTTTACTCGACGCGCTTATCTCAATGACAAAATGGATTTAGCGCAAGCTGAGGCCGTAGCTGATGTGATTAATGCAGCTACGATTGAAGCAGCTAAGAGTGCAGTACGTTCATTGTCTGGCGAGTTTTCGCAGCGCATCAATACCCTACTCTCAAAGTTAATTGATTTACGCATGTACGTAGAGGCTTGTTTAGACTTTCCTGAAGAGGAAATTGACTTTATCACGCAAGGTCGAGTAGCTGATAAGCTGGCTGCGATTATTAATGAGCTGACAGCAGTTTTTGCAAAAGCAAAACAAGGCAGTTTATTGCGCGAAGGTATTAATGTCGTTTTAGTTGGTCAGCCAAATGTTGGTAAATCCAGTTTAATGAATCAGTTAGCTGGTGAAGAAGTTGCGATTGTGACTTCAATCGCAGGTACCACTCGAGATACCATTAAGAATGTGATACAAATAAACGGCGTACCTTTGCATGTGATAGACACGGCAGGCTTACGTGAAACTGACGACGAAGTTGAAAAATTTGGTATTGCACGAACTTGGCGAGCCACAGAAACCGCCAATATCGCATTATTGTTAGTGGATGCAGCCCATGGCATTACTGATACGGAAAAATCGATTTTAGCGCGGTTACCACAAGAAATCCCTAAAATTTGGGTGCATAATAAAATTGATGTGACGCAAGAACCTGCATTAATTGAAGAAAAGGACAAGGTAACGCATATTTATCTTTCTGCAAAAACTGGTGCTGGTTTAGAGTTGCTTAAAACGCATTTATTAAAATTAGCTGGTTATCAGAATAATGCTGAGGGTGTTTTTATGGCGCGCGCCAGACATTTATCTGCATTGTCACAGGTAAGTAGTCATTTGGATTTAGCGGCAAGTCAAATTAACTCGGCTGAGTTAGTTGCTGAAGAGTTGCGTTTGGCGCAAGAGGCTTTGAGCACAATTACTGGGGAGTTCACCCCTGATGATTTATTGGGTGAGATTTTCTCTAAGTTTTGTATTGGTAAGTAAGCTGTAGTGATGGTTTAGCTAAAGTTGTTTAGCGCAGCTTACTCTAATTAATGCACTTTTAATTGGATTTTCACATTTAAAACATGAGTTCGAAGCGGGTTTTTGATCCACGCTACTATAGTATTGGAACAAGTCCTTGCTGATGGTTTGTTGGCTTAGTTTGGTACGTAGCGTCAATTGACGCTACGTACCATAAATTTAAGCTGTTAAGTCTACTACAGTTGCTTCTGGTCCATTTTTCTTCACAGACTCAATGCCGTTATCGCGTGCTGCCGCACTTTCATACATTTGACTTTGACCAATAATTTGGTGGTTGCCCGCTTTAAGCACAAAGTAAGGCTTGTCGGTTTTGGACACTAAACGCTCATAACGTGCTTCATCTGCCGCATTTTTTTGAATAGAAGTAATCCCATTAAGTGCACTTGCTTTTGTCTCGTACATTTCAGACTGCATAATAATTTGGCCGTTGCCAGCTAATAAATTAAAGTGAAACTGACCACTTTTTGCTGCTTTTAATTCAAATTTCCCAGCCATAAGATTCCCCTTACGATTCGTTGTTGGTCTAATTTATGTACCTATGTTTATTACCAGATAAACTATAGACTTGCATATGTGGATAAGTCAATACCCAAGTATTAGTTGTGTTTACTGCTAAATAATTTTAAAAGTATTGTTTCACGTGGAACATATTGTTTATATATTGGAGGTGCATTAAGTTGGCATCTTATTAGCATGGAATATTGAAGCTAATAGAGAGTTGAATGTAAATTAACCTGTCTCAGTGATAGTTGTTGATGTATGTTGGGGGTTGTAAGTTACTGCTGATTTTTAATGAGTGCTAGCAGCAACTATGGTGATGAGTGTATGTGCGATGGGTATAAAAAAAGCAGAGCCTCGTATGAAGCTCTGCTTTAGTTAAGCGATAGCTAATTATTTTTTAGCTGAAGGTGTTCTTTCGGTTAATAGGTAAATAATATAGTTTGCTTTTTCTGCAGCAGTACAATCTGTACCGATAATTTCATTGCAATGTTCTGTGAATTTCTCTTCGACTTTATCTAAATCTTTAAAGCGTTTGTTGTTAACTGCTGGTGAAAGCGGCTCAATTGATTTACCTGTTAAAGCGTGTTTGCCTGGGTTAGCAGGGTTTGTTGTATGGCAAGAGGCGCAAGCCATTTCCTTGCCATTTGGCATTTTAATTTTACGATTAAAAAACATCTTACCTTCAGTCACAGAAGATACAAACTCTGGATTAACTGTTTGTGCGATGCTGATATATTTTTTTGTTAACGCTTCTGCGTTGGTAACGTTTGCTTGTGCAGCATGGGCTGTCAGTGTAGCAAAACCTAGTAACGTAGCCAAAATAAGATGGGTGTGTTTCACGTGCGACTCCTTAGTAATAAAACCAATAAAACCAAAATTTTCTAAAAAAGTATATTGATTGTGATTGTTATAATATGACTTAATTCTAAACTAATTATAGCTTGCTTGATATCGATTAAAGTAAATTTTATGCCTATATTGTTAAGAAAATATGGCTAAGTTGTAAATATCCAATTGTTTCACGTGAAACAGCGATTATAAGTGGTGTTATGCATGACCTAGACTTGAGTTTAAGTTAAACTTCTACCTCTTGAGTAATAATGTTTTTTGTGATTAAACTATGAATTTTCCTGATCTTTTTGATGTGATTGTAGTCGGTGGTGGGCATGCTGGTACAGAGGCTGCACTTGCGAGTGCAAGAATGGGACAGAAAACCTTATTGCTTACGCATAATATAGAAACATTGGGTCAGATGTCCTGCAATCCGAGTATTGGCGGTATCGGCAAAGGGCATTTAGTTAAAGAGATAGATGCACTGGGTGGGGCGATGGCTGCCGCTACTGATGAAGGCGGTATTCAATTTCGCATACTAAACTCCAGTAAAGGTCCTGCTGTACGCGCAACGCGTGCGCAAGCAGACCGCGTATTATATAAAGCTGCGATACGACACCGACTTGAAAATCAGGAAAATCTTTGGTTGTTTCAGCAAGCAGTAGATGACATCATCTTAGAGGGTGATCGCGCTGCTGGTGTAGTGACGCAAATTGGCTTGCGTTTTGCCGCAAAGTCTGTGGTGTTGACGGCAGGAACATTTTTGGGAGGTTTGGTGCATGTGGGGCTGCAGAACTATCAAGCAGGTCGCGCTGGTGACCCTCCTTCTATCTCGCTTGCTGCCCGCCTGCGTGAAATAGGCTTGCCAGCTGGTAGGTTAAAAACAGGTACGCCACCACGAATTGATGGACGCACCATCGATTATTCTGTCATGACAATACAGCCTGGTGATGATCCCGTGCCAGTGTTTTCATTTTTAGGCAATGCATTGCAGCATCCAGCACAAATGCCCTGCTGGATTACACACACCAATGAGCGTACTCACGACATTATTCGTAGTGGGTTAGATCGTTCACCGATGTACACAGGTGTGATTGAAGGTGTGGGGCCGCGGTATTGTCCGAGTGTGGAAGATAAGATTCACCGCTTCGCAGATAAAGAATCGCATCAAATATTTCTAGAGCCAGAAGGTTTGGCAACCAACGAAATTTACCCAAATGGTATTTCAACCAGTTTGCCTTTTGATATTCAGCTTGCTTTGGTGCGCTCTGTTAGGGGGTTGGAGAATGCCCATATTCTGCGCCCAGGCTATGCAATTGAGTATGATTATTACGACCCGCGTGGATTGAAGTCAAGTTTAGAGACTAAGGCTGTTAAGGGCTTGTTCTTTGCGGGGCAGATTAACGGCACAACAGGTTACGAAGAAGCAGCTGCGCAAGGTTTACTTGCAGGTGCAAATGCCGCCTTGTATGCACAAGATAAAGAGGCGTGGTGCCCTGCGCGTGATGAGGCTTACTTGGGTGTGTTGGTGGATGATTTAATCACGCGTGGCGTGAGTGAGCCCTACCGTATGTTTACCAGTCGTGCAGAGTATCGTTTGCAGTTGCGTGAAGATAATGCGGATATGCGTTTAACCGAAATTGGCCGCAAGCTTGGCTTGGTCAATGATGTGCGCTGGGAAGCCTTTAGTCGTAAAAAAGAAGCAGTTGAACGTGAGCAAGAGCGTTTGAAAAAGACATTTGTGCAACCAGCTAACTTAAGTGCAGAAATGATGCAGGCCGTGTTTGGTAAGTCGCTTGAACATGAATACAGTTTATTTGAATTGCTGCGGCGCCCAGAAGTAAGTTATGAGGCTGTGCTTTCTTTAGATGGCTTAGGGTTGGGTGAGGTTGAGCCTGCGGTTCGCGAGCAGGTGGAAATTGCTGCCAAGTATCAGGGATATATTGATCGTCAGATAGAGGAAGTGGCGCGTAGCCGAGGTCAAGAAAATACTCTATTGCCAGCCGACTTAGATTATCGAGAAATTCATGGTTTACCGATAGAGGCGCAACAGAAACTAAATGCACAAAAGCCAGAAACAATTGGCCAAGCTGGTCGTATATCAGGCATTACACCGGCAGCGATCTCTCTCTTGCTGGTTTACTTAAAACGTAAGTCACGTGCAAAGGTTTTAAGTAACACCAATACAGATATGGGAAATGTAGCATGAGCATAACAGGCAACATGCCAAGAAATTTAAAACAAGAAGATCGCGCTCAGTTACAGGCAAAGCTCGAACTGGGTTTGCAGGAGATGGGCTTAGAAATACTTCCAGAACAAAAACAAAAGCTACTAGATTATGTTGCCTTGATCTATAAATGGAATCAAGTGCACAATCTTACCGCAGTACGTGAGCCTATTGAAATGGTAACGCTACACATATTGGATAGCTTGTCAGTACTATCGCATATTGAATGTAAGCACTTACTTGATGTGGGGGCTGGTGCTGGTTTGCCAAGTATTCCTTTGGCTATTTGTTTGCCGCAAATGCAAGTGACTGCTATTGACGCCGTGCAAAAGAAAGTAAGTTTTATGCGACAAGTGAAAGCGGAGCTCGGCCTGTCAAACTTCTCAGTGATTCATGGGCGTATTGAAGATCAGGCTGTGCCGAGTAAAGAGATGGCGCAGAAGTTTGATGTCATTATCTCGCGCGCGTTTTCGGAAATTGCCCTCTTCATTAAGTTAACAAAACATTTGCTAGCTGAAGGTGGTGTATGGTTGGCGATGAAGGGCGTTATCCCTGAGCATGAGTTTAAAAAGAGTGTAATTAAACCTACTGAAATCCGTGTATTAAAAGTGGCTGGCTTAGATGCAGAACGTCATTTAGTGGTACTAAAGCAAGATAATGGCTAATTAACTGAGTAGTTTGAGTGCTAAGCAATGCACGTGCGTAACTATTGGAAATGCAAAGAAAAATAATATGAAAATATTGGCAATCACAAATCAAAAAGGTGGTGTAGGTAAAACTACGACTTGCGTCAATTTGGCGGCAAGTCTGGCTAGCTTAGGTAAGCGTGTATTGTTGATAGATTTGGATCCGCAAGGAAATGCCAGTACTGGAAGTGGTATTGATAAAGCGCATCTTAAGTTAAGTATTTACCATGTGCTGATAGGTGAAAAATCGTTAAAAGAAGTAGTAGTAAAAAGTGAAAAAGGTGGTTTTGATATTGCGCCATCTAACCGAGAGTTGGCAGGTGCAGAGGTTGAGCTGGTGAATGAGTTGGCACGTGAGAATCGCTTAAAGGCAGCCATTGCAAAATTAGGTGATGCATATGACATGGTGTTGCTGGATTGCCCCCCTGCCCTCAATTTGGTGACGGTTAATGCGTTAACCGCTGCAAATGCAGTAATGATTCCCATGCAATGCGAATACTACGCTTTAGAAGGTTTATCCGACTTGGTAAATACTATTAAAAAAGTACGCGCACACTTAAATCCAACATTGGAAATAGAGGGTTTGTTGCGGACATTGTTTGATAATCGAAATATGCTGGCTCAACAGGTTTCAGCCCAATTAATTAGTCATTTTGGAGATAAAGTCTATAAGACCGTAATTCCACGTAACATTCGTTTGGCTGAGGCGCCAAGCTATGGTGTGCCAGTGTTGAGTTACGATAAAAGCTCTAAAGGCGCAGTAGCCTATCTTGAGTTGGCGCAAGAAATTACCAATAAAGATAAAAACTGAAACAGGTTTCAGGGTTTATTTAAAAATATACGTAAAGAGAAGCAAATATGGTTAAGTTAAAAGGATTAGGGCGCGGTCTGGATGCCCTGCTCGCTGGTGACATGGGTAGTGTTGGTGAGGCTGATTCACTGATGATGCTAAAAGTAGAACAGTTACGTCCTGGCAAGTATCAACCAAGAAGTTATATGGATGAAGCTGCGTTAAAAACGTTAGCCGATTCAATTAAAGCACAAGGCATTATGCAGCCAATTCTTGTTCGTCAATTGGCGGATGAGCAGTATGAAATTATCGCAGGTGAGCGCCGCTGGCGTGCAAGTCAGCTTGCTGGTTTAGCTGAAGTGCCAGTACTTGTACGTGAGATTGCTGATGAGTCAGCGTTAGCGATGGCTTTGATTGAAAACATTCAGCGCGAAAATCTTAATCCACTTGAAGAGGCGCAAGGTATCAAGCGACTAATTGATGAGTTTTCGATGACGCATGAAAAAGCCGCCGAAGCTGTTGGGCGCTCCCGTGTGGCAGTATCAAACTTATTGCGCTTACTTACCTTGACCGATGCGGTTCAGGAGATGTTGATGTATGGTAAGTTGGATATGGGGCACGCGCGAGCGCTGGTTGGATTGGAAGGCGCGCAACAAGTCATGTTGGCTGAGCAGATTGTTTATAACAAATTATCTGTACGCGAAGCAGAATCACTAGTGAAAAAATTTGGCGAGCAGGTTGTTAAACCTGCAGCAAAATCCATGCAAGCGCCACAACATGATCAAGACGTAGTGCGACTGCAAGAAACCTTGAGTAATAAGCTAGGTGCAAGTGTAAGTATTAAAGCGAATACTAACGGAGCTGGCGTATTGAAAATTAACTATGCAAGTTTAGATCAGCTGGACGACATTATTGGCAGAATTACACGCTAAGTGTTTCATTTACTTACAACTTAGCTATTGACTAAAAATCGCTATTAATTCAAAATCGCGGTCTTTGCTACTTAATGGTATTTTAAGTGGTAAATAAATACATGAAGCCAAGCACAATCAGGGCTTTAATAAAGCTTTTAAATTAATTGGATTTAAGTCATTGTCAGCATTAAATACAACAGATGTTTTTAGTAAAATGCTTAAGATCCAAGTAGTTGCAACGCTTGTAGTTGCTGTGGTCATGTTTTTGTTTTTAGGTGTGCACGGAATGGTGTCAGCCACGCTAGGTGGTGCGAGTGTGGTGGTTGGTGCTTATGTAGCATCATTGGTAGCCAAGCGCGGTGCAAACAAAACGGATGCTTCAGCAATATTAGTGAATCTGCTTAAAGCAGAAGCAGTGAAGATTTTGATGATCATTGTAATTTTGGTGATCGTATTCAGTTTTTATAAACAATTAGTGCCATTTGCATTAATTGCTGGTTTGGCGGCTGCGGCATTGTTTTCTGGTGCAGCCCTCAGTAAGTTAAACGTGTAATTTAAACAAACGTCAGTTAGAAAAATATTAGATTATGGCTACAGAACACGCAGATAACGCACAACACGCACTCACTCCTTCGGCTTATATCGAGCATCATTTAAGTTTCAATGCGCAGCCACTTAATGAAAGCGCTGGTTTTTGGACGCTACATGTAGACACTTTTGTGATGTCAGTAGCGCTGGGTTTGATTGTGATGGGTTTGATTTGGTTGGTAGCGCGTAAGGCGACTGCTGGAGTACCAACAAAAACACAAGCGTTTGTCGAATTGGTGTTTGGCTTTATTGATGACCAAGTTAAAAATATTTTCCACGGTAATCGTCATAGCTTTATCGCACCAACAGCATTAACTGTATTTTTATGGGTGTTCGCAATGAACTCCATGGACTTCCTGCCAGTGGATTGGGTTGCTGGTATCGTTTCATTCTTCGGCGGTGAGCATGCAAAATGGCGTGCTGTACCAACATCTGATATCAACACTACCTTTGCATTAGCATTAACAGTTTGGATCCTAATGATTTTCTTTGCAATCAAGGTTAAAGGCTTTGGTGGTTGGATTCATGAGCTATTTTGTGCGCCATTCGGTACTAAAATCTGGGTGTGGCCTGCTAACTTTATGTTCAATTTGATTGAATACGTGTCAAAACCACTTTCACACTCATTACGTTTGTTCGGCAATATGTACGCTGGTGAAGTTATCTTCTTGTTGCTAGGCATGTGGGCTGCAACAGGCTTAACAGGCACTATCGCAGGTGCAATTTTAGGTGCTGGTTGGTCTATCTTCCACATTTTGATTGTTGCATTACAAGCGTTTATTTTCATGATGTTAACGGTTGTGTATTTAGCCATGGCACATGAAGGCCACTAATTAGGTTTTGTTTGGTATTTAGGTAGTTCTTATTTTTTGTAGTTGGTTGTAAGTTTAATTTTAGAGAGGGTAATAACATGGATGCATTAGCATTGATTCAAGCCTACACAGGCGTTGGTATTGGTTTAATTATTGGTTTGGGCGCTGCTGGTGCTTGTATCGGTATTGGTATTATGTGTGCAAGTTTCTTGGAAGGCGCAGCTCGCCAACCAGAAATGATCCCAGCTTTGCAAGGTAAAGTGTTCTTGTTACTAGGTTTGATTGACGCTTCATTCATTATCGGTGTTGGTCTTGCAATGATGTTTGCATTTGCTAACCCATTATTAAGCGTAGTTGCTCAGTAATTAGCAAAACTAAGCTAACTAGTCATTGAACTTTAGTTTAATGACTAGTGCTTTATATGATTAACAAAATGGATCAAAAATGAACATTAACTTTACACTTATCGCACAAGCTATCGCATTTGCTGTGTTGATTTGGTTCACAGTGAAATTCGTTTGGCCGCCGCTATTAAAAGCGATTGAAACGCGCCAAAAAGAAATTGCTGATGGTTTGGCAGCAGCGCAAGAAGGCCGTAGTGCTTTAGAAGTTGCCGCTAAAAAGTCAGAAGTGACATTGGCTGAAGCAAAACAAAAAGCGAGCGAGATTATTGCGCAAGCTGAAAAACGCGGCACACAAATCGTTGAAGAAGCTAAAGGCAATGCTAAGGTTGAAGGTGACCGTATTCTAGCTGGTGCTAAATCTGAGATTGATCAAGAAGTAAACCGTGCAAAAGAAGGTTTACGTGCGCAAGTGTCAGCATTGGCAATTGCCGGCGCTGAAAAGATTTTGCGTAAAGAAATTGACGCAAAAGCACATAGCGAAATGTTGTCTAAACTAGCTGCAGAACTTTAAGGCTAAGGGATAAAGGAAATCACATGGCTGAAATATCAACCATCGCAAGACCTTATGCAGTAGCGGCTTATAAATTAGGTCGTGAGCAAAAGGCACTTGGCAAATGGTCTGAGATGTTGGGTTTTGCCGCTGCCGTTGCAAATGACGGGCAAATTAAAGCCTATATTCAAGACCCTAAAGTTGTGAGCAGTGATTTGCAAACAACTTTCTTGAAGGTGTGTGGCGATCAACTTAATGAAAACGGACAAAATCTTGTCAAAGTTTTGGTTGAGTATGGTCGTTTATCTATTTTGCCAGAAATTTCAAGCGCATTTGAAGCGTTAAAAGCACAAGATGAAGGTACGTTAGATGCTGAGATTATTGCAGCAGCTAAACCTAGTGCGGCAGAGGTTAAAGACCTAGTAAAACGCTTAGAAGCAAAATTTGGTAAAAAGATTGAGGCTAGTGTTTCTGTTGACCCAGAACTCATTGGTGGCATCAAAATTATTGTTGGCGATACCGTGATCGACGCATCCGTCAAAGGTCAGTTACAAAATTTAGCCTATACGCTTACGGCATAAGACGCAGGCAATAGCCTAACTTTAGGCAAAGAAACTATTAGGAGTTTACATGCAGTTATCTACATCAGAAATCAGTGAACTGATTAAAAGCAGATTAGAAAATTTTTCTACCAGTGCTGAAGCGCGTACTCAAGGTACTGTTATTTCAGTAACTGACGGTATCGTACGTATTCACGGCCTATCAAATGTAATGGCTGGCGAGATGATCGAGTTCCCTGGCAATACATTTGGCTTGGCACTTAACCTAGAGCGTGACTCTGTTGGTGCTGTGGTATTGGGTGATTACGAACACATTACTGAAGGCGACACATGTAAATGTACTGGTCGCATTTTAGAAGTGCCAGTCGGTCCAGAGTTGATTGGTCGTGTTGTTAATGCGCTTGGTCAGCCAATTGATGGCAAGGGTCCAGTTAATGCGAAAATGACTGACAAGATTGAAAAAGTTGCGCCAGGCGTGATTGCGCGTAAGTCAGTGTCACAACCAGTGCAAACAGGTTTAAAATCAGTTGACTCTATGGTGCCAGTGGGCCGTGGTCAGCGTGAGTTGATTATTGGCGACCGTCAAACTGGTAAAACAGCGGTAGCGGTTGATGCAATCATCAACCAAAAGGGTCAAAACATGACCTGTATCTACGTAGCGATTGGCCAAAAAGCTTCTACAGTTGCTAACGTGGTACGTAAGTTAGAAGAAAATGGCGCGATGGCTTATACCATTGTGGTTGCTGCGACTGCATCTGACTCAGCAGCATTGCAATTCTTGGCTCCGTACGCTGGTTGTACGATGGGCGAATACTTCCGTGACCGCGGTGAAGATGCATTGATCGTTTATGATGACTTGACTAAACAAGCGATTGCTTACCGTCAAATCTCATTGCTATTACGTCGTCCACCAGGCCGTGAAGCTTACCCAGGTGATGTGTTCTACATCCACTCACGTTTGTTAGAGCGCGCAGCTCGTGTAAACGAAGAGTATGTAGAGAAATTCACTAACGGTGCTGTTAAAGGCAAAACTGGTTCATTGACTGCATTGCCAGTGATTGAAACAGCAGCTGGTGACGTTTCAGCATTCGTTCCAACGAACGTGATTTCAATTACCGATGGTCAGATTTTCTTGGAAACTGACTTGTTCAACGCTGGTATCCGTCCTGCGATCAACGCTGGTATTTCAGTATCTCGCGTAGGTGGTGCTGCTCAAACTAAAGTCATCAAAAAACTAGGTGGCGGTGTACGTCTAGCTTTAGCGCAATACCGTGAGTTGGCTGCGTTTGCACAGTTCGCTTCTGATTTGGATGAAGCAACACGTAAACAATTAGATCGCGGTCGTATGTTTACTGAGTTGATGAAGCAAGCGCAATATGCTCCTTTAAGTGTTTCAAACATGGCAATTACCTTGTTTGCTGCTAACAAAGGTTACTTTGATGATGTAGCAACAAACAAAGTATTAGCATTTGAAGGCAAATTGCACGGTTTTATCGCTTCTAAATACAAAGCACTGGCTGATGCGATTGAAACAAGCAAAGACTTAAGCAGCGATAACGAAAAAGCACTTGATGCAGCAATTCAAGACTTCAAAGCGACAACTGCTTACTAATTTTAACTATTAGGACAATGCTTTTTAGGAAAACATATGGCTGGTAGTAAAGAAATTAGAACCAAGATCAAGAGTGTAGAAAATACACGCAAGATCACTAAAGCGATGGAAATGGTCGCCGCTTCTAAAATGCGTAAAGCGCAAGATAGAATGCGTGCGTCACGTCCGTATGCTGAGAAAATTCGTAATGTTGCAGCTCACCTTTCGCTAGCACATTCTGAATATAAGCACCCTTTCCTAGTAAAGCGTGAGAATGTTAAGAATGTTGGCATTATTGTTGTGAGTTCAGACAAAGGTTTATGCGGTGGCTTAAATACCAACGTATTGCGTTTAACTGTTAACCAAATGAAAACTTGGGAATCAGAAGGCAAGAAATTGTCTGTTAGCGCGATTGGTAATAAAGGCTACGGCTTTATGAACCGCGTTGGTGCAAATGTTAAGTCACACATTATCGGTTTAGGTGATGTGCCACATTTGGATACCCTCATCGGTACGATTAAAGTGATGCTTGATGCTTATACAGCTGGTGAAATTGATCAGTTGCATATCTGCTACACACGCTTTATCAACACAATGAAGCAAGAGCCAGTGATTGAGCAATTGCTTCCTTTGACAGCTGAGCGTTTGGGTACACATCCAACTGAAGAGAAGTCTGAGGCATTGAGTGCTAGTGCTGTGGTTAAGAGTGCGCTTCAAATTGGTGCTGCTAAAGGTCATTGGGATTACATCTATGAGCCAGAAGCTAAGCCAGTAATTGACCAGTTAATGGTACGTTACATTGAGTCACTAGTGTATAACGCAGTGTCTGAGAACATGGCGTCAGAGCAATCATCACGTATGGTGGCGATGAAATCAGCATCTGATAACGCGAAAAACGTGATTGGTGAATTGAAACTGGTTTATAACAAAGCACGTCAAGCAGCAATTACCAAAGAGATCTCTGAAATCGTTGGTGGTGCGGCCGCAGTTGCTTAGTGATTGGTTGATACTAACCGCGTAAGGGCGTTAGGTAGAAACCAAAATCGCGAAGTGCTGTAACGGTAGCTTAGCATTAAAAGTTCACCCTTCGACAAGCTCAGGGCGAACGGAAATTTTTATAAAATCTGACTAACAAAGTTTAGTAAGGAAAAAAGATGAGTACAGCAAATATTGGTAAAGTAGTGCAATGTATTGGCGCGGTGGTTGACGTTGAGTTCCCACGTGATCAAATGCCAAAAGTATTTGAAGCGTTAATTATTGATGACGCATCAAGCCAAGCGGAAGCTGGTTTGACATTGGAAGTGCAACAACAATTAGGTGACGGCATTGTGCGTACTATTGCCATGGGCTCATCTGATGGTCTTGCACGTGGTACTGCGTTTAAATCAACTGGTGCACAAATTCAAGTGCCAGTAGGTACAGGTACTTTAGGTCGTATTATGGACGTGTTGGGTCGCCCAATCGATGAGGCTGGTCCTATCGAGTGCGACGAGCGCCGTTCTATTCACCAAAAAGCACCTACTTTTGAAGAGTTATCTCCATCAGTTGACTTGTTAGAAACAGGTATCAAGGTGATTGACTTAGTTTGTCCATTCGCTAAGGGTGGTAAAGTGGGTCTGTTCGGTGGTGCTGGTGTAGGTAAAACCGTTAACATGTTGGAACTCATCAACAACATCGCTAAACAACACTCAGGTTTATCAGTGTTTGCAGGCGTGGGTGAGCGTACTCGTGAAGGTAACGACTTCTACCATGAAATGGCAGAAGCTGGCGTTATTAAACTAGACGACATGAAAGAATCAAAAGTAGCGATGGTATTCGGTCAAATGAACGAACCACCAGGCAACCGTTTACGTGTAGCTTTGTCAGGTTTGACAATGGCTGAGAAATTCCGTGATGAAGGCCGTGACGTGTTGTTCTTCGTTGATAACATCTACCGTTACACATTGGCTGGTACTGAAGTATCTGCATTGTTAGGCCGTATGCCTTCTGCGGTAGGTTACCAACCTACCCTAGCTGATGAAATGGGCCGTTTACAAGAGCGTATTACTTCAACTAAAACAGGTTCTATTACTTCTATCCAAGCGGTTTACGTGCCTGCGGATGACTTGACTGACCCATCACCAGCAACAACATTCCACCATTTGGACTCAACAGTTGTGTTGTCACGTGACATTGCTTCTTTAGGTATCTACCCTGCGGTAGACCCATTGGATTCTACATCACGTCAATTAGACCCGTTAGTGGTTGGTGAAGAGCACTACAACGTTGCACGTTCTGTACAACAAACATTACAACGTTACAAAGAGTTGCGTGACATTATCGCGATTTTGGGTATGGACGAGTTATCACCAGAAGATAAATTGGCTGTTGGCCGTGCACGTAAAATCCAACGCTTCTTATCACAACCTTTCCACGTTGCTGAAGTGTTTACAGGCGCGCCAGGTAAATACGTACCATTAAAAGAAACAATCAAAGGCTTTAAAGCGATTGTTGCTGGTGAATACGATCACTTACCAGAGCAAGCTTTCTACATGGTGGGCGGTATTGAAGAGGCAGTTGAGAAAGCCAAGACTCTTAACTAAAGTTACTTAACTAAGCTTTGCTTAGTTAAGTAGTTAAACGCTTTAAGGAAAAATAATGGCAAATACTGTTCATATTGATGTAGTTAGTGCAGAGGCAAGTATATTCTCAGGTGAAGCTGAGTTTGTTGTTGCACCTGCAAGTGCTGGTGAAGTGGGTATTTACCCTAACCATGCACCAATGATTTCTACCATCAAACCTGGTGCTTTGCGTATTAAGCAAACGAATGAAGCTGAAGAAACGTTAATCTTTATCTCAGGTGGCTTGTTAGAAGTGCAACCTGGCGTGGTAACTGTATTGGCTGATACAGCAGTACGTGGTCACGACCTAGATGAAGCAAAAGCGATTGCTGCAAAAGAGGCTGCTGAAGAAGCGCTCAGAAACAGAACCTCAGATATTGACTATGCAACAGCACAGGCAGAATTGTCTGAGGCGGTAGCACAGATTCAAACAATCGAACGCTTACGCAAGAAAACGCATTAATTGCGGTGAAGATGGTGTAAAAGCAAAAAGGCAACTTAGGTTGCCTTTTTTGTTATACTTTGCGAACAGATCTATACATATTGAATACATGAAAAAATTAAATATCGTGATATTAGCAGCGGGTAAAGGCACCCGTATGCATTCTGAGTTACCAAAAGTTTTACATGTGGTTGGCTCAAAGCCAATATTGGCTCATGTGATTAGCTGCGCGAAGGCATTGCAGCCGAATAAGATTATCGTGGTCTATGGTTTTGGTGGTGAGCGTGTAAAAGAAGCGTTTAGTGGTGAAGAAATTACTTGGGTGAACCAAGCGGAACAGAATGGCACTGGCCACGCAGTACAACAAGCATTGCCACATTTAGATGCTGATGCAGATACGCTAATATTATTAGGTGATGTACCGTTGGTTGATGTAAGTGCATGCCAAAAGCTGATTGCACAGGCTGATAACAAACTTGCAATACTCTCGTTTAATAAAGATGATCCAACTGGTTATGGGCGTATCCTACGCGGTGCAAACGGTCAGGTGCATGCCATTGTAGAGCATAAGGATGCGACAGAAGCACAACGTGCTATTGTTGAGGTGAATACAGGCATTATGGCAATGTCGAATGCACATCTTAAAAGCTGGTTATCAAGAATCACCAACAATAATGCACAGGGCGAGTATTATTTAACCGATATTGTGGCTTTAGCGGTAGCGGATAACATTAGCGTGGTGGCAGAAATTACGGACGATGAGTGGTCTGTGACAGGTATTAATGCTAAAACAGATTTGGCACAAATTGAACGTGTGTATCAAACCAGAATTGCACAAGCTTTATTGCAACAAGGCGTTACCTTAAAAGACCCAGCACGTATTGATGTGCGCGGAGATTTACGTTGCGGGCGTGATGTAGAAATAGACGTAAACTGTATTTTTGAAGGTAATGTTACGTTAGGTGATCGCGTTAAAATCGCAGCAAATTGTGTGATTAAAAATGCAGTAATTGCTGCAGGTACACAAATAGCGGCATTTACGCATATTGATGATGTAGCTATTGGAGAAAATAGCCGTATTGGCCCATTTGCACGCTTGCGCCCAGGTACAGCATTAGCATCAGAGACGCATGTGGGCAATTTTGTTGAGCTTAAAAATGCTCAGGTGGATGTAGGCAGTAAAATCAATCATTTAAGTTATGTGGGCGATAGTACAGTTGGTAAGCACGTAAACATAGGCGCAGGTACCATTACCTGTAATTATGATGGGGCAAATAAATTTAGAACGGTGATAGAAGATGGGGCATTCATTGGCTCTGATTCACAATTAGTAGCGCCTATCACCATAGGCAAAAACGCAACAATTGCAGCAGGTTCAACCATTACCAGAGATGCACCTGCAGATGCCCTCACCTTTTGTCGCGCCAAAGAACAAAAAACAATTGCTGGTTGGAAACGTCCACAAAAGACTAATAAATAACAGATTAATTAATTTGTAGGAGTCCAGTTTATTGGGCTAATTTAACAAATATCCGTGCAATTAATTGCGCGCCTACAAAAATATGAGAAAGAAATGATATGTGTGGCATTGTAGGGGCAGTAGCAAATAGAAATGTTGTTTCAACTTTAATTGAGGGCTTAAGCCGCTTAGAGTATAGAGGTTATGATTCAGCGGGTATTGCCGTATTAAACGACACAGGCATTGCGCGTGTACGTGCCGTTGGCCGCGTTTCTGCCATGACAGAAAAAGTGAACGAGACAAAACTAAGTGGTTTGGTCGGGATTGGTCACACACGTTGGGCTACGCATGGCGGTGTGACTGAAAGTAATGCGCACCCACATATGTCGCCAAGCCAATTGAGCGGTGAGGTGGCGGTTGTGCATAACGGCATTATTGAAAATCATGATGAACAACGTGCACACTTAAAAACATTGGGTTATGTGTTTGAATCTCAGACAGATACTGAGGTGATTGCGCATTTAATTCATCATTACCACCAAACACTACCTCTGTTAGCAGCGACACAAAAAGCAGTAAGCGAGCTTACAGGCGCATTTGCGATTAGTGTAATCTCCAAAAAAGAACCAGAGCATATGGTGACAGCCCGCTTAGGTTGCCCCTTATTGATTGGTTTAGGTGAAGGTGAAAATTTTATTGCATCTGACGTTTCTGCAGTGTTGTCTGTCACACGTAAAGTAATTTATTTAGAAGACGGTGATGTTGCAGATATTCGTCGTGAAGGCGTCACCATTTTTGCACGTGACGGCGCTCAAGTCACCCGTAAAATTCATATGAGTGATGTGTCACTCGCCAGCTTAGAGTTGGGCCCATATTCGCACTTCATGCAAAAAGAGATTCATGAGCAACCGCGCGCGTTAACCGATACGATAGAGGCGCTGATTGATGACAATCACTTCTCACCTGCCCTATTTGGCAAAGGTGCAGCAGGCGTGTTTGAGCAAGTAGACAGCATTTTAATATTGGCTGCTGGTACCAGTTACTACGCAGCGCTTACTGCGAAATACTGGCTAGAAAGTATTGCCAAGTTACCAACCAATGTAGAAATTGCCAGTGAATACCGTTATCGCCAATCTGTGCCAAATCCACGCCAATTAATCGTAACGATTTCACAGTCTGGTGAAACACTAGATACGATGGAAGCGTTAAAACATGCAAAGGCATTAGGTCAGCATCTCACCCTAGCGATTTGTAACGTGCAAGAGAGCGCAATCCCACGTGCTTCAGAGTTGGTGTTCTACACGCGCGCAGGGGCAGAAATTGGCGTGGCTTCTACCAAGGCATTCACTACACAATTAGTAGCCTTATTTACGCTAGCCGCAACGCTGGCAAAACAGCGTGGCTTATTAGATAAAGAGACTGAACAATCGCATTTAAACGCATTGCGCCAATTAGCAGGTAGCGTACAGCATGCTTTAAACCTAGAGCCGCAAATTCGAGAGTGGGCAAAATCATTTGCTAATAAACAACATGCATTATTCTTAGGGCGAGGTATTCATTACCCTATCGCTTTAGAAGGCGCATTGAAGCTTAAAGAGATTTCATACATCCATGCCGAGGCTTACCCTGCGGGCGAGCTTAAACACGGCCCCTTGGCGCTGGTAGATAGCGATATGCCTGTAGTAGTGATTGCACCCAATGACGCTTTGTTGGAAAAAGTGAAATCAAATATGCAGGAAGTTAAAGCGCGTGGCGGTGAGTTGTTTGTGTTTGCGGATGCAGATAGTCACTTTACCGAGTCTGAGGGTGTGCATGTGATACGTACACCGCGCCATGTGGGTGTGCTCTCCCCTATTTTGCATACGATACCAGTGCAGATGTTGGCGTATCATGCGGCGTTGTTGAAGGGGACGGATGTGGATAAGCCTAGGAATTTGGCTAAGAGTGTGACTGTAGAGTAATTGTGCACAATCAGAACAACATAAGATTCACATTTGGATTCGATACAGCAAAAGATGTGTTTGAGAAACTAAAACGTGATGTCGCAATATTAGAAGCAGATTATAGAAATAAAGATGCAATTTTTAATTTTGTTATTACGGCCTATCATTTGTATGACGATTGGTTAAAAAAAGATCCATCAATTTCTCAGTTACAAAGAGACAAATACAATAGTACTAAAAATGAACTAAAAGATTTAATTGGAGCACTTTACGCAGTTGCTAACTCTAGTAAGCATAGTGTTTGAAAAGAGTATAAAGTTAACAATGTAGATTTTAATGTAGTAGGCACAAGTTACGGTGAAGTGACAGACTGGCTCTCGTTTTATCTTGCAAAGTTTCCAACAATCAATACAAAAGAAGCTCAATATGATTTATGGCAATTAGATAAGGTGTATGTTGAGTATCTGGAATGGGTCTTTAATGATCAAATAATCAGTTCAGCTTTACCTCATAGCTTAGAGGTTAGGCTGAATCTTTTCAAAAAATAACTGCTTTTATTTACTAATAATAGATTCTTTAAGTCTTACGAGCGTGATATCTACAGTACCATCTCAAAGCCCACCATGATTTGTCCGCCTTAATTGGTGTAGCTAACATTCATGCCTCTGTTGGCAATATTGGTGAGTTCATCTGCTTCGTGTAAGTTAATCACTTTGAAAGTGTCATTACAAAGTCAGTAGCAATGCGTCAATTGAAAAATCACTTAAAATGACTCTTCAAAAAACCAGAAAATCTAAAGGAAAGTATATGAGTGATGAGATTGTAATGCGCATCGGTGAGGCATTAGTTGCAGGTGGTCCTGTAGGCACAGCAGCGGAGCCTGAGGTGGCTATTGGTGAAATGAAGGGGCCAATGGGTGTTGCATTTGCCAACTTGTTAGGCGACCAAGTAAAAGGTCACACGCGTGTGTTGGCGATTATGAATACAGATGTTATGGTGCGCCCTGCCACGATTATGGTGAGTAAAGTGACGGTAAAAGACCCGCGGTACACTAATATTTTAATGGGTACAGTACAAGCGGCCGTTGCTAATGGTGTGTTAGATGCTGTGCGTTGTGGCGATATTCCTAAAGAAAAAGCTAACGATTTAGGGATTATTGTCTCGGTATGGTTAAACCCGATTGTGGTGGAACAGGACGATTTAGATCATCAGGTTTTGTTTGATATTCACCGCAAAGCGACTGCTAATGCGATTAAAAAAGCCATGAATAACGAGCCTAGTATTGATTGGCTGTTAGATAACCAAGAGAAAATCGTGCATAAATATTTTCAAATGGGTTTAGATGGAAAACTTTAACTAGAAGTCAAAACCAAACAAGATTGTGATTCCGATGTAAATCGGAATCCAGCGTCTTTTGTTTTAAACGTCACTAGATTTCGTGTTGAGCACGAAATGACAGAGGCTCGTTAATTAGTAAGCACTAGGTTCTTTAAGCTTCACAGGCGTGATATCTACAGTACCACCATCAAAGCCCACCATGATTTGTCCGTCTTGAATGGTGCAACTAATATTCATGCTTCTGTTGGCAATGTTAGTGAGTTCATCGGTTTCTGGTAAATTAATCACGGTTAAGTTGTTACATTTTAAAAGTGCTTTGCTATTGGCTGTCCACCACATATCGGCGATCCTACCGCCGTATAACACCACTACCACTAGCTTACTGCGACCACAGGCTTTGCGTATGTCTTTTTCCGTTGGTAAGCCTACATCCATCCATAACTCAATGGCGTCGGTTAAGTCTTTTTGCCAGAGGTCGGGCTCTTCATCATCGCTTAGGCCTTTGCCAAAGGTTAATGTCTCGTTGGCATACATAGCAAACGCAATCAGACGCACCATCAAGCGCTCATCCGTTTCTGAAGGATGTTTTGCGAGCGTTAGATGATGTTGCGCGTAGTAATTGCGATCCATATCTGCAATTTGCAGCTCGATTTTATAAATGGTGGACTTAAGCGCCATGGCGCGACTCCTTAAAGAGTTCTATGGTTTTTAGTGAATCAAGGTTAACGATGCATTATACCGTTATCCATCGCTTCTACCTGTATTGCTTAAGCTTGTGTTGCGAGTTGCTTAACAAGGTAGCACTACTTTCTGTTAAGCTTTCATCTTTAAATTTGCAAGATAACATCATGGCTCAATATGTAATGTCGATGCTCCGCGTGAGCAAGATTGTTCCCCCTAAAAAACAAATTATTAAAGATATTTCTTTGTCTTTTTTCCCTGGTGCAAAAATTGGTTTGCTGGGTTTAAACGGCTCAGGTAAATCAACTGTGTTGCGTATTATGGCGGGCGCTGATAAAGAGTTTGAGGGTGAGGTGCAATGGCAGCCTAATATTTCAATTGGCTATTTACCTCAAGAACCACAATTAGACGCTGATAAAACCGTACGTGAAGAAGTGGAAAGCGGCATGGGTGCGGTGATGGAGGCCAAGAAAAAGCTAGAAGAAGTGTACGCGGCGTATGCAGAGCCTGATGCAGACTTTGATAAGCTGGCTGAAGATCAAGCACGCTATGAAAATATCATTGCGGCAAGCGGCTCTGACGTTGAGCATCAATTAGAAATCGCAGCTGATGCGCTGCGTTTACCTGCTTGGGATGCCAAGATTGGCCCATTATCAGGCGGTGAGAAGCGCCGTGTGGCGTTGTGTAAATTACTATTATCTAAGCCAGATATGTTGCTATTAGATGAGCCAACCAACCATCTGGATGCAGAGTCTGTAGAGTGGTTAGAACAGTTCTTAGTGCGCTTCCCAGGTACGGTGGTGGCAGTAACCCATGATCGATATTTCCTTGATAATGCAGCGGAATGGATTTTAGAGCTAGACCGTGGACATGGTATTCCATGGAAAGGCAATTACTCTAGCTGGTTAGATCAAAAGCAAGCACGTTTAGCCTTAGAAGAATCGCAAGAGTCATCACGCCGTAAAGCGCTGAATACCGAGCTAGAGTGGGTGCGTCAGAACCCAAAAGCACGTCAAGCCAAGAGCAAGGCGCGTATCGCACGTTATGAAGAATTAGCTAGTGCCGAATACCAAAAACGCAATGAAACACAGGAGATCTTTATCCCTGCTGGTGAGCGTTTGGGCGATCAAGTAATTGAGTTTAACGGCGTGAGCAAGGCATTTAAAGACCGTTTACTGATTGATAACTTAAGTTTTAGCATCCCTGCTGGCGCGATTGTGGGCATTATCGGCCCGAACGGCGCGGGTAAATCTACCCTGTTCAAGATGATTACAGGCATGGAACAGCCAGATAGCGGTGAAGTGAACATCGGCCAAACCGTTAAACTAGCTTATGTTGACCAAAGCCGTGATGTGTTGAGCAATGATAAAACCGTGTTTGATGAGATTTCAGGCGGTTCAGACATATTAACGGTGGGTCGTTATGAAACACCCTCTCGTGCTTACATTGGCCGCTTTAACTTTAAAGGCGGTGATCAGCAAAAAATCGTTGGTCAACTGTCAGGTGGTGAACGTGGACGTTTGCACTTAGCGAAAACTCTGATTTCTGGCGGTAACGTATTGCTGCTAGATGAACCGTCAAACGACTTAGATGTAGAAACATTACGTGCGCTGGAAGATGCTTTGCTAGAGTTTGCAGGCAGTGTGTTAGTGATCTCCCATGATCGCTGGTTCTTAGACCGTATCGCAACGCATATCTTGGCGGCAGAGGGCGAGTCGCAATGGACGTTCTTTAACGGTAATTATCAGGAATATGAGGCTGATAAGCGTAAACGTCTAGGTGAGGAAGGCGCTAAACCGAAACGTATCAGATATAAACCAATTACGAGATAGTAGATAGATTTAGCTTAAGCATCAATCGGTATGGTGCACCAGTTGCGGTAAGCCTTGTAGGGTGGGTCACTTGTGACCCACGCGTTGCAAAAGTATATCTTGTCACTACCGCGTGGGGTTTTTAACCCCACCCTACAAAAATCACTAGTATTGTGCGCCTCCATCCTGATGGGATTGAATTTTAAATAGAAGCATGGAGCCAGATTTTTTATTGTCGTACTTAACACGGCATCCTGCATATTGCAATATTTGATTCGGCGTAATGCTATTGCAGGACGGCCCTGTTTAATTATTGAACATGAATGCGTGGTTTATGGGGCGCATTTTTTGCCAGAAAATCCCACAAAACAGGCGGAATTAGTCGCATTAATTTTGCTACCCACCCCATTTGCCACGGGATGACCACAAAACGTTTTTTGCGCTCAATGGCGTTCACAAATTTGTATGCTGCAACATCCGCATCCATTAAAAACGGCATTTTATACGTGTTAATGTCGGTCATCGGGGTGCGAATATACCCAGGGGCAATGGTGGTCACAGCGATATTGTGATGTAGCATTTCCACGCGCAGGCTTTCTAAATAAGCAATGGCTGCTGCTTTTGATGCGCTGTAAGCGCCTGCACCTGGCAAGCCACGTATGCCTGCAACACTGGCGATGCCAACTAGTTGGGCTGTGTCGCCACGTTTGGCTGCTAATCGCATGGCGTTGATAAATGGTTGAAACGTATTGACTAGCCCAGTCACGTTAATATCCATGACTGCCTGAAATGCGTTTGTGTCTTCTGCATTTTCAGTGAGTGTGCCACTACTGACACCTGCACTGCCAATGACGATATTAGGTGTGCCAAATTTTTGTATGAAGTCATTTGCTGCTGTCGCCAATGCAACGCTATCGCGTACGTCCAATGGATAAATGGCGCATTTGATGTTGTAGCAAGTCTCTAAGGTTTGCTGTAATAATTGTAAGTACTCACTTCGTCTGGCTGCTAAACCAATCAAGACGCCTTCGTTCTGATAGCGTTTTGCATATTCGTAAGCTAACGCTTCACCTATGCCACTAGATGCGCCTGTGATAAAAACTTTCATGACTATCTTTCGTTGGTTCGTGTATGACTGAAAATGCTCATTATTAAAATATAAAAGCCCGTTTTACCTGATGGTAGAAACGGGCTTTTAAAATCAGCATGTACTGATAGTATCATCAGTTAAAGAGCTTTTGGTAAAGTGCTTTAAACCAGTGCGTGGACGCTGTTACTTTTTTGCCGGGCTGGCTGCCTTGGCTTTGTCAGCACGGATGTTAGTAATGATGTAGTCAGCTGTTTTTAATGCTAAATCATTGTTACCTGCCATTGTGCTTGATGTAATGAATTGGCCATTGATAACTAAGCTAGGTACGCCTGTTACGCCTGATGAGCGGAAGATATTTGCTGCGCGATTTAGGCTGGTGTTAGTGGCAAATGAACCAAAAGCTTCTTCAACTTTTTTCTTATCAAGGCCACTTTGTTGTGTCACCCAGTCAATCGCTGCTTTTTCATCAGTTGGTTTAAGTGTTTTTTTAGTGTGGATAGCTTCAAACAATGGAGCATGTAATTTTTCTAAAACACCGAGTGTTTCCATTGCATAGTAAGCTTTTGCCATAGGTGCCCATGCTTGGTGTGGCAAGCCTGGTACACGTTTAAATACGACGTCAGCTGGTAGTTTTTTTACCCATGCGTTGAGTGGCGCCTCCATGCTGTGGCAGTGTCCACAGCCATACCAAAATAGCTCGATTACTTCAATTTTGTTGGGCGTGTCAGTATTGATGGTTTGGGCAGTACGATCGAAATCTTTGCCCATTTGTGGCTCCGCCATCACGCTAAATGAGGCTAGTAATATTAGAGCAGTTAATAATTTTTTCATTGATATTGTCCTTGTTAACGATTCTTTAAATTGGTGATTAAGCATTCAGCTATTCTATTTAACGTTTATTCAGAAGCAAGTTCTCTAAATATATTACTTGAAACGTGTCATCTTGAATTTGGCTGACAATTATTTTTAGTGACTATTTTTGTTGTTGATTTTTGAGTCAATTGGCATTGAGTTTGGTTTGTATCAGACTAACCCAACCTATAGATCAGCCAAAAGCCTACAGGGTTTCATTATTAACTGTAATTAAATCAGATTTAAAGCCATTAATAGCTAAATCTGCTTTTGTTTTGTTAATGAGCTCCAGATTTTTCAGTGGGCCAACACGAACACGATGCCAAACGCCCTTGTTAGGGATGGTAGCGGTTTGCACTAGTGCCTCAAAGCCTTGTAAGGCTAGTGTGGCCTTCATGTTGTCAGCTTCCTCTTCTTTTTGGAAAGCGCCAACTTGAAGAAAGTAGGTATTTGGCACTGATGGTTCAGCACTTTGCTCTTTAATTTTAACTTCTTCGGTACTTACCTGGCGCTCGCTTCCAGGCAAAATCGTATAAAAATCAAAACGTGTTTTATCTTCAGTTGTTTCAGAAGCTTCAGCTTTTGCTTTTTGTGCCGCTTCATTGTCTTTGGCGGCTTTTTCTTTTGCACTTTCTGCAATCTTTTCAGAGAGCGGTTTATTTGGAGAAGCTAACTCTGCAAATGGGCTTTCTTCACGATTAATCATCATGACCACGGTTAAAGAGGCTGCCACGCCTAACAAGAACCCTACTAATAACCCTGTGATAAATGGATTGCCTTGGCTTTGTTTTGCCGTGCGCTCTGGTCTTGGTTTGTAATCTCTACTCATGATGTTTCCTTACATTCTCTCTTTGGCGGCAACACCAAGTAAATCCAGCCCATTTTTAAGGACTTGCTGGGTAGCGCTAATTAGGCTTAAGCGAGCGAGTTTCAATGACTCGTCTTCAATCAAGAATTTATACTCGTTGTAGTAGCTGTGTAAGTCGCTCGCTAATTCTTTTAAGTAATTAGCCACCATGTGCGGTGCTAGCTCAGTTGCCGCATTGTCGACCACTTCTGGGTACTCACTTAAGCGTTGCATCAGGGCAGTTTCATGCGCGGTGACTAGTGGGTTTAAATTGGCGTTTGCCAAGCTGCTGATATCACCACCCCACTGGCTTAGTACGCTGCAAATACGCGCATGTGCATATTGAATGTAATACACTGGGTTGTCGTTGCTTTGGCTACGCGCTAAATCAATATCAAATACCAATTGTGAATCGGCGCGGCGTGCGGCTAGGAAGTAGCGCGTTGCATCGCAGCCTACCTCTTCAATTAAATCACGCAAGGTGACATAGCTACCCGCACGTTTTGAGAGTTTAACCTCTTCGCCACCACGCATCACGGTGACCATTTGATGTAGTACGTAATCAGGCCAACCTTTTGGGATGCCGATATCTAAAGCTTGTAAGCCTGCGCGTACGCGGGTGATGGTGCTGTGGTGGTCTGCACCCTGCTCGTTAATCACGCGTACAAAGCCACGGTTCCACTTGTCGGTGTGGTAAGCCACATCAGGCACAAAGTAAGTGTAGCCACCATCGGTTTTACGCATGACGCGGTCTTTGTCGTCACCAAAGTCTGTGGTTTTAAGCCAAAGCGCGTCGTTGTCTTCATAGGTGTGGCCGCTCTTAATCAGGGCTTGTACCGTTTGCTCAACTTTGCCTGTTGTATACAGGGCGCTTTCTAATGAAAATACGTCAAACTTAATTTGAAACGCTTTTAAGTCTAAATCTTGCTCATGGCGCAAATACGCTACGCTAAATGCACGAATTGAATTTAAATCATTGATATCGCCACTTGCGGTCACTTCAATATCATCGGCCACCACGGTATGCTTGGCTAGGAAAGCCGCAGCAATATCATTGATATATTCGCCACGGTAGCCATTTTCAGGAAAGCTCTCATGCTCAGTTGAGATGCCTTTGCATCGCGCTAATACAGAGATGGTGAGGTTATCAATCTGCGCGCCAGCATCGTTATAGTAGAACTCACGTGTCACATCCCAGCCGTTTGCATCGAGTAAACGCGCTAAGCAATCACCTACCGCTGCGCCACGGCCATGGCCTACATGTAACGGCCCTGTTGGGTTAGCAGAGACAAACTCTACTTGTACTTTTTGATGGTTGCCGTTGTTGTTGCGACCATATTGCGCACCCGCGTTAAGAATGTCTTTAATGACCACTTGCTTAGATTGTGGGCTTAAAAAGAAATTAATAAAGCCTGCACCTGCAATTTCAGTTTTAGCGATATATTCACTAACAGGCAATGCCTCAATGATTTGGGTGGCGATAGCACGCGGGTTTTGTTTTAGTGGTTTTGCCAAAACAAGCGCTAGATTGGTAGCAAAATCGCCATGCTCGGCTGATTTTGGGCGCTCTAATATAATCGTCAGATCAGTAATCTCTGGCGCAATAATCTTTGCGGCAGTGGTCAGTAATTGGGTAAGATGTGTTTTCACAATAATTGCATAAAAGCTAAAAACGGTATTTTAACCCATATTAGTGATTAGAACGTTAGTCATCATGTTCCAATTGATACATCCGCGTAATGGTTTAAGATATTCACCCTATAAGCGAAAAAAGCGATTATAAATATTGTGTTAAATACGCAAATAGTTGTTAAAAGCAGCATAATAGATAACAAATTGCGCTTACTTTCTTTAACTTAAGACTCTTTTAGAGCTTATCAACTTTTAACGCCAACCATTGTTACTGCCATTGTCTAAACCCATCTTAAAAATTGCACTTGATGTGCCACTCGCACGCTTATTTGATTACTTAAGTGCGGATCAGCATGTACAGATTGGCCAGCGTGTATTGGTACCGTTTGGGCGCCGTAATCAAATTGGCATCGTGATGGGCAAAGCAGACACTAGTGAGTTTGCCGTAGAAAAACTTAAACCCATTACGCAGGCATTTGTTGAAGAGGCACCACTTGATGCTGAAATGTTAAGTTTGATCAAGTTTAGTGCGGACTATTATCACTATCCATTTGGACAGGCGTTGCTGGCAGCGTTACCCGCACGTTTACGTCAAGTAGCGCCAGCGGTATCGCGTAAACAATATTTATATCAAATCACTGATTTAGGTCGGCAAGTCGATATTGAGTCTATGCCCAAAAGGCAGCGTGTATTACGACAGGTGCTGGCGGCATTACAAGTAAACAACGCACAAACTGAAACAGAACTTGATGAATTGTCTGCCAGTGCGCGCAAGGCGGCAAAAGAGCTGGTGGCTTTAGCTTATGCGACCAGTGAGCAAGTGCTGGCAATAAAGCGTGTGCCTGCAATATTAAATACGCCACAACCCGCACTGAATGAAGAGCAAGCGCAGGCTGTAGCAAGCATTACACAAGATATTAAAATGTTTAAGGCTTGGTTGTTGCATGGCATCACGGGCAGTGGGAAAACCGAAGTTTATATTCGATTGATGCAGCATATTTTGCAAGAGGCGCAAGATAAACTAGAAGCAAAAAATAATACGCATGGCTCGATTGCAACAAAGCATGAACCAACTAGCGCTCAGATACTGGTGCTGGTGCCTGAAATCAACTTGACGCCACAGCTTGAAGCCAGATTTAGAGCTCGATTGCCTCAATATAGCTTGGTGAGCTTACATAGCAGTCTAAGCGAAAGTGAGCGCTTACATAATTGGCAGTTAGCACAAACTGGTGCTGCACAAATTATTATAGGTACGCGGCTTTCAATTTTTACGCCTATGCCTAATTTAAAGCTAATTATTATTGATGAGGAGCATGATAGCTCCTATAAGCAGCAAGATAGTATGCGCTACCATGCGCGTGATGTTGCTTTGGTGCGGGCAAAACGGCTGAATATTCCAGTTGTGTTGGGCTCTGCAACGCCAGCATTAGAAAGCTGGTACAACGCAATGGGCAACAGTGTGCAGACTTCAAATGCGGCGCCTAGCAATAGTCAGCCTAATAAATACGGCTTGCTCACATTAAAACAGCGTGCGGTCACTGCGGCACAGCTGCCTAAAATTGATTGTATTGATACCACTAAGGTAAATTTGCAACATGGCCTAACACCACAGCTCATCACTGCATTGCGTTTACGGCTAGAGCGTAAAGAGCAATCGTTATTGTTTATTAATCGCCGTGGCTATTCGCCTGTATTGTTGTGCTCTGCCTGCCATTGGATAGCGCCATGCACACGTTGCAGTAGTCGCTTGGTCGTGCATTTAGGGCAAAGAAAGCTACGTTGCCATCATTGCGGGCATGAGCAGCGAATTCCGAACCAGTGCCCAAGCTGCGGTGATGCAGATTTGCATCCGACTGGCCATGGTACGCAGCGCTTAGAGCAAACCTTGGCGCAGTTGTTACCTAATGCGCGTATCGCAAGGGTGGATCGTGACAGTATTAGCCGTAAGCATGCTTTGGTCGAGATTTTAGATAAAGTACACAATCAGGAAATAGATATTTTAGTGGGTACGCAGATGCTGGCTAAAGGACATGACTTTCCTAACTTAACGTTAGTGGGCGTGATTGATACTGATAGCGCGCTACATAGCCCAGACTTTAGGGCGAGTGAGCGTTTGTTTGCACAGCTAATGCAAGTGGCTGGACGTGCTGGTCGTGCTGATAAAGTGGGGCAAGTGATTATTCAGACTGCATTTCCAGATCATGCACTATTTAATGCATTACGCACGCAAGATTATGCAAGTTATGCCAATGACTTGTTGCAAGAGCGTGCACAAGTGCAGTTTCCACCCTATGTGTTTACTGCTTTACTGCGTGCGGAAGCGCATGATTTTACATTGGTGCAGAAGTTTCTACAGTTTGCGTTTGTGCAGGCCAGACAACTTAGCACGCATGTTGTTACTTATGACCCTGTACGGCCGCAGATGGAGCGCCTAAAAGGGATGGAGCGCGCTTATATTTTAATGCATTCCACCCAGCGACCCGCACTGCAAAAACTGCTAACCCAACTGGTTACAGAACTAAGGCAAAATAAACTGAGCGCTAAAGTTAGATGGGCTATTGACGTAAACCCTTTAGAGTTTTAGTGCTAATACACGTATATGTAAGCTACAGGGTAGCCAAAATGCAGTAAAATAATACCTCAATGCGGGTGTAGTTCAATGGTAGAACGCTAGCTTCCCAAGCTCGATACGCGGGTTCGATTCCCGTCACCCGCTCCAACTTTAGTGATTAGCGATAATATTATGGCAAACCAAGCACCCCCGTCAGTTTTAACATTCGCAGGTACAGACCCAAGTAGTGGTGCTGGGCTACAGGCAGATATACTTACGTTCGCCAGTATCGGCTGTCATCCACTGTCAGTGGTGACTGCAATTACTGCGCAAGATACCGTCGGTGTTGATGGTGTATTAGCTATGGATCCTGATTGGGTCAATGATCAAGCGCGTGCGATTTTAGAAGACGTACAAGTCTCTGCATTTAAGTTGGGGCTGTTGGGCTCAGTTGAAAATATCGCGGTGATTGCTGAAATCATGGCAGATTATCCCGATATCCCTTTGCTGATTGACCCAATCTTAACCTCTGGCCGTGGTGATGATTTAAGTAATGATGAAATGATGGAGGCAATGGTTGAGTTGCTGTTTCCACAAGCCACATTAATTACGCCTAACAGTTTAGAGGCACGTAAGTTTGCGTTTGCAGACGAAGCTGAAGAAGTCGGATTAACCTCTTTGGATGAGAGTGCCGCACGATTGTTGGCAATGGGTAGTGAGTATGTGTTGATTACGGGTACACATGAACGCACCACCGAAGTCACTAACACACTGTATGGTGAAGATAAGTTGATTAAGGCCTATAAATGGGAGCGTTTGGCTGGCAGTTATCATGGTTCAGGTTGTACGCTTACCAGTGCAATTGCCGCCTGTATGGCGCATGGCCTCAGCATTGAAGAAGCCGTGCTAGAAGCGCAAGAATATACATGGCAAACCCTTAAAAATGGATTCAGACCTGGCATGGGTCAGTACATTCCAGACCGCATGTTCTGGGCACGAGATGAAGAAGACCCTGTCATCAATAGCGGTGATGGCAGTGTGAAAACACACTAGACCTGAGCTTAGTATGTCGGTGATTAAAGGGTTGTACGCAATTACGCCAGATGAGCAAGACACGGATGTCTTGCTTGCAAAGGTGGAGGCTGCCTTGCAGGGTGGTATTGGTGTTTTGCAATACCGCAACAAGTTAGCTAATCACAAGCTTCAAACGCAACAGGCGCGTGCCTTGTTGCCGCTGTGTCGTCAATATCAAGTGCCTTTTATCATCAATGACTCAATCAAACTTTGCCTCACTTTAGATGCTGATGGCGTACATTTGGGCGCAGATGATGGCAATTTAACCGAAGCTAGAGCCAGATTGGGCAGCAATAAGATTTTGGGTGCCTCTTGTTATAATCGTTTCGATTTAGCCGTTTCTGCACAGCAGCTAGGTGCAGATTACGTAGCGTTTGGCGCCTGCTTTGCTTCAAGCACTAAGCCCAATGCGCCAGTGGCGGGTTTACATTTATTCACCCAAGCAAAAGCAGAACTTAATGTTCCCACCGTAGCGATTGGCGGCATCACATTAAAAAACGCACCGCTAGCGATTGCCGCTGGCGCAAACTCAGTGGCGATCATCAATGCAATTTTTAATGCAGATGACGTAAAATTAACCTCTCAACAATTTTCAAAGTTATTTCAATCATGACCTCAGCCAATCAAACTCTATTTGAAAAATCACAGCAACTTATTCCAGGTGGCGTTAATTCGCCAGTGCGCGCTTTTCGCAGTGTGGGCGGTACGCCAATCTTCTTTAAGAAAGGCTTAGGCGCCAAGTTGTGGGATGTTGATGGCAAAGAGTACATTGATTACATTAACTCTTGGGGGCCAATGATTGTTGGCCATGCGCATCCTGACGTGATTAGTGCAGTGCAAGCTGTTGCTGCAAACAGCCTGTCATTTGGTGCACCTACGGGGCTGGAGCTAGAGATGGCTACATTAATTAATAAACTGGTGCCGAGCATGGAGCAAGTGCGCTTGGTAAGCAGCGGTACAGAAGCCACCATGAGTGCGATTCGCGTGGCACGTGGCTTTACTGGTCGTAATAAGCTGGTGAAGTTTGAAGGTTGCTACCACGGACACTCAGATGCCTTATTGGTAAAAGCAGGCTCTGGTTTGCTTACATTTGGCGAGCCTAGCTCAGCTGGTGTGCCAGCAGAAGTGGCCGCTCACACATTGACGCTTGAATACAATAATACGCAGCAATTAAAAGAGTTGTTCGCAAAAGCGGGCGATGAAATCGCCTGCGTCATTATTGAGCCTGTTGTTGGCAATATGAATCTCGTGGTACCTCACATGGAGTTCTTGCAAGCCTTGCGTGAGCTTTGCACACAACATGGCGCAGTGTTGATTTTTGATGAGGTGATGACAGGCTTCCGCGTACATTTAGGGGGTGCGCAGGCCTTGTATGGTATTAAGCCAGATATGACAACGCTGGGTAAAGTAATTGGTGGCGGCTTGCCAGTAGGTGCATTTGGTGGACGCAAGGATATTATGCAGTGCTTGGCGCCACTAGGTGCGGTTTATCAGGCTGGTACATTGTCAGGTAACCCAGTTGCGGTGACGGCTGGCTTGGAAACATTGAAGCTAATCCAAGCGCCAGACTTTCATACAAAGTTAGCGGCAAAGACCAAAAAATTGGTTGATGTTTTGGTTTCTGCGGCAAAAGAAGCAGGCGTTGTATTTAGCGCACAAAGTGTAGGTGGTATGTTTGGCTTGTACTTCAGCGAGCAATGCCCTAGCAGCTTTGCAGAGGTGATGCAGACTAATAAAGAAAATTTCAATCTATTCTTCCATAGCATGTTGGGTGATGGTGTTTATTTAGGGCCGTCTGCTTTTGAAGCGGGCTTTGTTTCAGCCGCACATACGGATGAAGATATTGACTTTACGCTACAGGCAGCTAAAAAAGCATTTTTAGCAATTGCTAGTCGGTAGCATTTAACGCAAACTTTACTTTGCTTTATCGGCTTGCTTTCATGGCTTTTTCATAAAAAATAATTATCTTTCAGTTCTATCTTGTTGAACTCATAGACATTTAGCGGTAAACTTGAAGGTTCCGCTAAATGTTTTGTGATTAGATAATATGGCAACAGATTTAAGTAAGCAAATTGGTTCTGAAAACGCACTGGCTGCACACGATGATGTGGCTTCAGTTAATCCTGATTTGTATTCAGGACGACCAGCAAAGCAAGGTTTATACAGACCTTCTAACGAGCGCGATGCTTGTGGCGTTGGTTTTGTAGCGCATATTAAAGGCAAAAAAAGTCACGATATCGTGCAAAAAGGCTTGGAGCTTTTAACCAACCTAACGCACCGTGGCGCGACTGGCTATGACCCTAAGTTGGGTGATGGTGCTGGCTTGCTGATGCAAATGCCTGATGTTTTTATGCGCAAAGAAGCTGCTAAGCTCGGTATTGAATTGCCAGCGGCTGGTCAATATGCGGTAGGTAACGTATTTTTACCGCAAACTGCAAAAAATCGCGAAGCCTGTGAAGCTTTATTTACAACAATCGTTGCTGAAGAAAATCAAACCTTACTAGGCTGGCGTGATGTGCCTGTTGATAACAGCAATATTGCGCAGGCGGCACGTGACGTAGAGCCAACCATGCGCCAAGTGTTTATCTCAAGCAATGTAGCTGATCAAAACGTATTTGAGCGTAAATTATTTGTAATTCGCAAACGCATAGAGCATGCGGTGCGTGCACTTGAGTTGCAAGATAATGCGGCGTTCTACATGCCTTCATTGTCATCACGCACTATCGTTTATAAAGGCATGTTGTTAGCTAACGAAGTGGGTATTTATTACAAAGACCTTAACGACGAAAGCATCGTTTCAGCACTGGCTTTGGTGCACCAACGTTTCTCAACCAATACATTCCCAGCATGGGATTTAGCACATCCATTCCGTATGATTGCGCATAATGGTGAAATCAATACTGTACAGGGTAACGTGAACTGGATGGCTGCACGTCATGAGGCGATGCGTTCAACCGTAATCGGTGAAGATTTAGAAAAACTATGGCCATTAATCGCTGAAGGTCAATCAGACTCAGCATGTTTTGATAACTGTTTAGAGCTATTGGTTGCGGGTGGCTACAGCTTGCCACATGCCATGATGATGTTGATTCCAGAAGCTTGGTCAGGTAATCCATTAATGGATGAAGAGCGCCGCGCATTCTACGAATATCACGCTGCGTTGATGGAGCCATGGGATGGCCCAGCTGCTGTTGCCTTTACAGACGGCCGCATGGTGGGGGCTACGCTAGACCGTAACGGCTTGCGTCCAGCGCGCTACTTGGTTACTGATGATGACATCGTGATGATGGCTTCTGAAATGGGCGTGTTGACATTCCCACAAGAGAAAATCGTTAAGAAATGGCGCTTACAACCAGGCAAAATGTTGTTAATCGATATGGAGCAAGGCCGCATTATCGATGATGCTGAAGTGAAAAGTCAGCTTGCCACAGCAAAACCATATAAACAATGGATTGAAAAGTCACGCTACTTCTTAAGTGACATGCCAAAAATTGATGGCCACCTAGAATTAGCGGCTGACTTGCTAGATACACAGCAAGCATTTGGTTACACGCAAGAAGACATCAAGTTTATCTTGCAGCCAATGATACAAAATGGCGAAGAGGGTTCTGGCTCTATGGGTAACGACGCTGCATTGCCAGTGTTGTCAGCTAAGCCTAAAGTCTTATACAACTATTTCAAACAGTTGTTTGCACAAGTGACTAACCCGCCAATCGACCCGATTCGCGAAGAGTTGGTGATGTCGTTGATTACATTTATTGGCCCTAAACCAAACTTATTGGGTGTGGATGAAACAACGCCACCAATGCGTTTAGAAGCCAGCCAGCCTGTATTGATGTTGGACGAATTGGAGCAATTGAAAGCAATTGCGACATTAACGCAAAACCAATATAAATCATTGGTGCTAGATATTACCTATCCTGCTGTGCAGGGTAAGGATGGTATGGCTGCCGCAGTCGCTAGCATTACCAAAGCGGCATCAGATGCAGTTCAAAATGGTTTCAACATTCTGATTTTGTCTGATCGCAATGTAAGCGCAGATCGCGTAGCGATTCCCGCCCTATTAGCTTGTTCTGCAACGCACGAGCATTTGGTAAAAGCAGGCTTAAGAACCAGCACTGGTTTAGTGGTTGATACAGGTTCAGCACGTGAAGTGCATCACTTTGCGCTATTAGCAGGTTACGGTGCAGAGGCTGTCTGTCCATGGCTCACATTTGAGACCATTAAAGACATGGCATTAGATAGCTACACTGCCAATAAGAACTTTGTCAAAGCAATTAGCAAAGGTCTGTATAAAGTGATGTCTAAAATGGGCATCTCCACTTACCAATCTTACTGTGGCGCACAAATTTTTGAAGCGATTGGTTTAAATAGTGCATTTGTTGAGCAGTACTTTACTGGCACAGTGACCAATATTGAAGGTATCGGTTTAGATCAAGTGTCTGAAGAGGCAGTGCGTTTGCATACGGCAGCTTTTGGTACAGATCCAGTGCTGGCAAACCACCTAGAGGCAGGCGGGGAGTATGCTTTCCGCGTGCGTGGTGAAGAGCACACTTGGACGCCAGAGTCAGTAGCGAAACTGCAAAATGCAACACGTACTGGTAAATATGACACTTACAAAGAGTACGCTAAATTAATTAATGATCAATCACGTCGCCATATGACGCTACGTGGTTTGTTTGAAATTAAACCAGCAGGTGCAGCGATTCCTCTAGACAGTGTAGAGTCTGCTAAAGAAATCGTTAAACGTTTTGCTACTGGTGCGATGTCATTGGGTTCTATCTCAACTGAAGCACACGCAACCTTGGCCATCGCGATGAACCGTATTGGCGGTAAGTCTAATACTGGTGAAGGTGGTGAAGATGCAAAACGCTTTATTCCCGTTGCGAATGCTTCAACGATGGCTGACGTATTAGGCGCAAACCTGATTGAGTCAAACATTAACCTAAAAGCTGGCGACTCAATGCGCTCTAGCATTAAGCAAGTGGCATCTGGCCGCTTTGGTGTGACGGCTGAATACTTGGCGAATGCTGACCAAATCCAAATTAAAATGGCACAAGGTGCAAAACCTGGTGAAGGCGGTCAGTTACCTGGTCACAAAGTGTCTGAGTACATTGCTAAATTACGCTTCTCGGTACCTGGCGTAGGCTTGATTTCACCTCCTCCGCACCATGATATTTATTCAATTGAAGATTTAGCACAGCTAATTCATGATTTGAAAAATGCTAACCCTAAAGCATCAATTTCAGTGAAATTAGTGTCTGAAACTGGTGTAGGTACGGTTGCAGCTGGCGTGGCAAAAGCAAAATCTGACCATATCGTGATTGCAGGTCATGATGGTGGTACTGGTGCATCCCCAATTTCATCGATTAAACATGCGGGTGCGCCTTGGGAGTTAGGTCTATCTGAGACACAACAAACCTTGGTATTGAACCAATTGCGTGGCCGTGTGGTTGTGCAAGTTGACGGCCAAATGAAGACAGGCCGTGACGTAGTGATCGGTGCCTTATTAGGTGCAGATGAGTTTGGTTTTGCGACAGCGCCGTTAGTGGTAGAGGGCTGTATCATGATGCGTAAGTGTCATTTGAACACTTGCCCAGTGGGTGTTGCAACGCAAGATCCAGAATTGCGCAAGCGCTTTACAGGTCAACCTGAGCATGTGGTGAATTATTTCTTCTTTGTGGCTGAAGAAGTGCGTGAGTTAATGGCTTCTATGGGTATCGCTAAGTTTGATGACTTAATTGGTCGCCCAGATTTATTAGACATGCAAGCTGGTATCGACCACTGGAAAATTAGCGGCCTAGATTTCAGCAAAGTATTCCATCAACCAGATATGCCAGCTAGTGTTTCACGTAAAAACAATGACGTGCAAGATCACGGTTTGATTAATGCATTGGATAATCAACTGGTCGCACTTGCAAAACCAGCGTTAGAAAAAGGTGAAAAAGTAGTGTTGGATATACCAATCACTAATACTAACCGTACTGTAGGTACTATGCTGTCAAATCAGGTAGCGACGCGCTACGGTAATGCTGGTTTGCCGCACGACACGATTCGCGTGAACTTCACAGGTACGTCTGGCCAAAGCTTTGCGGCATTCCTTGCTAAGGGTATTACATTTGACTTAACAGGCGAAGGTAATGACTATGTAGGTAAAGGTTTGTGCGGCGGCCGAATCGTGATTAAGCCACCGAAAGCATTCCGTGGTATTTCACACGAGAACATTATTGTGGGTAACACCGTGATGTTCGGCGCAACAACGGGTGAAAGTTATTTCAGCGGCGTGGCAGGTGAGCGTTTCTGTGTGCGTAATTCAGGCGCTACTGCAGTGGTTGAAGGCGTTGGTAACCACGGTTGCGAATACATGACAGGCGGCACTGTGGTTGTGTTAGGCGTGACTGGCCAAAACTTTGCGGCTGGTATGAGTGGCGGCGTAGCTTATGTTTACGATGAAGATGGGTTATTTGCAAAACGTTGCAATATGGGCATGGTGTCTTTAGAGAAGGTTGAGCACGTTGACAATGTGGCGGCTGATGCGGTGCACCATTTGAATCAGCCTGATGAAGTGACATTGCTTGCTTTAATCAACAAGCACGTTGAATACACTGACAGTGAGCGCGCTAAAGCGCTACTTGCTGATTGGGATAATGCGCGCGCCAAGTTTGTTAAAGTGATGCCAAATGAATATAAACGCGCCTTAATCGAGCTTGCTGAAGATAAAGCGTTGGTAGCGGCTTAGAGTCGCTTTTAATATGAAACAAGTAAAGAGACTCTTTTGGGAAAAGGCTTTATAGTATGGGTAAAGTAACGGGATTTATGGAATTTGAACGCCTGTCCGAGGCAAATTTGCCTGTTCAGGATCGCGTTAAGAATTACAAAGAATTTGTGCTGCATTTAACAGATGACCAAGCTAAGCAGCAAGGCGCGCGCTGTATGGATTGTGGTATTCCGTTTTGTACAACGGGCTGTCCAATCAACAATATCATTCCTGACTGGAATGATTTGGTGTATCAACAAGACTGGCGTAGCGCGATTGATGTATTGCATTCAACCAATAACTTCCCAGAATTCACTGGTCGTATCTGCCCTGCTCCATGTGAAGCAGCATGTACGCTGAACATCAACGCGGATGCAGTTGGTATTAAATCAATTGAGCATGCAATCATTGATAAAGCTTGGGAAAATGACTGGGTTCAACCGCAAGTCAACCCAAACAAAACTGGCAAAAAAGTGGCTGTAGTTGGTTCTGGCCCTGCTGGTTTAGCCGCTGCGCAACAATTAGCGCGTGCTGGTCACAGCGTTGTAGTTTTAGAAAAAAATAGCCGTATCGGTGGTTTGTTGCGTTACGGTATTCCTGACTTCAAAATGGAAAAATCGCACATTGACCGCCGCATGGCGCAAATGGAAGTGGAAGGCGTTGAGTTCCGCGTCAATCAGCATGTGGGTGAAAATGTAAATGCTGATGACTTAGTGGCTGAATTTGATGCCGTGGTATTGGCAGCAGGGGCAGAGCAGCCTCGTGATTTGCCAGTGACTGGCCGTGAGTTAAATGGCGTACATTTTGCAATGGACTTTTTAACACCACAAAACAAAGTGGTCGCTGGCGATACCATCCCTGATCAAATTAAAGCCACAGGTAAGCATGTGATTGTAATTGGCGGCGGTGATACAGGTTCTGACTGTGTGGGTACATCAAACCGTCATGGTGCATTAAGCATTACGCAGTTTGAGTTGATGCCACAGCCACCTGAAAAAGAGAATAAAGAGCTAGTATGGCCTAACTGGCCACTTAAACTACGGACTTCGAGTTCGCATGAAGAAGGTGTAAGCCGTGATTGGTCAATTACTACCAAAGAGCTGATTGGTGAGAACGGTAAAGTGGTTGCACTAAAAGGCGCACGTGTGGAATGGATTGACGGCAAAATGTCTGAAATCGCTGGCTCTGAATTTACGATTCCAGCAGACTTGGTATTTTTAGCGATGGGCTTTGTTTCACCAATACAAAAATTGCTAGAAGCGTTTGGTGTAGAAAAAGACAATCGTGGTAATGCCAAAGCGACTACTGATGGCGATGCAAGTTACAAAACAAACAAAGATAAAGTATTTGCTGCTGGTGATGTACGCCGTGGTCAGTCTTTAGTGGTTTGGGCAATTCGTGAAGGCCGTCAGGCTGCGCGTGCAGTAGATGAATTTTTAATGGGCTCATCTGTATTGCCACGTTAAGTTAAATTTAAAGTATGACAATGTAAAAATAAAGGATGCAAAGTAAAACTGCTTTGTGTCCTTTTTTATTTAGGTAATCAAATGAATCAATTAAAAAACGACACATTCTTAAAAGCGCTGATGCGCCAACCAACGGATTACACACCTGTGTGGATGATGCGCCAGGCAGGACGTTATTTACCTGAATATCGTGAGAGCCGTAAAACCGCGGGCAGTTTTTTACAGCTTTGCAAAAATGCACAATTTGCGACAGATGTGACACTGCAACCTTTAGACCGCTATCCATTATTAGACGCGGCGATTCTGTTCTCAGACATTCTCACGGTGCCAGATGCAATGGGCTTAGGTTTGTACTTTGAAGAGGGCGAAGGTCCAAAGTTTGAGCGCACCTTGCAACAAGAAGCCGATATTCAAAAACTAGCCGCACCAGACATGGAAAAATTGCAATATGTGTTTGATGCTGTGAGTAGCATCCGCAAAGCATTAGATGGCCGTGTGCCTTTAATTGGCTTTTCAGGTAGCCCTTGGACGCTTGCCACTTACATGGTGGAAGGTAAAGGCGGTACAGACTTTTTGACCACTAAGAAAATGGCATATGCACGCCCTGACTTATTGCACCATATTTTAGAAACAACCGCGCAGACGGTGATTCAATATTTGAATGCGCAAATTATGGCAGGTGCGCAGGCTGTGATGATTTTTGACTCATGGGGCGGTGCGCTTTCACACAATGCATATACTGAGTTTTCACTCAACTACATGCAAAAAATTGTGAATGGCTTAATTAAAACCAATGATGGTCGTAAAGTGCCAAGTATCGTATTTACCAAAGGCGGTGGTTTATGGCTAGAAGCACAAGCTGAAATTGGTGCAGATGCATTAGGCTTGGATTGGGCTGTGGACATTGGTAGCGCACGTCAACGTGTGGGCGATAAAGTGGCATTACAAGGCAATTTAGACCCAGCGATTTTACTTTCAACACCAGAGGCTATTGAGAAAGAAGTCGCGAGTGTCTTAGCAAGCTACGGCAAAGGTCATGGCCACGTATTTAACTTAGGTCATGGCATTACGCAATGGACCCCGCCAGAAAATGCGGCAGCGATGTTAGATGCCGTGCGTAAGCATAGTCAGCAATATCATCTGTAACTAAATACAGACTTGGTCGAGCTTCTAAATCGACTTAATAAAAAGGAAGCAATATGACAAGCTATATCGATGGAGCACTAATTAAAGATGAACAGGTAATTTACATAGGCCATATTAGCCTATGGTCGTTGGCTCCGTTAATTGCGCTTGGATTTCTCACAGTAGGACTATTTGGTCTTGGTCTTATTTTTTGGATTGTTGCGTATATTAGATATAAAACGACAGAGCTTGCCTTTACCAATAAAAGAGTGATTGCGAAATTTGGTTTTATTAGCCGCAATACAATAGAGCTAAATATCAATAAAGTTGAGAGTATTCAAGTTCAGCAAGGTGTGCTCGGCCGTATTTTTAATTTTGGAACATTAATTATTTCTGGAGCAGGTAATCCACAGGCGCCTATTGTTGGTATTTCAGAGCCGATGGCATTCCGTCGCGCCTTTATGGAAGCCCAAGAAGATGCTTAATTTTAGTTAGGTATCTCCAATGACCACCAAGCACTTTGAGTTCATCTCGAGCAAGATCACCGCGGCAAAGCACAATGCCAAAAGCTTAAGCTCTGGCATTGGTCACCGCGGGATGGAAGGGGAGATTCGTGAACTCGCGATAAAAGAATGCGTAGAGCCATTCCTTACTCAAAGCTACTCATGTGGGAATGGGAAAGTAATCGACTCATACCAGTCAATATCGGACCAAATCGACCTGATCGTCTACCACAGTAAGGTGGCGCCACCAATTCTCATAAGCAGAGACCTTGGCCTCTTTCCAGTCGAGTGCGTAAGGTATGTTTTCGAAATAAAATCTACTCTTACCGCGACAGAAGTCAAGGACGCAAACAAGAAATTTCGGTCTGTCCGTGACTTAAGATCATTCCCAAGAACAAGTTCGGACGGAAAAAAGACGCATGGCGCGCTACCAACGACTGTGTTGCTCGCCTTTGAATCAGATATAACAGGGTCAGAAATTGAACGCTATGTGAAACACGCGGTAGATGAGACTCCTCCGTGTACTGTCTTATGCGTGCTGGGTAAGGGTTACTGGTTCTATGACGGGGCTTCGAAGAAGTGGTATGGTGAAGAGACCACGAACTTGGATGCCAAAAATATCGAGTTCTGCATGTTCATTGCTGGCTTCATGAATACCCTGGCCGCAGAAGAGACTTCAATACGGCCGTTTATCCCAGGGGTATATGTCAATGTCGATGATGCAATATTTAAGGTGGTTAGTGCGCCAGATGCTTAATCCTTCCTTCAAGCGGACCTTGGACTTGCTATAAAATGTAGACACATCAGTCTAACTTTTGAGTAAATTGGAAATAAAAAAACCTGATCACTTGATCAGGTTTTTTATGGCCCAGACTTACAATTAAACGAATGAATTGTATTACTGATGCAACGTACGGCTAAATAGATTTAACGCAAGTTGGTAGCCAATCATTGCTGTTTGCGCATCATAACGCTCACCTTCATCACGCATAAATGCATGCTGAGCATTGAACTCATGCCATGTGAATGTGATGTTTGTGTCACCTAGCTTTTTATATACATCTGCACGGCCAGCAGCAGGAATGTGTGGGTCTTGTTTGCCCCAGATCATCAATAGCTCGCCCGTAATGTCGCTGAGGCGCTCCATACTGTGTTGACCTGGTTTGTTCGGAATCACTTGAGAGTGCAGGTCAGTTGCGTAGAAGCATGCGGTGCCTTTAATTTCAGGTTGTAATGCCGCACGGAAAGCTAAATGCCCGCCAATACAGAAGCCCATTGCGCCAATGTTACCGTTATACCAAGCTTGTTGTTTTACAAAAGCAATCATGGCAGCGTTATCCGTATCGTAGCCTTCAACATCTTTTGCTGATTTATCTGCATTGCCTTTATCGCGGCCAGCATCGTCATAACCTAATACCGTGCCGATTGGGTTAAGCTCATGAAATACTTCAGGCACTAATACTGCATAGCCGTGGCTAGCAATGATTTTAGCGGCACGCTCAATCGGGCCAGTTTGCTGAAAAATCTCTGAATAAAATAAAACAGTAGGATATTTTCCATCGCCTGTTGGACGGTGAATATAGGTGCGCATGACACCAGTAGGTGTGTTAAGGTCAGCAATGTGGCTTTGAATGTTCATGATAGCTCTCTGAATAGACTTCCAAATAAAAAACTCTAGATATTGTACAACGACACACATGTTTTTTGTGGGATATGTGCGCTTTGTAAGCATGTAAATCAAGCATTTGGCGTTGTTAACTAGATTAGTTAAATATTAAATATACATCAATTAAGGTTTGCTAAGAGCACTACAATTTTCGTAAAATGTTGTTTTGAATCTATTTGTGTAAACAATCACGCTTGTTTACACAATATCAGGTGAATTGATATCTAATGACTTAGTCAGATGATCATAGTTTCCTGATTTAATCACATGGTATCTAGTCATATGGTGCAATTTCTATGCAACTTACAATAAATGGTAAAGCACGCAGTTTTGATCTTGTGCAAATGAATGTCGCGCAATTAGTAGAACAGCTGGCGCTAATCGGAAAACGTTTGGCGATTGAGCTTAATGGCGAAATCGTACCGCGTAGTCAATTTGAAGCCACTAAACTATCAGATGGCGACAAATTAGAGATTGTTGGCGCGGTAGGTGGCGGCTAGCCAGTACATTGAATAGACTCATGATTGTAAAATCGCGATTAATGAATGATAAGGATAATAAGTTGTCAGATTTATTGAAAATAGCAAATAAGGCCTATCAATCACGCTTGTTGGTTGGTACTGGTAAATATAAAGACTTTGCTGAGACGCGCGCAGCGATTGATGCGAGTGGTGCAGAAATTATTACGGTGGCGATTCGCCGTACCAATATAGGCCAAACCGCAGGTGAGCCTTCACTGCTGGACTTTTTGCCGCCAGAAGAGTTTACTTATTTACCAAATACAGCGGGTTGCTACTCTGCGGATGAAGCCGTGCGTACATTACGATTAGCACGCGAGTTATTAGATGGTCATCAATTAGTGAAGTTAGAAGTGTTGGGCGACCCAAACACTTTGTACCCGAATATGACTGAAACACTTGCCGCAGCGAAAACCTTAGTCAAAGATGGTTTTGATGTGATGGTGTATTGCTCTGATGACCCGATTATTGCTAAACAGTTAGAGGAAATCGGGTGTTGTGCTGTGATGCCATTAGCTTCATTAATAGGTTCAGGCATGGGCATATTAAATCCGTGGAATCTGCAAATCATCATTGAAAATGCAAAAATCCCCGTATTAGTGGATGCTGGTGTGGGTACTGCCTCTGATGCTGCGATTGCGATGGAGCTTGGTTGCCAAGGCGTATTGATGAACACGGCAATTGCTGCTGCTAAAAATCCAGTATTAATGGCAGGCGCAATGAAGAAGGCGGTTGAGGCAGGACGTGATGCGTATTTAGCTGGTCGTATGCCTAAAAAGCTCTATTCAGCCAGTCCTAGTTCACCAACAACAGGTTTGATTTCGAAGTAAGTGCCTTAGCGACTATTGCACATTATTTGGTGCAATAGCGCCTGTTTTTTGGTCGTATGAAACTACTTGGTCGTGTATTTTATTGCAACATACACGATAGATAGTAAGCCTTACCAATTTGCACTTACACCTAAGCATAGAAGTAGTTAGAGCATACAAGCAGTAAGGATTAAACACGATAATGAGTAGCGCCAAACACTATGAATGTACCGTAAAAGTTGAGGTTACTTTTATCGCCGAGCAATCCGATATTGAGCATAATCAATATGCATTTGCTTACCATGTGACCATCACTAATACTGGTAATGTGTCAGCGCAGTTGATTAGCCGCCATTGGGTAGTGACTGAAGCTAACGGCGAGAAAAAAGAGATTAGAGGGCTGGGCGTTGTTGGCGCGCAACCCTTGCTTAAGCCTTCCGAACATTATGAATATACGAGTGGCACTTTAATTAACACCCCTATGGGCGAAATGCATGGCACTTATCAAATGGTGGCGGAAGACGGCACACAGTTTGATGCGGTGATCGCACCATTTTCACTCGCAATGCCTAGAATACTGCATTAATCCTGAACGCTTAATTATTAAGTGTAATTCCATCCTTTTGTCAGCAAATACTCCATACAAGACTTGTTATTAAATATGAAAAAAACTGTGCACCATACTTTGCTTGTACTATTCACATTGCTGGTGATGGCATGTACAAACAAAGGCCTTAAGCCTGTCGCCATCCCTGCACCACCGCAAACAAAATGTGACTGTCTTACGGTGGATGCGCCAGTGCAAGTGCCAGCCAGTAGCAAACCTGCTGAGGTCACCGCTGAGCAGCAAAAGCAGCTGGCTAAGTTGGCTGATTATAGTTTGCTACAAACCGCAGACTGGAACGACATTGATGGGCTGCAAGTGGATAACTTGAGTTTGGCTTGGCCTGCATGGATGCAAAGTTGCTCAACATTAATTAATAAACCAGTGTGGAAAAGTGCTTGCACTGCTGCACAAAAATTAAATAATGAGGCTGCAAACAAGCCGCAAACACAGGCCGTACTTAATTACTTTCAAGAGCATTTCTCAGTGTATAAAGCGAGTAATCTTGACGGTTCTGAGCAAGGCATGATTACAGGTTACTACCAACCGTTGTTGAAAGGTAGTCGCACTAAATCAGCTAAGTATCCTAATCCACTCTATGCCGCACCTGATGACTTGATTACCGTGGAGCTCGACAGTTTATTCCCAGAGCTGAAATATAAGCGCGTGCGTGGTCGCTTAGTGGGCAATAAGTTAGTGCCCTATTACAACCGTGCAGAGATTGAAACAGAGGCTTCGCCAGTAAAAGGGCGCGAGTTTGTATATATCGATGACATTATTGATGTGTTTTTCTTACAGATTCAGGGTTCAGGATTAGTGCAGTTAGATACTGGTGAGCAAATGCATGTAGGCTATGCTGATCAAAATGGACATACCTATCATTCGATCGGTCGTTTGTTGATTGAGCGTGGCGAATTGACACTGGCACAGGCCTCTATGCAGGGTATTAAGAACTGGGCGCGTAATAATTTAGATAAGTTGCGCGAGTTATTGAACCAGAATCCAAGTTATGTATTCTTTAGAGAGCTTCCAGCTGGCTTGCCTGGGCCGCTAGGTGCATTGGGTGTACCCATTCTAGCAGAGCGCAGTGTGGCGATTGATCCTAAGTTTGTGCCATTAGGTGCGCCTGTGTTTTTATCAACAACAGAGCCAAATACCAGCAAACCTTTGAAACGTTTAATGATGGCTCAAGATACTGGCGGTGCAATTAAAGGCGGTGTTCGTGCAGATTTCTTTTGGGGGACTGGTGCTGGTGCAGGAGCAAAAGCAGGTGCCATGAAACAAACAGGTAAGATTTGGGTGTTTTTACCAAAGGAGTTTGTGATTAAACCTCAATAAACAAAGTGTTCTATCAACAAAGTGCTCCATCATTTGGGCAAATAAAAAGGGTGCTGATAGCACCCTTTTTATTTATACGTAAGATATTACTTGTTCATTACGTACATTGTAACTTCAAAACCGAAACGCATTTCAGTAGCAGCTGGTGTTGTCCACATAGTAATTCTCCTTTTATATAAATTCGTACCGCATTTGCTTAATTACAATTGCATTACGTGATTAAGATATTACGGCTAGCCTGACTTTGTCGCATGACTTAGTTCATTAAAGCAGACTAGTGAAAATCATGAGAAGTACATGAGTTTGACGGCTGGGCTTTACTTTTTAAATTTCTGTATTAATTTTTTAATGCCTTTGCGTCCAAATTTTCTTTTAAATGCGACTTTAAAGTCATATAAGTAAAATGAAAATTTAATGCTTGGGTTCAGTTTCTTGCCAATATTGGCAAGATATAAACCCATGAAGCGCTCACGTCCTGCCCAGTGAAGCTTATTACACATTCTGGCTAAGTCTGACACACGTTGGTTCATCGGAGTTGGGTGGGTATAAAACCGCGCACGTGCGGTATCAATCAGCGAGAATGACAGTTGATTGTTGTCTAGTAGTTGTACTAATACATTGCCACCTGATAAGTCTCTGAAGAAAGCGCCTGTTTGATGCATGCGATGTAAGTATTGTGCTAGTTGTTGGTAAACTTCCTCTGCGCGGACAGAGCTGTTCTTCTTTGCAAAATGAAACTCTTTATTCCCTTTTGCAAAGTGCACAAACATTTCGCCTACTGAGCAGTCTGCTTTGACGTAGTCGCAAATATAGAAATTCTGTTTGAGTGTTTTGTCACCTTGCTGCTCGAAAAAAGCGACTGGATGCGCAGTGCTGATGCCTCGTCTTAATAACTCAACGGCCCCATTCCAGCTGCGCTTGGCTTTACTAGGCTTGAACCTATCTAACAGTGCCTTATGCGGATACATTTTAACTGGCTGTTTGACGGTGACTTGTGCTTGCGCGTTGCGTGGGTCAGGTAACGCCCATATTGCATTGCGTGCGTGACGTAATGCATCAACCTTTTGTGGGCTAATCAGTTTGCTGGGGTGTAACTGCTCACCAATCAGCAAAGCCTCTTCGGCATTACGTGCCAATATCATGCCAAACCAATTATTTTGGCGGAATGGATAGTATTGCAGTGCTTGAATATGTGCGTGTATTGCTAAGTCTTTAGCCAGTGCGGCGGTGTCTTTTATTTGCACTGGCTGATCTTTTGGCCAGCGCATATAGATAGGCGATTCGGATACGATATTGATTTGAGCGTTCAATAAATGACCGTCACGGTGAATGGTAGTCGCGGTGTTGATATCACTGATGTCGTAAATATCTTGCAGTAAAGCTACTTTGCCATTAATCGTCCATAGTGCATGTATATCGTGTTCATTAGTCTGAAAGTGATGAATTTCCAATCCATTTGCACTCGATATTGCTTTGATATATTCAGCACCTTGAATCATCATTGCTACGGTTTTAATCGCATTAAAACTGGCGTGGCGCCAGAAATTACTTTGCTTACCATCTACGCTAGCATAGTGGGTAACACGTTCTAGTGCAGGATATTCTGCATCAACTAACCCATCATCAATTAAGCCTTCACGGTGGCAGATAAACGCCCCCCAAAATGCTTGATCTAGCGCACCAGAGGCTGCGTTGAGTAGCATGTAGCGTGCCGCATAATCGGCTTGTTTCTGTTCGCCATTAGGCAGTAGGCGCTGAATGCGGTAGATTGCCCAAAATGCCACGGGAGAAATAAAGCGCTTGATGCCAAAGTCCTGACCAATTTTTTTGAGTAGGCGTGCTTTTTTAATCAGATTAAACTTTAATGCTGTTGCCCAGCGGTATTTTAATATACGGTGGTCAAAGCGCTCTGGTTCTGACACGCGCTCAGAGAATAGATTGTTGCTGTGGGTATCTGGTAACTGCTGCTTGGCTTTAAGCAGACTTAAGATGCCGATGTTATATATAGGCTCAAAGTCCGTTACGTTTGGGCCAGCCAGTTCGATACCATGTTGTTTGATGGTCGTGTAAGCAATATCCCAAGCGGCAAGAAAGCCATCAACTGTATAGCCTGCCCAACGTTTTCTATTGATGGTGTTGCCGATTTCTACACGAGAGATATGGCGTCCAAAACGGTTGAGCACGTCATTTAAGAAGCTTTGCCAAGTTTCCTGTTCTGTCTTGCTTTCCATGTTTTTTGCATGGCTAAATGGCTGTATCAGGTGCAAAGTGACATGAAACCCATCATTAATTAAGCGTTTCAGGAAGCGTGCGTTAAAGCTTTCTAAATCACCATAGGTGAAGTCTAAACGGACTTGGTTAATGCCTAATGCGCGCAACTCGGCAATCACATAATCATCCATCGCTGGGTCAGTTGATGATGCAACACAAACACCAATAAAATTAGCTGGAACCGTATGGTGTTCTGCTGGTAAGTAAGCATTTTTTAGTCTAAATTTGCCAGTTAGAATGTAAGCAAGCCCTTTTCTAATAATAGGCCATGTGAGCATGCTGCGTTGTTTAATTGGATTATTCATTCAGATTTACGGTAAACGGTAACGCTGTTCGTTGTAGAGAAGGTCTGGCAGTAACACATTTGCCAAGGCGCGATCCTCAAGTAATTTAGCATTAGCTGGTGAGGGTGTTTCAATGAGGTCTTTAATTTTACTGTCATATAGACCGTGTGCAGGTGCTTTGCCAGAACGTAAGACCACCACTTGCTTACCTAGTTTGCTTTCTTCCATCCAGCCATAATTTTCATTATATTGCATCATGGCACGGCCTGGGCTATCAGGTGGAATGTTAGATAAATCACGCCCTGTCATTGGGTGCTGACCTTGCACGCCCATGAGTGAAAGCATGGTCACTGGTAAGTCTAGTTGGCTGGCAAGCCCAGTATAGCGTTGTGGTTTAATGTCTGCACCTAGAATGAGCGCTGGAATATGAAAGCGTTCTATTGGTACTAAATCAGCGCCGCGTACTCGAATATCATGATCGGCAACAATTAGGAAAACAGTATCTTGCCAATACGGACTATTTTGTGCTTTTTTAAAGAACTCGCCTATAGCGTAGTCTGCATATTTCACTGCATTGTTATCTGTATTTTTTGGCTGCTCGTACAACTCAATGCGGCCATCGGGAAACTCGAACGGTGAATGGTTTGATGACGAGAATGCTAGCGTGAAAAATGGTTTGCCCGCTTTGTGGTGTGCTAATAGTTGCTCATGGGTCTTGTTGAGTAAGTCTTCGTCTGACACGCCCCAGCTACTGGTGAGCACTGGGTTTTTATAATCTTTTTGATCAACAATATAGTTAAAGCCGTTACCCATGAAGAAGCTGCGCATATTGTCAAAATGCGATTCTCCACCATAAATAAACTCAGTGTGATAGCCTTGTTTTTCTAATAATGCAGCAATGCTGAAAAAGTTTTTTTGTGATTTTGACAGCTTCACTGTACTGTCTGCGGGTGTTGGCTGAAAGCCTGTGACTACAGCCTCAATGCCACGCACAGAACGGGTGCCAGTTGCGTATAACTGCTCAAACCAGATGCCTTGTTCTTTTAACTTCTCTAAGTTGGGTGTGACAGGAACACCACCTAAAGACTCTACAAAGGTAGCGCCTAAGCTTTCTTGCAGAATAATCACCAGATTGAGTGGTTTTTCACGTTTATTGCTGGGGTTAAGCGTGGTGAGTGTGGGGAGGCCTGCTTCTTTGGCGCCCGTGATTTTAAAAATCTCTTCACGTGGCATTTTGCCGTAAATGTCGCTGGATTTTGTTTCCTTCATGAGGTTGTAAGTCGCATATACCACTGAATAACCAGAATTAAGAACAAGGCTATTCACCATGCTATCCGCTGTGATAGCAAATAATGCAGGGTTTGCAGGTCGATGGCCCAAGGACGAGCGGATGCCAAATGCAGTTAATATAAAAATGAGTGGCCATACTAACCATAATTTTTTATTAGACCAGTTTGATTGTATGCTTAGCCAAGGGCGCATAAAACTGTGCACGAACCAACTTGCTAATACGACAGCCCCTAACACTGAAAATATTTCAATCTTAAACCCACGCCATAACATGCTGAATACTTCGTCTGGATATTGAAGGTATTCAACAAAAATTCGGTTTGGCCGCACGTCATACTCCCCAATAAACCCAGGGGTCGCCGCTTCTAGAAACACTAGTAAAACCAGTGCAATCGTTACCCATACATAGGAGAATCTTTGCCAAATTTTAAATAGACGTCGGGTGGCTAAAATCGGTGCGAGTAATAATGGAATTAAAGTGATTAAGCAAAGCTGAATCACATCCACGCGGATGCCTTGCACCAAAATCTCTATTAATTTCCCTGTGCTGGTCACGCGATCAAACTTCCATAAGACCAAGCCTAGACGTGCAGCAGATAATATTGCTAAGCCTAGTATTAACATGGCGATAAATGGCGCAAACGGACCTAATTTGGAGGAAAGCTTCCAGATAGAGAGATGCAGTTTTCTGATTAAGGACATGTACGCGTAGTGATGAAAAATAGTTTTGCTATTATAAGGTTAAAGATATTTTTATGCCTGTTGTTTAGGGGTGTTTATGGATTAGGCTTTAACCAAGCAATAAAAGACCGCAAGTAAGCTGGCTGACGTATGCACAAGTAAGCCATGACTATTACGTTCAGCAGTGCTGTGACTAAGAATAGTTCTGGAATGTTCAAGCCCATATTGAAAACATACACAGAAAATAGTGCAGAAATGACCATAAACAAGGCATTTAGAATATTGTTGGCTGCAATTACACGAGATTGATGGCTTTTTTCAGCGCGCGTTTGGATAAATGCATATAACGGCACAATGTATAAGCCGCCAAAAATACCGATGAATGCGATGTCTGCAAGTAAGCGCCAGTGACTAAGGATTAAGTGCCCTTCTGCATCATATTGTTTTGCAATAAATGCCGCGTAATCAAAAAATGCTTTATTACTTAAGCTTTCATAGATGTTTGCACTTGCATCATATAAATCTACGCCGAATATGGTTAAACCAGATGCACCAAACAATACCAGTCCAAGTTCTACTTTTCCTTTAGATAGCTTTTCACACATGAGCGAGCCTATACCAATACCCAATGAGAAAATAGAAAGTAATAAAATGAATACGCTTTCA
>NZ_JAURYU010000026.1 GCF_030653755.1 Methylotenera sp.
CAAAGTTTAACGGTATCCCTAAGCATACGTTCTATCTGCACCTGAAAGAGACTGAATATAGATTTAATCATCGACGTGATAACATTTACCTTGAGATACTTAAACTTTTACGAAATAAACCGCTTTAGCTTCCTAAGACCCTTAATGAAATACAAAAACAAACATGCTTACCTATTCATCTAATTCATGTTCAAGAATGCGGCATACCTTTTGCCAGAAATGCCGCATGTAAAAAAAGTTTAATACTAAATGCGGAATGGATTATCTTTATTGATGACGACGAAGAAGCGCTACCTGGCTGGCTAAGTGCTTATGCAAATGCATTAATTAATTGCAAATCAAACGTACTAACTGGGCCAGTAGAATACATATTCCCCGACAATAATGATAAATGGCTGAAAAATAAAGGATTTCCTCTACATAAAGATGGTCAGTTTATTAAATCAGCAGCAACAAGCAACGTCATGTTCTCGACAAAACTACTTACTTCGGATAACCAATTAAGCTTCGATTGTACTATGGCACTTACAGGTGGAAGTGATGCTGATTTCTTTGCTCGCTATATCCACCAAGGCGGCAAGATTACGGCAGTATCAAATGCTCGAGTAAAAGAGCATGTATCACCTCATAGAGTCACTTTAATCTGGCGATTGAGAAGACAAATGCAAAGTAGCGCGAACAGAGTTTATACTAGCCGAAAACTTTACCCAAGCAAAAAAGTTTATATATCTGTATTGCAAGAGGTTTTAAAAAGATTGATACATGGTTCAATTAGAACACTCACCTCTCCGTTGTGGCTAATAGCTGGATATTATCCATTCAAAAAATCCCTCTATCACGGGCTTAGACACTATGCAAAAGCTATAGGTCTCACTTGCGCTTTATTCAACTTGAAAAAACACATAGAGCTATATCGAACTACAGATGGCTACTAGGATAACTTAAGCCAAAACGTAACTTTTATACCAGTCAACAAATTGAGAAATACCGTACTCAATCTGAACCTGTGGTGTGAATCCAATTTCTTTTAACTTTGAAATATCTGCGTAAGTAGACGCTACATCCCCTGGTTGCATTGGTAATATGTTTTTAATTGCCTGCATCCCACATGCAACCTCAATCGCTTCAATAAAACGATTTAAGGAAACGGGGTTACCACATCCCAAGTTATATATTCTATAAGGTGCTGTCACACCCGGCTCCTTATGGATATGAAAGTTTTCATTGGCAGACTCAATGGATTGATGAACTATACTTATTATCCCATTTATAATATCGTCAATATAAGTAAAGTCACGTTCTAAATTACCATGGTTATAGATATCGATAGCTTTATTTTCTAAAATTGATTTTGTAAATTTATAGTAAGCCATATCTGGTCGCCCCCATGGCCCATATACAGTAAAGAAACGTAATCCTGACGTGGGTAAATTGAATAGATGACTATATGTATGCGCTATCAATTCATTGGATTTTTTTGTGGCCGCATATAAACTGACCGGATGATCAACATTGTCGCTCTCACTGAATGGCTGCTTACTATTATTACCATAGACTGAGCTGGAAGATGCATATAAGAAATGGCTAACCTTTGAATGGCGGCAGCCTTCAATCACATTGAGAAAACCTAAAACATTACTATTGATGTAAGCATGAGGGTTATCGATAGAATATCTCACCCCTGCTTGGGCAGCTAAATGTATCACCACATCAAACGTATAGTTTTCAAATATGCTCTCAACAGCCACCTTATTTGACAAATCCAGCTTCACGAAAGTGTAGCGATCAGCACATTCCAACGCTTTTGCAAACTTATCCAGTTCTTTCAAACGGTCATACTTTAGCTTTGGATCATAATAATCATTCAAGTTATCCACACCTATGACTTGATGCCCCAATTGCAACAGAGCTTTCGCCAAATGAAAGCCTATAAAGCCTGCTGAACCTGTAATTAATATTTTTTTCATACACCCAGTTTAACAACCTTATCCATACTTAACATGATTGGGCTGCACATAATTGCGCAACCCAAGTGCTTTGTCCAAAGAAAGCCGATATGTTTAAAGCAGAAAAAATAAGCATTTTTGATGCTAAGCATTCATCAGTCTTGCCCAAACAGATCCCTGCTATACACTTTGCTTTCTACATCCTTGATGTCATCTGTCACTCTGTTAGCAATAATCACGTCAGACATCTTTTTAAACTGGACCAAATCATTAATAACGCTTGATTGAAAAAACTCGGGCTCTGTTAGCACAGGCTCATATACAACAACTTTTATTCCTTTTGCCTTGATGCGTTTCATAATACCTTGAATAGAAGAGGATCTAAAATTATCAGACCCTGCTTTCATCACTAAACGGTAAATACCTACAGTTTTAGGATTGCGGCTCAGTACGCTTTGGGCAATAAAGTCTTTTCTGGTACTATTGGCCGTGACGATAGCCTCGATCAGTTTCTGGGGTACATCTTTGTAATTTGCCAGTAGTTGCTTGGTGTCTTTAGGCAGGCAGTACCCACCATACCCGAATGACGGGTTGTTATAGTGACTGCCAACCCTAGGGTCTAGACATACGCCGTCAATGATTTGTCGTGTGTCCAAACCATGTGAAAGCGCATAGGTATCCAGCTCATTAAAATAGGCCACCCTCATTGCCAGATAAGTATTCGCAAACAGCTTAATCGCTTCAGCCTCCGAGCTATCTGTATAAAGCACTGGGATATCTTGCTTGATAGCAGCTTGCTGCAGGAGCTTTACAAAAATCGTAGCCCTTTCCGACCGCTCGCCAACAATAATGCGTGACGGATAAAGGTTATCGTGTAAGGCCTTGCCTTCACGCAGGAATTCTGGCGAGAATATAATGCCATCAAAATTAAAGCGTTTTTTAAGCTTATCGGTATATCCAACTGGCACCGTTGATTTGATAATAATGACCGCATTTGGGTTGATGTTAATTACATCGCTGATTACCAACTCAATTGAACTTGTGTCAAAAAAGTTGGTTTGTGTATCGTAGTCAGTTGGCGTGGCAATCACCACATAATCTGCATCGAGATAAGCGTCTTGTGAGTCAAGCGTAGCTCTGAGCCGTAACGTTTTGTTTTTTAGATAAAGCTCAATATCTGTATCTTCAATGGGCGAGTGACGCTGATTGAGCATATCAACCTTTTCGGGGTTGATATCCAGCGCCACAACTTCATTATGCTGCGCTAATAAAACAGCATTGGATAACCCAACGTAACCGCTACCTACTATTGTAATTTTCATTGATTTCCCTGCACTTTTTTTAACTCGCAGACACAAAGCATACTCAACAAATGCTTTTTTGTAAGCCAGTCTTTTCTTTAGTAAATTTTAAGTGCTCTCAAACAGTCTGCAAATTGACCAACTGACGCTCAGCAAGATAAGTCAAAATTTGGCTTAACTCGGCATCAATCGTTTGCTTGTCTGTATGTAATGTAATCTCAGCTTGATTAGGTATCTCATAGGGTGAGTCTATACCAGTAAACTCTTTAATGATGCCTTGCCGTGCTTTTTTATAAAAACCTTTGGGGTCACGCGTCTCACACACCGCTAGAGGTGTATCAACAAATACCTCAATAAACTCCGTATCATCAAACATAGAGCGGACCATGTTGCGATCAGACAAATAGGGAGAAATAAAAGCGGTAATGACAATCAACCCTGCATCTACCATCAGTTTAGACACCTCACCAATACGCCTAATATTTTCAACACGTGATAGCTGATCAAACCCCAGATCTTTATTCAGACCATGCCTGACGTTGTCACCATCCAGCAAATAACTGTGAAAACCATGTTTGTACATATAGGCGTCCAATGCATTGGCTATGGTAGACTTGCCTGAGCCAGACAGGCCAGTCAGCCAAATAACGAAGGGCTTTTGATGGTTTAATGCTGCCCTGTCGTGCTTATTAATTTTTTGAGGATGCCAAACAAGATTAGTGCTCATGAATATATCTTTTATGATTTATTTTATAAAGATAATTATAAGCCAATTGTTGCTTACCTAGCTCTACTCTGAGCTAAAACTTCGCTAAAAGTAGCTCTCTTTTTTGCAGTCTATTTTCGTTAATAAAGTTTATGAACGCGTTTGCACTTTTTTCTGGCGAGCAGATTTTATTAGGCCCAGTAAAAACCACGCTCAATGCCCCCAGCCCAGAAATTTCATATCTGGCAAAGTACATGGGGATTTGTTGTTGACTGGCTAACACAAAAAGCGTTGGGCTAATAAATGTAAACTTATCACTTTTATTTTTTGGAAAATCAATATCACAACAGACTATTTTATTTTGATTGAGCGCTTTAACTAACTTGAGTAAACAATACTGGTCTCTATCTATCAGGGTAATCTCTGCGTTAATGCCTGTTCTTTTAAATACCTTGTTTTTCACGTAGTCCTGATCAGCGACTATCGTAGTTACTTGACGCTGATGACTGCTCATAAATTTAGTGGTAAAAGCGAAGCCGTTATGCACTGTAACCACGATAAAAGTAGCATTATTTTTTATTGCATCTATTAAATCTGGATGATGATTGTGAAGAATCTCTGGAACATAGGGATGCCCAACTTTTGCCATGCGCTTCACTAACACTAACAGAAAGTATTCACGATAGCTCAGCTGGTGCCTGTGTTCACAATATTTCACAACCTTGTTTAATAGCTTGCTACTATCTAACTTTTCAAATGTACGGTGAAATACATCTTTTTTAGCTAATTTTTTTAGCTTTAAAAAATACAAAACTAAGACTGCTACCACGCAATCTATGATTTTTTTTGCTGTGTTTCTACGTTTCTTTAAAAAATAACTAATCATCAAATTCAAATATTAGCGATAGATTGAATTAATCGTTTTACATCTTGTAAGTTTTTACACAGTGCAAATCTCTCAACAGGTAGACTGATTTTGAAATAATTATCTATTTGCATCAGTAGATCTAATGTATCAAGACTGTCTAACGCAAGGTCGTCAATTCTCGTTTCTAAACTTAACACCATATCTTTATGCTTAGTTGAAAACTCTTTAAAAACTTTGAGTATATCTTGCTCTAATTGTGCTTCAGTCATGAAAGCTCACCTTAATTGTGTTGTATATGTTGAATACGTTGTCGAACTCTCTACGGCTTACGTCATGAAGTTGAATTGTACTGTGTGTATTTGCAAACGCAGCAGCGATTAAACTCCATATTTTTTTGCCTATTGGCATACCCAAACACACATGGCGTCCAGCACCGAAATACAGCTGAGAGTATGAGGGCTCATCGCTATCAGCATAACCTGTAGCGTCTAGATACAATCTGAACCTTTGGCCTGCTTGAAAAGCCTGCCCCTCAAGGTTTAGAGGTTGCGTGAGTATCCTTTCAATTACGGGTACACCAGTTACAGAGATATCACTTGGCCAAGACATATTACTCAGAGCCTGCCCTGGATGGGTGAGCAACACATTCACTATTGATTCGGTAAGTGTTCCTAAAAGCGAATCAACACCTAATGCCAACATTGAGACTCGAAAATACTTTTCATCTAAACTTAAATCATCGGGTAACGAGTTAATTAACTCAGCAATAATGTGATTAATTTTGATGCGTTTAGTGAGCGGTAATGTTTCATCTAAAATCTGAGAAATAGAATCCGAAAAGGATAGTTTAGAGAATTCAATATCTAGTAATATTGCAAAAAAATGCTGAATACTAGGCATCAATAAATCGTCATGTAGATTAAAAACAATGCCTGCTTCATCCTGAAGTGCTTGAAGTTTTATTGTAAAGTTTAGATTAAAACTTTCTAGCGCAGCATCTCCATTTAGCATTAATTGGCGAGCATGGCGTTTACGTATCGCCTTATGAGCCTCACCCTCTAGCGCTACAGGAAAATATTTTACCAGCGTAATATTATGCTCAAGATCTACTGGTATTCTTTCAATAATTTTTTCTACTGAGTACGTCGGCACTTCGAACTGTCGGTTAGCCAAGATTGCTTTAATAAGTGCAGCGTCAGTACAAATCCAACGATTTAACTCATTTGACCACCAAAGCTTTTCTTTTTGTTGATAAATACTTAACTTATCTTGTCTTCGATGTATGGTGTAATCAGAATATTCTTTTTGCATATTTTCAAAGACCTTAAACCTGATTTAGTGAATTATTGCTTATTGTACAGGCTAGTATCAATCATATTGATGATAAAGTTGCATCTTATTTCTTTATTAAATATCATTAAAAGAAAATTTAATAAAACCATATAAAGCATTAATAAGCCCCGCCAGTAAACTTCTTAATATCCCTAAGCTGCCGTTTAGTCGGGCGCCCCGTCCCTCGATCTCGTTGCGCAAAATCATGCTCGCCAGTAAGTTTTGCATTTTCACGCTTGGCAATACTTTCTGTAGTTTCGGAATACAGTAGTGCAGCTTCTGGTGCGCCTTTGCGTATATTAGATAATGCTAGAACATTGACTTCAATTTCAAAATCTCGGTTACGGATATGAATCACTTGGCCGATATGCACTTCTTTTGCAGGTTTTACACGGTCGCCATCCACATGGACTTTGCCAGTATCAATGGCAGTGGTAGCTAGGCTACGTGTTTTAAAAAAACGGGCAGCCCAGAGCCATTTATCTAGCCTGCATTTGCTATCAGTTTCATTTGCCATTGGTAATGATTAAACGTTAGTTATGTGATTTTAAGCAGATCTTTTAGGTAGGTTGGTTTCTAGTATTTTCTTGAAATCATGAAGCACAACTTCTGCAAGATCATTTACTTCCTGCAAGCTACGACCTGTTAGATACAAAATACCATCGGCGACATTATTCATGGTGGCGATGTGAAATTGACCATTTTCAACCGCTTGAATCACTTCGTCACTGAGCATGAGATGGCGCATATTGCGCTCTGGCATCAGCACACCTTGCTTACCATCTAAGCCAATTTCTTTACACACTCTGAAATAGCCTTCAATTTTTTCATTAAGGCCTCCGACTGGCAGCACTTCGCCATGCTGATTAAGTGCGCCAGTGACGGCGATACCTTGTTTAATTGGCACTTGTGTGAGCGATGAAAGTAATGCAAATAGCTCTGCACATGAGGCTGAATCACCATCCACACCGCTGTACTCTTGCTCGAATACAAGAGAGGCTGTGAGGTTAAGTGGATTCAACAGTGCAAAGTTAGCATGTAGCCAGCTTTGTAAAATCATGACGCCTTTATCATGTGTAGGGCCACTCATACTCACTTCACGGTCAATGGTCAGCACACCGCGGCTACCAGGATAGCAATTGGCAGAAATGCGCACAGGTGAGCCAAAGCTTGCTTCAGATAAATCGATATGTGTTAGGCCGTTAATTTGGCCGATACATTCGCCATGCACACTAATAATGAGCTCTTTATCTACAATAGAGTCTCGCATATGTGCCTCAATGTAACTGTGGCGTGCATATTTGCGCTGTATGGCTGATTTTACGTCTTCTACTTCTACCAATTCTGCACCACGCAGGTTAGCTGCTGCTGCACTTTCTAAAAGCAGTTTTTCAAGCACTGCAAACTTGGTACTGAGCCTTGTTTGATCTTCAATTAAGCGATGCATTGCTTGTAATAAAACAGCGACCGCTTCTGCGGTGACGTGACAGCAGTTATGTTGGCGGCACTTATGGGCAATAAATGATGCATAAGCCGCATAGTTCTCAGGGCTGGCTTTTACTTGGTCAGCAAACTCTATTTTGATGGGGAAGAAATCAAAAAAGTCTGGCTTTACACTTAATAGCTCATAGTAATCTTCACGGGTGGCTATCAATACAATTTTGACTGAAACTGGTATTGCCGCTTGTGCACTAATCAGGCTACTACCTTGATTACCACTACTGCTTAAGTCTTCAATTTGCAAGGTGCCATTTCGTAAGAATCGGTGCAATTTTTCAAGGATATGTGTGCCATTTTGTTCATCAGCAAGAATGTCACGCAAATGTAGTAATAACGTACCGCCATCAGCGCGCATTAGATTGCCTGCTCGTAAACGCATAAAATCAGGGATATTACTAGCTTCACTTGCGCCTTCTATACCGCCAAATAAAGACTGTAAACTGGGGTCATTATCATAAAGCACTGGTGCATGTTGTGTTGCATGGTGTTCTACCAACACGTTGGCACGATAGCGGCCGAAGAAGCTTTCAGAGATGAGTGCTTCAAGGTTACTTTCACCATCAGCACTTGTCGTGGGCTGTATATTTTCGAGTGTCTCTAATATATCTTTTTGTAGCGCATTAAAATAATGCGTTGGCATTTTGTCTGCATCGATCAAAGTAAGGCTGGCTTTAACTGTGCTCAACTGCCCTTCTAAGAAAATCTGCAAGGGTGCAATCGAGTTTTGCTGCACTTTGGCTTCTAATAAGCTTGCAAGGTCTTTGGCAAAAACGCGTACAAAACTATCCAACGCTTGTTTTAACTGTACACCTGCCCCCGCTGGCAACTTGATAAACAGGGGCTTTCCGTTGCCGTCAAACTGGTATAGTGCGACTAAATCACTTGCTGCTGACCACTTTTTTGCAGCATCATGCATCACGCTGGTCATCAGGGTAGTTCGACCAGACCCAGGTTCACCCAAAGCAAGCAAATTAAAGCCAGATTGCTGAATGCTTAACCCAAACTCAGCCGCCTTTTTAGCCTCTGCTTGGGCTACCCATGCTTGATATTGGGCGTTATCGTGTTTTTCAACAAGCAGTTCTGATGTGTCAGCAAAGTTGAATTGCTCCAATGCCACATTGAGAGTTAGCTGTTGAGGTATTAATGTTTTTTGCATATTATTTTTCTATATTCCAACGGTCACGAGCCATATCATCTGCTGATTTTGCCTCTATCCAATGTTCACCTTTTGAATTAGCTTCTTTTTTCCAGAATGGTGCTTCTGTTTTGAGATAATCCATCATAAATTCACAAGCTGAAAACGCATCTCCGCGATGCGCACTGCTCACTACCACCAGCACTATTTGATCGCTAGGTTGCAATGTGCCAACACGATGCACGACTAAGGCATCGAAAATATTCCATCGTGCTTTTGCTTGATCAATAATCGAACTTAAAGATTTCTCCGTCATGCCTGGATAATGCTCAAGGGTGAGCTGTGATACTTCATCGCCCTCGTTCAAATCGCGCACCAACCCTACAAAGCTGACAACCGCGCCAATATCTTTACGTGATTGACGTAGCTGATTGATTTCTAGACCGACATCAAAATCTTCTGTTTGCACCCTTACTGTCATCTAAGCATCTCTAAAACAAATCATATAAACCCTACATTTGTAGGAGCGGTCATTGACCGCGAAGGGGTTTTATTAGCCAAGTTCGCGGTCAATGACCGCTCCTACTATAAGACAGTTAACCGCCAGTGACTGGTGGGAAAAACGCCACCTCATCACCATCGTTAATCAGCGCTTTATCATCTACAAGCTCATGATTAATGGCTGCACGGACTTTAAGCTTACCCATCAACATTTGCCCCCAAACATCACCACGTTTAGCGAGTAACGCTTTTAATTTCAGAATGGTGAATGATTCATCTGGTAGCTCTAAATCTTCTGTAGAGTACTTCAGTGTTTCTTTAAGTCTTGCAAAGTAAAATAGTTTAATTTTCATTTAGTTAATCTGTTTTATCATCAATAATATCTAATAAATCGGGTATGTTTTTAGTTAACTCTACACGTTCGATTTGTGCAAATCTTTGTGAAATCTTCTGGCTAGAGATATGCACATCCTGCGCATTTTCATGTGCTTGCCTGATGTTATCAGCAAGCTTTTTCATGCGCAGATCAAAACGCCCAAAATCTTTGCTGAGTTTACCCAACTCCTCTTTAATGACATGTACCTGTTTACGCGTTTCAACGTCTTTTAACACGGCACGGGCAGTATTAAGCACTGCCATTAAGGTGGTAGGCGAAACCACCCACACGCGTTTATTCATGGCATATTCAATGACATCGGCATGATAGGCGTGCAGCTCGGCAAATACAGCCTCCGCAGGAATAAACATTACTGCACCATCTGAAGTCACATTAGAAATAATGTATTTAGTTGCAATGTCATCTACATGCTTTTTAACATCGGATTTAAATTGCTTTTCAGCAATAAGTTTTTCTGCATCACTTAGTTTGTTATCTAACATGCGGTGATAGTTTTCCAGCGGAAATTTACTATCTACCGCCACCACGCCAGTAGGCTCAGGTAAAAACAACGCACAATCAGCACGCGTACCATTTTCAAAAGTATGCTGCATTGCAAAAGAATTCACTGGCAATACGTTACGCACTAAGGCTTCTAGCTGCACTTCACCAAAGGCACCTCGTGAGCGTTTATCTCCTAACAACTCCTGCAAACTCACTACATTAGTGGTTAAGCCATCAATTTTCTTTTGCGCTTCATCAATGGTTGCAAGGCGCGCCATGACATCCATAAAGGTTTGATTGGTTTTTTTGAAGCCCTCATCTAAGCGCTCAGATACTTTGCCACCAATTTGCTCTAATCGACCATCTACAGATTTTGTTAAGCCTTCAATACTTGCAGTAAGCTGAAAAGTCGCGTTGCGCATAGTTGACTGGATTAACTCCTGCTCAGCCTTACCCTGCTCTGCCAAAGTCGTGTGTAGCTTTTCCAACACGGTTTCACGTGTTTGAGAAAGACTGTTGTTTTGCGCTAATTGTAGCGTCTGCATCGCATCACGCGTTGCCTGTAACTCAGTGGCCACACTATTGCGCAGACGCTCACTGGTTTCATTGGTCGCACTGCTTAACCTGTCACCAAGTTTATTTAAGCCATCGTTAAAATCAAGCAACATCGCTCTATGCTTTTCTTCTAGCTGTTGCAGTATCAAGATATTGCGATCAATTTTACTTTCTCGCCACATCTGCAATAAAAGCAACAAAAGAATAGCCAATGAAATAATTAATATAATGATTTGTACCATAGGCTAAATTATACCCGATGCTTGTTTAGGCGCCTTATAAAATCACTTATAAAATAGTTTGCGTGCGTAACTTAGTAAGCATTAGAGATTGATACTTAAAGTCAAAATTAGCAAAAGTTTTCAAAAGACCATTTTTAAAATACTTCAGATTATGCCAAACTTAAACCTATTATTAATCTTATTAGGCTTATCGTGCTTAAACTCAAACTACTATTAAACCAGTGGCTAACTTACATAATCCGCAGACTACACAACAGCTTTTACTTGTATTTAAGTGCATTGCTCACTGTGTTGGTTTTATTAGACGCGAGCGTGTTTCACGTAGGTGAAAACATGCGAGACCGCGCGTTTGATATGATGGTAAAGAACCGCATTATGGCGCCAAAGCCAGATGCTGACATAATAATTGTTGATATCAATGAAGCATCATTAAGCGCCATGTCCGCTGAATATGGTCGCTGGCCCTGGCCAAGGCAAGTATTAGGCGAGTTTTTAGAAAACATTGAAGCGCAACAGCCCAAAGCCGTGGTGTTTGACATACTGTTTAGTGACGCAGATGTTTATAACCCTGATAGTGATGCATATTTTGACGAAGTGATTGCCAGTACTCAAAATACCTTTTTCCCGATGCTAAGGCTTTCTGAAGCGAATGACCACTTAAGCCAGGTCACACCTGACATGATTCCAGGTATTAAACGCACTGGGCTAATCGCAGACTTAGACACTGCCACTAAACCCATTGCAATCGTTCTACCGCATTTTGAAGCCGCGCTAAACTCAAATCACTTAGGCACCCACAACATATACCCAGATAAAGACGGCATTGTGCGTGAATACAGGCTCTGGCATGATGAAAATGGTTGGGTCCTGCCATCCTTACCTTTAGCTGTCGGGAATTTTGTAGAGAATAGCTCAGACAGTCTTCCACAAAACATGCTCATTAATTGGCGTGGCAAACCCTTTACCTACCAGTTTGCAACCTTCAGTGATGTTTACGCAGATATGGCGAGCAAAGTGAAAAAACGCCCACCTAATGAGTTTAAAGACAAAATTGTGATTATCGGCTCTACAGCACCTTCGTTGTTTGACCTTAAAGCAACAGCCATGGCAAAAGCCCACCCTGGGGTAGAAATACTGGCAACTGCGATTGATAACGTTAAACACAATGATTATTTAAAAGTTTGGCGCGGGAAAACACCTTATATACTCATGAGTCTGACATTGGTTTGGCTAACTGCACTGGCGTTTTTCCGCAATGTAGACCGAGACAAAGTAACAACCATTTTCGGTAGTAGCCAAATTATACTGATTACGCTTTCTTACCTTGCGATTAACTTTACAAACACTTACTTAGATTTAACTGGCCCGATTGCTTGGGCAATTATGTATTTTAGTGTGGCAAAAATATATGCACTAGCGAACGACCGCGCTATGCAACGGCTATTAGCAAATGACGTTGAATCAGGCAAAAAAGGTGCGGCGATTCTGCTCATGCCAATTGTGTTTGAAACACAAGAACCACTAAGTGATAGCATACTCAAAAAACTACAACATAAAATTGAGCATGAACTGCATCAACAAGGTACTGCACACCAACAAGGTACTGTAGAAATTTTAAAAGGTACACAAAGTGGAATATGGGGTCTATTTAGCGACATGATTATCGTCAACTGGGCTTATCGTCATGATGATGAGGTTGCTGCGACTAAAGCTGAACAAAACGCCAAAAAGCTTGGGGAGCAACTCAATCAACTCGTACAGAATACAGGTATACCTAGTAATACAACTGTGCGTTATATACTGCATGCTGGCACACTCAACACAGCAAAACCGATGGCAAACCAATGGCGAGGTTTGTTTGCTCAAGCCATTATCAAATTAGATATATTAGAAGGTGAAAACCAATGAAACATTACCTAAAACACGCGTTAATCACGACCAGCTTAATCCCTTTACTTTACGTAGGCATGAGCACTGCCGCTGAAAAAGGCAGTGCGCTTAAAAATGATAGTTTGCGCACGGAGCCATATGCCGATGCAAAAATCACTGGTAGCTTTGTACGTGGCGAAAGTTTAGACATCATTAAAAAACAAGGCGCCTGGCTACAAGTCAAAGCAAAAAAAAGCTCAGGCTGGGTGCGCTTACTTTCAGTGAAACGTGGTGCGGCAACAAGTAGCAACCAAACTGCTGGCGTACTAGCTGTGGCTAGCGGTCGCGCAGGTACAGGACAGGTAGTATCAACAACAGGCGTACGAGGCCTGAGTGAACAAGAATTAAAAGCAGCTAAATTTAATGAAGAAGAAATTAAAACATTAGAAAGCTACACATTAAGTGCAGAAAAAGGCCGCGCCTTCGCCAAGGCGGGTAATTTAAACAGTATAGCTTTTAAGAACTTAAAAGAAGTGAAAGGTGGTGCTCAATGAGCCCGAACCAAACAATCAAAAACATCACTACAACACACCAACACCGCCTCATTTCATTCTTAGTCGCAGGCTTATTAGGCCTTGCTAGCCTACAAAGCGCGGCATTTGATTTAAAAGGTGCGCTCAAAGATGCTGTAGAAAAAGAAATTGGCCAAAAATCAGAAAGCCAAGCAAGCCCCACTGAGGCTAATAGCAACACTGAAAGTGCTAAACCTAATCATACAACAACCAGCTCAGAAGCAGCGTTCAACTGGAAAAATCCCAGCACCGCAGAAGAAATCAGCCTTGGACGCGAAATTGCAGGTAATTTACTAGGTGCAGCGCCACTAGTAAAAGATGCAGCACTACAAAAATATGTAAACTCGGTAGGTCGCTGGGTTGCATCACAATCTGAACGTCCAGAGTTACCTTGGCGCTTTGGTGTGATTGAGAGTGACGATTTAAATGCGTTCGCAGCACCTGGTGGCTACATTATGCTCACCAAAGGCCTGTATCGAAAACTGCAAAATGAAGCACAACTTGCTGGTGTATTAGGACACGAAATTGCCCATGTAGTCAAAAAACACCAGCTCAAAGTATTACAAAAACAACAGCTTTTGAATATTGGCGCTGGATTTTTAAGTGACAAATATGCAAAAGATAATGCCGTCATTAGCAAAGCGATTGGCAGTGGCGCAGAAATCAGTGCTAGAAGCTTAGACAAAACGGCCGAATACGAAGCTGATCGATTGGGTTTAAGTTACGCAACACGCGCAGGTTACGAACCGTATGGCTTGACTGATGTATTGCAAACGTTGGGGCAATCAAGCAATGGTGACTCAAGCGTTGCTTTGTTATTTAAAACCCATCCACACCCAGATGAAAGGCTCACTGCTTTAAGTGAATCAGTTGGTGGACAACTCGACAAAATTAACAACGGAAAAACACTGGAAAAACGATTCTATCTACTTAAATAAATAGACTATGGTGAATATAGCCACGTCTCCACCTAATGATCAAGAGTATTGATTATTAGATGGGGTTTAAGTAAAGATAAAAGTGCTTTGTTTGATTATGCTCAAACAAAGCACTTTTATTGGTTTAGCCGTTTGACATATGAATATATAGGGATAAGAATATCCTTAATATGGTTGAGGATTATTTTATGGCAACGAAGCAAAAAGAGAGTAACCCAAGTAACGCTTTAAAAGAAGCGACCACAAAGCCAGCTAGTGGCTTCTCAAAGAAGAGTAAAGTGTCATCAGGTGACACTGCGCCAGATAATAATGTCGACAGTATTGAAAACTTCGCCGTCAATGAAAACATAGTTGCGGCTCAAGAGGGTAAATTCGAGGCAGTGCAGGATATTATTCAACGCATTTCTAGCAATGATTTATCAACGCTCCCCGACGCATTGCATACCATTTTAGAAGGCGCATCACCCGACGATGCGGCCGCGCTAAGTAAAGCGCTAAGTGTGATTAAAGACGCCAATACGATCAAATCAAGGTTACGTAATGATCAAGCATTAGCTAAAGACTGGCGAGATGGTGGGTACCCATACCAAAACCTGCTCTCACGAAAATCTTACGAAAAACAAAAATACCACCTACAAGTAGAATTACTAAAGCTACAGGCTTGGGTCAAAGAAACAGGTCAGCGTGTTGTGATTTTATTTGAGGGACGTGATGCGGCAGGCAAAGGTGGCACAATCAGGCGATTTATGGAACATCTAAACCCTCGTGGTGCGCGCGTAGTTGCGCTTGAAAAGCCTAGCGAAGTCGAACGAGGTCAATGGTACTTTCAGCGCTACGTTTCTGAACTGCCAACCGCTGGTGAAATTGTATTATTTGACCGCTCTTGGTATAACCGTGCTGGTGTAGAACGTGTCATGGGCTTTTGTAACAATGATGAGTATCTCGAGTTTATGCGTCAAGCGCCAGACTTTGAACGTAACCTCACGCGGTGTGGTATTCATGTGATTAAATTTTGGTTCTCTGTCAGCCGTTCAGAGCAACGCAGACGTTTTAAAGAGCGAGAAATGCATCCACTCAAACAGTGGAAGCTCAGCCCCATCGACTTAGCCTCACTCGACAAATGGGACGACTACACTAAAGCAAAAGAAGCGATGTTCTTTCATACAGATACCGCTGATTCACCTTGGACCGTGATTAAGTCTGATTGTAAAAAACGGGCACGCCTTAATGCGATGCGCTATGTATTACACAAACTGCCCTACACAAATAAAGATATTGACGCAATTGGATCATTAGACCCATTACTAGTAGGTAGAGCTCACATTGTTTATGAGCGTGGCGAGCACAATCATATTATTCTCTAATGTTTTATAATTTAGGAAGCGCTACTAAGTGTTAATACAACATTAACGCTTAGTAGCGCTGTCAACACTGGTAATCAAGATAATCAAAGGAGTTAATTTAAATCAGATCGCGTGCACGAAGCTCAGCCTTAATATACGCATAATAAATAGGTGCGGCTACAATTCCTATTAAGCCAAAAGCAGCCTCCATACACAACATTGCAATCAATAACTCCCATGCATTGGCACGAATCTGATTCCCAACAATACGTGCATTTAAGAAGTATTCAAACTTATGAATAATCACTAAATAGAACAAAGAGCCAAGTGCGACAGCAAGGGACTGACTCAAACTCACCACTACAATGACAGCATTTGAAATTAAATTACCAATCACTGGAATTAAGCCAACCACAAAAGTAATGGCAATCATCGTTTTAACCAAGGGCAAATGTACGCCCATTAAAGGTAGTACCACTGCTAAATAAATGGCCGTAAAAAACGTATTAATCGCTGATATCCGTATCTGAGCAAATACCACACGTTTAAAAGCATCACTCAGCAAAGCACAACGGGCATACAATGCTCCAGAAAATGGCTTAAAGTGCTCAACCGATACAGCCTCACGTAGCGCCAACATACCACCCACAATCATACCAATTAGAATATGTGCAGTGACACGCCCCGCTTCTTTACCTACCACTTGCAACTCATCGGCATGGCTACGTAGCCATGTAGTTAACATCTCTTTAAAAGTAATGGCATCAGCAGGTAAATGCGTTAATAGCCAAGCAGGTAGTATTTTTCGTGAATCTTCTAGTATTTGTGCCATTTTAGCCAACAACACAGTCAAACTGCCCGCATCAGATCTCAAAAACGCTATTAAACCTGCACCTGCCAGTGAAAGTAAGCTCACAATAATAAATACTAAAATACCTACTGCCCAAAGTTTAGAATAATTACTTGGCCGCTTACTAGGAAATTTACGTGAAATATAGGGCGTAATCATGTGTACCAACTGATACACCAGTAGACCTGCCATCAATGCTGGCAACAGGCTAAATTTCAGCACACAGAACAAGGCAAATCCAGTCAACACCCATGCTGATATTTCATAACTAGTTGCTGCTTGCACTTGCGCTGATTTGACCATATTTACCTTAAGAATTGATTATATTTTGATACTAAGTATCAACAAAAATATGCTGTTTAATAGCTTTTAAGTGAAAATCTACTGATGAAATCACCTACATCATTTGCTGGTAACGAAACAATCAAATCTACATGCTCATTAAATACTTTATCAACAATCGCACCATTACACTTTGATAATGCCCTTGTCACAAAATCCATTTGATTATAAGCAATAGTGAGATTAATAGTTTTCATTTCCACATAATCTGCCACGTCTGCTGAATCCAGCGCAAGTTTAGCCGTACCACCATAAGCACGTGCCAAACCGCCTGTACCTAGATTAATGCCACCATAATATCTAATTACACCAACACATACATTAATCAGATTGCGACCTTCCAATAGTTTCAACACAGGCATACCTGCTGTGCCTGAAGGCTCGCCTGCATCTGAAAAACGCTGAACAATACCCTCTTCTGTTTTTAGCCTGAAAGCATAAGCAAGATGATGTGCATTTTGGTGCTTGGCAGCTAAAGCACGTAAGGCTTGTCCGACTTCTCGCTCTGAAGCACATGACACAGCCATTGCAATAAAACGTGATTTGGTAATGGTTTGCTCAGCAAACCCTGCTTGTACAATAATTTGCAATTACTTACGCCCACCTAAAATACTACCCAATATGCCACGGATAATTTGTCTACCTAATTGCGAGCCAATCGCTCGCGCAGCACTTTTTGCAGCGGCCTCTAATATGCCATCAGAACGGCTTACAGGTTGTTTTTTACTTGAGGATGCAGCGAGTTCTGCATCTGCAGCTGCAGTTGCATCAACATGGGCCTTTAAAATCTCATAAGCAGACTCACGATCCACTTGTTTCTCGTATACGTTATTCAACACTGAAGTCCTGATAGACTCAATACGTTCAGCATCAGTTGCTGGGCCAATACGGCTACCTGGCGGACAAACAAATGTGCGTTCAACAGGTGTCGGAATCCCTTTTTCATCCAAGAATGAAACCAGCGCCTCGCCTACTCCAAGCTCTGTAATCACACTAGCCACATCTAACTTTGGGTTAGACCTAAATGTCGTTGCGGCAGATTTCACGGCTTTTTGGTCTCGTGGTGTAAAAGCACGTAATGCATGCTGAACACGGTTCCCTAATTGCCCTAAAACGGCATCAGGGATATCTAGCGGATTTTGGCTCACAAAATACACACCAACCCCTTTAGAGCGAATCAGACGAACTACTTGCTCAACTTTTTCTAGCAATACGGATGGCGCATCATTAAATAACAAATGTGCTTCATCAAAAAAGAACACTAATTTAGGTTTATCTAAATCCCCTGCTTCAGGTAGCTTTTCAAACAGTTCGGACAACAGCCACAATAGCAGCGTGGCGTAAATGCGCGGCGAATTAAATAACTTGTCACTCATTAAGATATTAACGATCCCACGACCTTGCTCATCCGTTTGCATCAAATCATCTAAGTTAAGTGCTGGCTCACCAAATAGTTTATCGGCTCCTTGCGTTTCAAGTTGCAATAACGCACGCTGCACCGCGCCTACACTTGCCGCAGAAATATTGCCATATTGAGCTTGATACGCTGATGAGTTCTCAGAAGCATGCTGCATCATTGCGCGCAGATCCTTCAAATCCAACAGTAACCAGCCTTTATCATCGGCAATTTTAAAAATTGCGTTAAGTACACCAGCCTGCACATCATTTAAATTCAATAAACGTGCGAGTAACAATGGCCCCATTTCGGCAATTGTCGTGCGAACAGGATGGCCTTTTTCTCCAAACATATCCCAAAATGTAACTGGGCATTTCGCATAACTAAAGTCAGAAATTGCCAACTGCTGAACTCTAGCTTCAACTCGCGCATTACCACCGCCTTGCTGAGACATACCAGACAAGTCGCCTTTAACGTCAGCCATAAATACGGGCACACCAATTTTTGAGAAGCCCTCTGCCAGCGTCTGCAATGTGACAGTTTTACCTGTACCCGTTGCGCCAGCAATTAGGCCATGACGGTTTGCCATTCTAGGCAAGATAACACTTGATATTTCATTATTTTTTGCGATTAAAATGGGGTTAGCCATGAAGTGATTACCTAATTTTAGTCATAAACGTTAATAAATAGTGATAGCCAATACAGCAAGTCATTAGAAGTCACCCTTACGCGCTCTATCCATGATTTCAAGAAGCTTGGTTTCTAACTCTTGTGCAGATTTCTTTGCACGTTCAGTTGGCGATTTGATGCTTTGTAAATCAAAAGTCGGCCTATCCATCGCGATATAAAGCTGGCGTTTTTTATGTTCATCTAGCTTTTCGTAAATCGCAATTCTACAAGGTGCAAATACCAAAAACTCAGGATGATCTACAATGATTTCCGTCCCCATGCTCAAATTACAAAATGAGCGCACTTCTTTAATCCCTTGCGGATCTTCCCCACGCAACTTCATATGCTCACCTATAGGAAAGTTAGCGGGGTTAACAAAGTTCATCCCCTCTGAAATACTTTTCAAGCTTTCTACAACATCTTGGTAACTTACCCCTGCATTTACTGGCAACTCGTAAATGGCAGTAGCAGGATCAATAGCAGGCATGCCAGGCCTAACTTGACCAATCAGCACAATGTCTTTAGAAGCTAAATTCGGCTTACTAACACTACACGAAGCCATGAAGAATACGATGACCGATAAAAAAATAAGGTCAAATCTAAATTTCACCGTACGCATAGCGTTCACCCGTTCTAAATTTAGTCAGCGATCTTAAGCGCCTGATTTACCTCCGCACGATTAAAATGCGGCGCAATCAGCTCAATAAAACCATACATGTACGCACGTAAAAACGCATCTTTACGCACACCTAAGTATGTCGTGCTATCAGCAAACAAATGATCAACATCTATTTTTGCTAAATGCGTGTCACGCTCAGGATCATAAGCCATATTTGCCAGCAAACCTACCCCCAAGCCCAACGTCACATAGGTCTTAATTACATCAGCATCAATCGCAGTCAGCACTACATTAGGGGTTAATCCTGCATCAGAAAACGTTTTTGACACTAAAGTGCCACCAGTAAACGCAAAGTCATAAGTAATGAGTGGGTAGCTCGCTAGTTTCTCTAATGTTAAAGGTCCATCTGTGAGCAAAGGGTGTCCGTGTGGCACGACCACACATCGATTCCAGTGATAACAAGGCAAGCACAGCAAACTTTCTCTATCGCTGATAGACTCAGTCGCAATCCCAATATCAGCCTCCCCATTTTCAACCTGCTCGGCAACCTGACTTGGATTACCCTGATGAATATTAAGCTTAACTCGAGGATAGTTAGTCATAAAGGCTTTAACCGCAGCGGGTAGCTTATAGCGTGCTTGAGTATGCGTTGTGGCAATCGTTAATGTGCCAGTCTCAACATCACTAAACTCTTCCCCTACACGCTTAATATTTTCAATATCACGCATCACTTTATCAGCTAAGGCAATAATTTGCTGGCCTGGCTCAGTTAAGCCCGTTAAACGCTTACCATTACGTTTAAATATTTGCAGTCCAAGCTCTTCTTCAATTAATTGGATTTGCTTGCTAACACCAGGTTGTGATGTGTATAAAGCATCGGCTGCACTGGTAATATTTAACCCTTGCTTCACTACTTCATGCAAATACCGTAACTGATGTAATTTCATTTGGATTAATTTCTTTTTTTTAGCTCATCTTTAAAATAAATATTGAGTTTAAAGCCCGTAACTTCGACCCCAAACCATCACGCTATATAACTAAATAATATATCCATAGAATAACATATTCTTAAAAGAATAAGCTATTCACTGCTATAGTGCGCGACTAAATTAAGTTTATGATGATCAGGTACTCCACATGGAATTGGGTTATATTATTTCGGGCTTTGCAGTCGGCATGCTGGTTGGCATCACTGGCGTTGGTGGCGGTTCACTGATGACGCCCCTATTAGTATTTTTATTTGGATTCAAAGCAACAGTTGCTGTAGGCACAGACTTACTATATGCCGCAATTACTAAGACTGGCGGCGTATTTGTACACCACAACACACACAAATCTGTAGATTGGCGTGTTGTCACTTGGATGTCAGTGGGTAGCTTACCTTCTGCGGTAATCACCATTTTTGTGATTAAGCATCTCATTCAAATTGAAAAAGACATTTCAGGCATTATCACCTTTACATTGGGTGTTGCCCTGATTTTGACCTCTATCGCATTGATTATTCGTAGCTATTTAACGAGAAAAAAAATACGCGAAATCGAAGATAGTGTCATTAGTAGTGGTCGTTTTAACAAAATTCAAATCCCAGCGACCATATTTACTGGCATAATACTGGGTGCGCTAGTGACAATTTCTTCAGTAGGTGCTGGTGTACTTGGAACACTGGCACTGCTCTTTCTTTACCCTAAGATGAGCACGCTCAAAGTGGTAGGGACAGATTTAGCGCATGCAATCCCGTTAACCGCAGTTGCTGGTTTCGGTCATTGGACGCTTGGGCACGTCAACTTTGAACTGTTAGGCACATTACTCATTGGATCCTTACCTGGAATATGGGTCGGAAGCCACTTAAGTGTAAGAATTCCAGAGAAAATATTACGTCTAATTTTAGCCACACTCTTACTGGTGATTGGCTTGAAGTTCGTTTTAGTTTAATTTAAAAGTTAGTTTAAAAAGCACTATATATTATGTATAAATACGATGAAATAGATCAACAGATTGTTGATGAACGCGTTACCCAATATCGCGACCAAACTCGCCGCTATTTGGCTGGTGAATTATCAGAAGACGAATTCCGTCCACTACGCTTACAAAATGGGCTATATATTCAACGTCAGGCGCCGATGCTTCGCATCGCGGTGCCTTATGGCATGTTATCAAGCAAGCAATTGCGCAAACTTGGTGATATTTCAAAAAAATATGACAAAGGTTATGGTCACTTTAGTACACGCCAAAACTTGCAATTAAACTGGCCTAAACTAGAAGATGTACCTGAAATCTTGGCTGATTTAGCCACAGTTGAAATGCATGCGATTCAAACATCTGGCAACTGCATTCGTAACATCACAACGGATCAATTCGTAGGTGTAGCACCTGATGAAGTCATCGACCCACGTGCCATTGCTGAGATTATGCGCCAATGGAGCACCTTTCATCCTGAGTTCGCTTTATTACCACGTAAATTCAAAATTGCAGTTTCTGGTACTAAAAACGATCGTGCTTTGGTGCAAGCCCACGACATTGGTTTAGAATTCTACCGTGACAGCAACAACCAAGTAGCGATCAAGGTATGGGTTGGCGGTGGCTTAGGTCGCACCCCTATCTTAGGCACAGTCATTCGTGAACATCTTGAGTGGCAACATGCCCTCACATACTGCGAAGCAGTGATCCGCGTGTACAACTTACATGGCCGTCGTGACAATATATACAAAGCGCGTATCAAGATTTTAGTCAAAGCCTTAGGCATCGATGAATTCCGTCAACAAGTTGAAGCCGAGTGGGCGCACCTTAAAGACACAGATAACACGATTACCGAAGCTGAATTAGCACGCGTTGCGCAGCATTTTGATGCAATGCCTTATGAAAACGTACCAGCTCATGATGCCAGCTTTGATGCGGCGATTGCAAGCAATCCAGCATTTGCTGCATGGGTTAAACGTTGCGTACATGCGCACAAACAAGCAGGCTACCGTGCTGTTACCCTTTCGCTCAAGCCACATGGTCAAGCGCCTGGCGATATCTCATCTGAGCAAATGTGGGCTGTGGCAGACCTCGCTGACGAGTATAGCTTTGGTGAGTTACGTTCATCTCATGAGCAAAACTTGATATTGGCTGATGTCAAATTAAGCGATTTATTTGCATTATGGGAAAAAGCACGCGCTAACGGTTTAGCAAGCCCAAACATTGGTTTGCTGACAGATATCATTTGCTGCCCAGGCGGAGACTTCTGCTCGCTTGCAAACGCAAAGAGCATTCCTATCGCCAAAGCGATTCAAATGCAGTTTGATAACTTGGACTATCTACACGATATCGGTGATATTGAGCTTAACATCTCAGGCTGTATGAACGCTTGTGGTCATCACCATGTAGGTCATATCGGTATTCTTGGTGTAGATAAAGATGGCTCTGAGTGGTATCAAGTTACTATCGGTGGCAAACAAGGCAACGATGCAAGCATTGGTACTGTGATTGGGCCTTCATTCTCTGCGGATGAAATGCCTAGTGTCGTGCAAAAACTAATTGAGGTTTACATTCAAGAACGTACACCTGAAGAAAGATTTATTGATACTGTGCGCCGCTTGGGTGTTGCCCCATTCAAAGCACATGTCTATGCAAAAAATGAGGTTGTAGCATGAGTAATTTAATTAAACTGAACAATGGCGTTGCTAGCTTGGTAGAGGATGACTGGACATTGATTCAGTTACCAGCCACTCAAGTAGAAGAGCGCAAACAAGCAGGTAAAGTTGTTTTATTTAAACTCACTGGGGAAGCCACAGTGACTGATGCACAAATTGCGGATACAGTGATTCCAGCCACTGGCAAAATTATTCTGCCGTTAAGTGTATTTATTGCACGCAGCGATGAGTTTAAAAACCGTATTGCGCAAGGTGAAATTGGTGTTTGGTTAGCGACACATGAAATTTTAGAAAACTTGACTCAACATCAAGCAGACTTGAACACGCTACCTATCATCGCGATATTTGTTGAGCGCTTTGCCGATGGCCGTATTTTTTCATTAGGTAACTTGCTACGTACGCGCTTTGGCTTTAAAAATGAATTACGTGCATTTGGTGATGTATTACGCGATCAACTATATTTCTTGAAACGTAGTGGCTTTACTAGCTACTTAGTACGTGCTGACCGCTCAGCACAAGAAGCGATTGCCAGTTTGAATGATTTTACTAAACCATACCAAGGTGCGGTTGATGAACCACGCCCTGTATTTAAGCGTTACAACAGAGGCGCGTAAATGAGCACTGATGTAGATTTAGGCTCAGTTGTGATGCTCAAACCAAGTGCAAACAACCCAGCTACTAGACCAACACTCACTGATGCACTAGTAGCAAGTGTTAATCAAAAAGCGAGTGAAGTGATTGTATTACTAAGCAATGCCGCTAGCGAGCTTGGTGCCAATGAAGTCACTTTTGCTAATAGTTTTGGTGCTGAAGATATGGTGTTAACAGACATCATTCAGCGCCAAAAAATTGCGATTGAGATTTTCTCACTAGACACTGGCCGTTTACCTGTTGAAACTTACGACTTAATTGCCAAAACAGAGCAAACTTACAATACCAAGCTTAAAATCTTTTTCCCGCAATCAGATGCGGTAGAAAGCTATGTTAGAACCAATGGCATCAATGCGTTCTATGAGTCCATCGATTTACGCAAAGCTTGTTGTTTTATGCGTAAAGTTGAGCCCTTACAACGTGCTTTAAAAGGTAAAAAAGCATGGGTCACAGGCATGCGTGCAGAGCAATCAACCACGCGTGTTAATTTGCCATTTCGCGAGTTTGACAGTGGCAATCAGTTAGAAAAGTTTAACCCGCTTAGCAACTGGACAGAGCAAGAAGTGTGGGCATATATCCGCATGTTTGATGTGCCATACAATAAACTGCATGACCAATTTTACCCAAGCATAGGCTGTGCGCCATGCACGCGAGCGATTGCAATGGGTGAAGATGTCCGTGCTGGCCGCTGGTGGTGGGAAGACCCCAATAGCAAAGAGTGTGGATTACATGTAAAGAAATAATTTTATAGCATTCAGCTACTTTTGATAGCTGCGTCTCATGTAGTAATTTTGATTTTGAAACCTAAGAATATGACAACGACTAAACAACCTTTATCTCATTTAGACTGGCTAGAGTCAGAGGCCATTTACATTCTGCGTGAAGTCGCAGGGCAATGTAGCAACCCTGTATTGCTATTCTCAGGTGGCAAAGATTCTCTGTGTATTTTGCGTTTAGCTGAAAAAGCTTTTCGCCCAGGTAAGTTCCCGTTTCCACTCATGCATATTGATACAGGCCACAACTATCAAGAAGTATTGGACTTCCGCGACCAACGCGCAGCAGAGTTAGGTGAGCGCCTGATCGTACGTTCAGTTGAAGACTCAATGAAACGTGGTACGGTGGTACTTAAGTCACCTGATGAACCGCGCAATAAGCACCAATCAGTCACATTGCTTGAAGCAATTGAAGAGTTTGGCTTTGACTGCTGTATTGGTGGCGCACGCCGTGATGAAGAAAAAGCGCGTGCAAAAGAACGCATCATGAGTTTCCGTGATGAGTTTGGCCAGTGGGATCCTAAAAACCAACGCCCTGAGTTATGGAATTTGTATAACGCACGTTCACATAAAGGTGAAAATATTCGTGCATTCCCTATTTCTAACTGGACAGAAATGGACGTTTGGCAATACATCGAGCGTGAGAACTTAGGCTTACCAAGCATCTATTTCTCTCATAACCGCGACATTATTATGCGCGGTGGTGCAATGATGCCTGCAAACGTACCACTAGCTAACGGCGAAGTAATCAACCAACCTAAAGCAGGTGAAGAAGTCATTAACATGCAAGTTCGTTTTAGAACTGTAGGTGATATCACATGTACAGCGCCAGTGCTATCAGATGCAGACAATGTGAGCAAAATTGTGATTGAAACTGCGACCACCACCATTACAGAACGTGGCGCTACCCGCCTAGATGACCAAACCTCAGACGCTTCAATGGAACAGCGCAAAAAAGAGGGATATTTCTAAAAAATGCAACCTAAATCAATTTATTGAACCTATTGCTGCGTTGCTAGGTACTCGAAATCCTCATGTACTGCTTGTACACTCTGGATTCTGCGTTCCATGCGCCTTGCACTATTATTCAATAAACCGCTTTATCTAGCATTTTTGATAACTTGAAAACTAAACTTATGAATACACTACACAACGATTCTCTATTACGCTTTATGACATGCGGTAGCGTAGATGACGGCAAAAGCACACTAATTGGCCGTTTGCTATACGATACTAAAACCATTTTGGCTGATACGCTGACACAAATTTCAAATACCTCTAAAAAACGCGGTATGGAAGCTGTTGACTTATCACTGCTGACTGATGGTTTACAAGCAGAGCGTGAGCAAGGTATCACCATTGATGTTGCTTACCGCTATTTCAGCACTGGTACACGTAAATATATTATTGCAGATGCGCCTGGCCATGAGCAATATACACGTAACATGGTAACGGCAGCATCAACCGCAAATCTTGCGATTATTTTAATTGATGCACGTAGAGGCGTATTGACGCAAACACGCCGCCATAGCTATTTAGCGCACTTGGTAGGTATTCCACACATTGTGGTTGCCGTGAACAAAATGGACTTAGTCAATTATGACCAAGCGGTTTACGATAAAATTTGTGCAGATTATTTAGCATTTGCCACTGAAATTGGCTTACAACGTGATAACCATGACATCCGCTTTATTCCAATGTCTGCATTAAATGGCGACATGTTGGTAGACCGTCTGGAAAACATGCCTTGGTACACTGGCGAGACATTAATTGAAATGCTAGAAAAAGCACCTGCTGCACATACAGAACAATCAGAAGCATTCCGCTTCCCTGTTCAATTTGTATGCCGCCCGCATGCCTCTGACGACCCTGAGTTACATGACTTCCGTGGATTCATGGGGCGTATTGAGTCTGGTGAAATTACAGTAGGTGACGCAGTGACTGTGCTACCTAATGGCTACCAATCAAAAGTAAAAGCCATTCAGCTTGGCGCAGACCAGTTACAATCTGCATCCACAGAGCAAAGTGTTACCTTGCTGTTAGAAGATGAAATCGACACATCACGTGGCGACATGATCATTAAAAGTGCTGAAGCCATTGAGCCAGTAAAACAAATAGAAGCTTTTGTGTGCTGGCTATCAGAAACACCTCTGTCCACTGCACGCACTTACATCATTCGTCACACCACGCGTGAATCTAAAGCTAAAGTTGGCACCATCAGCTATAAAGTGGATGTGAATACATTAGAACAACAAGCGACTACGGACTTGAAAATGAATGACATTGCACGTATTAGTTTTAAACTTGCACAACCGCTCATGATAGATAGCTATAAAAACAATCGTGCGACTGGCGCGTTCATCATTATTGATGAGTCAACCAATAACACGGTTGGTGCAGGGATGATTGTGTAAATTCCAACAAAGTTACTGTGTACATATATGCGGTAACTTTGTAGCGTTAGTCATCGCAAATTAATCGAATTTCTAATAAAATAACGTTTTAGCTTTTAAGCTGTAAAGGACTTTAAAAATGACTTATGTCGTTACCGAAAATTGTATTCAATGTAAATTCACAGACTGTGTAGATGTTTGCCCAGTAGATTGCTTTGTAGAAGGTCCTAACTTCCTTGCAATTAACCCAGATGAATGTATTGATTGCACATTATGCGTTGCAGAATGCCCAGCTGAAGCCATTTTTGCTGAAGATGATGTCCCTGCAGACCAACAAGAATATATTGCATTGAATGCTAGACTTGCTCAATTATGGCCTGTGATTACTTCTCGTAAAGAAGCACTTGAAGATGCAGAGGCAATGAACGGCGTGCCTGGCAAACGTGATTTACTGATTGAGTAATCTTAGTATCAAATTTAGACATCAATCAAATACAGAAAAGGAGGCATATGCCTCCTTTTCTGTATTTACTAAGACATATAACACACTACATTGCTGCAATGACTAAACCACTAAGATTCCTTCAGCACTACTCACCTACCCTGCAAGATAAAATCAGGCAATTACAGGCGCAGAGCTTATTAGGCGACTATATTACACAACGCTACCCGCAACACCACTCCATCCAAACAGACAAAGCACTGTACCAATACAGTAACGAGATTAAACAAGCCTTCTTACGAAATGCTCCTGTTCTAGACAGAGTGCAATATGACAATAAATTAGGGATAGAGCATCATGCACTCGGTTTGAACACCGCCATCTCGCGTGTGCAAGGCGGAAAGCTTAAAGCAAAAAAAGAAATCAGAATTTCCTCATTCTTTAAAGAGTCACCTGTTGAGTTCTTACGCATGATTGTAGTTCATGAGCTGGCCCATTTGAAAGAACGCGATCATGACAAAGCTTTCTACCAACTCTGCCAACACATGGAACCAAACTACCATCAGCTAGAGTTCGATTGCCGTGTTTACCTCACATGGAAAAGTGAAAAGTAGTCGCTAGCATGCTAGTTACGCCAAACTTTAGCGCGACAAATCATCACCCAACTAAACATTAAATAAACAGCCATAGCAATTGCCAAACCCGATGGTGCATACCAAACAAGGGGAACAACTAGACCTGCTGATACAGTAGATAACAACATCTGAATAAATGCCTGTCCAGATGCAGCAGTTCCGCGGATTTTAGGGTACCGATCCAAAGCGGCTAATGACAATATCGGCATCGCCAAAGCCATACCAATATTAAACAAGGCAATTGGCACAATGTTATAAATAATATTGGTAGGTAGAAACAAGCAAACGCCGATATTAAGTATGACCATTGCGGACATCCAAATATACGCCACTTTAATTACTTTTCTTTGCGTGTATTTACCAGCGGCACGTTTAGCCAAATAAGAGCCTAACACCATGCCGCAGACTGTAGGCACAAACATATAAGCAAACTGATGCTCAGTTAAGCCTAAATGCTTTACTAAAAATACGGGACTAGCTAACACATAGAGGAAAAAACCTGCAAAATTTGCCCCAAGTGCAAATACGACATAATTAAATTCTTTATCACTAAAAATAATGCGGTAGTCTTTCATAACCTGCTTCGCTGAGAGCGGCAAACGCTTTGCTTTAGGCATTGTCTCAGGTAAATATTTGACTGCTGCCCATAGGCTGAGCGCTGCATATAGCGCCAAGAAGATAAATATAGCCTGCCAATGAATACCTAATAGCAAGCCGCCTATAATAGGTGCAACTGCTGGCGCAATGCCAAACAACATTTGCACGGTTGCCATCACACGTTGCGCTTGCGGACCGTCAAACAGGTCACGTACCATTGCACGTGCTACAACATTACCAGCGCCCCCAGATAGGCCCTGTAAAATACGAAAGAACCATAATGTTTCTACATTAGGTGCAAATGCACAGCCGATTGATGCCAATACAAAAATGCCTAACCCCCATTTAATGGTAGTAATACGTCCAATTGAGTCAGATATGGCACCATGCCACAGTGTCATCAGTGCGTATGGTAGTAAATAAAATGTAAGGCTTTGTTGAAGCTCTAATGAAGTGCCATGTAGCTCACGCTCTAGTGACGGGAATGCAGGCAAGTAGGTATCAATTGCAAATGGTGCAAGTGCGGCTAGACTTGCAAGTACAATCGACAATACCAATGGGGATGATGAATGCTTCAAATGAAAACTTTCAATAAATATTTCTACTGGCAATAAAAAACGCGCTACTGATAATGACAGTAGCGCGCTAGATTAAATCACAATAACGCTATTAATGCACCTATGAGAGATACAAGCTAGTGAGATACTAGTGACATTAAGGCAAGCTAAATACCAGTGAGATAAGACCAGCTAGTTATCTAAATACAAGTTATGGCAATGCGTGAAACTCATCTACACGGTCTTTAAGTTCACCAGCGATAATTTTCTTAGAGTTCTTATCATTTCTAAATACGATAGGCTGTGCTGCAATCGTAGGATTTCTTGAATCTAATATCGCCTGCTCAATTAAGTGATGATGCGGTGATTTACTACATACTGGGTCAGCCGCTTCAGCATCACCAGTAAGCAAGAATGATTGACAGCGACAACCGCCCAAATCGTTTTCTTTTTCGCTACATGTACGGCATGGCTCTTTCATCCAACTATCACCACGATACTTATTGAATGCTGGTGAATCTTTCCAGCTCCAACCTAAATCTGTATCTTTAACATTCGGGAATTGCATATTAGGTAGTACGCGTGCTGAATGACAAGGCAATACATCACCGTTAGCAGTCACAATCATGAACACCTCACCCCAACCATTCATACATTTTTTAGGACGATCAGAGAAGTAATCCGGTACTACAAAGAAAATCTTCATTTTACTACCAGACTTTTCTCTGAATTCGTTAGTAATTCGTTCAGCTTCATCTACCTGCTCTTTCGTAGGCATTAATTGGCTACGATTCACTAAAGACCAGCCGTAGTATTGGGTATTAGCAAGCTCGATGTACTCCGCTCCAAGTGCATCGGCCATCTCTAAAATTTCCTTCATGTGGCCTATGTTATAACGGTGAATCACAACATTAAGCACCATTGGGTAGCCATGACCTTTAATCATGGCGGCAACTTTTTTCTTGAGCTCAAAAGTTTTGGTATTCGTAATGAAGTTGTTAATTTCCTCAGTAATGTCATGCATCGATAACTGAATATGGTCTAAACCACCATCTTTGAACGCTTGAATGCGTTTTTCTGTTAAACCAACACCCGAGGTAATTAAATTACTGTAGTAGCCTAGCTTTTTAGCTTCAACAACAATGTCTTCAATATCATCACGCAACAGTGGCTCACCACCAGAAATACCTAACTGAATAGCGCCTAATTTACGTGCATCACGTAACGCTTGTATCCATTGCTCGGTTGTTAATTCATTTTGCGTATGTTTGTCATAATCAGTAGGGTTATAGCAAAATGCACAATGCAATGGACAGCGGTATGTTACCTCAGCTAACAACCATAATGGCTGTGTCTGTGTAACGCTGGCTGCAACACCATTATTTTGAGTTTGAGTGGCATGAATGGTCTTTTGAACCACTGACTCACCTAAGGATGCTTGTGTCATTTTGCTACTCCTAAATTAATCTAAACTTTACGTATCCAAGTTTTGCTTAGCGCAAGCTCATACATACCAATAATATCTTTTTCGATGTTTTCAGCATCTGGAAATGTAGCTTTTAAATCAGCGACTACATCCCCTACCGTTGCTTTACCATCTAGACGTTTAATCACTTCACCAGCACCGCCATGTAGTTTGACCATGCCTTCAGGAAAAAGTATCACATAGCTGCTTTGTGCCTCTTCCCACTGAAAGCGGTGGTGAGGTGAAAGTGTATAAATATCTGCGTTTTGAATCTGGTTATCCATCATCTGCTTTCTTAACTTACATTCATCACAGGTTGGCGCAGATAATCGCGACCTTCAACCTTAATGTCTGCTGATTGCAACATAATCGCATCCGCCATTACCCACAAGACATCAAGTTTAAATTGCAATATATCTAATGCACGCATCTGCATTTCACGAGTTTGGCTAAAGTAATCCAATGTCACTTCAAGACCCTGCTCTACATCACGACGTGCTTGAGTCAATCTATTTTTAAAATATTGCATACCCTCTGCATTAATCCATGGATACATCTCAGGCCATGAGTCTATACGTTGTTGGTGAATATGTGGTGCAAATAGTTCAGTTAAACTGGAGCAAACAGACTCCTGCCATGGTCGTTGTTTCGCAAAATTAATGTATGCATCAACAGCAAATTTTGTGCCTGGAGCTACCAATTTCAACGATGTCACTTCTTCACGACTTAGACCTACTGCTGCACCTAAATGAATCCAAGCCTCGATACCACCTTCACCACCCTCTGCAATTTGGCCGCTACCATCATGGTCGAAAATACGTTGTATCCAACCACGGCGCAGTTCACGATCTGGGCAGTTTGATAAAATTGCAGCATCTTTCATTGGAATCGCAATTTGGTAGTAATAGCGATTAGCCACCCATGCCTGCATTTGTTGCTGCGTAAGTTTACCCTCATACATCAACACGTGAATTGGATGATAGATGTGATAGCCTTTACCTTTTTCACGTAATTTAGCTTCAAACTCTTCTTTAGACCAGGGTGCTAATTTTTCAGCCATTTCTTTCTCCAAATATTTAAAGTGATTAAGTCAATTAAGACGCTTTTACTTTTAGGTTTTATCATCTTAGGTTGATCAACTAAGTATGCTGCCAACAATATTTCCTAATTAATAATTAAGCGTCTAAGCACTTTGTATTCTTACAAAATAATATCCATGCCATCATAAGCGACTTCAATTTTGTGTTCGTTCAATACAGCGCGCTCGGCGGAATCTTCACGCAAAATCGGGTTAGTGTTGTTGATATGAATCAACACTTTTCTTACATCACCAAATTTATCTAACTCTTCAATCATGCCATTAGGGCCAGATTGTGGATTATGACCAATGCTACGTGCAGTCTTAGTCATTAAACCCAAATCCAACATCTCCGTATCGGTCCAGAACGTACCATCGACCATAATGCAGTCTGCTTGATTCATTAACGCTGGTAAATGTGGCTCAATTTCAGCTAACCCTGGTGAATACCAACATTTTTTACCTGAGCTAATTTCTTCAATCAAAACACCAATCGTATCGCCTGGATGTGGGTCATTGCGGTGCGGTGAATATGGAGGTGCCGCACTCTTAAGCGCAACCGCTGTAAACTTCAAGTTAGGCACATTGGGCATAGTAAAACTGGTTTTACCATCAATCGGCACGTTGTGATGATTGATGCCACAATAATGCCCAAGAATATTTAAAATCTGATTCCCTGAAGTTAAATCACCATACACCATATCAGTACAGTAAATTTCACGTTTTACAGAGCCTTCACGCAACATATAAAGACCAGTTGTATGATCGATTTGCGCATCAATCAGCACAATCGCCTGAATACCTGTATCTCTGACAGCACGACCTGGTTGCAATGGAGCAAAGTCTTGAATCTGTTGCAACACATCTGGAGAAGCATTGAATAGCACCCAGTTCACACCATCACCACTTACACAAATCGATGATTGTGTACGCTTAGTCGCTTTAATGGTGCCTTTACGCAAGCCATCACAGTTAAAACAATTACAATTCCACTGTGGAAAACCACCCCCAGCACCAGCCCCTAATACATGTATATGCATGAATCTCTACAATTCTATTTAAATTAAACTTCAATCATTAAAAAATGTGCTTTTAAACACCACAGTTTTTTTGTAAAAAAATGAAAACACAACAATATAAAGTCCATTCTTTTACAAAAAAAGGCTGTCTCTCGGCAGCCTTTTTTTAATATTACGTCAACAATAATTACTTGTTCATTACGTACATTGTCACTTCAAAGCCAAAACGCATTTCTGTAGCTGCTGGTGTTGTCCACATGATAATTTCCTTTTTTTAATTTAGATAATTTCGCTACGCGCTTATTGCTGTAACGTGAGAAGCATTGTGCGCCCTAATTCATATGTACAACACTGCAAACTTACCCAATATCTACTAAGTAAATTCATGATGCACTGGTTAAAAAGCACTTAGCCCTTAATTATCCCAGCCAAGACTTCTAAAAACTTTGCGTTCTCTGAAAACAAACCAATACTTACCCTTAGATATTCAGGCATTTCATAGTTAGCCACAGGCCTGACAATCACACCTTGTTGCAACAGTTTTTGATTAACACTAGCAGCATCACCTACTTTGACACTAATGAAGTTTGCAAAAGATGGAATGTAGGTCAAACCTAATTGATCGAATCCCTGTTTTAGTTGTGCCATACCCGCTTGATTTAACGCGTAGCTACGCTCAACAAAGTCATCATCTGCCAATGAAGCAACAGCCGCAGCCTGCGCTACGCTGTTCACATTAAAAGGCTGGCGCACACGGTTCATCATATCTGCAACTTGCGCATGACATAAACCAAAACCAATACGTAATCCAGCTAAGCCATATGCTTTTGAAAAAGTACGTGAAATCACTAAATTTTCAAACTCGCTCAGCCAACCAATTGCTTCAGATTTGTACTCAGCTGATAAATATTCATCATATGCTTCATCCAGCACCACTAACACATGTTGCGGCACTTGTTTTAAGAATCTATATAAAGCTGCTTTTCCTAACAAAGTACCTGTTGGGTTATTAGGGTTGGCAATAAAAATCAAGCGCGTTTTATCTGTGATCGCTGCCAGCATTGCTGATAGGTCGTGTCCAAAATCTTTAGCTGGTACGACAACACCTTTAGCACCCATCGCCTGAGTCACTAATGGATAAACCGCAAAAGCATGTTGCGAGTAAATCACTTCACTATCACTACTCAAATAAGCACGCGCAACCAACTCTAAAATATCGTTTGATCCGTTACCAAACACAATCTGATCATGTGCAACGCCGAACTTAGTACTAACAGCTTCACGTAAGGCAAAACTATTGCCATCTGGATACCTTGCAATCTCTAGAATTGCATCTTGAATCGCGTAATCCGCCTTAGGACTAATGCCTAGCGGATTTTCATTCGAAGCAAGTTTTACAATATCTTCAATCTTCAAATTCATTTCCCGAGCAAGCTCTGTGATTGGCTTTCCACCCTGGTATGGTGCTATATTTTGAATATGTTGAGGTGCTTGAATGGTCATAATGTAGTGAGATTCAGAAAATGAAAAATATAAGAAGGAAAACTCATAAAAAAGTTGCAGGTGATGACATGCAACTTTTTACTTTATGGTGACAATAGTCGTCTTAATACGTTAAAAAGCAGAATTATGTAGCCTTTGCGCAAAAATCTGTACTTAATTTAACCTAAAAACAAAACCAGTCTTGATATAAGGTTAAATAACAGCCTGCGGGTAAGAGCCTAAAAGTTTAAGATAAGAAGCTCTAGATATAATTTCATTGATTGCTGAAGCAACATTGGCATCTTGCACATGCCCTTCAATATCAACATAAAACACATACTCCCACATACCACCTTTTGCAGGTCTTGATTCAAGCTTAGTCATGCTGACATTATGATTAGCCAATGGCTCCAATAAACCTAAAATTGCACCTGGTTGATTTTTAGTCGCAGTGACAAAAGAGGTTTTATCTTCACCTGATGGCGCAACATCATGTGCTGACAACACTAAAAAACGTGTGGTATTTTTAGGATCATCTTCAATATTTTCAGCAAGAATATTCAAATTAAACAACTCAGCTGCGCGCTTACTTGCAATTGCTGCAGCAAAAGTACCATCAGCCGCGATCAAGTCATGAATCATCTGCGCTGCACGCGCGTTACTTGTGACTGGCTCTCGCTCTGCTTTTGGTAGCATCTTATTTAACCACTCATGGCATTGCGATAAAGACTGCGAATGCGAGAATACATGTGATATTTGATGTATATCGGTCTGTTGCGAGAGCAAACAATGATGGATTGGTATTGTTACCTCACCACAAATTTTGAGTGGGCTACTTAATAGTAAATCTAAGGTTAATCCAACAGCACCTTCATTGGAGTTTTCTACAGGCACAACACCATAATCAGCCTGACCAGATTCTACGGTACGAAAAACCTCATCAATAGAACCGCATACTACCGCATGCTTGCCTTCACCAAATTGCTTCAGAGCCGCTTCTTCACTATAGGTACCAAGTGGGCCCAAAAAGGCAACGGTCATTTCCTTTTCTAATGCACGGCAATTAGACATAATGCTACGGAATATATTGGTCACAGCTTCCGCAGGTAGTGGCCCTGGATTAAGCTCTGTTAAGCGCCTTAATACCTGCGCTTCGCGCTCAGGGCGGTAAATCACCCCGTCATCTTTAAGCTCACCAATATGGCGTGCGTGGCTAGCTCGCTCATTAGCAAGTTTAAGTATCTGTTCATCAATCGCATCAATTTGGTCACGATGCTGCTTTAACAGGCTTGATAATTGTTCTTTAGACATATTTAGTGCGCTTTTTCAAATTCCTGCATATAACTCACCAAGGCCTGAACACCTTCAATTGGCATCGCATTATAAATTGACGCACGCATTCCACCGACCATACGATGACCTTTCAACTGCAAAAGACCCTTAGCCTCTGCACCCTTCAAAAAGGCATCATTTAAAGACTCATCAGCTAAGAAAAATGGAATATTCATGCGTGAACGATTATGTACAGCCACCTTATTGATATAAAAGTCAGTACTATCAATGTAATCATAAAGCATATTGGCTTTTTTAATGTTCACTTGTTCTATCGCACTCACACCACCCTGCGCTAACAGCCATTCAAACACCAAGCCTGCAATGTAAATGCTATAAGTGGGCGGCGTATTAATCATGGATTGATTTTCAGACTGCGTTTTCCAATTAAACACGGCTGGGGTTAAAGGTGAAGCGCGATCAAGTAGATCTTCACGCACAATCACAATGCATAAGCCAGCAGGACCAATATTTTTTTGCGCCCCACCGTAAATCACACCATACTGACTCACATCAATCGGGCGGGAAAGGATATGTGAAGACATATCAGCCACAATAGGCACATTACCAGCATCTGGCAAACCATCAAACTCCACGCCATTGATTGTTTCATTAGTACAGATATGCAGATATGCCGCATTTTTATTAAGCTGCCAAGTTGAAAATGCAGGCACACTGGTAAAACCATCAGCCTCACTCGTTGCGACCACATTGATTTTTCCATAAGCATTGGCATCTTCTACACTACGTTTAGACCATGCGCCTGTGACTACGTAATCAGCTTCGCCACCATTCAGCAAATTCATTGGAATAATGGCATTTTCTGCAATCGCGCCACCTTGCAAAAACAACACTTTATAGTTTTGTGGAACACTAAGAAGCTTACGTAAATCCGCTTCAGTTTTGGCCAAAATACTAGTGAACTCTTTACCACGGTGCGACATTTCCATCACACTCATGCCTGAGCCATGCCAATCCAACATTTCGGCTTGTGCACGTTCCAGTACTGGCTTAGGTAAAACTGCAGGTCCTGCTGAAAAGTTATAAATTTTAGTCATTAATTAAGTGATAGATCAAAAAATATTATTTTAAAATTAAATAGTTACATCAAAAGTGCATTTATTGAGTTGCTAACAACACACGGATTAAGCGCGTGCATTAGCAGCTGTACCTCTCTAAAGATTATTCGACTTCTTTATCGATTTCGATATCACCGTCAGTTTCACCATCGATTTCAATGTCGCTTTCGATCTCACCGTCTTCGTCGTCATCTGTTTCAACGATTTTCTCGATTCCAGAAAGTTTTTCGCCTTCGCCAAGGTTAATCAAGGTAACACCTTGTGTTGCACGGCCTAGCTCACGAATCTCACTCACGCGTGTGCGAATCAATACGCCACCAGTAGTAATTAGCATAATTTCATCTTCATCATTCACTAGTTTTGCCGCAACCACAAGACCATTACGCTCGCTCACCGCAATTGCTTTCACACCTTGTGTACCACGGCCTGAACGACGGAAGTCTGCTAGTACAGTGCGCTTACCATAACCGTTCTCAGTAGCCACCATCACCGTCTGTTGGTCATCCGATGCAATCAGTAATGATAAAACTTGCTGGCCTTCGGCAAGCCTCATGCCTCGAACGCCACGTGTTGCACGACCCATTTGACGCACTTCATCTTCATCAAACCACACCGCTTTACCACCGTTGGACACTAGCACGATATCATTACTACCATTGGTGATTTCAGCACCAATTAAGTAATCGCCATCATCCAAGTTAATCGCAATAATGCCTGATTTACGTGGATTAGCGAACTCTGTTAATGCTGTTTTCTTCACAGTACCAAGTGAGGTTGCCATGAAAATAAAATGATTTTCATCAAAGCTTTTCACTGAAAGAATCGCGTTGATTTTTTCATTTTCCTCTAGCGGGAACAGATTAACGATAGGCTTACCACGGCTTGTACGGCTACCTTGTGGTACTTCATACACTTTAAGCCAATAAACACGACCACGGTTTGAGAAACATAAAATGTAATCATGCGTATTCGCCACGAACATTTTATCGATAAAGTCATCCTCTTTTGTTGCCGCAGCCTGCTTACCACGACCACCACGTTTTTGCGCACGATACTCATCTAAAGGCTGTGATTTAATATAGCCAGTATGAGATAACGTCACCACTACGTCTTGAGGTGCTATCAAATCTTCTAGTGATAAATCTTGTGCATTTTCAACAATCTCACTACGACGTTTATCACCAAACTGCCTTCTGATTTCATTTAACTCATCGGTAATAATAGTCGTCACACGTGAAGCTGTTGCTAGAATATCAAGCAAATCAGCAATCACGTCCATGACTTCTTTATATTCATTGACGATTTTGTCTTGCTCAAGGCCTGTTAAACGTTGTAAGCGCATTTGCAAGATTTCTTGCGCTTGCACATCGCTTAGTTTGTAGCCATCAGGTGTTAAGCCAAAGTTAACAGCCAATCCATCTGGACGCGCAGCTTCCATCGCCGCACGCTTTAACATCTCTTCAACCACTGGCGACTGCCAAATTTTGGCCATTAAGTCTTTTTTAGCTTCAGGTGGCGTTGGTGCAGCTTTGATGATGGCAATCATTTCATCTACGTTTGCTAACGCAACGGCCAAGCCTTCTAACACGTGACCACGCTCACGTGCTTTACGCAATTCAAACACGGTACGACGTGTAACCACTTCACGGCGGTGACGTAAGAACGCCTCTAGCATCTGCTTCAAGTTAAGCAAACGTGGTTGACCATCTAACAGCGCCACCATGTTCATACCAAAGGTATCTTGGAGTTGCGTCTGTTTGTATAAGTTATTTAGTACAACCTCAGGAATTTCACCTCGCTTCAGCTCAATGACGACGCGCATGCCTGATTTATCAGACTCATCACGCAAATCAGAGATACCTTCTATTTTCTTTTCGTTCACAAGCTCAGCGATTTTTTCAATCAGCGTTTTCTTGTTCACTTGATAAGGCAACTCATCAATAATAATGGACTGACGACCGCCTTTATCCATATCCTCAAAGTGAGTACGTCCGCGCATCACAACGCGACCACGGCCAGTGCGATAACCCTCTTTCACCCCTACCGTACCGTAAATAATACCTGCTGTTGGGAAGTCAGGTGCAGGCACTAATTCAATTAACTCTTCAACCGTTGTTTCTGGGTTTTTAAGCAGCGCAAAACAAGCATCGAGCACTTCGTTAATATTGTGTGGTGGAATGTTTGTTGCCATACCTACCGCGATGCCTGAGCTACCATTAATGAGCAGGTTAGGAATACGTGCAGGCATAATTAATGGCTCATGTTCAGAGCCATCATAGTTAGGGCCAAAATCGACAGTTTCTTTATCAATATCCGCTAACAACTCATGTGCAATTTTAGCCATACGAATTTCCGTATAACGCATCGCAGCCGCATTATCACCATCCACTGAGCCAAAGTTACCCTGACCATCTACCAACATATAGCGCAATGAGAAGTCTTGCGCCATACGAACGATGGTGTCATAAACCGCTGTATCACCATGAGGATGGTACTTACCGATCACATCACCTACGATACGTGCTGATTTTTTATATGGTTTATTGTAATCGTTAGATAACTCATGCATCGCGAATAAAACGCGTCTATGTACAGGTTTCAAACCATCACGAACATCGGGTAAAGCACGCCCCACAATCACGCTCATTGCGTAATCGAGGTAAGATCGACGCATCTCATCTTCTAAACTAATTGGGAGGGTTTCTTTAGCGAATTGATCCATATTTTGACTGTCTTATAATGGTTTTTATATGACACAAATTTTAACATGATTAGCGCGCAAAATAACGCTTACAACCATACTTTTAACACAGTTTTTCAACGCCAAAAATGGGGATTAAGCCTTATTCAAATCAAATCAGCCAACAAGGTCGATATCACCTCGCTCTAACCGTTGGTAGCGTCCTCAAAAGCACTGAGAAGCACGGAGAGGCAATAGCAAAGACTCAAGTAACAAACTCTGAATTTACATCATGATTATTGAGTACATTTTGACGGCTGATGAAACCTGATGAAGATTGGAAAGATGTTTTAACCAAAACATTAAATGACAGTAACTAAGGCACTTTATAGTGCTCCTGCGTCATTAAATCTATCCCACACTCTAGATTTTCAACCCAAGCAATAAATCGATTAACCATCTCTTTACCAACAAATGCTCGCCCATGCTGCGGCACAATAGAATCAATCTCCAAATTACGCACCATAGCAGCCCACAAGCGACAAGCTTTATTTGAGGTCATATATCGACGGTGAAAAGGCAACATTGTAGGCAAATGCTCATCAAAATTAGTGACAGGCTCAATGGCTAGGTCATGATGCACTAAAGAAGCGCCTAAATCCCCTGAGAACAAAATCTTACTTGTCACATCGTAAAACTGAAAGTTACCTTCGGAATGTAGAAAGTGTGCAGGGATCGCTTTAATGATTGCACTACCTAACGTGATATTCATGCCTCGGTCAGGAATACCAATAATACGGTTTTTGGTATTTCCAACACTGCAAAAATGCGGCAAAAATCGCTCCCAAATCGCTGGAGCGAGCACCTTACACCCAGTGCCTACCAGCCACTTATTGATGGAGGCTACGATATCTGGATCCTGATGAGAGGCGAAAATATAATCCAAGTCACGAAAATGAAAATACTTACCCATCCCCATGACCAAAGCACTATAGGTCATATTACCACCTGGGTCGATAAGCGCGCCATGACCATCATTGACAATCAAAAACTGGTTTGATTGAACTGCCTCATCTGATGAGTCAGTGTCTGATAGGTCGCTGAATTTTACACAAATGTGCTGTCCATTGTTAAATAGTTCTGATGCCACGCTTTGCTAACCTTTGACGAAAATCACATCCACAGATCACAAAATTAAAAGTGATATACAGCATGCTGATTGATTGGTAAAAAGACAACATTAAGGTTGCTTTTTACCTCAAACAAACATTTTAAGTAATGATTCACATCAAAGCAGTACGCATTAGCATGTCAATAGTGCTAAATCCGCTTTCAAATCCTCAATATGCTCTAGGCCCACTGCAATACGCACCAACCCATCACTAATCCCTGCGGCTGCACGCGCCTCAGGTGTTACTCGACTATGCGTAGTGGTTGCTGGGTGCGTAATCGTGCTTTTTGCATCACCTAAATTCGCAGTAATTGATATCAATTGCGTAGAGTCAATTAAAGCCCAAGCGGACTCTTGTGCTGTTTTACCAGAAACTGGCTTCACCTCAAAAGTTACAATACCTCCACCACTAAGTTGCTGGCTCATTGCTAACGCATGCTGCGGATGAGACTTCAAGCCAGGATAATGTACGCGACCAACCTGAGGCTGTGCTTCTAGCCATGTAGCTAATGCCAACGCATTTTTGGCATGTGCTTCCATACGTACATGCAGTGTTTCTAACCCTTTTAAAAACACCCATGCGTTAAAAGCACTCATGGTAACGCCTGCTGTGCGCAAAAACCCATAAACTGGCTCCATCAGCGCCTTAGACCCTAATACGGCGCCGCCTAAACACCTACCCTGCCCATCAATATATTTTGTTGCAGAGTGAATCACAATATCCGCACCCAACGCTAGTGGGCGCTGTATTGCTGGTGTACAGAAACAATTATCAACCACCAAATGTGCGCCTGCGGCATGTGCAATGTCCGCTAGCAAACGAATATCGCATACCTCAGTCAATGGATTGGATGGAGTTTCGACAAAAAACAGCTTAGTTTTTGCTGTTGCCGCAGTTTTCCATTCATCAGGCTCAGTGAGCGAAACAAACGTGACATCTAAGCCCCAACGTTTAAGGATATTGCCAAACAACTGTACGCTTGTGCCAAATATACTGCGAGATGCGACGATATGATCACCAGCCGAACACAAACCCATGACACATGCCAAAATTGCTGACATGCCGCTAGAGGTTGCAACACACTGCTCCGCGCCTTCCAAAGCTGCTAGCTTGTTTTGGAACATCGTGACCGTTGGGTTAGTAAAGCGCGAATAAATATTGCCAGGTTCCGTGCCACCAAATCGGGCAGCGGCTTGTGCCGCACTTTTAAATCTGAAGCTAGAATTTAAGAACAAAGCTTCAGAGTTTTCTCCGTATTCAGTCGACTCACTACCAGCACGTACACTCAGCGTTTCTGGGTGAAATTGTAAATTATTATTCATCATTTCCTCTAAGTTCTCGGGACATAAAAAAACCCGCTCAAGCATTGCGCTAAAACGGGTTCTTTTTTACTCGCTTTAGCTGTATTTATAATGCGCCCGCAAGCTGAGTATGGCCTTGATTAATGTTGGCAAACTCAAATCAGCGCAGTTTCATGTTAGTCCTAAGTGTAAACACAGTCAAGCATTTAACAGGAGCAACGACATATTTTAAATGGCCTCATTTAAGCGCCCTCTTCTATCTCGAGTCCATCAGCGTTGATTAAATTCAAATCTAACTGTGTGCTTGAATTCGCTGGTTTAGCACCTTTTTGTCCATCACCACGCGCAGATTCAATTTTTGACAAATATGCCTCACTAATATCACCAGTCACATATTTACCATCAAAACATGAACAATCAAAGTCTTTGATTTTAGGGTTGCTTTGCTTGATACCATCCACTAAAGCGTCAAGATCTTGATAGATTAGCGCGTCAGCACCAATTTCTTTGCAGATCTCTTCATCGCTACGTCCAGTTGCCAACAGTTCATCGCGACTTGGCATATCTATACCATAAACATTGGGGAAGCGAACTGGAGGCGCCGCTGAAGCAAAATACACTTTAGTTGCGCCTGCGTCACGTGCCATTTGCACGATCTGCTGAGAAGTTGTACCGCGCACAATAGAGTCATCTACCAATAAAACATTTTTACCTTTAAACTCAATGCCAATTGGATTTAGTTTTTGACGGACTGATTTTTTACGTAATGCTTGGCCTGGCATAATAAATGTGCGTCCAATATAACGATTCTTAATAAATCCTTCGCGATAATCTAGCCCTAACGCCAAGCCAACTTGCAACGCACTTGGACGGCTAGTATCAGGAATCGGAATCACGACATCAATCTTTTTATCAGCCCATTCGCGCTTGATTTTTTCAGCTAAGGTTTTACCCATATCCAAACGCGTTTGATAAACAGACACGCCATCAATCACTGAATCTGGACGCGCTAAATATACATACTCAAAAATACATGGATTTAACTTCGCTTCATCAGAACACTGACGTGAATAGAAGTTGCCTTCCATATCAATGAATACCGCTTCACCAGGCTCAACGTCACGTACAACTTGAAATCCCAATACATCTAAAGCCACACTTTCAGAGGCAACAACGTACTCGGTACCTTTATCTGTTTCGCTTTTACCAATCACCAATGGACGAATACCATTAGGATCACGGAATGCGAGCAAACCAAAATTAGCAATCATCGCCACAACCGCATAAGCCCCTTTACAGCGTTTGTGGACTCCAGCAACTGCATCAAAAGCCATGTCAGTGTTTAATACGGCATTACGAGACGTTTTTTCAATCTCATGTGCGAGTACGTTTAGCAATACTTCAGAATCTGAACTTGTATTAATGTGGCGTAAGTCCTGACGGAACATCTCTGATTTCAATTGTTCAGAGTTCGTCAAATTACCGTTATGTCCTAATACAATCCCAAATGGAGAGTTCACATAAAATGGCTGCGCTTCTGCGGCATTAGAAGATCCCGCTGTTGGATAGCGCACGTGTGCAATACCCGCATTGCCAACAAGACTACGCATATGACGTGTTTGAAACACATCTTTCACTAGTCCGTTATTTTTATGCATAAAGAATGTATTGCCATCACAGGTCACAATGCCAGCCGCATCTTGCCCCCTATGCTGAAGTACCAGTAATCCATCATACAACAACTGATTAACTGGGTTTTTACCAACAATGCCTATAATTCCACACATGTATCGAGCCTTAACTGATGAGTTCTATTTATTTAAATGATGATTCTAGTCGTATTTAACGTGCTTAGCGATGCTCTCTGGAACCCATGGCAATGAACTAAGTACGAGTGCTTCAATTGGGGCGCTAAACATAGCGTTGCGCCACCTAGCGTCTTTAGGCATATCGGTTAATCCTGCCAGAAAAACAATCACACAGACAATTAACAGGCCACGGGCAACACCAAATAAAGCACCTAAGAAGCGATTTAACCAGCCTAATCCAGCTTTCTTAAAAATTGCAGATAGTGCGATGCCCAGTAACGTAGCAAGCAATAAAGTGGCTAAAAAAAGTACCAAAAAGGCCGCTAACACACGGAGTGCGTCGTTAGGGATATCTACTGGCATCATAGGAAGAAGTTGATTTGTATAAGTAATGCCTACATAAAACGCTGCGACCAAGCCAACTATCGCAAGCACTTCTCTTATCATGCCACGCATGACGCTTAATATTACAGACAACCCTATTATGATTAATACAATATAGTCAAAAATCGTCATTTTAAATCTCTACCAATTCCATCAAATTGCATCGTTGTGTTAAAGTTAGTGCGAAGTAGTATCAAACTAATCATTACTAATAACGATACCTGGTAGCCCAATCTCTTTTATCTTCACCAATGCACTCATCGCATCCTGACGAGATGTAAATTTACCTGCCTTGAGACGAAGGCCATCACCTTTTGGTGTGGTCGCTTTCTCAGTAGTCGTTGTAAATCCAGCCTGCTTAAGCTGATCTTGTAAACGTTTTACATTTGCCGCATCTGAATACACACCCACCTGAACAGTAAAATTACCTTCAGATTTAGATGGTGTTTGATTTTCAACTGATTTTACTGGTGTTGAAGTAGCTTCAACTTGTGTTTCTTCAGCAGATTTAACAACCTTTACAGGGTCTGCCTTTTTGACTTCAGCTTTCGGCATAACCACTGCTTCAGTTTTAGCCTCAGCAGCTTTTGCCAAAGATTTTCTACGCTCAATCTCTTTTGCTTCTGCTTCTTTTAGTGCAGCAAGACTATCCACACTTGGCGTATTCAATAGCTCAGATTCAACTACATATTCATTCTCTGTTGCCTGCTGATCAACCTCTAAGGAAGCTGACGGTTGTGGCACATTTTGCGCATAAGCTAGCTCATGAGCTACCTCAGGCATTGTAATTTTTATAGATTCTGGCTTTGTCTGCGCGGAACGATCTTGAAGTATCTGCGGCAATATAATGAGCATCAAAAGCACAAGCGCAACTGCACCAACCAAGCGCCTACGTGCTCTCTTTTTAAGAATTAATGCTTGATCAACTGGCAAATCTACAGACATTACTGCTTCCTTAAGGATGTGTTAACACGTTCGTTTAAATATTGCATAACACTAGAAACAGTAAAAAACGAACCGAACACCGCGATTTTATCATTTTCACTCTGTTCTATACAGCTTTCTCTATCGATATAAGCTTGATAATAAGCATCTCCTAAATTATCAAAAACTTTCACCGATGCATTCGGAATGATTTCAATAATCGCATCTATTAGCGCACTA
>NZ_JAURYU010000027.1 GCF_030653755.1 Methylotenera sp.
AAAGTTTAACGGTATCCCTAAGCATACGTTCTATCTGCACCTGAAAGAGACTGAATATAGATTTAATCATCGACGTGATAACATTTACCTTGAGATACTTAAACTTTTACGAAATAAACCGCTTTAGCTTCCTAAGACCCAAAATAATATAAGCAAAGATATTTAATGATGTTGGCTAAATGTTAAAATGTTGCAATGAATAAACTACCAGACATACTCCAACGTTTCGTGTTTGAAAACACACCAATACGTGGCAACCTTGTCAATTTAACAAGCACGCTACAATTAGCCCTCAACAAGCAACATTTGCCAGCCGGTTTAAAGCGCGCGCTTGGTGAGTTAATGGCCGCCAGCGCTTTGTTGACTGCAACCCTTAAAATGAGCGGTTCTCTTGTGCTACAAATTCAAAGCAAAGGTGCATTAAAACTACTTGTAGTAGAGTGCAACTCTGAATTTGGTATTCGCGCTACCGCGAAGTGGAAAGGTGAAGTTTCTGATGACCAGAACTTATTTGACCTCATCGCCCATGGGCAATTTATGATTACGCTAGACCCTAAAGATGGCCGCCAAGCATATCAAGGCATTGTGCCACTTGAGGGAGATAGCATCAGTACAATTCTTGAGAACTACATGCTACGCTCTGAGCAAATTGATACCAGAATATGGTTGCACTGCGATGGAAACGCTGCGGCTGGCATGTTGCTACAAAAGCTCCCTGAAACAATGAACCAAGTCACAAAATCGGAAGATTTAAGCACGCAAGATTTAGACGCATGGAACCGCATTGGTCACTTAGCTGACACCATCACTGATGATGAGTTGCTTAACCTACCAACAGAGACTTTATTAAAACGCTTGTTCCATGAAGAGGATGTACGCCTTTTTGAAGCAAGCAATACTAAGTTTTATTGTAGTTGCTCGCGTGAAAGTGTTTCTGGCATGCTCCGTATGCTGGGCAATGAGGAATTGACAAGCATTATTGAAGAGCAAGGCAAAATTGAAGTGAATTGTGACTTCTGTAACGCCCACTACAGCTTTGATAAAGTAGACGCAACGCAATTAATGGTGACAGAGGTCGTCACTCATCCTAGCGCAAAGGTTCATTGAGAAAAGCCTCTCAATTAGCTACATTGCTGGATGATTAATATGTTAGGTGGAAATTAAGCGTAGCATTCGCGGTCAGTGACTGCTCCTACAGGTAGGTGTAGAAACGCAATGGTGAGATTATGTAGGAGGGACAGTCCAATTTTCTACCCGTAAAGGGCATCACCACCAATGTAAGCTGCTATACCAGCATTTGGCTTCCCCACATAATATATGCGCTAAAGCGCATTATTCTGAATGATATCTCTTGAAAAGTCGCATGTACCACAGGCACTCCGATTTGCTAAGTGCTGAAGCACTTGCAAAGTCGTATGTAGGAGCGGCTAGTAGCCGCGAACAAAGCCTCTCAATTAGCTACATTATTGGATGATTAAAATGTTAGGTGGAAATTTAGCATAGCATTCGCGGTCGATGACCGCTCCTACAGTTAGGTGTGCGCTCACAATCGATTGCGCAAAAGCAGCATTACTTAACACTATCAATATTCACACAATCAATCATGTGCCTATAGAACCATGCCTTTATTAAATCTAAATTACCTGAATATATAACACTGGTTATCTAGGACAGTCCCTAAAAAATATTTACTGGTACTTCATTATAAAACAAATATTTAAGCACACTTCCTACCTAAACAAACCCACCAACACCATACCTTCCAACAGTGTATATAGTCCTACCTACACAAATGTGGCAGATATTCAGGTGGAATATTGGTTCTGTTTTCACCTTTTATTGTCATCTTTTCTGGAGCTTTAGCATTGCCGCACACCCACGCCACTGGCACCACTCTAGACTCCTCAATTACAGCGGGCCTTAAACTAAGTATTTTATCTTTAATTTGAGGATGTGCTTTGTTACCAAAGGTCATATGAATTGCGCCGTTATGAATTTCCAATGCACTGATAAAATTACTCACGACTTTGTCAGGGCTAGGTAAATCAGCCTCTGCATTATTAGCCACCATCACCTGCGCAATTGACCAAGTTGCTGCGATAGGTGCCTTTGCAATATCTGCCAATGGCAAAGCAGCGGTAACTTGCTCTTTAATAATTTTGCTCATGCTTGATGGAATCGCCACCATTGCTAATATGCCTAAAATAGCGACAACCACCATCATTTCTATCACGCTAAACCCATGTGCAGAAGGCGCCAATTGCTCAGATTGTATTTGCATATTTGACTCCGTACTCCATCATCACAACTAAATTTAGTTTACCTGCCGCATACGTTCATACAAACAAACAGCGGTGGCTGCACCCGCGTTTAAAGATTCAACTGAGCCAAGCGCCGTCTGCGCCATCGGGATAGTAATCCGCTTGGTAGTGGCAGCCATGGTTTGGCTACGTAGCCCAGCCCCTTCGTTACCAATCACAAATGCGGTAGGTGTAGATAAGTCTTGTGCATAAAGAGACTCCCCCTGCATGGCTGTTGCGTAGCTATTACCTTCAAATTCTTGCAATGTTTTCACTAAGTCAGCGCGTTCAACAATCGGTAACACAAACTGTGCGCCCTGCCCGCCTCGCAACGCCTTAGGCGACCACGCATCAGTACAACTAATGCTTAAGTACACCACTTCAACACCAGATGCAGCCGCTGTGCGCAACATGCTACCAATATTACCTGGGTCTTGTATGTCTTCTAGCATTAATGCAAATACTGGCTTCTCTGGAACAGGCAATTGCGGTATTTTGACCAGCGCCAAAATACCAGTTGCGTTAGTCACAGGGGTCAACTCAGCAAACAGCAAAGTTGGCAGCATGATGGTGGGAATATCAACTAAGGCTTGTATGAGCCCAGTTGCTTCTACGGTGCTTTTGCCTTCTGGAATAATCACTAACTCAGGCTCACCAAACGTAGCCATATAGGATTCGATAAGATGCACGCCATCCAACAGTGTTTTGCCTTCAGCACGGCGCTCTCGTGCATTATCTGCAAACTTCTTAAGTTGTTTAAAAACTGGATTGTCGCGTGAGACGATGTGCTTAAAAGACATATGACGATTGTTTATAATTTAAAGGCTTAGTTTAACCTAATCTTACTTTTCATTACATGATGATTAAACCAAATTAAGTGAAGTGAACACTAAATAAAATATTCAATGGGCACAAACGTTGTTACCTCCATCTTTTTACATCCATCGCTGCCAAAATAATTAGCATTTTAGGGAAAATCTGTACGGTCAATCAAAAGACCATGTATGTACCTAAGTGCAAACTTTACAGCGCAAGCCTTTTTGTTTGTGCCTTATAATAGCACTATGGCTAAAAAACTTTCTATCGAACGCATTTTACACAACCAAGGCTTTGGGGCACGCAAGCTATGTCGTATTCTGGTCATCAACGAAGAGGTCACCGTTAATGGTGAACCCTGTAACGACCCTGATGCCACATTTGAGCTAGAAAATCTGCACTACACAATCAAAGGTGAAGCATGGGACTATCGTGAAAAGTCTTATCTCATGATGCACAAACCAAGCAACTACGAGTGCTCTCATAAAACCCAGCATCACCCAACTATCTATAGTTTGCTTCCCCATCCGCTGGTGGAGCGTGGCGTACAATGTATTGGCAGGTTAGATGAAGATACTACTGGGCTTATTTTAATTTCTGATGATGGCCAGTTTATTCATCGTATGAGCTCACCAAAACACAAAGTGCCTAAAGTATATGAAGTAACTTGTAAGCATGCAGTAAGTGATGAGCAAATCGCCCATATTTTAAAGGGCGTACAATTAATAGATGAAAATGCACCTATTGCAGCTTTAGCCTGCACAAAAATTAACGACCATGTGATTCACATGACGCTTGCGGAAGGTAAGTACCATCAAGTTAAACGCATGGTTGCTGCGATTAGCAACCGCGTAGAGGCATTAAAACGCATTGAAATTGGACGTTTAGCGTTACCGCAAGATTTAAAGCTTGGAGAGTGGCGCTGGCTAAGTGAAGCTGACCTGAGTGCTTTAAAACCAGAAAATAAAAACTAGAGATCAACTTCTAATCTAAATTTTTAACCCAATTTCTAAGCACAAGTTTTTAACGCAAAGCTTTTAATATAATGACAAAGCAAACATAATCTAATCAATCGCTCAAACAGTAGCACTATATAAATTAGGAGTACGATGAAGCGCATCTATCAATACTTTTTTCGCGGCCTGATTACAGCCTTACCATTAGGACTCACTGTATATCTGCTATACGCTTTTTTATCATGGGCGGAGCAAATTGCCATGTGGTGGGTGCGCCCAATCATTGGTGACTTCTACATCCCTGGCTTGGGTCTTGCATTAGGACTAGGTGGCATTGTTCTACTGGGCTATCTTGTGTCACACCAATATATATACAAAATACTCTCACTGATCGAATTTCCATTTACAAATCTGCCAGTTGTAAAAAGCATCTATTCATCATTAAAGAGTTTTGCTGATTATTTTGCACCACATAAAAAAGGTAGCTCTCAGCAAGCCGTTACCTTAAAGATTCCTGGATATGAGCTTGAAATGGTGGGCTTAATTACCAGACAAAATACAGATGGTTTGCCTGATGGATTTATTCAGGGTGACCGTGTAGCTGTCTACTTACCGATGGGTTATATGATTGGTGGTTACACTGTTTTTGTGCCGCGTGATTGGTTAATGCCAATTGATATGTCGGCAGAAGAAGTCATGCGTTCTTCACTCTTTGCATGGATGTTAAAGTCAGATTAATATCAGTCAATCATTTAAATCATAATCAATAGAATTTTTAAACCATTTAATGGTCAGATCACTAACTATAAAATATTAGAATTTGTTCACGATGACACTGCTCAATAATTCATTACGCCACTTACTTATTTCAAGCTGCTTGCTATTGTCTTCATGCATGGGAGTACCAGACAATGTAAAAGTCATTGATAGTTTTGATGCCAACCAATACCTAGGCACTTGGTATGAGATTGCACGGCTAGATCACAGCTTCGAACGTGGCCTAGACAATATAACTGCCACTTACAGCCTGCGAGATGATGGAGGCCTAAAGGTAATCAATCGTGGATTTAACCCAAAAACCAAAGAATGGAAAGAGGCGATTGGTAAAGCCTATTTTATTGACCCCGCTAATGCAGATAAAACCAACACAGGTAAACTGAAAGTGTCGTTCTTTGGGCCGTTCTATGGTGCTTACAACATTATTGAGTTGGATAAACCTTATTACAACTACGTGATGATTTGCGGGCCAGACAAATCTTATTTCTGGATACTTTCACGTACACCACAACTATCCTACCCGATTAAACAACATTTAATTGCACAAGCCAAAGAACTCGGGTTTGAAACAGATAAATTGATTTACGTCAATCAGTCGCCAGAAGTGGTTAATTATGAGGCTGGGCGCCACGTTACAAATTAGACATTGTGGTTTATTGTTTTTTTACAACGCTCAACTTATAACCCGCTTGCTTTAATGCTGCAATTAATCCAGTTTCACCCGCGAGGTGTGAAGCGCCTACTGCCACAAACAAGCTTTTATCTTTTGCTTTGGCTAACATACGCTCAGCCATCGCCAAGTTACGCTCGTCTAACAATTTAACACGCATACGCGCCCACAATTCGGCAGGCAGCATACTACCTGTCATCTGATCATTGATCGCATTTAACTTATCTGCATCACCTTTTAAATAAGCTTTTAATAGCCGCTCGTAATCTCGCTCTTTAATTTTCTGACTACGCTTTAACACCTTGCGCAAAAAAGCCAGTTGCTCATCAAGCGTTAAGCTATCCATCACAGAAAAATGTTCAACCGCTGTTTCTAAGCCAATGACTTCTTTTCCTGAGTCTTCAGCCAAGCGCATCAGTAGATTATCTTGCGCATAAGGCGTTAGTGGCCTTGGCGAATCAAACACCACCGCTAACAGCCAAGGTTTTGTGCGTAACGCAGCATCTCGATGCATCACATGAAAATCAGCTAATGCATACAGCTGTTCTAACTCTTGCGCACTCAACATTGCACTGAGATTAGCATCTTGCATCTGCAACATACTAGTGTCTTTAGGGGGCTCGACCTCCATCATAAAAACATCGACTGATTTTAATGCTGCGATGACTTGAGGGGGAAAGTCAGTGACACGATTATCATCAGTATGAATCGTACCAAACAGATAAATAGGTTTACTGGCGTTAGATTCTGCTTTCCAGAACAGCCCTTGCTCTGCAAAAGCTGTTGTACTTAGTAAAGACAGCAATAAAACATAAATGAGGGGTTTACAAAAATTAAGCATGAATCACCTTAAAGTTAAATCACCCTCGTGCAGAATTGCCTAAGAGTATTTACGTTTTTTCTCTGTGGTTCGTCTAGGCCTAACAGTTCGCTCTAATTGCTCACCACGCACTGTTGTCACAGGCTTACTTGAAAGTGGCTGCCAAGCAGGAATCAAACAGTGCTTGCCACTGCCAATCAAATCGTCACGCCCCATTTTTTTGAGTGCTTCGCGTAACATAGGCCAGTTATTAGGGTCATGATAGCGAATAAAAGCTTTATGTAATTTACGTACATTACCTGCTTTAGGAATAGGCACATCATCAGAATCTGCCGTCACTTTACGCAAGGGATTTTTACCTGAGTGATACATTGCGGTCGCCATTGCCATTGGCGTAGGCGTAAAGGTTTGCACTTGGTCTAATTTGAAGTCGTATTTCTTTAGCCACAATGCCAAGTTCAGCATGTCATCATCTGTCGTGCCCGGATGCGCGGCGATAAAGTATGGAATCAAATATTGCTTCTTACCTGCTTCTGCACTGTACTTCTCAAACATGACTTTAAATTCGTCATAAGCACCCATGCCAGGCTTCATCATCTTGCTCAGCACATTTTCTTCTGAATGCTCTGGTGCAATTTTCAAATACCCGCCCACATGATGTTGTACCAACTCTTTGACATACTCTGGTGATTTCACCGCTAAGTCATAACGCAAACCTGAGCCGATGAGAATTTTCTTCACACCTTTGATAGCACGCGCTTTACGATACAACTGAATCAAAGCACTGTGATCAGTATTTAAGTTTTCACAAATTCCAGGATAAACGCAGCTTAATTTACGGCAATTTTTTTCGATCGTTTCAGATTTACATGCAATACGGTACATATTGGCAGTAGGTCCGCCCAAATCTGAAATTACCCCAGTAAAGCCATCAACTTTATCTCGAATTTCTTCCACCTCTTTAAGGATAGAAGCTTCACTACGGCTTTGAATAATGCGGCCTTCATGCTCAGTAATACTACAGAATGTACAACCGCCAAAGCAGCCGCGCATAATGTTCACGCTGAAACGTATCATCTCCCATGCAGGGATTTTTGCATCTTTATAGGCTGGATGTGGCTTACGTGCATAAGGCATGTCATACACGTAATCCATCTCTTTAGTGGTAAGTGGGATGGGCGGCGGGTTCAGCCATACTTCACGGTCACCATGCTTTTGCACTAAAGCACGCGCATTGCCTGGGTTAGCCTCCAAATGTAGCACCCTTGAAGCATGGGCGTATAACACAGGGTCATTAGCGACCTCTTCATACGCAGGCAAACGTACCACCTGCTTGGTTCTATCTGCCTTTGGTGCTTTTAACCTTAGATTGGGCACAATCTCAATGCCTTTTACGCCATCGGGCAATGCTGTTTTAGCTTCATCTGTTGCGCAGCTAGCATCGGCCTTACCCATCTTCATCTCATAAGGGTCAACTGGCTTATCTACAGCACCAGGACGATCAAGCTTTGTGCTTTCTATTTCACTCCAGCCCTCTGGAATCTTTTTACGTAAAAAAGCAGTGCCACGAATATCTTGAATGTCCGCAATTTTCTCACCTTTAGCAACTCTGTGGCTGAGTTCGACCAGTGCACGTTCTGCATTACCGTACAATAAAATATCTGCTTTAGAGTCCACCAAAATACTACGACGCACTTTGTCAGACCAATAGTCATAATGGGCAATACGACGCAAACTCGCCTCAATGCTACCAACCACCAAAGGTACATCTGAGTAGGCTTCACGACAGCGCTGGCTATACACCAACACAGCACGATCAGGGCGTTTATTAGCTGCGGCATCAGGTGTGTAGGCATCATCACTACGGATTTTTCTATCGGCAGTATAGCGGTTCACCATGCTATCCATATTGCCTGCGGTGACCCCAAAATAAAGATTAGGCTTACCTAATACTTTGAACGCATTTGCATTTTGCCAATCTGGTTGCGCGATAATCCCTACTCTAAAGCCTTGCGCCTCTAGCAAGCGGCCAACTAAAGCCATGCCAAAGCTAGGGTGGTCAATATAAGCATCCCCTGTAATCAAAATGATGTCGCAACTATCCCAGCCAAGAGCGTCCATCTCTGCGCGTGACATCGGTAAAATTGGCGCAGGCCCAAACCGCTTCGCCCAGTAAGGACGATAGCTAGGAATAGGTTTTGCTAACATTGTTGAATATTGTTCCAAGGTATCTACTATAAATCGATAAAAGTGCGCGCATTTTACGCGCTAATCATATGATTAAGAAGCTTTTTTATAGTTCAATCCTTCAGCGATGCAAACTAAATAAATTTAATATCAGTTTTTAACGACTATACCCCGCATTATTACTTACAATATAAGCACATACCATCGATGAGTCTAGACAAAAACTTATGCGTAGCTACGAAAGTTTAGTACAAACTTTGCATCAATTTGCAGAAAAAGCAAAAGACAAGCCTTTAACGGTAGGCGAGGCGCTAGATACCCTAGATGAAGCTGGTTATGCATTTATTTGCATCATTCTGGTAATGCCATTTCTGCAACCTATCCCTCTAGGTCCATTCACTGTACTTGGGGGAATCGCTTTTGGCACGCTAGGCTGGCAATTGTTACGTGGTCATGAATCTCCCATATTGCCAAAGAAAATACTAGCCATTGAATTTAATGAGAAAACTTGGAGAATGCTAGTTAAAGTCTGCATAGAGATTTTAGGTTTATGCAGAAAAATTAGTAAGCCACGCTATCCAATGATCGCAGAAGGAAGGCGTGGTCAGAAAATAGGTGGTTTTATTTTACTGGCAGCTGGCGGATTAATGGCAATCCCTTTTGGGGTATTGCCATTCAATAACTTTCTACCTGGCTTAGCTATTCTGTTTTATTGCATCGGTGAACTTGAAGATGACGGGCTGATGTACTTGATTGCATTCTTTTGGCTCATCATCACGGTGATTTATTTCACTGTGTTCTTTTTTGCACTTTGGTATTTTGGTGAAAAGGCATTAGCATTTTTCAACATACTCTAAATACCAATGCCCTGACAATGCTAATGTCCTGAATGCCCTGAAGGTTTGCGCACATGAACCTCCACTGCTGATTGCTCATCAGTCGCTGGTGGTCTGGTCACAGCAGGCACTTCACCAACGTACTCGTAAGCTACCGACCCTTTAGGGTGCTGATAGGGGCCAGGGTCCTGATAGTCATTTTTAGCAAGCCCTTCTCGCACTTTTAGCGTTGTGAACATCCCGCCCATATCAATGGCACCATATTGCCCAGTTCCCGTCATCATTTGCAGTGTGTTTTCTGGCAAAGGCATCTCCATCATGCTCGCCATCTCACTCATTTCCGCCATGCCAGTCTCACCCATCGCCATATAATCAGGCAATAAATCATTGATTCTCCCCACAAGGTCATGCTGTTTAACCCCTATCATGTTTGGCACATCGTGACCCATTGCATTCATGGTATGGTGGCTTTTATGGCAATGAAAAGCCCAGTCACCCAACTCATCGGCAACAAACTCAATTGCTCTCATCTGCCCGACTGCAATATCCGTGGTGACTTCAGGCCATCTTGCAGATGCTGGCACCCACCCACCATCTGTACCTGTTACCTGAAACTCGTGGCCATGCAAATGAATAGGATGATTAGTCATGGTGAGGTTTCCCACACGGATTCTGACACGATCATTCTTATTCACAACCAATGGATCTATCCCAGGAAAAACACGGCTATTAAATGTCCATAAATTAAAATCTAGCATGGTGTTGGTTTTGGGTGTGTAACTACCAGGCTCAATATCATAGGCATTGAGTAAAAAAATAAAATCACGGTCAACTTGCATAAACTTCGGATTTTTGGGGTGTGTCACCCAACTACCCATTAAACCCATCGCCATTTGTGTCATTTCATCTGCATGAGGATGGTACATAAAAGTACCCGCCCGCCTTGCTTCAAACTCATACACATAAGTTTTACCTGGTGGTATAGCTGGCTGCGTTAAACCACTTACGCCATCCATGCCGTTAGGTACACGCTGACCATGCCAATGCACGCTGGTTTTTTCAGGCAGTCGGTTTGTCACAAAAATTCGAACACGGTCACCCTCTACCACTTCGATGGTAGGCCCAGGGCTTTGTCCGTTATAACCCCACAAATGCGCTTTCATGCCTGGCGCCATTTCACGTATCACGGGTTCAGCCACCAGGTGAAACTCTTTAACACCATTTCTCATCCGCCAAGGCAGGCTCCATCCATTCAGCGTCACCACAGGGTTATATGGTCGCCCATTATCAGGATGCAATGGCGCTTGGGTGTTAGCTTTTTCAGCCGTCACTATTTCAGGTAATGCAGCAAGGGCAACTTTATTCACAGCGGTTAATGCGATGCCTGCACCAGCCACCTTAAAAAAATCACGCCTTGATATATTTTTTGTTGATTTTGGCGTATCCATTATTCATTTCCCTCAATCAAACTAACACTCGCCACCATGCTCATTTGCAGACCTACCTCTGCCAACCAAAATGCATGTAATTTTTTAATATAGGTATTGACGCTATCTACCTGCGCACGCGCACTTGAAAAAAGCTCAAATGGGCTCACCAGCATACCGTTGTAACGTAGCTGGTTCTCATCCAATACTTTTTTACGCAAAGGGACAATCTCGTCTCGGTATTGCTTGGCAATTTCATAACTGACTAAGTAATGATTATGTGCTGTGCTAATTTCAGATTGTGCATCAATCAACATCTGCGCAGTAAGGTTAACCGCCTGCATATAGCTAGCCTCGGCACGTGCAACTTTGGCGCCACCCCAATCGAACAAAGGTAAGTCAAAGGATAAATCAACACCTTTTTTGTAATCACCGCCTCGTCTTCCTTCTAAAACTCTGGCAGGCCCTATTTCAAAAACGTTAATAAACCTTGTCACCTTGGTTAAGCCCAAACGCTTTGCTAAGTTTTCTGTTTCTAACCGCATCGCTTGCAGGTCTAACCTTTGTTCAAAAGCGCCTTGCTCAAACGCCCTTAATTCAACCGTTGTTTTTGGTAAATCAGGTAAACGTTTCTGTAGTTTAATTTTATCGACAGACACCCCTAACAATCGAGACAACCACTGATGCGCACGCACCTGCTGATTTTTAGCCTCTAACACACCCAAAACCGCATCGGCAAAAAACCCTTGCTCCCTTGCCAGCTCAAGGTGATTCCAGTTACCAGCGCGCTTCATGCGTGCTGCCAACTCAGCACTCGCCTCGGCAGAGTTTTTCACTTGTAAGCTGTAATCTAGTTGTTGATTAGCAGATACAGCATTAAAGTATGCAATCCTTGTTTGGTATGCCAAGCGCAACACATTAAGCGCGACATCTTGTTTGGTTTTCTCAAAATGTTGGCGCTCAATTTCCAATACTTTAGGCATCGTTACTAATGAAAAAATATTAAACGTGAGCGCCTGCTCAATTTTGTAATCTCCATGATTACGCGCATAAAACATTGAAAATTTAGGGTTAGGCAAACGCCCAGCTTGCACGATATCAGACTCAGCAATCCCTAAATCATAAAGCGAGCTCTGCAAAGACTTATTATTGAGCAATGCAATCTGCACGGCATCTTCAACGTCTATGGGCTTTGCGAGGATATCGTCAACGCGTGTAGTTATCATCTTTTGCTCATCAGCTGATTTTGGCCAAACCACCTCCTGCTTGATATGCTTCTGAACGACAGACTTCACGTCACCTAGGCCGCCATCTTTAGAAAAACTAGCGCATCCAGCCAGCACAAAACCAGCCAAAATACAGGTAAAAAAACCACGGGGGGAATGCGCTCCGCTTAAGAGCTTTTTATCCCTATTCATACAACCTCCAAATTCAGTCAAAAACTTGTGGTACATAGCCACAAATCATCAATACACACTCAGTTAAAGTGAATATAAACGATGAACATAGCTAACCAGCTTATGCTCATACGTTCAGGTGAGAACATTTAAAGAATAGGGGGTTTTTGCGGTTGAATAGTGACTGGGGATAAGTAGATTGGCGCAAATAAAACTGCCAAAACCATTGGGGGCTTAATAGTGGCTGCACTTAACGACACTAGTGGAAGCGCAGAAAAGCAAGCAAAACAATGATGACATTGGTTACAACTGCTGTGTACGTTAAGATTTTGATCAGTACTTTTATCTTGATCATGGCAATGTGTTGCTTCTTGCGTATGATCCTGATGTTGTACAGCAATACTTTCTTTTACATTTTCAAAAGGTTTAGACGTCATCACGCCTGCCGCGTAAACTGTATTTGTAACAAACACAGCAAGTAGCAGAACTACGAAAACCCTTAAAAAAGGTAGCCTAAACAATTTCATGAATATGTATGATTACCTCAATATTTGAAATTCAGATATTTAAAACTTACGTTTAAATGATGCATCTACAATAGTACGCTTATCATTACATAGATAGCATAATACGAATAAGACAAGAGAATCAAGACTAAAGTTTATGAGCCACGGATATTATCAACTACCCAACGGTCGAGTTGCCAGTATTGATGGTGATTGTGACTTCCCACCACTCAGCGAAGCACTGACAGACCCTAATGGTTTGGTCGCGATTGGCGGAGATTTATCTCTACCGCGTTTACTCACCGCTTATCATCAAGGCATCTTCCCATGGTTTAGTGATGGCGAACCCATTATGTGGTGGAGCCCTAACCCACGCATGGTGTTGTTTCCAAACGAGCTAAAAATATCAAACTCGCTACAAAAAACATTGAAGAAAAAAGTGTTCGAGGTTCGATTCAACACTGCATTTCGAGAAGTCATCACAGCTTGCAGCGCCACCACACGGTCACAACAAGCTGGTACTTGGATTACACAAGAGATTATTGAAGCCTACTGCAGACTACATGAAGCAGGGTTTGCCATTTCAGCAGAGGCTTATTTAGACAATCAATTAGTCGGCGGCTGCTATGGTGTGCGTATAGGCAATATGTTTTATGGTGAAAGCATGTTTCATCACAAAACAGATGCCTCCAAGGTCGCTTTTGCAAACCTAGTCCAGCACCTCACAGCGGAAGGTGTAGCACTGATTGATTGCCAGATGAAAACAGCTCACTTAGCCAGCTTTGGCGCGAGAGAAATAAACCGCACAGCATTTGCATCTTACTTAACTAAGCTTACCAATATCAGTTTAACAAACACCATAGTTAGCAACATCGATTAAAAATAGGATTATACTTTTGCCATGAGCCTACCTAGCGATACGCCACTGCAAAAACTGCAATTTTACGTCACCACAGGTTACGCTTGCGGCTATCTGCCAAACAAAATGGCACAAAGCTTAATTGCCGCGCCGCAACATCTGGTCGATGCAAAAGTGTATAGCGGCTTAATCCAACAAGGCTTTAGGCGCAGCGGAAAGTTCTCGTACAGGCCACATTGTGAAAACTGCCAAGAATGTATCGCAGTCAGAATTGTTTTAGATCAATTCAACCCAAACCGTAGCCAGAAACGTGCTTTTAAACAGCACCAAAACCTCAGCACTACCATACTGCCAGTAGGTTTTCATGAAGAGCATTACACACTCTATGCAAGCTATCAACGCGCACGTCATAGTGATGAAAAAATACAAGCCGAAACCGAATCTCAAGAAACCAATATTGAGCAATACCAAAGCTTTTTATGTCAATCCAACGTAGAAAGTGTGATTGTTGAGTTTAGAGATAATAGCCAACTCAAAATGGTTAGCGTTATTGATATTGTTAGGGATGGCATATCAGCGGTTTATACCTTCTATGACACTACCGACACCAGCAGCAGCTATGGTACTTATAACGTGTTATGGCAAACACTTTGGGCTAGAGAATTAGGCCTACCCTACCTATATTTAGGCTATTGGATTAAAGACAGCAAAAAAATGGCTTACAAACAAAACTTTAAACCCCTAGAAAAACTCATCGATGGGGAATGGGTTAAATAAGCACATCAACTTTAGCTAAAGCAGAAAAATAAGGTTCAATGCTACAATTGGGCATATTAATAAAAGAATGAATATGCTTTGAAAAATCAGGTTCTAAAAAAACTCGTTATTTTTGGCGTAGGTCTCATCGGCGGCTCTGTTGCATCTGCACTAAAAAAAGCAGGAAGCTCGGCAGAAATTGTAGGCGTTGGTCGATCTAGCGAAAGTCTGCAAACCGCAATAGATCTAAACGTCATCGACACGGCAACCAGCAATATCGCTGAAGCACTTTTGCACGCTGATATCATATTGATTGCCGCGCCAGTTGCACAAACACCGCTGATTTTAAAGGCAATTAAGCCACACCTGCATGCAGATACTGTGGTGACTGATGCTGGCAGCACTAAAAGTGATGTGCTCGCATGCGCGAAAGAAATCTTAGGTGAGCAATTTGCTCAGTTTGTGGGCGGGCACCCGATTGCAGGGGCTGAAAAAAGCGGCGTAAAGGCAGCAACCGCAGATTTATACCTCAACAAAAATGTAGTACTAACCCCGACTAACAACACTAACGAAAATGCGGTTCAACGTGTGCGTGAACTATGGCAATGCTGTGGTGCAAATGTCACTGAAATGCCAGCAGAAACACATGATGGTATCTTTGCCGCCGTTAGTCACCTTCCACACCTACTCGCTTTCGCGTTGGTAGATGACATTGCATCACGCGCTAATGCAGAACAGCTATTTGGATTTGCAGCGAGTGGCTTTAGAGACTTTACGCGTATTGCGGGTAGCCATCCTGAAATGTGGCGTGATATTAGCTTAGCCAACAAAACTGCATTACTGAGTGAAATCACCGCCTATCAAGATGAATTATCTCGACTAAAACAAATGCTGGAACGCGATGATGGTAAAGGTTTACACGCATTGTTTGAACGTGCCAGCACCGCTCGCAACAACTGGGCAAAGCTCAAAGAGCAATAACCTAAATTAAAGAATTTAAAGAATTAAATATGGAACAACTTACACTTGCAGCTAGCAGTCAAGCACAAGGCAGCATTACCTTACCTGGCTCAAAAAGTATTTCAAACCGCACATTACTGCTTGCAGCTCTCGCTCACGGCACAACTGAAATACGCGACCTACTGGTATCAGACGATACCTCACGTATGCTGGAAGCCTTGGAAACCTTAGGCGTAAAACTAGAAAACTTTGCTGAAAATGCATGGCGTGTAGAGGGTTGTGGTGGCCATTTCCCTAATAAAAAGGCTGACTTATTTTTAGGGAATGCTGGAACGGCTTTCAGGCCACTCACAGCAGCATTGGCGCTAGCTGGTGGCGAATACACGCTATCAGGCGTCCCTCGCATGCATGAGCGCCCCATTGGTGATTTAGTTGATGCTTTAGTACAGGCGGGCGCAGCTATTCAATATTTAGGCAATGATGGCTTTCCTCCATTAAAAATCACTCCGCCTCAAATTGACGTATCCAAACCCATTAAGATTCGCGGCGATGTTTCCAGCCAGTTCCTAACCGCCCTACTGATGGCATTACCATTAACCAAGCAACAAGCCACCATTGAAGTTGTGGGTGAGCTAATCTCCAAACCTTATATTGAGATTACACTCAATTTGATGGCGAAATTTGGCGTTCAAGTCGAACGTAATGGCTGGCAAAGTTTCACTATTCCAGCCAATAGTCACTACTCCTCACCCAAAGAAATTTTTGTAGAGGGCGATGCATCAAGCGCCTCCTACTTCTTAGCGGCAGGTGCAATTGCAGGTAATGTGTCAGTAGCAGGATTAGGCAAAGATAGCATTCAAGGCGATGTGCGTTTCGCAGATGCACTAGCGCTCATGGGCGGCAATATAAGCTATGGTGATCACCATATTACTGCTAGCAAAGCAGTGAGTATCAATACCATAGACCTTGATTGCAACCATATTCCAGATGCCGCGATGACACTCGCGATTATTGCTCTGTTTGCAAAAGGCACTAGTACATTACGCAACATTGCAAGCTGGCGTGTGAAAGAAACTGACCGCATCTCTGCCATGGCAACCGAACTACGCAAGGTAGGTGCGATTGTTGAAGAAGGTGCAGACTACATCAGCATCACCCCTCCAGAAAAACTAACGCCTAATGCAGTGATTGATACCTACGACGACCACCGCATGGCGATGTGTTTTTCACTGGTAAGCTTAGGCGGCGTGCCTATTACCATTAACGACCCCAATTGTGTGGCTAAAACATTCCCCAACTATTTTGCTGAGTTTAAAAAGTTAATCTCTTAAATTAAATATTGCGCCTTAATCAACACGGCTTCATTGCAGTTAAATGTGTGATTACTCACCATTAATGAATATGAAGCCAACCAGACTTAACCGCACTTGCATGCGTTTGAGGGTCAACCTCAGCAAACCTCTTCCAAGCCTTTTCATGAAAATGGAATACAACCGTGTTGCAAGCAGGCTCAATCACAGCAAGCATGCCACCGACCATGGCACTACCTGTTAATAAATAACCTACCGTAAACGCAACGGTAAAGTGTAAAATCGCGAATGAAAATGTTTTAGCCATGTTGCTCTCCAAAAGTTGCAAACTACAATGAGGCTATCATCCCCCTAGGCAATTATTAAATCCAATTGATTGTTATTAACGCTACGATAAATTTTACAAATGAATAAAACGCAAGTGAATACAATGCAGACCCAACACATCCCAGTCATTACCATCGATGGGCCATCAGCTTCTGGTAAAGGTACGGTTGCTCAACTAGTTGCAGATAAACTTGGGTTCGCTTATTTAGACTCTGGGGCACTTTATCGGGTTGTTGCTTTCGCCGCACAGCAAAATGACATTGCATGGGATGATGCCAATGCCGTGGCTGACTGTGCAAAAGCACTGCATATTAAATTCAAAAATGGGCAGGTATTTTTAAACGACCATGACATTTCAGAAGAAATTCGTAGAGAACAGATGGGCAAAGGTGCCTCACAAGTTGCAGTGCATGCACCAGTGAGAGCTGCTTTAATTGATTTACAACATAGCTTTCATCAAGCACCTGGCTTGGTTGCCGATGGCCGAGATATGGGCACGGTGATTTTCCCATCTGCACCGCTTAAGATATTCCTGACTGCATCCACTGAAGTGAGAGCAGAACGACGTTACAAGCAACTAATAGGCAAAAACCAGCCTGCCAATTATGAAAGCATTCTGCAAGACCTGCAAGAACGCGACGCAAGAGACAAAGGTCGAGCGAGCGCTCCATTAGTCATGGCTGAAAATGCAATATTGCTAGAAACAGACAACTTAGGCATCACAGATGCAGTCAATACTGTGTTAAATGCTTATCAACAGGTAACGAATAGTTGAAAGCATACCGATTTAGGCTGGACCTAAGCTATTTCAGTTAAATAATTGAGAAAATCAACATTTAAAAATAAAATCAAGATTGCATTGCAACACCTTGATTTAGCCAAAAATAGTACGAAAAAAGTATTTTTTATCACAAAATATCAGTAAAAATTCATAAATAGTCTTTTATTTTTCAATGTTTTAGTTATAATTCCATCTTTGGGTTTCTAAAACTCGGTATCGTCCTACGCATCGCACCGATTCGTAGCTTTTTAACTACCCCACTGCTAGGTGGGATATTTTAGGTAATTTTAATTAATGGCTTCTACTTCTAATTCTACTGCTTCACCTATGGAATCTTTTGCTGCGCTTTTCGAAGAAAGCTTAGCTCGCCAAGAAATGCGTTCTGGCGAAGTGATCACCGCTGAAGTTGTTTCTGTTGATAATGATCATGTGATCGTTAACGCAGGTCTTAAATCTGAAAGCGTAATCAACGCTGATGAATTCCGTAATGCTCAAGGTGAACTTGAAGTTCAAGTGGGCGACTTTGTTAAAGTAGCAATTGAGAAGCTAGAAGACGGCTTCGGTTCAACTGTTCTTTCACGCGAAAAAGCTAAGCGCATGGAAACATGGTTAGACTTAGAAGATGCAATGAACGAAGGCCGCATCATCAAAGGTTTCGTAAGTGGTAAAGTTAAAGGTGGTTTACGCGTATCTGTAAATGGCATCATGGCATTCTTGCCAGGTTCATTGGTTGACGTACGTCCAGTAAAAGATACTACTCCATTCGAAAACAAAGAATGTGATTTGAAAGTGATCAAACTAGACCGTAAACGTAACAACATCGTTGTTTCACGCCGTGCTGTCATGGAAGTTTCTGCTGGTGCTGACCGCGAAGCTTTACTAGGTACATTGGCTGAAGGTGCTGTTGTTAAAGGTATCGTTAAAAATATTACTGACTACGGCGCGTTCGTAGACTTAGGCGGCATTGATGGCTTGCTACACATTACTGACTTAGCATGGCGTCGTGTAAAACACCCATCTGAAGTATTAACAGTAGGTGAAGAAGTTGAAGCTAAAGTATTGAAATTTGATCAAGAGAAAAACCGTGTTTCATTAGGTATCAAACAATTAGGCGACGACCCATGGGTTGCATTGACACGCCGTTACCCAGTAAGCACACGCTTGTTCGGTAAAGTGTCTAACTTGACTGACTACGGTGCATTCGTTGAAATCGAACCAGGTATCGAAGGTTTAGTTCACGTTTCAGAAATGGACTGGACAAACAAAAACATTCACCCAGGAAAAATCGCTCAATTAGGTGACGAAGTTGAAGTAATGATTCTTGAGATCGACGAAGCTCGTCGTCGCTTATCATTAGGTATGAAACAATGCCAATCTAACCCTTGGGATGATTTCTCTGCAACTCACGCTAAAGGCGACAAAGTTTCAGGCCAAATCAAATCTATCACTGACTTCGGCGTGTTCATTGGCTTGCCAGGTGGCATTGATGGTTTAGTTCACTTGTCAGACTTGTCATGGACACAAACTGGCGAAGAAGCAATCCGTAACTTCAAAAAAGGTGACGAGTTACAAGCTGTGATCTTAGCTATCGACGTTGAGAAAGAGCGTATTTCTTTAGGCGTTAAACAATTGTCAGCTGATCCTTCAGGCGCAACTTCTGATGAAAAATCAGATGCTAAACCTAAAGCTAAATCTGCTAAAACAAAAGAACCTGCTCCAATGCCTGATGACGGCGCGGCTGCTGGTACTACAAACCTTGGCGCATTGTTAAAAGCTAAGTTAGACAGCAAGAAATAATTAGCCCGTTATTTAGTATCAAGAAAAAGGCATATAAGCATGACAAAATCTGAGCTAATCACACTACTTGCTGAACGTTTCCCGCAATTAGTGATGAAAGATGCAGAGCTTTCAGTGAAGGCAATATTAGACGCGATGTCTGATAACCTAGCGACAGGCGAACGCATTGAAATAAGAGGCTTTGGCAGCTTTAGCTTAAATTATCGTCCACCGCGTTTAGGTCGCAACCCAAAAACTGGTAGCAAAGTGGAGGTACCTGAGAAACATGTACCTCACTTTAAAGCTGGTAAAGAATTACGTGAACGTGTGGATTTAAGCTAGCATTTGCTTTTAAGTTCCAGTCTAAACGGCAACCAAATGGTTGCCGTTTTTTTATATTGCCATATACAATTAAGGTAAAATAACGCTAATTCGTAAAATAAGGCTTAGCTCGAGTTAAGCCTTATAATCAGATTTAAATATCGCACGTTATATGTATAAGCAACCCACACGCTTAACACAACAACCCTAATCAATTAATAAAGTAGAATAAAATGGAATTTGAGTTTTGGTGGCTATTGGCATTACCTTTATTCTTTAGCTTAGGCTGGATAGCCGCTCGCGTTGACCTTAAACAACTCTTAGCTGAATCAACCGCCCTGCCAGCCGCCTACTTTAAAGGCCTTAACTTTTTAATTACCAATCAGCACGATAAAGCGATTGAAGCTTTTTCAGAGGCAGTGCAAGCCAATACAGATTCGCTCGAACTACATTTTGCATTAGGTAGCTTATTCAGAAGACGTGGTGAAGTTGACCGCGCAATTCATTTACACCTTAATTTACTCTCAAAAAAAGAACTAGAACCACAACAAAAACTCGCCGTGACCGCAGAGCTCGCACAAGATTATCTGAAAGCTGGCTTACTTGACCGCGCTGAAGAACTTTTTGAAACATTGGACGATGACCGCTATCGCCAACCAGCACTACGCGCTTTACTTGAAATTTATGTACGTGAACGTGAATGGGAACGTGCGATTAAAGCCGCAACAGAACTAGAGCGATTATCTGGCGTACCTTTCAGGGTTGAAATTTCACACTACTACTGTGAAATGGCGGTTAAATCCAAGCTTGCTAATGACACCCATAGCGCAAGATTTGAACTGGACTTAGCCCTGAGTGCTAATAAGAACTGCGTGCGGGCGAATGTACTGCTTGGGGACTTAGAAGCTGAAGCTGATGAGCATAAAGCTGCCATCTCTACCTGGAAGCGCGTAGAGTTTCAGCAACCAGAATACTTAGGTCTTATCGCACCGAAACTGCTAACAAGTTACCGCGCTTTAAATGCAACATCAGAAGGCCTTGCTTTATTAAGCACTTACTTACAAACATACCAACTCAGTTCATTACTCAACGTATTGTATGAAGCGACTTTAGTAGAAGAAGGCGCTGAAAACGCAGCAAAACTAGCACGCACTGAACTGATCAAAATGCCGAGCTTAAACACGCTAGATTTACTGCTACAAGCTCGCGCCATTGTGGAGACCAACCAACCAGAACATAGCAACCTACAAGACACGCAACTCATGCAGCAGGCAGTACGCCATGCAATTGGCAACAAAACAGCCTACCATTGCGAGCAGTGCGGCTTTAAAGCCAAATACCATCACTGGCAATGTCCAGCTTGCAACGCATGGGAAGCGCTCCCATCAGAACCTACTGCCGTTTAATTACTCAATACACTCCATGACTACATCACTAAATTCACAACAACCTGATCCGAAAATCATTGTCGCCTTAGATTATGCAGATAGCGCAAGCGCACTAGCACTTGTTAAGCAATTAGACCCTGCCCTTTGCAGGTTAAAAGTGGGAAAAGAGTTATTTACCAGTACAGGTCCGCAATTTGTTGAGACTTTGGCTCGTTCAAATTTTGGTGTATTTTTAGATTTAAAATTTCACGATATTCCTAACACTGTCGCTAAAGCGTGTACTGCAGCAAGTAACCTAGGTATCTGGATGCTGAACGTGCATGCAAGTGGCGGCATGGAAATGATGCAAGCGGCAAAACAAGCAGTGAATGACACACCAAACAAACCATTACTGATTGCAGTGACCGTGCTCACTAGCATGAATCAACAAACATTGAATCAAATCGGCATTCAAACGGACTTAGCAACGCATGTATTAAACCTTGCAACACTCACTCAGCAGGCAGGCCTTGATGGCGTGGTGTGCTCTGCACTTGAAGCTGAAGCATTAAGAGCGCAGTTAGGTCAGGACTTTTGTCTAGTGACTCCTGGCATTCGCCCTGCAAACGCCAGCAAAGATGACCAATCACGCATCGTAACCCCTGCTGACGCCTTAAAGCTTGGCTCAAGCTACCTAGTGATAGGCAGACCTATCACCAAAGCAGCCAACCCGCTTGCCGCTCTTGAGGCGATACATAAAGAATGCCAAACAGTGATTTGATACAAGTGTATGAAAATTTTTCTGCTCGCTTTATTTCTAGTTTTAAACCTTAACTTATCAGCACTTGCTGCCATTAATCTCAATACGGCAAGCCAGTCTGAACTTGAGGAAATTAAAGGCATTGGTCCAGCTAAAGCAAAATCGATCTTAGACTACCGTAAACAACACGGTGATTTTAAAACCATTAATGAGTTAGAAAACGTGAAGGGTATTGGCGAAGCTACAGTAGAAAAACTTCGTAAGCAATTGTTTGTCATTAAGCATAGAAAAGCAGCTAATGCCACCAAAAACAATCAAGCTTCTGAATCTGCAAAAACAGCCAACCACAATGTATTAAAGCCAAATAGACCAGCTAAAGAGCCTGCTGCTACCCAATAAAATAATAGCTAAACGCTGTCAACAATGGCGTGGATATATATTTGCGTAATGACCAATGATCGAGAGCAATTGCTTTCGCGGTTACCAGTGCTAGGCATGTCCGTGGAATATAGGCAATAAATTGTCACACTTTACTTACCAGTTTACTGGTGTGGTAAATTGGGGAAGCCAAACGCTGGCTCACACGCCAAATGATCGCTCCTACAAACAGATATGTGACAGTTTTTTATTTAAGAGGTAGTTTAGCAATAACTGCATGCCATTAACAAAAAGCCCGCGATGCGGGATTTTTGTTAAATTTTAAGTTTACTTTTATGAAAAAATTCTTGCGTCAGCCTCGAATTACTTCACTTTCATCCCTGGCGCAGCACCCTCATCTGGGCTCAAGATAAATGGGCCACCTCGCTCATCACTTGCAGCGAGCACCATGCCTTCACTCATGCCAAACTTCATTTTTCTTGGCGCTAAATTGGCGACCATCACTGTCAAGCGGCCGATTAAAGTCGCTGGATCATAGGCAGATTTAATACCCGCAAACACTTGACGTGGTTTATCTTCACCAATGTCTAAAGAAAGCTTAAGTAATTTCTCTGCGCCTTCCACATGCTCTGCATTGACGATTTTTGCAATGCGTAAATCTACTTTAGTAAAATCATCAATACTAATATATTCAGCTTCCGCCACCTCTGCACTCGCTGCTTGCTGATGCTCTGCATGGCGCTGTTGGGAATGTGGCGCTGGTGTTGGCGTTGCCTGTAAATTCTCTTTATTCGCCTCAGTCATCGCTTCAATTTGCTTAGCATCAACACGGGTAATCAAATGTTCATAAGCATTGATACGATGTTGCGATAATAATGAAGTAGCAACAGCACTCCAGCTAAGTGGCGCTATATTTAAGAACTGCTCAATTTCACCAGCCAATTTTGGTAACACAGGCTTTAAATACAGAGTTAATAAACGGAACATTTCCAAAGCATCTGAACATACCTCTTGTAAAGCTGAATCTTGACCTTCTTGTTTTGCCATCACCCACGGTGCTTTTTCAGCCACAAAACCATTGGCAAGATCAGCCAAACGCATAATTTCACGCAATGCTTTACCATATTCTCGCTCTGCATAACTCTCAGCAATGACATTGGCCGATGCTTTGATTTCTGACACCACAGCATTGTTAGCAGATGGGTTTAATTGCCCTTCAAAACGCTTATTAATAAAACCAGCGGTTCTACTTGCGATATTGATGTACTTACCCACCAAATCACTATTCACGCGCGCCACAAAGTCTTCTAAATTCAGGTCAATATCTTCCATCGTACTATTTAACTTAGCCGCATAGTAATAACGTAAATATTCTGGATTTTTAATATAGTCCAAATAACTACGCGCAGTAATGAATGTACCGCGTGACTTGCTCATTTTCTCGCCATTGACGGTTAGAAAACCATGTGCAAAAATTTGGGTAGGCTTGCGATGCTCTGAGAACTCTAATGTCGCAGGCCAAAATAAAGCGTGGAAATACAGAATATCTTTACCGATAAAGTGATAAAGCTCAGTCTGGCTATCCTTCGCCCAGTACTCATCAAAATCTAACCCCTGCTTTGCACACAGACTCTTGAAGCTTGCCATGTAGCCAATTGGGGCATCTAACCATACATAAAAATATTTACCTGGTGCATCTGGGATTTCAAAGCCAAAGTAAGGCGCATCACGTGAAATATCCCAATCGTTTAGGCCATTTTCAAACCACTCGCCCATCTTGTTAGCTGCCTCACCTTGTAAGGTGCCAGAGCGCGTCCAATCTTTTAAGAACTGCTCGCATTCAGATAATTTGAAGAAATAATGCTCGGTCTCTTTACGCACTGGTGCCGAGCCAGAAACAGCAGAATATGCATTAATCAGTTCTGTCGGGTTATACGTTGCGCCACACACTTCACAACTATCACCGTATTGGTCTTTAGCATGGCATTTAGGACACTCACCTTTAATAAAGCGATCTGGTAAGAACATGTTTTTGACAGGGTCATAAAACTGCTCGATGGTTTTAGTTGAAATCTTACCCGCTGCTTTTAATTTTTTATAAATACTTTGCGAGAGTTCTTTGTTCTCAGGTGCATTCGTAGAATAGTAGTTATCAAACTGAACTAAGAATTCTGAAAAATCTGCTGAATGCTCTTTGTGTACATTGGCAATCAGTGTTTCAGGGGTAATGCCTTCTTTTTCAGCGCGCAACATAATGGGTGTGCCGTGTGTGTCATCTGCACATACATAATGCACCTGATGGCCTTGCATTTTATGAAAACGCACCCAAATATCAGTTTGGATGTATTCCACTAAATGACCTAAATGAATACTGCCGTTAGCGTACGGAAGTGCTGAAGTAACAAGAATTTTACGAGGATTATTTGCTGTTGCCATGAGATAAATGAATCTATTGAGCTAAAAACGACATTCTAACAAATGCGGCATGGTTCACACAGCAATGATTACTGTTTTTAAGTGCGCATATTCAATTAATCAATTATGGCGTGTAGTTTATGCAAAAGTTTGATGCAAAACATACAAGAAAACACCACAATCAGTTAAAATAACCTATTAATTTACTCAAGTTATAAAACTTGCAGCGCTACCCCATATTAAATCAAGATTAAATCAGGAATTTACGACATGGCAATTTCAGAACTACTCATTCAAAGCAGCTTAAAACTATGCATAGACCCTAACACTGGCAAAGACTTTGTGAGCAGTAAATCAGCAAGAAATATCAAAATAGATGGCAATGATATCAGTTTAGATATCGTACTTGGCTATCCAGCAAAGTCTGTCATGGCCGACATACAAAATCTTGTAGCACAAGCCCTATTAGGCATTGAGGGCATCGGCCGCGTTGCCGTAAATGTCAGCAGCAAAATCGTGGCTCATAAAGCGCAACAAGGCGTGAGCTTACTGCCAAATGTTAAAAATATTATTGCGGTAGCTTCAGGTAAAGGCGGCGTGGGCAAATCAACCACCTCTGTTAACTTAGCTTTAGCGCTAGCGGCAGAAGGTGCAAGTGTTGGTTTGCTAGATGCTGATATCTACGGCCCAAGCCAACCGCAAATGTTAGGCATCAGCGGCCGACCAGAAAGCACAGACGGCAAAAGCATGGAGCCGATGGAAGCACACGGCATACAAGCAATGTCTATCGGATTTTTAATCGACACAGACACACCAATGGTATGGCGTGGCCCAATGGTGACAGGCGCGCTAGAGCAATTGTTACGTGATACTAAATGGCGTGACTTGGATTACCTAGTGATTGACCTACCACCAGGCACTGGCGACATTCAACTGACGCTAGCACAAAAGATACCTGTCACAGGCGCAATCATCGTCACAACACCTCAAGACATCGCATTACTGGACGCACGCAAAGGTCTTAAAATGTTTGAGAAAGTCAGCATTCCTATTTTAGGCATTGTTGAAAACATGAGCACACACATCTGCTCTAACTGTGGTCACGAAGAACATATATTTGGTGCGGGTGGTGGTGAGTTGATGGCAAAAGACTACAACGTAGATTTATTAGGCGCATTACCACTGGATATCAATATCCGCATGCAAGCTGATAGCGGGAAGCCAACTGTAATTGCAAACCCTGACTCTAAAGTGGCTAATATTTATAAGGAAATTGCACGCAAGGCTACGATTAAGATTGCTAATTCAAGCTTAGATCACAGCGGAAAATTCCCTAACATTGTGATCCAAAATACCTAGCATAACCTCCAAAATACTTTAAGTTGCTTCTTGAGGTATTTTAAATCTTGAAGGCTAGCTTGCAAATAACATAGCAAGCTGGCCTTTAATTATTTCAGATTCATTAATTTAAAATTCAACACCAAAACTATACACATCCACACCACAACTTGGCGCAATCAAAGTGGCTGGAATCGCAACACCATTTAACCAGTTATTCACCGCGTCTTGCTTACCAGCGCCTGTCACCAGAAAAATCACACCATGTGTGTTATCAAGGCGATTTTGGCTAATGGTCACGCGCTCTACTGGCGGCTTTGGTGAATTAAATACAGGCACAGCATCTGCACTATTATCAACAGCTTGGTTTGGGAACAAGCTAGCGGTGTGACCATCTTCACCCAAACCCAGAATTACCAAATCAAAAGTGCGCACACCAGCCAAGGTTTGCGCATATGCTTTTGCGCCTTCAATATTGCCTAATTCTGCTGGAATATCATGAATCTGATGTTGTGGAATCGCCACATGGTTCAACCAAGCGTCACGTGCCATTTTGCTATTACGGTCTACATGGTCCACAGGCAAGCAACGGTCATCATTATGATAAACATGCCAATTAGCCCAATCTGCGTTTTCTTTAGCAAGCAATTGATAAACACTTTTGGGTGTACTACCACCTGCCAGCACAATTAAAAAACTACCATACTTTTGAATCGCCTCGTCAGCAGCTTGCAAGATGCGTTTTAAAGTCGCCTGATTGATTTCATCTTGCGAATTAAACCGATACCAACGCGTATGTTGATTGTTAGCTAAAGTGAGAGATTTAACTTCAAGTGTTTGTGTTGTTTGCATAAAACAGTGCTGCCTTTTTCGGTATAATTACGTTAATTCAATTAAAGGCGCTATTTTAACCTGAGTGTTTCATAAAGTTGCGAAATTATGAATCAATCTGGCGAATCTAAAATAGCCGCAGTATTTACAAAAACCTATTAAGAAAGTTTGAAATAATGGCAAAAAAAATAGATCCTTGTACCTTGGTGCTTTTTGGCGCGAGCGGTAACTTATCTCGCATCAAACTCATGCCTGGTTTGTTTCGCCTAGATGCAGCTGGTCGCTTACCTGAGCACATGGTGATTCTTTCAGTTGGCCGTGGTGAAGTAAGTCGCGAAGCATGGCAAGCCGATGTTAAGGGTATGTTAGATGCCAAATTCAAAAACGGTTACGATCAAAAAGTGTTTGAACGCTTTATCGCACGTAACCACTACCATTCAAACCCACCTACAGACCCTGATGCGTTTAAAAAGCTACAAGCAAAACTATCAGATGAATCAGTATTCCCACAAAACTTAGCTTATTTCTTATCAGTACGCCCTACTGACTTTGCAACAATTGTTGCGCAACTTTCAGAAGTTGGTTTAGTGGATGAAAGCAAATACTGGCGCCGTGTGTTGATTGAGAAACCATTTGGTACAGATTTACCAAGCGCACAAGCATTGCAAGCTGAACTTACTAAATACCTAAAAGAGAGTCAAATCTACCGTATTGACCATTACTTAGGTAAATCTGCATTGCAAAATGTGATGCTAACACGCTTTGCTAACGCAATGTTCGAGCCGCTATGGAACAATGAACACATTGACCACGTACAAATCACCAACAACGAAACATTAGGCGTTGGCGACCGTACAACATTCTATGATGCAACTGGCGCACTACGCGATATGGTGCAAAGCCACTTACTACAAACCTTGGCGCTTGTTGCGATGGAAAAACCAGCAGACCTTAGCCCAACGAGCATTCGTGCTGAGAAAATTAAGTTGCTAGAGTCTATTCGCCCGATTCCAGTCAATGAGCTTAACAAACATGCCTTCCGTGCCCAATACAAAGCCGGCCGCGTAGAAGCTGGTGATGGCCATGGTGAAAAAGTAACTGGTTACTTGGAAGAGTTAGCACGTGATGGCGTAACAGAAAGCGTAACAGAAACTTATGCGGCGCTAAAACTATTCATCGATAACCCACGTTGGAGAGGTGTGCCTTTCTACGTGCGCACTGCTAAACGCATGCATGAAGGCAACACTGCAATTTCTATCCGCTTCAAAAAAGCACCGATGCAATTGGTAGAAGGCCAACATCAAAACTGGTTAACACTGAATATTCAGCCACGTGAATGCATCAAAATGGAAATCGAATCTAAGATTCCAGGTTTGGACGTTGCAACGCGCACACTCAGCATTGATGGCCCACAACGTCAACAAGGTGATGAAACTATCGACTCTTACGAATCTTTAATGCTTAATTTGATGGAAGGTGACCCATCACTTTACCTACATATCAGTGAGGTTGAAGCACAATGGCGTTTAGTTGATCCTGTGGTAAAAGCTTGGATGGCAGATAAATCACCTGTACATCAATATCCAGCTGGTAGCCGTGATCCTCAAGAATCTAGCGTAATTTTTGAATCTGAAGATCAGTTCTGGCGCTATAGTATTGAATTAGGTGGCGACAAACACTAAGAAATCAGCTTGTAGTAAAAGCCTCCAAAAGCACCTCACAGCTTAGTAACTTGCTGTGAGGTTTTTTTGCGCCTAAACCCTATAAAAACTTATCATAATCAGCCATTAGGCCTTATAATTCGATTCACTTTAAACCTCTAAAATTTAAATACTTATGAGCATTAAATCAGACAAATGGATTCGCCGCATGGCAGAACAACACGGCATGATAGAGCCGTTTGAGCCTAATCAAGTTAAAGTAAATGCGGCGGGCGAACGCATGGTATCTTATGGTACTTCTAGCTATGGCTACGACATTCGTTGCTCAAAAGAATTTAAGCTGTTTACCAACCTTAACAGCACGATTGTGGATCCCAAAAATTTCGATCCCAACTCATTTGTTGAAGTTAATGCAGACTACTGCATTATTCCTCCGAACTCATTTGCACTGGCACGTACTGTGGAATACTTCCGCATCCCGCGTAATGTGCTCACTATTTGCTTAGGCAAGTCCACTTATGCTCGTTGCGGCATTATTGTAAATGTCACCCCATTTGAACCTGAGTGGGAAGGCTATGTCACATTAGAGTTCAGTAACACAACACCGTTACCAGCTAAAATTTACGCAAATGAGGGATGTGCACAAGTGCTGTTCTTTGAAGCAGATGAAGATGACATTTGTGAAACTAGCTACAAAGACCGTGGCGGTAAGTACCAAGGCCAAGTCGGTGTGACTTTACCAAAAATCTAACATGACCACGGACTATTAGTGATTGGATTTCACAGAACTGGCGAGAAACTGCTAACCTAAGTAAGTCATTAAGCTAAGCATGTGATAAAGATAGATTAAGAGTAAGCGGACTTCACAATACGAAGAACCGCGCTCACTATAAAATTTAAAGGCATTTGAATGAAATTTCGCTTCCCTGTCATCATCATCGATGAAGACTTCCGCTCAGAGAACTCATCAGGTTTAGGTATTCGTGTGCTTGCTAAAGCCATCGAAGAAGAAGGCACCGAAGTACTTGGTGTTACTAGCTATGGCGACCTCACTTCATTTGCACAACAACAAAGCCGCGCATCAGCCTTCATTTTATCGATTGACGATGAAGAGTTCATCGAAGAAAAACCTGAAGCAATCGAGCAATTGCGTAAATTTGTTGCTGAAATTCGCCACCGTAACGAAGAAATTCCAATTTTCTTACACGGTGAAACACGCACTTCACGCCACATCCCTAACGATGTATTACGCGAATTACATGGTTTCATTCATATGAATGAAGATACACCTGAGTTTGTTGCGCGTTTAATTATCCGTGAAGCAAAAGCCTATTTAGAAAGCCTGCCGCCACCATTCTTCAAAGCACTTACCCATTATGCGGCTGATGGCTCTTACTCATGGCACTGCCCTGGCCATTCAGGTGGTGTAGCTTTTTTAAAATCACCCGTTGGACAAATGTTCCATCAGTTTTTTGGCGAGAATATGCTGCGCGCTGACGTATGTAATGCCGTAGATGAACTAGGTCAGTTATTGGATCATACTGGCCCAGTAGCGGCTTCTGAGCGTAATGCAGCGCGTATTTACAATTGCGACCACTTGTACTTTGTGACTAACGGTACCTCTACCTCCAACAAAATGGTGTGGAACTCTACTGTAGCGCCTGGTGATGTGGTGGTGGTAGATCGTAACTGTCACAAATCCGTATTGCACTCTATTATTATGACAGGTGCAATACCAGTATTCCTGATGCCTACGCGTAACCATTTCGGCATTATCGGCCCAATTCCAAAAAGCGAATTTTCTTGGGAAAACATCCAGAAGAAAATTGACCGCAACCCATTTGCAACCGACAAAACTGTGAAGCCGCGTGTACTCACTATCACGCAATCAACCTATGACGGTGTGTTATACAACGTAGAAGAAATCAAGGAAATGCTGGATGGAAAAATTGACACCCTGCACTTTGATGAAGCTTGGTTACCACACGCTACTTTCCATGACTTCTATGGTGACTACCACGCGATTGGTGCAGACCGCCCTCGCTGTAAAGAGTCTATGGTCTTTTCAACGCAATCAACCCACAAACTGCTAGCAGGCTTATCTCAAGCCTCGCAAATTCTGGTGCAAGATGCGGAAAACAACCAACTAGACCGTGACGTATTCAACGAAGCATACCTCATGCACACCTCTACCAGCCCGCAATACTCTATCGTAGCGAGTATTGACGTGGCAGCAGCCATGATGGAAGCGCCAGGCGGCACAGCATTGGTAGAAGAATCTATTATGGAAGCATTAGATTTCCGCCGTGCAATGCGTAAAGTGGATGAAGAATGGGGTACTGATTGGTGGTTTAAGGTTTGGGGTCCAAACGACCTTTCAGAAGAAGGTATCGAAGAGCGCGATGCATGGATGCTAAAAGCCAATGAAAGCTGGCATGGTTTTGGTAACCTAGCAGAAGGCTTTAACATGCTAGATCCTATTAAAGCTACCATCATCACACCAGGCCTGGATATTCACGGTGATTTCTCCGATGAATTTGGCATCCCAGCTGCCATCGTTACTAAATACCTTGCTGAGCATGGTGTGATTGTTGAAAAAACTGGTTTGTATTCATTCTTTATCATGTTCACTATCGGCATTACTAAAGGCCGCTGGAACACCATGGTAGCCGCACTACAGCAGTTTAAAGACGATTACGACAAAAACCAGCCTTTGTGGAAGGTACTACCTGAATTCGTTCAAAAACACCCACGTTATGAACGTATGGGCTTGCGTGACCTATGTGCACAAATTCATGGTGTATACAAAGCTAACGATGTGGCACGCCTCACCACTGAAATGTACCTTTCAGACATGGTGCCCGCAATGAAGCCAACTGATGCTTTCGCAAAAATGGCGCATCGTAAAATTGACCGTGTGCCGATTGAGGAGCTTGAAGGTCGGATTACTGCGGTATTGTTAACACCTTACCCACCAGGTATTCCGTTATTGATTCCAGGTGAGCAATTCAATGGAATTATTGTGAATTACCTCAAGTTCGCACGCGAATTTAACGAGCGTTTCCCTGGTTTTGAAACTGACGTGCATGGCCTAGTTAAAAAAGTGGAAGATGGTAAGGCAATTTACTACGTGGACTGCGTAGAACAATAATAGCTAAAATAAAAGCTACTTACGGTCGTAAATCAAATCGCTATATTCAAGACCACCTCCTGAGAGGTGGTCTTTTTTTTCAACTAATTGCCAGTGATTAAAATCCACAGTAGGAAAAAATGCATCGCCAGCAAATTCCGCATGCACCCTTGTGATGTACAGCCTAGTTGCCAACTTTAAGCCGTGTTGATAGAGTTCAGCACCGCCAATTAAAAACGGTTCTGCGTCACCTTCGCATAGTGCTATTGCGGCCTCTAATGAATTTGCAGTCAGTGCACCTTCAATTTTGTAATCTTTATTACGCGTCACTATCACTGTGGTGCGGTTTGGTAGTAAACGCCCTAGTGATTCGTAAGTTTTACGTCCCATAATAATATGGTGACCAGTCGTTAACGCACGAAAACGTTTAAGATCTTCAGGTAAATGCCAAGGCAAAGTGTTATTCACACCGATGACATCATTATTAGCTGTAGCAACAATAATTGATAATGAATTCATAAGACTATTATACTGTATGTTTACAAGAGAAACTCTTAGAGAAAATCTATGCGTTTTCGTTACCCAAGTTCATTTTTAAAGCTATTGCTGGTTGGCTTTTCCTTTGCAATTGTGCCGCTTATATGGGTATTTGTGAATGCAAACATCGCCTTCGATAGCCTGTCAAAACAAAGTCAAATCACCATTTTCAATGCTGTAGAAGGGACACGTGCAGGTCGCATATTACAAGAGCAGTTACATCTAATGGAGCGAAGTAGCCGCCAATATTTTGTACTGCACGATGATGCATTATTTAGCAATTACAACAAAGCTAATATTAAATTTAATGAAGCTTTAACTCAGCTAAAACAATTAGCACCTCACGCGCCGCAAAAGACAAATCTAAATTTATTGAGCAATCAAATTTCACAATTAAATTTATCCATTAACAATGCCAGACAATCACATGCAACCGAAATAGAGTTTCTTAATTACTTTAGTCAACTCGATAAACAAATTGAAGTGATTATCGAAGAAAACAACACTACTATTGATGCCGCGTCCAAGCAACTAGCACTGAATGCACAAGCCACACAAAGAAAATTATTTCTACAAAGCTTGGTGTTAATTCCATTAGCGCTACTCATTGCTGCAAGCATTACCTATTTACTTGCTGTGCCTATACGTCGTATGGATGCAGCAATTAGGCATCTTGGCACAGGCCAGTATGATGTGCCCATTATCATTGATGGGCCAGGTGACTTACGTATTTTGGGGCAGCGCCTTGACTGGTTACGTACCGAGCTTAAAGAATTAAATCAGCAGAAACAACAATTTTTAAGGCACGTTTCACACGAGCTAAAAACACCGCTGACCGCCATCAGAGAAGGTACCGAGTTATTACATGACGGCATTGGTGGCTCGCTTTCAACCCAACAATCAGAAATCATTAGTATTTTGCGTGACAATAGCATTAGGCTACAAAAAATGATTGAGAACTTACTCAATTACACACGCATTGAGACTACGCAATTCAAATTAAAGTTGAGCCATCTAGAGTTATCCAATACGATTAATAAAGCACTTAATATCCACGCGCTTAGCATACAGAATAACAAACTACAGATTCAAACTGATTACCAAGTAGATGGAGTCGTTGCTGATGATGAGAAACTTGCCATTATTTTAGATAATTTAATCTCTAACGCTATCAAGTTCACACCAGCTAACGGAAAAATCACAGTCTCCACACATCAAGATAAAAATAAATGGTGCATCGAGATTTCAGACAATGGCCCTGGCTTCTCTAAAATAGACCAGGATAAATTATTTGATCCATTCTACCGTGGCGACACATTACACAAAAGTCTGATTAGCGGAAGTGGCTTAGGCTTAACCATTGCAAAAGATCTTGTAGAGGCCCATGGTGGTTACATTGCACTTCTTCCATCTACACAAGGTGCACACTTCATCATCAACATGCCCCAATTGGAACTTAAATGACTAAAAGCAATATATATGTTTTGCTTATCTGCCTAAGCCTGTTAAATGCTTGTGCAGATAAACACTTACTCAGTAGCAAAAGTGGCGTTAAACAAGATGAAACAATTAATATCACTCAACAAGACGAAGTGCAGCGTGAAAATGTAGTTACGCTCATTCAATTTTATGACAGTTACACCTCACTCACAGCAGACGATCAAAAGAGTATATACGCTGATACAAATGAAGCACTCATAGAAAATAAAAGCGATTCATTCCAGCGTATCAAACTGGCTATGATGCTTTCACTCCCCTCTAGCCGCATGCGAGATATCAATAAGGCACAATTATTGCTGCAAAACATTTTACAAGAAAATAACCTGCACTCGACGGAGTATGCATTAGTCAACTTGCTGTACGAATACACTTTAGACAGTACTAAACAGATGCAAAAAAATCGAGACGAAGCCAAAAAACTCGAAACCGCACAAACTAAATATGACAATTTACAACAAAAATATGACACCCTAGAGCAAAAACTTAACGACTTAAAAAACATAGAAAAAACCATGAACGAACGTGATGTTAAACCAGCCAATAAGCCATGAGTATGCCTAAACCTAATATACTCATCGTGGATGATGACAAGGATATTTTAAAGCTCATTAGCATGCGCCTAAGCGCTGCTGGCTATCACACACATTTAGCCAATAATGGTGCTGAAGCAATGTGTGCCATTGCATTGCAGCGCCCTGACCTTGTCATTAGTGATTTGCGCATGCCTGCGATGGATGGTATGGCTTTGCTAGATGCAATCCAACGCTCTCACCCTACCCTACCCGTCATATTACTCACTGCACATGGATCTATTCCTGATGCTGTCCGCGCAACACAGCAAGGCGCCTTTAGCTTTTTAACCAAACCATTTGATAGCCAAGCGTTATTACAACAAGTAGCGTCCGCATTACATTTAAGTGGATCCCATCAAGATAATGCGACTGAACAAGATGGCGCTTGGCGTGCCGACATACTTACCCGCAGCCCAATTATGGAAAGTCTGCTCACACAAGCCAAAATGGTTGCCAATACAGATGCCAGTGTTTTTATTCAAGGTGAAAGCGGGTCGGGTAAAGAGTTGTTAGCGCGGGCCATTCATCAGAGTAGCCAACGTCATACAAAACCATTTATAGCAATCAACTGTGGGGCAATCCCTGAGAACCTTCTCGAATCAGAGTTGTTTGGACACAGCAAAGGTGCTTTTACTGGCGCAGTAAATAACCATGTTGGTCTATTTCAAAGTGCAGAAGGAGGCACGCTATTTTTAGATGAAATTGGCGATATGCCGTTAAATCTGCAAGTAAAAGTACTACGTGCTCTACAAGAGCGTGTAATACGCCCAGTTGGTAGCACCAACAACATCAATATTGATATACGTTTAATTTCTGCCACTCACCGCAACCTAACGCTTGAGATGAGCGAAGGTCGTTTTCGCGAAGATCTGTTTTACCGCATCAACGTAGTCAGTTTAGAGATTCCCTCTTTAGCTAATCGTCGTGAAGATATTAGCTTATTGGCTAATCATTTTTTGCATTTGTTTAATCAAAAATATAAAAAATCCCTACACGGCTTTGCCCCAGAAGCGCTGGAAATATTAATCTCGGCACCATGGCCAGGCAATGTAAGGCAATTGCAGAACATCATAGAACAAACGATAGTGTTAGCAACCACCCACATTATTACCGCAAGCTTAGTGCAAAAAGCCTTGCAAGATACAGAAAACTCGATCGTGCCCTTTGAAATAGCTCGTCGACAATTTGAACATCAATATCTGGTCACCTTGTTAAAAACAGCTCAAGGCAATGTCACCCAAGCAGCCAAGCTCGCACAACGTAACCGTACCGAGTTCTATCGACTACTAGAGCGGCATCATATTCAAGCTAGCGCCTTCAAAAAAACATTAGAAGATCAATGAAATCAAAGTGTTAAGTCATATACAATTTAGTGTCGCTCATTAACAACAATATTTACTCAACAAATTCAAGGTATTAAAGCTAAGCCCAATTTTACTGTCCCGTAAAAGCGACAATCTCAAATCAAGCTTTTACAAACAATCTCAATAACATACTGATTTTATTGATTAAATAAAGTTGGCACGCTATTCGCTAATAGAATAGGGCAGTAACTTTTTTATTTGCATATCAGGAGTTAAACATGAAATTCAATTCAAACGTAATCACTCACCCAATCTCAAGCAGCATCTTAGCGGCATTGCTACTTTCCAGTTTAAGCATGACGGCATTTGCTGATAACAAAGCTGCATTAAAAAGCGCTGTGGGTGACGACACCAATATCGTTGCAGAAAATAGAACACCCGCTGCAATAGGTGCAGAGTCTCCAGCAAAACCTGCAGATGTTACTTTCAAGAAACTAGATATGAATCAAGATGGAAAATTAACTTCCAAAGAGGCGGTTAAAGATAAAACATTATCTAGCAACTTTGATGCAGTAGATGTCAATCGTGATGGTGCAATCTCTATAGATGAATACATTGCCTTTAGCACATCACTGCCATCAACATCTTCTTCAAACTGAATGTATGTGCTGTAACTTGTAACACGCCCCCTAGTGTTACAAGCTTTGAGGTCGCACTGTATATAGCGGAACATACAGTGCGACCTCATTTTTATATTGTTCTACAAAGCTTAAACTGCCACCTGCCCCTTAATTGCAGGGTGCGGGTCATATCCTTCTAATGTAAAGTCTTCAAATTTAAAACCGAAGATATCTTTTACATCTGGGTTAATACGCATCGTTGGCAAGGAACGCAGATCACGTTGGAGCTGCTCATTTACTTGATCCATATGGTTTGAGTAAATATGCGCATCACCGAGCGTATGTACAAAATCACCCAATTGAAGATCACATACCTGTGCCACCATCATGGTGAGCAATGCGTAGGAAGCAATATTAAACGGCACGCCAAGGAAGATATCGGCACTGCGCTGATAGAGCTGGCACGATAGCTTTGATCTTTGATCAGCCTCGTCAGGCGAGGCTGGCGCCACATAAAACTGGAAAAAAGCATGACAAGGCGGTAGTTTCATTTGATCAACATCAGCAACGTTCCACGCTGAAACAATCAACCGACGCGAGTCTGGATTATTTTTAATGGCATTCACCACCTGCGTAATCTGGTCAATATGTGAGCCATCAGGCTTAGGCCAATTGCGCCATTGATAACCATACACAGGGCCTAAGTTGCCATTTTCATCAGCCCACTCGTCCCATATGCGTACATTATGCTCTTTTAAATAAGCAATGTTAGTGCTGCCCTGCAAAAACCATAATAGCTCATGAATAATCGATTTTAGATGTACTTTTTTAGTGGTAAGTAGCGGAAAGCCCTCAGCCAAGTTAAAGCGCATTTGGTAACCAAATACAGAAACCGTGCCCGTACCAGTACGATCTTCTTTTTTATTGCCATGCTGAAGTACATGCTGTACTAAGTCGATGTATTGTTTCATTTTTAACTTATCATCCAAACGATCGCCATGTCTGCTCCAATTTAAACTCTTATGTCCAGCTATTATGACTAATTAGACGGTTTAATTAAGTGTTATTGACAATAAAGGCCTTAATGTCATCTGCGCTTGCCTCCATCACAGTAAACTTCTGAGGCAATGACTCAATGCCATTTAATACAGCAGGACGCTCTGGGGCTTGTCCTAACGCTTCTACAATAGCGTCTCCAAATTTAGCGGGTAAAGCAGTTTCTAATACAAGCATTGGTGTGTCTTGCTCTAAATACGCTAACGCAACCTTGAGACCATCGGCGGTGTGTGTATCAATCACTACATCATATTTGGCTTTAGCCTCGCGTATTGTTTGCATACGATTTTCATGATTGCTGCTCCCAGACACAAAACCATAATCAGCGATTTTTGCAAAATAGCCATCGGCATTTAAGTCAAAGCTATTACCGCTATCCACGTTGCTCCAAAGCGCACGTGTTTTATCACTATCACGACCCACTAGGTCGAACACAAAGCGCTCAAAATTAGAGGCCTTACTGATATCCATTGATGGGCTCGAAGTATGATAGGTTTTAGCTGAACCGCGCGGGCTATACACGCCTGTTTTAAAGAACTCATCCAGCACATCGTTCTCGTTGGTTGCAACCACAAGCTTATCAATTGGCAAGCCCATCATACGCGCAATATGGCCAGCACACACATTACCAAAATTACCTGATGGCACAGAGAAGCTAACTTTTTGGCTATTATGCTCAGTCACAGCAAAGTAACCTTTAAAGTAGTAAACGACCTGTGCGACGATACGGCCCCAGTTGATGGAATTAACTGCACCAATTTTATACTGTGCTTTAAATTCCGCATCATTAGACACGGCTTTCACCATATCTTGGCAATCATCAAACACACCATTTACGGCAATATTGAAAATATTGTCATCTTGCAAGCTGAACATCTGTGCCGTTTGAAAGCGGCTCATTTTTTTATGTGGGGATAACATAAATACACGAATCCCTTTTTTACCGCGCATCGCATATTCAGCTGCTGAACCTGTGTCACCAGACGTCGCACCTAAAATATTGGTGGTCTTACCTTCTTTAGTTAACACATACTCAAACAGGTTACCTAACAACTGCATTGCCATGTCTTTAAACGCTAAAGTGGGCCCATTAGAAAGACTGAGCAAATATAGGTTTTCTTCCAGCTTTAGAGTTGGCGTAATGTCTTTAGCATCCTGACCAGCACGGGTAAAAGCATACACGTCAGCACGGTAAGTCTTATCGATAATCGCTTTTAAATCAGAGGCAGGAATATCATCGACAAAACGCGACAAAATTGCAAACGCCAAATCAGCATATTTCATGCTGCGCATGGCAGATAAATCAGCATCTGTGAATTGTGGATAGCTCTCTGGCAGATATAAACCGCCATCTGGTGCTAAACCACCCAATAAAATTTGGCTAAAACTTAATGCAGGCGATTGCCCACGTGTTGATATGTATTTCATTTAATCTCTCATACGTCCGTGATTTCAGCTTGTGATGGAATCACGGCTTAGTCATTATTTTGCAAGTTCTTCCATACGAATACGCACTACTTTAGACGTAATCGCATCAAGTGCTTCGATAGCGGCAATTGCTGCATTCATATTTTTCTCAACAGTGATATGCGTCAAAATCACGATATCTGCTTCCGTTTCGTTTTCGTCAGGCTCTTTTTGTAGCATTGCATCAATGGAAATACTACGATCACCCAAAATCTTCGTCACATCGGCAAGTACGCCAGGTTTGTCACTTGCGCGCAAACGTAAATAATAAGCACTTTGTACATCGTCGATTGGTAAAATCGCTAAATCCTGCACCTGCTCTGGTTGGAAAGCTAAGTAAGGTACGCGCTGCGCGTCAGTTGCATCAATCAAACGTGCAACATCCATTAAGTCAGCCACGACAGCACTGGCTGTAGGTTCTGCACCCGCACCCGCACCGTAATAAAGTGTTGGGCCAACTGCATCGCCCTTCACTACTACGGCGTTCATCGCACCATTGACATTAGCCACCAAGCGTTTCTCTGGAATTAAAGTTGGATGCACACGCAACTCAACCCCGTTATCAGTGCGCTTAGTAATGCCAAGCAACTTCACACGGTAGCCTAGCTCTTCAGCGTACTTAATATCTACCTGCTCTAATTTGGTAATGCCCTCAGTGTAAGCTTGCTCAAACTTCATTGGCATGCCAAAAGCAATCGCAGACATAATGGTCAATTTATGCGCAGCATCAATGCCTTCTACGTCAAAAGTCGGGTCAGCTTCGGCATAGCCTAAACGCTGTGCTTCACCTAACACATCGGCAAAGTTCAGGCCTTTTTCGCGCATTTCCGTCAGAATAAAGTTAGTCGTGCCATTGATAATGCCAGCCACCCATTCAATGCGGTTAGCACCAAGGCCTTCACGCAAGGCTTTAATAATAGGGATACCGCCAGCAACCGCAGCCTCAAAAGCCACGATGACATTATTTGCTTTTGCCGCTGCAAAAATCTCATTACCGTGCAAGGCAATCAGTGCTTTATTCGCAGTGACTACATGCTTTTTATTAGCAATCGCTTTTAACACAAGTTCACGGCTTAAAGTGTAACCACCAATTAACTCTACCACTACATCCACAGCTGGATTGTTTACCACAGCAAATGCATCATCCGTGACATCAGTGTCAGTAGCCAATGCTTTTGCATGGGCTAAATTTCTATCTGCCACTTGTACAACATTAATTTCTACACCAGTACGACGCGTAATTTCAGTCGCATTGCGTTTTAAAACTGTATAGGTACCACCGCCTACTGTGCCTAAGCCCAATATTCCAACATTTAACTGTTTCAAGCTTTTGCTCCATCTAATTTTGATTCATGCTTTTTTCTATAACTTTCTAAGAACCTAGCAATACGTTTAATCGCCTCAGTTAAATCATCCACATTTGGTAAAAATACAACACGGAAATGATCTGGCGTTTTCCAATTAAATCCAGTGCCTTGGACTAATAACACTTTTTCTTCTAACAATAAATCCAGTATAAATTTCTGGTCATCTTCAATTGGATAAACTTTTGGGTCCAACCTTGGAAATAGGTACATCGCAGCCTGTGGCTTAGTGCAAGTCACGCCAGGAATTGCTGTGAGCATCTCGTACGCAATATCACGCTGCTTACACAAGCGCCCTTCTGGCGCGACTAAATCTTCAATACTTTGATAACCACCTAATGCGGTTTGAATGGCCAACTGACCTGGTACATTGGCACATAAGCGCATTGAGGCCAGCATATTTAGACCTTCAATGTAGTCTTTTGCATACTTTTTCTCACCACTTAAAATCATCCAACCTGCGCGATAACCACAAGTACGATAGTTTTTTGACAAGCCATTAAACGTGACAAACAACACGTCATCGGCAAGTGATGCAATCGACGTATGCTCGTTACCATCGTATAAAACTTTATCGTAAATCTCGTCTGCAAAAATCACCAAACCATGATGGCGCGCAATGTCTACAATCCCCTCTAAAACCTCACGTGGGTAAAGCGCACCAGTAGGATTATTGGGATTAATCACAACAATGCCGCGCGTATTGGCTGTGATTTTTGACTCTATATCTTTAAGATTCGGCATCCAGCCTGACTCTTCATCACACAAATAGTGACGTGCAGTACCGCCTGCCAACGTAACCGCAGCCGTCCATAAAGGATAATCTGGCATTGGTACCAAAATTTGGTCACCATTATTCAACAACCCCTGCATCGACATCACAATTAATTCAGATACGCCATTGCCAATAAAGATATCGTCAACGGTCACGCCCTTAATGTGCTTACTTTGTGAGTAATGCATGATCGATTTTCGCGGCTCGAACAGTCCTTTACTATCGGTATAGCCACCCGCCTTACCCATATTGCGAATCACATCTTGCTGAATCTCTTCAGGCACTTCAAACCCAAAAGCGGCAGGATTACCAATATTAAGCTTAATAATATGATGGCCTTCTTCCTCCATCTGCCGCGCGCGCTCAAGTACAGGGCCACGAATGTCATAACAGACATTGTTAAGTTTATTAGATTTATGTAAAGGCTGCATAATGCGTAAATTCGCGCTTAAAAAAGCTTATTAGTGAAAGGCATTAGTTTACATTAGAATGAGGCTTTGATTCAATTAAGCCCTAGAGATTAAAGGCAAATTAGACAATGAAACTACATTTAACCACCGCTGAAAATAACAACTTGATTACCGCTTACAGCGAAAGTTATATCGAAATCAACAAACAACGATATGCACAAAACCTAATCGTCATGCCAGAGGCTGTTATTCTTGATTGGAATGCAGAAAATGTGAACGCTTTGAATAATGATCATTTTCAAGAAATAATCAAATTAAAACCAGAGGTCGTGCTGCTAGGAACAGGGGGAACGCATTTGTTTTTACACCCTAAAAACTACCAAATACTGACTGAAAATGGCATTGCTCTTGAATGCATGACTACAGCTGCAGCTTGCCGCACCTATAATATATTGATGAGCGAAGGCAGGACTGTCGCTGCAGCGCTGATACTTTAATCATATCAGGTGTCTTATCACTTAATCTCTAGATTTACTTTAAGTCTAAATCCGCAAAGCATCGCAAATTAAGAACGACTCACAACGTAATAAAATAGACGATGAGTTTTAATACATAGCGTTTTAACACATCACGATTTAATACATTATTTAGCAAAACTAATCCGCGATTATTGATGTGTTCAATTTTTCAAACAAGAAAATATTTAGTCAATATACTTTCATGACTATGCTCGAACAGCACTCTCTCTTTCCCATTGACGCGTTTTTGCAGCGGCAATAAACGCCTCTACTTCTAAGGCATCGATTACACCTGAATCCTCTCTGAGATTGGCAGTTTTTAGTAGCGTAACGCCTCCATTATCAATTGCTATTGCTTTTAAATGTCCAAATGCATCACGAATAAAGTCGATTGCGGCAGCTTCCATAGACAATTCCTTTGCGGCTTCACTAGAAAGAATAATGGCAACAGCGTCAAATAGTACGGATGGAGTACCAGCAAGCTGACCATCGACTTTAATCATTGAGCCATCGCTGAGCTTGGCACCACCAATTTTGGGAGAGACGATTTTCACACTTGCGCCAGCATCGATCACTGCTTTTTTAAGCGCATTGATAGCGTCAATATTTGATCCATCAGCAATCAAAATTCCTATTGAGCGGCCTAACAATATACCTTTCATTTTTCCAATAATTTGTAAGGCGGGCGAGGCGGGCATTTCCTGTACGATTGATGCTGACTCATAAGCATCTGGTATCTTTTGCAAACCTAATCCATCAGAAACTTTACTGGCGAGCTCTTCTGAAATATGTCGTAAATGGCTAACCATTGCCTCTCTAATATGCAAATGCTCTACTTTAGATAATTCAAATATCAAGGCTGAGGCGATATGCGCTTCTTCATAGCTAGTTTGGCTAATGAAAAATTGTCTTGCCTGACTATAATGGTCAGCAAAGCTATCCATTCGTATGCGACCCTTTACCCCACCATCAATGACAGCTGCACTGTGAAATCCTTTAGGGGTCTCATGTGGAGGAGCTTCTGATAATGAATTAGGTTCGTAAGAAACTCTGCCAATTGGCTGCTGCATCTGCATTTGCCCATCGCGCTGATGATTTGCAAATGGACATTTTGGCGCGTTAATTGGAATCTGATGGAAATTAGGTGACCCCAAACGTGATAGTTGTGTGTCTAAATAGGAAAATAAGCGGCCTTGTAACAATGGGTCGTTGGAGAAATCAATACCAGGCACCACGTGAGAAGGGCAAAAAGCCACCTGCTCGGTTTCTGCAAAGAAATTATTAGGCCAGCGATTAAGTACCATACGGCCAATCACTTGCAATGGAACGAGCTCTTCTGGAATCAGCTTGGTCGCATCTAGGTGATCAAATGGAAATTTATCAGCCTCTTCAGCCGTAAATAGTTGCACGGCTAAATCCCATTCTGGATAATCTCCTGCCTCAATTGCCTCAAACAGTTCACGACGCATGAAATCTGGATCAGCTCCCGCAGTTTTGACGGCTTCATCCCATATCATGGATTGTAAGCCGAGCTTAGGACGCCAATGAAACTTTACAAAAGTTGAGTGACCATTTTCATTGATTAGTCGGAAGCTATGTACACCAAAGCCTTCAATCATGCGAAGTGAGCGTGGAATTGTGCGGTCTGACATAATCCACATCACCATATGCATAGACTCTGGCGTTAGTGAAATAAAATCCCAAAAAGTATCATGGGCAGTCGCTGATTGTGGAAAACCACGATCAGGCTCCATTTTGATGGCATGCACAAGATCAGGAAACTTAATGGCATCCTGAATAAAGAATACTGGAACGTTGTTGCCGACCAAGTCCCAATTGCCTTCTTTAGTGTAAAACTTGGTAGCAAAGCCACGCACATCTCGTGGTGTATCCACGGAGCCTGACCCACCAGCAACAGTTGATATACGCGTAAATAATGGAGTTTGTTCGCTAACTTCGGTGAGTATTTTGGCCGTTGTGTATTGCTCTAGTGAATGCGTCAATTCAAAATAGCCATGCACCCCAGTACCACGCGCATGAACAATTCGCTCAGGAATACGTTCATGGTCAAAATGCGTAATTTTTTCTCGAAGTATAAAGTCTTCCAGCAACACTGGCCCGAGCGGGTTAGATTTCAGAGAATTTTGGTTATCAGAGATTGGCACCCCCTGATTAGTCGTCAGCGAGGCATCGTCTCCATGTGCAATTTGATGCAGCTCTCCGCCCTGGCCAACTTGAGTTTTTTTGTTGTATTGCGCATCATCTTTACACTTTATAAACTTGTCGTTGTTCATATGCTATTTCCTAAGTGATCATTAATTTACTTACTCATCAAAGCTAGAGTCAGATATCAGCTTCTATCAGCAATCAATTCCAGTTTACGTGCAGTCATCATGTCACCCAATTCAAGCATGTCCAGTTTGGTCGCCTTGGCTTTCGGAAACATTTCGTCTTGCTCCTCTTTCACGTGATGTTTCACATACTCTTGAAGTACTTTTATTTTTGCGTCTAACATCTCGCCATCTGGCTCAAATCCATCAACTTGCGCAATAAGTGACTTTAAAGTTGCATGCTCCACTGTGGCTTCTGGCACTAACTCATTATCTTTCAGTGCTTGTTTAACTGCTGGGTAAAAGATTTCTTCTTCTACTTGTGCATGCACGCTAAGTTCCATACATATTTTTCTTACAAGCTTTTTCTTCATGGCCTTTGTTGATGCCTTTTCATAATCTTCAAACAAGCCACTGACTAATTTATGATCAGCACGTAGCAATGTAGTCGCATCTTGCGATTTATATGGAGTAGCAGATTTAGTTGTTTTGTTAAATAGAGTTGTCATGTTGTATTTTCCTATTCAGTAACCACTTTGTGAGCCCAAGGTGAAACGGATGACAATCCTAGCCCAGAACCTAGTAACAATAGAATAAGTGACAAAGCAGCTATAGCAGAGGCTCCTGCCAATATTGCAGCCCATGATACGGCGCTGATATTTGCTTGTGCAGAGTGGTAGTCGGTATGTGGAAAAACATTTACACGACTGAATTCTTCTTCGTTAGATAAATTGGCGGTATTAGATAGATTAGCTGTATTTGATAAATTGGAGAGCGCCATGTTGATATTCCACAGTTTTATTAAGTACTGACTATTGCACTGTTCACTGTGGGGTTCCGTTTGATGGCGTACATAGAACTAAATTAATCTAATTTATGTGTATTACTTGCTTTGTAAAAAGACTTATAGATTGATATGGTAATTAGTGCGTTAACGTACCGACCGTGCATTTGAAAAAACTTACTCTTTTCTCGACAAACTAGAATAAATTTAATAATTAGTTTGTTTATTCATCATTTGTAATTAAAAACATATTGTATAAAAAGGAAATAAAATGAGTTTAATCACAGGTTTATTTAAAGATCAAGATAGTGCTGAAAATGCTTATAAATCGCTCACAGAATCAGGTTATAACGCTGATGAAATTGATGTTGTCATGTCTGAAGAAACACGCCGTAAATATTATGGGAAAGATACAACTTTAGAGACGGAAGTAGGAAATAAAACTGCTGAAGGTGCTGCAATCGGTGGCGCGGTTGGTGGTACAGTTGGCGCAATTGCTGCAGCTATTGCAGCTGTAGGTACCACATTAGTTTTACCTGGGTTAGGATTAGTGATTGCGGGTCCAGTTGCAGCTGCTGTTGCTGGTGCAGGAGCTGGAGGTGTTACGGCAGGTATTGTTGGTGCATTGATTGGATGGGGCATCCCTGAAGATCGTTTAAAAGAATATGAGCAAGGTATTAATGATGGCGGTATATTAATTGGTGTGAAATCTAAATCCGACGATGATCAACGTCGATTTGAAAACGACTGGCGAGTCAATAATGAAAACCAAGTAAATGCTTAACTATTCAAAAGTGCTATTAGTCTAAATAGCTCTTTGAAGGCTTTTATCTGGCTGCACAATTGATATCATCAACTGTGCAGTCTTAAGTTATACAACAGTTTTCGGCTAAATTTAAACATCATCTACCTATCGCACAATGCCACCTAGCTTAATCTAAGCAAAGATCAGTTGGGTTACCGATAAGTATTTGGAAACTGACTGGGAGAACTGTGACTTTATTGTATTACAACAAGTATTAAATGACTACTAAACAACTGTATTACACGGCAACGTTACTGATGTGGACTTAATGTCACCACCAAGCCACGGTTATTTACTTTCATCTCTTTTGGGTAATATTGTGTTGTACCAACCTTAAGTGAATCAGCTTTGACCGTATAAAGATTAAGGCCATTCAGTAGCTGACTGCCAAGCATTTTAACCAGACCAGTCATTGCATCTGCATACTTTGGCTCTACGCCATCAATCACAAAATCATCGACCTCTGCATCGTTCAGAATCACTGAATTGCTGACAGTATCTAACTGCAAGTTACCCGATACTGCTAGCTTCCCTGCCATTGCTTTGCCAGTTAATTGATTCATTAACTGCGTATCAAATTTTGTATGCATCCTACCTGTCGCATGGTCAAACTTAACATTTGCATTACTTAAACTAAGATCGAAGACTTTGAGTAAAGATAAGGGAATCACCAGCTTTTCATTCAGCTTGGTTTGAATTTGTTGCTCGGAGATATAGACGGTTTTATTTGAAAAACCAGCACAGCCAAATAAGATGAAAATAATCGGAAATATGAGGCTTAAGAATTTAGTTTTAATCTTCATATTTCCGCACCTGTAATGACTACAAAAATCACTATGTGTTAATTACAGATTTTTTGTTGATAGCGTCAAAGTGGCATTCGTGCCACCAAAACCGAAACTATTAGATAGTGCTGTTTCAATTTTAACGTTTTCTATTGCAGTACGAACGATATTCAAACCCTCTGCTGCAGGGTCTAAAGTTTCGATATTGGCTGAAGCCGCAATAAAGTTGTTTTCCATCATCAGCAAGGTGTAAATTGCTTCATTCACACCAGCTGCGCCCAAGGCGTGACCTGATAACGATTTAGTGGAGGCAATGGCAGGGTTTTGGTTTAAACCATTTGCACCAAATACTTCACGAATCGCTTCTAGCTCTTTCACATCACCCACTGGTGTACTTGTACCGTGCGTATTGATGTAATCAATTTTTGCATCTACGCCTTCTAGGGCTAAGCGCATACAACGTATAGCACCTTCACCACTTGGGGCAACCATGTCATAACCATCAGAAGTAGCGCCATAGCCTACGACTTCTGCATAGATTTTTGCGCCACGTGCTTTAGCATGTTCGTACTCTTCTAACACGACAATACCGCCACCGCCAGAAATCACAAAGCCATCACGGTCAGCATCATAAGTGCGAGATGCTTTATCAGGCGTATCATTATATTTGCTGCTTAATGCACCCATAGCATCGAACATAAACGACAATGTCCAATGCTCTTCTTCCGCACCACCTGCAAAAATAATATCTTGCTTACCTAATTGAATTTGCTCTACACCTGCGCCGATACAATGTGCACTGGTGGAACAAGCTGAGCTAATGCCGTAGTTAATACCCTTGATTTTTGCACCTGTAGCAAGACATGCTGATACTCCGCTCGCCATCGCTTTTGTCACCATGTATGGGCCTACGCGGCGCACGCCTTTTTCACGAAGCGTATCGACACCTTCTAAAATACTTTCATGCGATGCACCACCTGCACCAACGATTAACCCAGTGCGTACATTAGATACCATCTCTTCAGGCAACTGTGAATCCGCAATCGCTTCTTGCATCGCAAGCCATGCGTAAGCATGGCCTTTGGCCATAAAACGCATCAATTTACGATCTATTAGTTCTTCAACTTTCAGATTCTTGATAGATCCAGCTACGTGTGAGCGCAAGCCCATAGCAGCGTATTCTGGTTGATAAGTAATCCCTGACTGGCCAGATTTTAGGCTCGCCAACACTTCAGCTTTGTTGTTGCCTAAGCTAGAAACAATTCCAAACCCTGTAATAACGACACGACGCATTTCGTGCTCCTTAAAAACTTTTTTATTCTACTTAAATACTAAAAATTATCTGAAAACTAGAAATTATCAGTGCGCGTAAATAAACCTACGCGTAAATCTGTTGCTGCATAAATTTCACGGCCATCAATCTGCATGGTTGCATCAGCAATACCCATCACTAACTTACGCATAATGACGCGCTTTAAATCGATGGTGTAAGTTGCTTTTTTAGCAGTTGGCAACACTTGGCCTGTAAATTTCACTTCACCCGCACCTAATGCACGGCCACGCCCTGGGCCGCCCATCCAACCTAAATAAAATCCAACGAGCTGCCACATTGCATCTAAACCTAAGCAACCAGGCATCACAGGGTCACCTGTAAAGTGACATTCAAAGAACCATAAATCAGGAGTGATATCCAACTCTGCAACGATCTGACCATTGCCATATTTACCACCATCTTCAGTAATTGAAACAATACGATCAAACATCAACATTGGCGGCAAAGGCAATTGCGCATTACCTTCACCAAACATCTCACCGCGACCACACTTGAGTAATTCTTCTTTTGTGAAACTATTTTGTCTTTGCATAATTTTGACTTCTAATGAGCTTTTTTAAATGACGATTCTGAACCCAATCATGGGAGCACTAATTTAACCACTTGATTAACTTTTGCTATTTTCGCTGGAAAACCATTTTTACGAAAGAGATATTCACTTTTTATTCTTATTTTTATCAATTTTTTCACTCATTACCCCTAATTTTTAGAATATATTTAGCAAAGGGGTATACAGATCTGTTTACCCCTCATAAAAAAACGTTTACTATGTATTTAAGTTTTATTACAACCATTTCAAAAAATACAGGAATTTTCAATGAGTGATGTTCAACTAGCTGATTGGCGCAATCATGCGCTTACCTTAGAGTCTGAAGTCAATAAAGTTGTGGTTGGCCAACAAACGCCAATTAGACTAATTACCACTTCAATTTTTGCACGCGGACACGTATTGCTTGAAGGTGATGTGGGCGTAGGTAAAACCACGCTGTTACGCGCTTTTACACGCGGTATTGGTGGTGGCTACCAACGTATCGAAGGCACCATTGACTTAATGCCTAATGACTTGGTTTACCATACTTATCTTGGTGAAGATGGCAAGCCGCATGTGAGCCCAGGCCCACTACTGATGTCGGGTGAAAATCTATCTGTATTTTTCTTCAATGAAATCAACCGCGCTCGTCCACAGGTTCACTCTTTATTACTTCGCGTCATGGCAGAGCGTAGCCTGTCAGCATTTAATACAGAACACTACTTCCCACATATGATTGTGTTTGCTGACCGCAACCAAGTAGAAAAAGAAGAAACTTTTGAAATCCCATCTGCGGCACGTGACCGTTTTATGATGGAAATCCCAATTGTGGTACCAAACGACGACGCCATCATGGAAGCATTGGTGTTTGACACTAAATTCCATAACGTAGATGCATTAGTGGATACGGTAAAACCTGACGTACTGCAATTTGACGAACTTAACGCATTTTCAAGCGTGATTCAAAACAGCATTGAAGCCAGCGACACCCTCAAAAAATACGCACTGAACTTATGGAAAGCAACCAAAACACCGCTAGATTATGGTGTAAAAGTGTCTGGCGTTGATATGAATCGCCTTGTGCTTTCTGGTGCCAGCCCTCGCGGCATGAGCATGATGTTGCGTGCGGCACGTGTCAATGCATGGATGAATAATCGCAATGCAGTGTTACCTGACGATATCCATGCAGTATTTCACTCAACGATTGCACATCGCTTGGTGTTTAGCCCAGTGTATGAAATGCGCCGTACTGAAATTGCCCGCGAAATGTTATCTGGCATTGTGAATGCAGTTTCTGCGCCTTAATTCAAGGTTTTAGATTTAAGGTATGAAATTTTATGATTGATAATATTAAATCTTTTGACTATCACGTTAGCTGGCGGTCACGCGGGCGCCATCCTGGGCGACACGCAAGTACGCAGCGTGGTATGGGCATGGAGTTTCGTGGGCATACGACTTTACTTTCTTACCCAGATCCACGCCGTATCGATATACGCCAAACCATACGTGATCCGCTTGAGCAAGTCTATGTGCGTCTTTTTAACCAAAAGAGTGCTACCCCTGTTTATGTCATCTGCGATTTATCAGGCAGCATGAATTTTGGCGCTAAAAAAAGAAAGATTAAATTAGCCGCTGAAATATCTGAGTCCATTGCACAGTCTGCAAGCGAGCATCATGATCCGTTTGGCTTTATCGGCTTTGATGAAAAAGTACGTGAAGACTGGATTAGCACGACCTCTTTCAAATCTCACCATGCAATCACAATGGCAGAGGCTTTAAAAGATTTTCATCCTGCCCAAGTCAATTGCAATGGCATTACTGAGGTTTACCGTTATTTACCGCGTGAACGCTCTTTAGTGTTTTTGATTTCAGACTTTCACATGCCGAACACTTTACTGGAAGAAGCATTGTCCAACCTGTTACGCCATCATATCGTGCCGATTGTGTTGTGGGATTCGGCTGAATATAAAAACTTGCCAGAATTTGGCTTAGTGAATGTGGATGATGCGGAAACTGGCGAAAAACGTACTTTATTTTTACGAAAAGAATTACGTGAAAAAATTGTGCAATCTTTTGAAAGCAGACGCAATGAAATCTATGAGCTATTCATGCGTTTTGATATGCCGCCTTTTTATGTAGAAGGTGAGTTTGATGCAGACGCACTGACAGAATACTTTCATCAATTTGTAGCTGCCTAAACCAATTAAAAAATAATCATGACAAAATATTTTAGAGTCCTACTACTTACAGCCATTTTGAGCACTAGCTCTCAACAAGTGCTGGCGATTGATAGCCAAACCCTTCCTGACGTTGATGAAGGCGTGGTAAGCATCAACACCATTGACCCATACAAACGCGTTGGCTATACCATTGGTGACGTGATTGAAAGAGAAGTCACACTCACCATAAACGCGCCCTACAAATTAATTGAAACTTCCCTGCCGATTGTAGGATACGAAAAACGCTATAGAGGCAAAGTGATTGGTATTGAGTTAAAAAATATCGAACACAGCAAAAAAGAACACAAAGACGGTACAACGCATCACATTAAACTTGCTTATCAAGTATTTACAAATAGTGTTGTCGCTAAAAATGTTGCATTGGGACCTGAATATTTAAATTTAATTAACACCAATAACAAAAAGCAATTGGTCAAATACCGCATCCCTAGTTTGGATATTGCAGTCTCACCGCTCTCTATTTTTGGGCAAGTTAAAGTAGAAAACAATATGAGCCAGTTCCTTGAGCCTTTGTTAATCAAAGATGATCAAGAAAGAAAAGGGCTCAACGTTGCCATTGGTGTACTTGTATTGAGTTTGCTTGCATTGCTCTACATATTTGGTAAGCACGCATGGCTACCGCGCATGGGAGGTACTTTTGCAAGAGCCTACCGTACCATTAAAAAACTACCAAATAATGAAGCTAGCCTTAAAAAGGCAATCTCAGCAGTACATCTATCGTTTAACCAAACGGCAAAGATGAGCGTTTTTAACGATAATTTAGATGAATTTCTCAAGAACAATCCTAACTTTTCACATATTAAGTATGAGATATCGCAGTTTTTCGGCCTGTCGCGTCAAGTTTACTTTGAGCCTAATGCACAACATAGTGTAGGTAATAATCCAATACAATGGCTATTAAAGTTTACCAAGCAATGCCGCGATTGCGAACGTGGGTTGATTCCAACCACTAACAAGACTGGAGTCTAGACCATGGTTTTTTCTCACCCATGGGTTCTGTGGCTATTACCACTAGCATGTTTACCCTTGCTGCTACAGCGCGCCCACGCCAAGCATTATTCCTGGGTAGATATGCTACCCATCGACCCACTATCGAATTTAATTAGTCTAATTTTAAAAATATTAGCTGTATTAACCCTGATTTTCATCATAATAGGCCTAGCCGCCCCGCACACGACCGAGCAAAAAGTAGAACGTATTGGTATTGGTGCACAAATTGCCTTGGTATTAGATCGAAGCGCGAGTATGGATGATCCATTCTCAGGCTCTTTGGATAGTTCGGGTAATATGACAGTAGGTGAAACAAAATCAGTCGCAGCAGCTAGGCTGATTACTGCTTTTGTAAAGTCACGCCAACAAGATATGTTTGGCATGATTACATTTAGTAACTCTGCTATGTATGTATTACCGCTAAGCGAAAACAAAAAAGCCATTGTTGCCGCGGTGCAAGCAACCGCGGGCAATGCGTTATTTCAAACCAACATCGGTAGTGGATTAACCAGCAGCGCTGGACTATTCGACAAAATTCCAGACTCAGGCTCACGTGCTGTCATCCTACTTTCTGATGGTGCTGGTCGAATAGATGCCAACACGCAACAGAAAATAAAAGATTGGTTTGAGCGTTTAAATATCAGTCTATATTGGATTGTGTTACGTCAGCCAGGCGGACTTAGTATCTTCGATACGAGTTATGTCCCTGTTGAAGACCAGCCATTGCCTGCGCAAATTGAGCTTCATGAGTTTTTTCAGAAATTCAAAACACCATTTAAAGCTTATGAGGCTGAAGACCCTAAATCTCTTCAACTCGCGATGAACGATATTAATAATCGTGAAAAGAAACCGATTAAATATTTTGAAAAAATTCCAGGACAAGACTACTCCAACCTTTGCTTCATGATTGCAGCATTCATGATTGCACTCTTATTAGGTGTTAAAAGAATTGAGGTAACAACATGGCATTAACGATTAAAAATACAGCACTACATTTTATTTCCATCAAAAAATTAACCCATTTTTTTAATGTAAAAGTGCTGTCATGGCTATTCATTAGTACAGCGCTACTCGCTAGCATTGCCAGCATTTACTACTTTAATCGCATCCAGCAGATTGAAGCATTTAACACGGCAATCAGCACAGGAAAGCAACCAAAAACTGATCTACAAAGTTTTGAGGCTAAATTCTCGACAGCTTATTGGTTAGCAAAAAATGAACGCTATAAAGAAGCAACCTTGCTATTTAACAAAGCGCTGAATGGTGCAACTACGGCACAAAAAGCGGCGATTCAATATAACTTAGGGAATATCTTCTTTAGACGTGGCCTTGCGATAGCAGGCACCAACATGACCGTACGTGATGAAGCTGAATATTTGTTAATGCAAGCCAAAACAGCGTATCAACTCTCATTAAGACAAGATAGTAGCAACTGGAGAGCGCGTCATAACTTAGATCGTTTACTAACAATGTTGCCAGAGAACCCAACACCAGGCGTTGGCGATAGCGATTCTCCAGGCTTAATCATGGGGAACATCCCTGTTGGCTTACCTTAAATCGATGAATGAAATCCAACTAAAAACTAAGACTGATTGATTCATTATGCATCCAATTTATAATTATTTACGTCACCGCAAAGATGTAAGTCTATTGCTCGCTGCTTTTTTGCTGTTAGTCATCGCATTATTTAATCCGACAATTCCAATTAAGCGCAATATCTACAGCTACATATTTGCTGTAGATATTTCACAAAGCATGAATGTGGTAGATAAATCCTTAAATGGGAAACCAGTTTCACGCTTAGTATACATACAAGATACATTACATAAGCTCGTGAGCGAATTGCCATGCGGCACTAACGTCAGTATTGGTTTATTTGCAGGGGTAAGCGTTGCAGCACTCTATACACCAATTGAGGTTTGCGAGAACTTTGACGCGATTAATGACACCATTGATCATTTTGACTGGCGCACAGGTTGGTCTGGTAATAGTAGAATCAGGGCGAGCATGCCTGTACTGGCGAAAACCATTCGTTCTTTTCCTGCTCCAGCACAAGTGGTGTTTTTCACAGATGGTGAAGAAGCGCCTAAGCTACATGTTTTTAACCGAGAAGACTTAAGCGCTTTTCAGGGTGGCGACGACTGGTTGCTGGTTGGTGTAGGTTCGGACAAAGGCACCCCTATCCCCAAATTTGATGAACATAACCAACTGATTGGCTATTGGGGCAATGAAAGTTTTGCGATGCAGCCTGGTATTGCACAAATTTCAGAATCCAACATAGGTACTAGAAACGATAGCGTCGCCAGTGGCGAAAGTGATAGATATTTATCTAAGTTAGACGAAACATACCTACAAGAACTTGCCAAAGAAATTAATGGTAAGTATGTACGTGCTGACAGCGTGTCATCAATACTCAGCGCCATGAAAAAACAAAAACCTGCCCGTCGCGATAATGCAAACTTTGAATTACGTTGGATATTGGCCTCGCTAGCGGGGGTATTGTTTATATTCGCTTACTTGCCAAAACATCCAGTCAATGAGCTAAAAATGCACTGGCGCAATTTAACTAGCCGCAGACAAGCGATTAAAAGATAAAAACTTAAAGAAGTCACTTAATCTAAGCATTTACTCAAAAAGTAAAGTTTCAAAAAAAAATGGCAAACAGCGTTAGATAAATAATCTAACGCTGTTTGTTCTTATGCCCCCAAAGCATCCACACTCTAAGCTGCCTAAATTCTTCTGCCTCTACACTATCAGGCAAAAGGACAAGTCGCTGGCAAAATAATTGTTGAAACCATGACCTGTATGTAAGTCGAAAATGAACAATCGTTAGCAAAGGCGTAACTATACTGTCATCTTTTAATGATAATTCGTTCAATACTTGGCCATCTTTTCGTATCACACTCAACTGGTTCTTCGCGTTAACATGAAGTTCCACTAGTGACCACGGGAACAAAAGCAATCCATCTTTAATAATCGCATAAGTAGCCGCTAACCAAATTAGCAACAGAGAAAAACACTGTATAAATAAAGAGAGATTAACCACATAAACAATCCAGCTACTCATGACACTCATCAGAAATATCGCGGTAGATAAAATAAATGAGGGCTTGAAATTCAGGTCGATAGGCTTCACGTTATAATCAGCTATATATTTTAAATGGTCTATTGATACTAAGTAATAATACAAAAGGTTAACATGAGCAATCAACAATGGCAGCAATTTATTCAAACATCAGTTTCCCCGAAAAATGCAGGGGAGATTTCACCATTGTTAGATCATGAAACAATGATGTGCGACCTCTCACATTTAGGTCTATTGCAAATTGATGGCGCGGATGCGTTTAACTTTCTGCAAGGTCAAGTGACTAACGATGTGAAACTATTGAATGGTAGCACAGCGCATTACACAGGTTACTGCACACCAAAAGGCCGCATGCTCGCCATATTTCTAGCATTCTCTCATCATGACCACATACATTTACAAATGCCTAGAGAGTTAATTGAAGCCGTTGCTAAACGGCTAAAAATGTACGTGATGCGTAGTAAAGTAGTAATACAAGATGTGAGTGACTCTATTATTAAGATTGGAGTGAGCGGCCCTAAAGCGGCTGAATTACTCAATACACTATTTTCAAAAGTGCCTCAAAATGACTACGAGTTAGCATCACTTGAAAATGGCGCATTACTAAAACTACCTAGCAAGCATGGGCGTTTTGAAATCTTTACGGATATCAACCATGCACAAACTATTTGGAACACTTTATCATCGCTTGCTACCGTTGCTGACGCCTCACATTGGGAGTGGTTAGAGATACATGCGGGCATCCCTGATGTAGTGCTAGCTACACAAGAAGAGTTTGTTCCGCAAATGTTGAACCTAGATTTAATCGGCGGCATTAACTTTAAAAAAGGCTGTTACACAGGTCAGGAAATTGTGGCGCGTACGCATTACTTAGGTAGCATTAAACGCCGTACCTACTTGGCACATTTAGATCACCCAACCCAACCCAACCCTGGTGATAATATTTTAAATGCGGCAAATGAAGCTGTCGGCAAGGTGGTCAGAAGTGCAGTCGCGCCTAATGGTGGCTATGACTTACTCGCTGAAATTAGGTGTGAGAACGTTAATAATAGTCAACTATCGACTGGTGGGTATGCATTAACGATTCAATCATTACCCTATACGCTTTAGTATGAGCTAAACAGCTACTCATCAACTTCTGTCATTGGTGGAAATGCGCGAATTGAAAGTAACTGAAATTAAAATAACGACAATCTGCTTAAGCAAAATTAAGACAGATACGATTACGGAGTGACTGGTGCGGACTTCTCAGTCTGAGTTGTTGGTGTGGGAACTGGTATTACTTGAGGCAACGGTTGGTCGATCACTTGATAAAACACTTCATCTTGTTTAATCATGCCAAGCTCGCTACGCGCTCTTTCTTCAATAGCGGCCTGCCCACTCTTCAGGTCTCTTACTTCAGCCTCTAAAGTGTCATTACGTGCTTTTATCGCACTATTTTTTTCCTGCTGTAGTGCAACTTGACGATTTAAGTCCCACACGCGTAACCAGCTACCTTTACCAAGCCACAATGGATATTGTAGCAAGGCAATCAGGATTACAAAAATTAGCGTGAGGGCTTTCAATTTAATTATTCAAACACTATTTCACTTGCTATCAAATCAACACTTGGTACATACACAGCGATGGATGCAGCTAAGGCGATATCCATATGTAACCAAGTATGATTCAAACGCATATTAGCATTATTTAAATAATTGATAAAAAGCTGACTTACCAGCATAGCTAGTTGCGTCGCCTAACTCTTCTTCAATACGTAACAATTGATTGTACTTAGCAATACGCTCTGAACGGCACAGTGATCCTGTTTTGATTTGCAATGCATTAGTGGCCACAGCAATGTCAGCAATCGTGCTATCTTCCGTTTCGCCTGAACGATGTGAAACAACTGCTGTATAACCAGCGCGTTTAGCCATTTCAATGGTTTGGAATGTTTCAGTCAATGTACCGATTTGGTTTACTTTAATCAATACAGAGTTTGCCACGCCACGTTGAATACCTTCACGCAAGATTTTGGTGTTGGTCACAAATAAATCATCACCCACTAACTGCGTTGTTTTACCTAAGCGCTTAGTCAACGTATCCCAACCATCCCAATCAAACTCAGCCATACCATCTTCAATACTGATGATTGGGTATTTATCACACCATGTTGCCAAGTAATCAGTAAATTGTCCTGAAGTAAGTGCCAAACCTTCTGACTCTAAGTGATAACGACCATCTTTATAGAATTCAGTACTTGCGCAATCTAAACCTAGATACACATCACGGCCTGGCTCATAGCCTGCATCTGAGATCGCTTCCAAGATATATTGAATCGCAGATTCATTAGAAGGTAAATTAGGTGCAAAACCACCTTCATCGCCCACTGTTGTAGCAAGGCCTTTTTTATGTAATGTCTTTTTCAATGCATGAAATACTTCAGCACCACAGCGAATCGCTTCACGGAATGATGGCAAACCTGCTGGAATAATCATGAATTCCTGCATATCCACGCTGTTATCTGCATGAGCGCCACCGTTAATGATATTCATCATCGGTGTTGGCAATTGCATAGAGCCTGAACCACCCAAGTAACGGTAAAGCGGCAGACCTGACTCTTCAGCAGCTGCACGCGCACAAGCCATTGATACAGCCAAGATTGCATTTGCGCCTAGGCGATCTTTATTCTCAGTGCCATCTAGTTCAATCAGCGTTTTGTCAATAAAGCTTTGCTCTTCAGCATCTAAGCCAATAATCGCTTCTGTGATTTCTGTGTTTACATTTTCAACCGCTTGTAAAACACCTTTACCTAAATAACGATTTTTATCGCCATCACGTAGCTCAACCGCTTCTTTAGCACCAGTAGATGCACCTGAAGGCACTGCAGCACGGCCAATAACACCACTCTCAAGTAGCACGTCTGCTTCAACAGTTGGGTTGCCGCGTGAGTCTAAAATTTCGCGGGCGATAATATCTACAATTGCGCTCATTACTTTCTCCTAAGTTCTAAATCGTTTGGCCACCGTTAACATTACCTATTCGCGTGGTTAAACGCTTCTTGGTATCAACACTACTTGGTGTGAAGTAGCCTAATTATTGTTTACTCTAATGATTACTTATAACGTACTTTCAATAAAACCTGCTTTTTTTACTAATCTGTCTAAATCTACTAACACTTCTAATAAGTCTCGCATTTTGTGCAATGGCCACGCGTTCGGTCCGTCAGATAATGCTTTTGCGGGATCAGGATGTGTTTCCATAAAGATACCTGCAATACCACTAGCCACTGCCGCGCGCGCTAATACTGGCACGTGTTCACGCTGACCACCGCTTTTATCGCCTTGGCCTCCTGGCTGCTGCACAGAATGCGTTGCATCAAACACCACAGGGCAATGCGTTTCACGCATAATGGCTAGGCCGCGCATATCGGAAACGAGTGTGTTATACCCAAATGATGCACCACGTTCACACACCATAATATTATCTGCACCGCCGTTAGCCTCTTTTGCCTTTTGCACGACGTTTCGCATATCACCAGGCGCCATAAATTGGCCTTTTTTGATATTCACAGGTTTACCTGAACGTGCACAGGCGGTAATAAAGTCTGTTTGACGGCACAAAAATGCTGGTGTCTGCAACACATCCACAACAGCTGCCACATGCGGCACCTGTTCTTCAGTATGTACATCGGTCAAAATCGGCACGCCTATCTGGCTACGTACGTGATCTAAGATTTTCAAACCTTCATCCATGCCAAAACCACGGAACGTTTTGTTTGAGCTACGATTAGCTTTGTCGTAAGAAGACTTGTAAATAAATGGAATATTCAGCGCTGTGGCAATTTCTTTTAGCTGGCCTGCTGTATCAATCGCCATCTGTTGTGATTCAATCACACATGGACCCGCGATTAAAAACAGCGGATGCTCTAGCCCAACATCAAAGTTACATAATTTCATATTAAACTCAATCTAAACAACGTTATTATTGTATCGAAACATCTTGGCTATGATCAATTTCTTCATGCTCCTCTAAGCCTTGAGCCGCATTATTAACTACTGTTGCAACATTACTTTTAGATTTGTTACTGTCTTTTTCTGGCATAAAATACAAAGCATTTTCTACACCTAACTCACTTGCTACGCGAGATACAAGATTGCACTCAGCATTAAATTCATCAGACATTTGCTTTCTTGCATCTTCAAATGTAAAACGAGTGCCATACCAAGTCCCATCTCTGACTAAGCCCATTGCTTTGTAGTATGCATCTCCGCACTTGTTGTAAGTATCTCGTAGTGAATTTAGATTTTTTTTGAAAAAATCCTTTCGCTCTTCTTCCAATTGCTTCTTTTCAGCCTTAACTAATACAGATAATTCGCTACCAAGCTCACATAACTTTTCATCTTTTTCAAAGCCGTTACACTTTTTTTGTACGAATTCGGATATATGTTCGTCACCAATATCCAATCTTAACTTTTTAAGCTCTGCACTATGTTTCTGGCTTATGTCAGTTAACATTACCGAGAACAAAGCTCCCAAATCACTAAACGATAGCTTTTCCATAGTTACAATATGTTTTTCGCCATTATTTGCAGCTTGACTTGCATATTGAATTTGAATGCTTTCATGATTTTTATCAAACGAAGAGTTTAACGTGGCGGTACAAGCATATTTATCTGTGGACTCGTCATACTGACTGTTAATTACGTTGTCCAAACTGAAACCCACTCGACCAAAATCACTACCCACATCAAAGTGACCAGCAAACATATTTTTTGTTTGAGTCAAACCAGTTTTAAGCATATCCCTCCCCATCTCACTTGAAAGCACATCGTTGACTTGAGCGTTCACCAGTTTAAGAACTTCTGTTTTTGTGTTTTGATCTGCGCAACCTGGGGTTTTAGCACCACATGCTGTTAAAAAAGGAATTAAAAAAACACTTCCCCAAAATTTAACACTAGAATTCATCAACCACTTTCCTTTTTCTTTAAAAATCCCCACCAGCCTCTGAAACTGATGAAATGAAGTCTAATATTTTCTTAACTTCAGTAACTGGAAACTCAGCACCTATATGCAGAGACTTGTGCGATGAAATCCATCTTTTTAGGCTTGAATCCTTAAATGCTTAGGGGATTTAGCCCAGTCTTTGTTGGGTTTATCAGTTTTATCAACCATCGTTATCCTTATATTATCTATCTCAATATAAGGATTTCCTGCACTATCACGCAATACCATGTTTATTCCACAAGCAGGGCATTTGTAAGTCTATTTCTTATTCGCTAATGCCGCTTTCACATAAGCAGTAAACAATGGATGCCCAGCACGTGGGTTAGAAGTAAATTCTGGGTGGAATTGGCAAGCGACAAACCAAGGATGCACATTCTGTGGTAACTCAACCATCTCACACAAGTCCTCAGTGGGTGTTCTCGCAGAAACCACTAGCCCAGCCGCTTTCAACTGATCTACGTAATGGTTATTCACCTCATAGCGATGACGGTGACGCTCATTCACCGCTGCGCCATAAATGCTTGCTGCTAACGTGTTAGGCACGACCGGGCAGCTTTGTGCACCCAGACGCATCGTGCCACCTAAATCTGAATTTTCATCACGTTTTTCAATATTACCTGAGGCGTCTTGCCACTCATCAATCAAACCAATCAATTTATGCTGTGCCTGCGGATTAAATTCTGTACTGTTAGCATCGCTTAAGCCTGCTACATGACGTGCAAATTCAATCACTGCCAACTGCATCCCTAAACAAATCCCTAGATAAGGCACTTTGTTCTCACGTGCATATTGAATCGCGGCAATTTTGCCTTCTGTACCGCGCACTCCGAAGCCGCCTGGTACTAAAATCGCATCCATCCCTTGCAGGGCAGCCGTACCCTTTTGCTCGATATCTTCAGAATCAATATAGTGAATTTTCACTTTTGATTCAGTGTGAATACCCGCATGAATCAATGCTTCTGTTAGTGATTTATAAGATTCAGTTAAATCAACATATTTACCAACAAAAGCCACATTCACTAAGTGTTTTGGGTTTGCTAACGCAGTCGCAATATGTTCCCACTCAGAAAGGTCAGCTGGTTTCACCTTAAGTTCTAACTTGTCACAAACGATGCCATCTAGATTTTGCTCGTGCAATAAGCCTGGAATTTTATAAATAGAATCCGCATCAATCGCACTAATCACCGCTTCAGATGCTACATTGGTAAACAATGCAATTTTTCTACGTTCATCATCAGGAATATTACGGTCAGCACGACATAGCAACACATCTGGCTGGATACCAATTTCACGCAACTCTTTCACAGAGTGTTGTGTAGGCTTGGTTTTTAATTCACCTGCAGTTGGAATCCAAGGCAATAGTGTCAAATGGATGTAGCAAGTGTTATTTCTGCCTTCTTCAAAGCCCATCTGACGAATGGCTTCAAGAAACGGTAAAGATTCAATATCACCAACAGTACCGCCAACTTCAACAATGGCAACGTCAGCACCCTCAGCACCACGTTTTACGTGCGCTTTTATTTCATCGGTAATATGTGGAATCACCTGTACCGTTTTACCTAAATATTCACCGCGACGCTCTTTTTTGATCACAGTTTCGTAAATTTGGCCAGTAGTGAAGTTATTGCGTTTACCCATGCGCTGGCTAATAAAGCGCTCGTAGTGGCCTAAGTCCAAATCAGTTTCAGCCCCGTCATCAGTGACAAACACTTCACCATGCTGGAATGGACTCATGGTACCTGGGTCAACGTTAATATAGGGGTCTAGCTTGAGCATGGTCACTTTAATACCACGTGACTCTAAAATTGCGCCTAGACTGGCGGCAGCGATGCCTTTACCAAGAGAGGAAACAACACCGCCGGTTACGAATACATATTTGGTCATGGAGAAGGCACTTAAATTATTATTACAGACGGGAGCCTATTTTACTTTAAAGCCCCAACGCCTACAAATAAAAACTCTTAATTCTGAGTTTATTTTACTGCGTTTACTTTTACAAAGCTTTGTAAAGAGAATATCGAACAATGTCATTCTTATCTGAAGCAAATAGCGTAATTTTGATATAAATCAATCAAATGAATTCTCATCAGAATAAAATTACCAATGAAATAATCAAGATGATTATATTTTACTGAGGAGATTAAAAATGTACGCAAATTTGTTTGGCACGTTTACAGGGTTATTAAGTTTAGGTGTGATTGTATTTGTGTTGTTAATGGCTGCATTTTTCATCCGCTTATTCATGTCAGCTAAGCCACAAGACCAAGAATAAAACTAAGCGCGATTTTTATAAAACAATTGAGTACATTAAGGGCTAGTGGCCCACGCGCCATATCCCTTAAACCGCTCATGCACCTCTGCCATTTCTTGCTGAGTCAGAATGTACGGCTCACCAACCTGTAGCGCCCTTAAGTACTGCTCACACAAGGTTTCTACTTCCACAGTAACACCAAGCGCTTTTTCAGCACTCTCTCCGATTGCAATCATGCCGTGGTTCGCTAACAAACAAGCTTTTCTTTGCGCCAACGCAAGCAAGGCATTGTCTGATAGTTGCTGGCTTCCAAAGAGCGCATATGGCGCACAGCGGATGTTATCGCCACCCGCCATTGCAACCATGTAATGAAATGCAGGAATATCTCGCCTTAACGTACTTAATGTAGTGGCAAACACACTATGCGTATGAATCACCGCATTGACCTCTGGTCTTTGCCGCATAATATCCACATGAAATCGCCACTCACTTGATTGTGCGCGATGCCCTTGCGCATTGCCAGAAAAATCCATCCACACCAAATCATCTAGCGTCATTTTATCAACCGCCATACCTGAAGGTGTAATGATCAAACCTAGCTGCCCTTGCGCACTACTTACTCTGACGCTTGCATTACCTGAGGTTCCACGATTCAGCCCCAGCGCACAAAGCTGCTGACTGATTAACAGCAGCTGCTCACGTGCATGTTGTAAATTCTCAGTCATTGAATACACATCCCGTTATCGTTGCATTGTGCTTAATTGTTGTGGTGAAAAAACGCCCTGCTCAGTGATAATGCCTGTTACCAACCTTGCGGGCGTGACATCAAACGCAGGGTTTGCAACTTGAGTTCCATGCGGCAATATGTTCACTGTGGCTATCGTGCCATCAGCAAGCTTACCACTCATCCAAGACAACTCCTCAGCACCACGCTCTTCTATTTCAATCGATTTAACACCGTCTTCTATCGTCCAATCAATCGTTGGTGATGGAACCGCTGCATAAAAAGGCACATGATGCCCCAAAGCAACGCTATCAAATGCAGCTAACGCTTTTAAATAAGTACCGATTTTATTGCATACATCACCACTGGCTGTCACGCGGTCTGCACCTACAATCACCATATCTACTCTACCTTGCTGCATTAAATGTCCGCCTGCATTATCACTAATCACAGTATGCGGCACACCGTGTTGACCAAGCTCCCAAGCCGTTAAGCTTGCACCTTGGTTACGAGGACGCGTCTCACCCACCCACACATGTACGCTAACACCAGCATTATGTGCTGCGTAAATAGGTGACAATGCAGTTCCAAAATCAACCGTTGCCAGCCAACCCGCATTGCAATGTGTGAGTATATTAATGGTACGTGCTTTTTTCTGATATTGCTCGCTGATTAATGTGAGGCCATGCGCACCAATCGCCTGATTAAGTTGCACATCCTCATCACATATCTGCGCAGCCTCAGACCACGCTGCCGACTGCCTATGTTCTACAGGCAATGCTAATAAAATACCCAACATACGCTGCACCGCCCATTTCAAATTCACCGCTGTGGGGCGGCTTGCTATTAACTGCATAGCTGATTGTTGCAAATGCAGGTCAGAACAACTTTCTAATGTTGAAAGTGCAAGCCCATATGCAGCAGCAGCGCCAATTAAAGGTGCACCACGCACTTGCATGGTTTTGATGGCAACAATCATTTGTGCCAATGTGGTGACTTTAGCAATTTCAAAAACATGCGGCAGCTTGGTTTGGTCAATAATTTCAACACTTGCTTGTTCATAATCAAAATTAGGCCAAATAGTACGGTATTGCTGGTGATTGACTAGCATAAAATTCCCAGCGCTTTATACGCTTTTTATAAAAATTAATAAATTTTAAAGTTGACTTTTAAAAAGTTCCGCTGAACTCAAAATACTCTCCACAATATCTGTGGATAACTTTGTGAATTGTTGTGACTTAAAAATGTAACATACCAATTTATAAGGGTTTTTTCAAATCGCTTATTTTTTAATCTATCATTAAACCCATATAAATCAAGAACTTAAAAAACAACCATTGATTGTTAACGGTTTTTTGGCACTCTTAATGTAGTGCATTAACTGGTGTGTATAAGTCAGCTAATTTTGGCATGATTTTTATGGCATTGGCACTAGTAATATCAAGCACTTGAGACACATTAAGCTGCCTTAAATCTGCTAAAACCTGTGCAATTTTCGGTAACTCTACAGGGCTATTTTTCCCTGCCGACCCTAGCCACTCTGGTGGAATATCTGGTGCATCAGTTTCAAGCACAATCGCCTCCAAAGGCAGTTGTGCAGCCAGCGCACGAATCCGTAACGCACGTGTATATGTCATTGCGCCACCAAAACCAAGTTTAAAACCTAAAGCAATGAACTGCTCGGCCTGTTGCATACTCCCGTTAAACGCATGCGCAATTCCACCTTTAACTTTATATTTGCGTAATTGTTTTAAAATATCATCTACTGCATGCCGTACATGCAAAATAACTGGCAAATCAAATTGTTGTGCAATTTTAAGCTGCTCGACAAAAAAGTGAGTCTGTTGCTTAATATTTTCGGGATGTTCTTTTGGATTCGTTAAAAAATAATCTAAACCAATTTCACCAATGGCAATTGGATTGTGGTTTTGTACATATGCGCGCAGCGTATCAATGTCATCCAATGAGGAACGCTCAACATACATAGGATGAACACCAAGCGCATATACGCAATTTTGATAGCGCTGACATAGTGCAATCACGTCATCAAAATAACAACGCGCCACAGCTGGGATCACTATGCCTGTTACGCCATGATTAAGTGCAGAAGCCACGACTTCCTCGCGATCAACATTAAATTCGGCAGCATCAAGATGACAGTGGGTATCAATCAGCATGACAACTCCATTTCTATTTAACCGTTAACATCATGCTAAGTTCACGATTATTATGACCATATATCCATAGGCGTTAGTTCATCTACACTACTGTAAATTGAACAAACTAAAGAAACTATCGCTGAGTTTTATCCACAGCAGGCTTTGCACGCACGCGAATATCCGCCCCCACTTGGCGTACATCTAACACTTGCAAATCTGGCACTTGCTGCATTGCGGTGAATGCAGGCATCGCAAACATAGCATGTGCAGCACTTCCCATGAGTTTTGGAGCGTAATAAAAAATGAACTCATCCACCAAGCCTGCATTTAACAATGCGCCATTAAGCCCTTGCCCAGCCTCAACCAGCACCTCATTCACTCCGCGCTTTGCTAACTCAAGCAATAACTTTTGCAAATCCACTCGCTGCTTATTATTTGGCAAGCAAATGAGTTCAGCACCTTGATTGATTAACGCAACAGAACGCTGTTGTGTATCTTCTGCATAAGCAATTAACACTGGGCTTTGTACCAGTAAAGATGGCGTTAGCATTTTGCAATCTAATGGTATTTGTAAGTGACTATCCACAACCACACGCAGGGGCTGACGTACCGTTGGATTTAAACGCACAGTTATACTAGGGTTATCAGCTAACACCGTGCCAATACCAGTTAAAATCACGCACGACTGCGCCCGCCAGTGTTGAACATCTTGCCGCGCAGGTTCACCTGTAATCCACTGACTTTTACCATTACTGAGTGCAGTACGACCATCTAAACTCGCCGCAATTTTACTGCGTACATAAGGCATGCCACGTGTCATGCGCGAAACAAAGCCTGCATTAAGTGCAGACGCCTCTTGCCCCAATAAACCCACGACAACCTCAATCCCTTGCGCGCGCAAAGCATCAACCCCACGACCAGCTACCAAAGGGTTTGGATCCTGCATGGCAATAATCACACGTTTAGGCTTTGCCGCAATCACGGCTTGTACGCAAGGGGGTGTTTTTCCAAAATGGCTACATGGCTCTAAGGTCACATACACATCGGCGTCACGCGCTAGCTCTCCCGCTTGCTGCAATGCAAATACCTCCGCATGCGGCTCGCCTGCTTTTAGATGCGCACCCTGCCCTACAATTTGGTGATCTCTAACGATGACACACCCCACACGAGGATTAGGTTGTGTCGTGTATAAACCTTGCGCTGCTAAACGCAACGCAAGATTCATATAGGTATAGTCAGTAGTGGAAAAATTAGACAATGACTTTAATCATCAAAAGATTGACTATGGTTTGAGCAATAGTCTATGCATCGGTAGAGCGCCGCTTAGCTATTACTGCTTGTTTATCCAAATCACGGATAACATTGTTAAAATCATCCACGTCAGAAAAACTCCGATATACAGAAGCAAAACGAATATAAGCGACTTTATCCATCATCTTAAGCTCGTGCATGACCATTTCACCCAAATCTCTAGCTGGCACTTCGCGCTCGCCACGTGCCAGTATTTTTTGCGTGATATGATCAAGTGCTTTATCAACGTATTCTGTCGGCACTGGACGCTTATGTAGCGCTCGCGTAAACGACAATCTTAATTTTTCACGTTTAAACTCTTCACGCGTGCCATTTTGTTTCACCACTTGTGGTAAATGCAATTCTGCCGTTTCATAGGTCGTAAAGCGCTTATCACATACCCCGCACTTACGGCGGCGTCTAATTGAATCACCTTCATCATTGACTCTAGAATCAATCACTTGGGTATCATCTGTTCCACAAAATGGGCACTTCACAGTTAGCCTTGATACACTGGGAATTGCGCAGTTAAAGCATGTACTTTCACTTTCGTTGCAGCAATCACAGCCTCATCTGTCGGGTTATCTAAAACATCAGCAATTAAATTAGCCACTAATCTAGCTTCATCTTCTTTAAACCCACGTGTGGTAATTGCAGGAGCACCGATACGAATACCAGAAGTCACAAATGGGCTTTCTGGGTCATTTGGAATCGCGTTTTTGTTCACAGTAACATGTGCTAAACCAAGTGCAGCATCTGCCGCTTTACCAGTTAAGCCTTTTGGACGTAAATCTACCATAAACATGTGAGATTCAGTACGGCCTGAAATAATACGCAAACCACGCGCAGCTAATGTTTCTGCCATAACCTGTGCATTTTTAATCACTTGCGCCTGATAAGTTTTGAATTCAGGTTGTGCGGCTTCCAAGAATGCAGTTGCTTTTGCTGCAATCACGTGCATTAATGGGCCACCTTGCAAGCTTGGGAACACGCTAGAGTTCAATGATTTTTCGAACTCGGCTTTAGCCATAATGATACCGCCACGTGGGCCACGCAATGTTTTGTGTGTAGTTGAAGTCACAAAATCAGCATGTGGCACTGGGTTTGGATAAACGCCTGCCGCAATCAAACCTGAATAATGCGCCATATCCACCATAAAGTAGGCACCTACTTTTTTAGCAATTTCAGCCATACGTGCCCAGTCAAAACGCAAAGCATATGCTGAGGCGCCACCAATCAATAGTTTTGGTTTGCACTCAAGGGCAATACGCTCCATCTCGTCGTAATCAATCTCTTCTTTATCGTTCAAACCATAAGGCACGATATTAAATAATTTGCCAGACAAATTAGCTGGTGAACCATGTGTCAAATGACCGCCATGACCCAAGTTCATGCCCATGATGGTATCGCCAGGCTTCAAAATAGAAAAATAAACCGCTTGGTTTGCTTGTGAGCCAGAATGAGGCTGCACGTTTGCGTACTCTGCACCGTATAAAGCTTTTAAACGGTCAATCGCAAGTTGTTCAACTTGATCTACAAACTCACAACCACCATAAAAACGTTTGCCTGGGTAACCTTCTGCATACTTATTAGTAAGCTGTGAGCCTTGTGCCTGCATCACTGCTGGGCTGGTGTAGTTTTCAGAGGCAATCAATTCGATATGTTCATGCTGACGCACAACTTCTTGCTCAATCATGCCCCACAATGCAGGGTCAGCTTGATTTAAAGTGTTATCGTAGTTAAATGGTGCCTTGTTTGATGATGCAGATGACATGGTAATTAGTTTTCCAAATATTTGAATAAAAGGGAGTTGTTATCATTTTAACATGCCAAGTCTGCATCGTTAAAGTGAAGTATTCAAGTTACAAAATTTAATCTGAAAGTATTTTAATAAGCCATTATGGTTGATATTAACCAAATTGGTTCAATTTGGTGCACCACATCCCTTTATGAAAAACATAACTCATTGAATATTATAAATTTTATAATTGGCATCTTATTTGCTTATATAAAATCAAGCGCATATCTCCAAAATCGCCCCTTGCCCGTAGACCCTAATTAGGTGCTACGGGATTTTTTTATCCATATTTTTTTATCCATAGAAATGCCACCTATGATTTTTATAGCTGACAAGGCTATAATCAAAAAATTATAGGAGATAAATTTATGAAATGGACAGACAGCCAAGCAATTGCGGAAGCGCTTTACGACAAACACCCTGATATCGACCCTAAAACAATTCGCTTTACAGACCTCATGGATTGGGTACTTAACCTCGATGGCTTTAACGATAGTGCAGATAAATGTGGCGAAAGAATTCTAGAAGCAATCCAGCTGGCATGGATTGACGAAGCAGACTAGCATAGGAACTTGCACCAATGCTAGAAGCGTCCATATTTGAAGCGCTTTTGTGTTTGTTTATCAAGCACTTCATCTGCGACTTTCCATTACAAGCATCCCCTTGGATGTACAAAAACAAAGGGACTTATGGTCACATTGGTGGCTTAGCACATGCGGGCATACATGGCGCAGGCACGTTTATCGCATTAATCTACTGGCTTGGTCTATCCGCATGGATTTTTGCACTTGCTGATATGGTTGCTCACTACCATATCGATTGGGCTAAAATGAACATCAGCATGAAGTTTGATCTAAAGGCAAATAACAGTGAATGGTTCTGGATATTACTAGGCTTTGACCAACTACTTCATCACCTCACTTACTTTACAATCATTGCCATTGCATTCAACCCTGCATAACTCACATGTCAAGAAACACATTTATTTCTATTTTGGTTTGGTTAGCCCTAGCAGGTGTGATTTACTACCTAGCGGATAGCATCCAGAATCCTAACAAGATTTACAAATTAGGTAACGCTAGCTCCGTTGTACTTAAGCGCGGACTAGATGGCCATTACCGCACAGAAGCGCTCATCAATGGTACAAAAGTAAAGGTATTGGTCGATACTGGCGCCACAGGCGTTGCAATATCACAATCTATCGCAGATAAACTTAATCTTAAAAGTATTCATGCGGTAAGAACCAATACTGCAAACGGCGAAAGCATAGGCTACATGGTACGGTTGAATTCAGTGCAAATCGGTGGTGTGCATGCAAACAATGTAGCCGCAATGATCGCACCTGGGTTGGACGGTGACATATTGCTTGGTATGTCCTTTTTAGGGCGAATGGATATCCGACTTTACAAGGGTGAAATGACCATCACACAAATTGAATAAGCCGTTATTTGTGAGAAAAAACTCACTGAATAACGGCTTATTTTTTCAAGAAACCTGAATTTAAGCAACTTAAATTTCAAATACCCAAAATTTCAAACATCCCAACTTCCACTCCCATAGCAGAAGTTACGTAATAACAGTAGGCGCTTCACGTCCCGTTTTTTCAACCAACTGTGAAATCCGCAAAGCGATTTGTATCATTTCAGCTAAAGCTACTTGAGCATCCAAGTGGTGCTTGGTGCTATCTGGCTCATACGATTCAAGGTAAATACGCAAAGTAGCACCTTCAGTACCTGTGCCAGAAAGCCTAAATACAATGCGTGAGCCATCAGTAAATAGAATGCGAATCCCTTGATTACTACTCACAGAACCATCAATTGAATCATGGTAAATAAAATCATCACATAGTTTGACGGTGTAGTTTCCAAACTTCTGATTTGGCAAACTAGCAAACTGAGATTTAATGTGAGCAATGACGCTATTCGCAGCCTCAGTTGGAATAGACTCATAATCATGACGTGAGTAAACGTTACGCCCAAACTCCAGCCAATGCGCTTTTAGAATAGCCTCTACACCCATTTTTTTGGCAGCAATAACATTGAGCCAGAACAACACTGCCCATAAGCCATCTTTCTCACGCACATGGTTAGAGCTGGTACCAAAGCTTTCTTCACCACATAACGTCACTTTACCCGCATCCATTAAATTACCAAAAAACTTCCAGCCAGTCGGTGTTTCAAAACATGGGACATTAAACTTCGCTGCCACTCGGTCTACAGCACCGCTGGTGGGCATGGATCGGGCAACACCAGCAATACCAGCCGCATAGGCTGGCACTAAAGTTGCGTTAGCAGCCAATACCGCTAAACTATCAGATGGCGTAACAAAAAAGTTTTGACCCAGAATCATATTGCGGTCACCATCACCATCAGACGCTGCGCCAAAATCTAGCGCATCTTCGCCTGCAAACATAATGTTCACCAAATCTTCTGCGTAAGTTAAATTAGGATCAGGATGCCCTCCGCCAAAATCCTCAGAAGGTTCGCAATTCATTAAACTCTCAATAGGGGCACCAAGTCGATTTACAAAAATCTCTTTTGCATAAGGCCCAGTCACTGCATGCATCGCATCGAACTTCATCTCAAAACCGCTAGCAAGCAATTGTTTAATTGCCTCAAAATCAAATAGGCTCTGCATTAAATCAGTATAATCCTGCACTGCATCAATGACCTGCACCGTAAAAGACTGGCCAGCAACAACCCCCTCAAACTGCGTTTCACCTATCGTATCAATATCTACCTGCGGTAAATCATAAACTTTATATTCAGTAATCACCTTACTTTTTGCAAAGACTTCATCTGTAATTTTTTCAGGTGCTGGCCCACCATTGCTAATATTGTATTTGATACCAAAATCACCATTGATCCCGCCCTGATTATGACTTGCTGATAACACCATGCCGCCAAATGTTTTATATTTGCGAATCACATGAGATGCAGCAGGGGTTGATAAGATACCTCCTTGCCCGATCAACACGCGTGCAAAGCCATTCGCTGCAGCCATGCTAACTATCGTCTGAATCGCCTGCCTATTATGATAGCGCCCATCACCACCTATCACTAATACAGCATCTTTGGGAACAATTAAGGTATCGAACAAACTTTGTACAAAATTTTCAAGATAATGCGCTTGCTGAAACACCTTAACCTTTTTCCGTAGGCCGGATGTCCCTGGTTTTTGGTCATTAAATGGCTGGGTTGGCGTTACAATCACTCTCATGGGGTTGGTTCTTTCCTTAAGTCACATCACACAATATAAAGGATGTTGGTCAACTCAACAACAATTCTTAACATCAGACCAAATATTTTATAAATACATTACTTAGTACACTTTAGTCAGGTAAAATTTTATACTGTCTATTCAACATGAAGCATAATAGCGTTACTTGTGTTGCTTTTAGATAATTTAGCACACGACTATTAAGAACACTTTAAGGCTAGAAAATGGAAGATCAAGTATTTATTGGGCGTCAACCAATTATGGATGTGAAGCAACACATCATCGGCTACGAACTACTTTTTAGACACAGCGCTGAAGCAAACGAAGCCGTTTTTGAAGACGAGCTCAAGGCATGCTCTAGCGTACTCGTCAACACCATGGGTGATATGGATGTGCAATGGTTATTAGGCGACAAACTAGCTTTCATCAACGTGAATGAAGCAATGCTGATGAGCGAATTCATTGAGCTCATGCCGCCACAACGTACCACATTGGAAATCCTCCGCACAGTTATCGCAGGTGAAGCTGTGATTGAACGCTGCAGAGCACTACACAAACTTGGATTCAAAATCGCACTAGATAATCCACATCTGAGCACACAACTAGAGCCACTGGTCGAGTTTGCTAACTTCATCAAAATAGACTCTCTAAGTGTTACCAAACAAGAGGCTAGTAAATTATTTCAAAAATACTCAGCACCCAACATACAAATGGTTGCGGAGAAAATTGAAACATTAGAACAGTTTGATTCCTACAAAGAAATTGGATTTAGACGCTTCCAAGGCTTCTATTTCGCTAGGCCAGAAACATTTACTGCAAAAGTAATCAACCCATCGTTTGATAGTGTATTAAATCTACTCAACCTAGTGACGCAGGATTCTGACAACATAGAAATTGAAAATGGATTTAAACGGGATGCAGCGCTCTCATTTAAATTGCTACGCTATATTAACTCCGTAGGCTTTGGGCTTTCATGTGAAATCCAATCTATTAAACATGCACTTACCATTTTAGGTAGAAAACAACTTTACCGCTGGCTGACGTTACTAATGGTGACTGCAGGTGAAAATGCCACCCCTCCAGCCTTGATGAAAACATCCATCACACGCGGACGTCTTACCGAACTACTCGGTGAAGGTTATTTTGATAAACATGATCGAGACAATCTATTCATCGTTGGCGTTTTTTCTTTATTAGATGCCATATTAAAAATGCCGATGGATCAAGTGCTAGAAAAAATTCAACTACCAGAAAATGTGTCCGAAGCGTTACTTAACCGCGGAGGTGTATACGGCCCATTTTTGCAGTTAACAGAAGCTTGTGAAGGTGCCGACAATAAGCGAATTTTAGAACTAGCGGAGCTTTTACAGTATGACGCCAACAAAGTAAATGAATGCCACATTGCAGCACTAGCATGGGCAGAATCACTAGGTATTTAGGCTAGGCCATAGCAAGCATGCACACATTAGGAATGGTTAACCCACGCCATGTGCTAACGCTATTGCCTGTCGCTCTAAAATATAGACATAACGGCTAATCAAACCTTCATTACCTCTTGAAGGCTCGACGTACACAAAGCCAATACGGTATTTAGTTACCACATCCTTTGTATGAATCTCAGTAATATTTCTAACCATTAAAGTGAGATTAGTTTCCCCCACTTCTGGAAAACGGATTTTGCAACTACTTAGTGCTTGTCCAATTACTAAGGCTGGATTTAACGGCGCAGTTACGAATGCACCAATACCACCTAAACTGACATCAACTAGTGTCAACTCAAGAATACTCTCCACCTCAGGTTCCAAAACATCAGGCACTGGAATACGGCATATGACAGGGCTAACAACAGGGGTAGCAAACCGATAAAAGTCTCTACGTTGAAGACGAATCAAGTCTCTAGGTAGCGCAATTTTGATAGCCTTGCCATCTTTTAAACTAACTTCTGTAACTTGCGTGCTCGTCCATTTAATTTTAACGCCATCTTCTTTTAAGAAAACTACATGGCTACTATCAAACAGTCGACGATTAAACTCCTCATCAACGCCAACATCCAAATATACCGCTCCGACTTTTGGGTCAATACTGATAATACTAGTCAGATATACATCTGCGCCATGGTTGAATGACACCTTGAGCATGGCTTTATGTTTGATCAAATCGTTCAAAATCTGCATAACCTCTTTGGGATTATGCACAATATACTGCTCTTCATTGTGATCAAATGTAGTGTGTTCCATGAGTTTCCTATTAAGCTTTAATGCTTAAGTCTGACTACCTATCAACAAAACTGATAACCAAACTTTACGATAGCGCACAATATACAACACACCTTCGTTATTTAATTGCAAGAAATCACTATAATATTCCCGCCTATTTAAACATTGAATCCACATACAAAAAAGCCAGCACATAGCTGACTTGATTGAAAGATTCCATTTTTGGTCGGGACGGTGTGATTCGAACACACGACCCCTTGCACCCCATGCAAGTACGCTACCAGGCTGCGCTACGCCCCGAACCTTTGTTACTTCTTGCTTGTAACAAGGTTTGCATTATATCGCAAAAGCAATGCAGCTATAAAATGAGCGTATAAAATAATTAGTGTGCTGTATTTGCCACGGAAATGTCGGCACGTAATAAATTTAATATCTCACGTAACTCTGCTTTAACCTTAGCATAATCAAAAGCTTTGGTATCAATATCTGTAGAAACCTCACCCGATACAGCACTTGGTGATGCTGCATTAGTATCATTGGACTTCACTGTCGCTTGCTTGTCATGCTTACCGCTAACCTCGGCGTCATCAAGGCGATTACGAGCACCACTGATGGTAAACCCTTGTTCGTATAACAATTCGCGAATGCGACGGATAAGCAAAACTTCATGATGTTGATAATAACGACGGTTTCCGCGGCGCTTAACTGGTTTGAGCTGAGTAAACTCCTGCTCCCAATACCTTAATACGTGCGGTTTTACACCACAAAGCTCACTCACCTCACCAATTGTAAAGTAGCGCTTTGCTGGAATTGGTGGCAATTGCACCTTGGCGACCTGCTCACTCATACTTTCGGCTTTCTCACTCATATTGCTATTACATTAAGAAAACTACTACACAACACTATCAACCAAATTGAGACAGTCTTTTATCAACTGGCTTTAATAAAAGACAGGCAATTCAACACTCGTGATTCATTTAGACAGCAAAGTTTGCATCAACTTTACTTTTTAATTTTTGACTAGCGTGAAAAGTCACCACGCGACGAGCAGTGATTGGTATTTCCTCACCTGTTTTAGGATTACGGCCTGGACGCTCTGATTTCTGGCGCAACTCGAAGTTACCAAAGCCTGATAGCTTCACACTATCCCCTGCTTCTAACGCTGTACGCACCTCTTCAAAAAATGCTTCCACCATATCCTTGGCTTCACGCTTATTCAACCCAACTTGCTCATACAGTAAATCTGCAAGCTCAGCTTTTGTTAAAGTCATAAACACTCCCGTTTTTTAAAGCTTTGTATCGCTATTTAATCTTATTGATTGATGTCTTACAAAAAAATAAATCTCTCTCATGCTCTAGCATGGAGAGTATTAGTTTCTTAATGCCGCATCAAATTTTATTTGCAACAATTTTAGCAGATTTTCGATTGCTGTATCAGCATCACTATCTGTTAATGTTTTTTGAGTATCGTGCATAAGTACTGATAATGCAAGGCTTTTTTTACTTTCAGGCACACCTTTTCCTTGATACACATCGAACAATGCAACATCCGCAATCAACGGAATATTTTCTTCATTAATTGCATTCAACACAGTTTGCACAGCAATACTTTCATCTAGCACAATCGCTAAATCGCGACGCACAGGCAATAACTTTGAAACCTCTTGATAAGTCGGTAATACTCGATTTACTACCGCATCAGCATCAAGCTCAAAAAGATAGGTGCTCTTGGCAAAACTATAATGCTGTTGCCATTTAGGGTGCAACTTACCCAACCAACCAACTGCTTTTCCATTTAGCAGGACGCGCGCTGTCTGACCTGGATGCAGGGCTGAGTGCTCTGCTTTCTCATAAGTGACTTGCTTGCTCGAACTGTCAGCGCCAAGCAAACTATCGACATTTGCCTTAACATCAAAGAAATCTATTTCCGCATTACTTACTGCCCACTGTTCAGGCTTGGCGCTACCATAAGCAAGACCTGAAACACGCGTAGTTTCATGATAAGCACCAGCTTGCTGATGATATACAGCACCAATTTCAAATAAATAAGCACGCTCTTGTTTACGATTCAAATTATAAGTAAGGGTATCTAGCAACCCACCCCATAAACTTGTGCGCATGACACTTAAGTTACTTGCGATTGGGTTTTTAAGTTTAATAGGCGAATGATTACCCAACAAATCACGCTCCCAGCTTTCATCCACAAAGCTGTAAGTCACCACTTCTTGATAGCCTGCTGATACCAGTCCATCACGTAATTGATTTAAATGCAAATGTTGCTCTGGTGCAGCAAGCATATTCAACGAAGCTACTGGCGGTATTGCAGTAATATGGTCATATCCATGTAACCGAGCAATCTCTTCAATTAAATCTTCTTCAATCGTGATATCAAAACGATAGCTCGGGGGAGTCACCGTGAACACATCATCTGCACAATCAAATGCAAAACCAAGCTGAGTGAGTAATTGTGCAACCTTCTGCTGCTCAAGGCTGATTCCCAATACAGAGACTAAGCGCGACATTCTCAACGTCACAGAATCACGTGCAGGTAACGTTGCCATCACTTCAGTGACGGGGCCGACTTGTCCACCGCACAATGTTTTAATCAATGCCGTTGCGTACTCAATGGCATTGCGCGTATTACCAAAATCAACACCACGCTCAAAACGATAAGATGAATCTGTACTAAAACCCAACCTACGTGCTTTACCCGCAATCACTGCTGGCGTAAAGAACGCACTTTCCAAGAAAATATCAGTCGTTGCATCACTCACAGCACTAGCTTGACCTCCCATTACACCCGCAAGTGCAAGTGGACCATTAGCATCAGCAATCAGTAAATCATCTGATTTTAGTTCTATTGTCTGATCATTAAGCAAACCAAGCGACTCACCTTCTTGAGCAAAGCGCACATTGATATCACCATGTAATTTAGCTGCGTCAAACGCATGCATCGGCTGACCCAACGCTAGCAACACGTAGTTTGTAATATCAACTACTACACTGATGCTACGCAAGCCGCTACGCTCTAAACGTTTAACCATCCAAGCAGGCGTAGCCGCCTGTGCATTGATACCAGTAATCAATCGGCCACAATACCGTGGGCAAGCAACAGGCTCATTCACGATGACCTGTTTTGCTTCCGCATGCTCAGCCATGACTGTTGGAATAGCTTCAAAATTAGCCTTAGCACCTGTTATCGCTACGATATCACGTGCAATGCCTGTCAAGCTTAAACAATCACTACGATTCGGTGTTAGTTTTAATGTAAACAAATGGTCATTTAAATCTAAATATTCACGAATATCTTGCCCGACGATGGCATCACTATCCAACTCAAGCAACCCTGTTGCTTCAGCCGTAATACCTAGCTCTTTAGATGAACACATCATGCCGAACGATTCAATGCCACGCACTTTGGCTTGTTTGATAGAAATACCTGGCAACTCTGCACCCACTAAAGCACATGGTGCAATTAATCCAGCACGCGCATTGGCCGCGCCACATACAATCTGCAATGGCGCTGAAAGCCCAACATCAACCTGACACACTTGAAGACGGTCTGCATCTGGATGCTTCTCGGCAGAGATAATTCTAGCCACAACGACTTTGCTAAACGACGCAGCAACAGGCTGGATTTCTTCAACTTCAAGCCCTGCCATTGTTAAGGCATGACTGAGTGCCTGACTATCCAACTCGGTATGAACTAAACTGCGTAACCAATTTTCTGAAAATTGCATAATGCTTTTACAACCTTAAATTAAGGATTAAATATGTATGTACTTAGTCTGCGCATTGCAAACTGCGGTGTTATTTAAACTGACTTAAAAAACGCAAGTCATTATTAAAGAAATGACGTAAGTCGTTTACACCATAACGAAGCATGGTCAAACGCTCAATGCCTAAACCGAAAGCAAAACCACGGTATTTTTCACTGTCGATATTCACATGTTTAAACACTTCAGGGTGCACCATGCCACATCCACCAATCTCTAACCAACCGCCATTCCAGCTCATATCCATTTCAGCGGAAGGCTCAGTAAACGGAAAGAATGAAGGTCTAAATCGCACAGTAAGATCATCACGCTCAAAGAATTTCTGTAAGAAATCCTGAACTACGCCTTTTAAATTAGCAAAGCTGATGTTTTCATCCACCCACAAACCTTCCACTTGATGGAACATGGGCGAATGGGTTGCATCTGAATCTACCCGATACACACGGCCAGGCGCAATAATTTTAAATGGAGGCGTTTGATTATTCTTTAATGCATTTTCCATATAGCGCGCTTGCACTGGTGAGGTATGCGTTCTTAACACATTGGCTTCATCAATATAAAACGTATCATGCATAGCACGTGCTGGATGATCTTCTGGGATATTTAACGCAGTAAAGTTATAAAAATCCGTTTCAATTTCAGGGCCTGTCGCAACATCAAAACCGATGGAGTGAAATAATTCCTCAACACGTTTTAACGTTAAGGTCACGGGATGCAAGCCACCTTGTGATTGCGCCCTAGCTGGCAGCGTCACATCAATAGATTCCTGCGCCAACTGTTTAGCTTGTTCAGCATTTAAGATTGACTCTCTACGTGCGGTCAACGCTGCCTCAATCGCCTGCTTCACCACATTAATCGCCGCCCCAGCAGCAGGACGCTCTTCCGCGCTTAACTTACCTAAGCCTTTTAATGCATCTGTGAGTGACCCTGATTTACCTAAGTATTTTGCCTTAGCAATTTCTAAGTCATTCATTGAAGCGGTATTGATAAAGTCTGCTTCTGCTTCTGCAATTAAATGCGTTAAGTCTGCCATTTTATTTCGATCTTTAATTATGGTTAATGCTATTCGCGTTTGAAGTCAAAGTGATGCTAACAATACATCACAATATATTTTTGTAATACGTTGATTTGCATGTAAAAAATGCAAGGTAGGATTTTACAACAAAAAAAAGAGGCCGAAGCCTCTTTTTTTACTCAAACTTAAATTAAGTTTGAAAAGTACTAAGCTATTATACTTAAGCCGCTAAACCTGCTTTTGCTAATTCTACGAATTTTGCAAATGCAGCTTTATCGAACACAGCCAAGTCAGCCAATACTTTACGATCCACTTCAATCGCAGCTTTTTTCAAGCCATTCATGAAGCGACTGTATGTCATACCGAATTCACGTGAACCCGCGTTAATACGTGCGATCCACAATGTACGGAATTGGCGTTTCTTTTGACGACGGTCACGATAAGCGTATTGACCCGCTTTCATTACCGCCTGTTTAGCAACGCGGTAAACGTTTTTACGACGACCACGGTAGCCTTTAGCTGCTTTTAATACTTTTTTGTGTCTAGCGCGAGCGATGACACCACGTTTTACTCTAGGCATATTCTACTCCTATTGTGTTGGCATCATAGCGCGGACGCGCTTGACATCAGTTGAAGAAATGATCGCCGTGCCGCGTAATTTACGCTTTTGCTTGGTGGTCTTTTTCGTTAGGATATGGCGCAAGTGAGAGTGTGTACGTTTCACTTTACCATTACCCAAGAATTTAAAGCGCTTTTTAGCGCCACTCTTGGTTTTCATTTTTGGCATTTTGTTCTCCTTTAGAGTGGTTAAGAGTGCTTAGGCATGCCTTTTAGCCGTATCACTCAGGGTACTACTTCTTTAGTGTAATTACTTGAATATCAAACCTAGCAATTACTTAACTTTCTTAATCGGACCCAATACCATCACCATTTGGCGACCTTCCATTTTTGGGTATTGTTCAACGATTGCGTATTCTTTTAAATCTGCTTCAACACGTTTCAATAAAGCCATACCAAACTCTTGGTGCGTGATTTCACGGCCTCTAAAGCGTAAAGTAATTTTTGCCTTATCACCTTCTTGAATGAATCGAATGATATTGCGCACTTTAATGTTGTAATCGCCATCATCAGTCCCTGGACGGAACTTGATTTCTTTTACAACCACTTGCTTTTGCTTAAGCTTAACTTCGTGCTGTCTTTTACTTTCGGCATATTTAAACTTGCCGTAATCCATCAATCTACAAACAGGTGGCGCCGCATTTGGCGCTATCTCTACAAGATCAATGTCAGCTTCTTCCGCTTTTGCAAAAGCTTCCGCTAAACTCACAATACCTAAGGGCTCACCCTCAACACCCACCAAACGAACCTGCGACCCTGTAATATCGCCATTAATTCGCGTTTCTTTATCTTGTGCTATATCAAATTCTCCAAATAGTTAAGCCGTGCACCTGTTTGCTCAAACCTTAGCTTCAATCTCTGCTTTTAGGCGCTCAATTACTGCGTCAATCGGCATAGAACCTAGGTCTTCACCTTTTCTGGTACGCACGGCCAAATGTCCTGCTTGCATCTCGCGCTCACCTGCCACTAGCAGATAAGGCATTTTTTGCATGCTATGTTCCCGTATTTTATAGGTAATCTTCTCATTTCTCAAGTCAAATTCGCATCGAATGCCATTTTGTTTCAAAGTTTCAACTACTTGGCGTACGTAATCTGCCTGACTTTCTGAAATATTTAACACCATCACCTGCACTGGTGCAAGCCACAATGGCATTGCACCTGCGTAGTTCTCGATTAATATACCGATGAAACGCTCCATGGAACCTACAATCGCACGATGCAACATCACTGGACGCTGACGTGAATTATCTTCCGCCACATACTCAGCACCTAGACGTTCTGGTAAGTTGAAGTCGAGCTGAATCGTACCGCATTGCCATAGACGACCTAAGCTATCTTTCAATGTAAACTCAATTTTAGGGCCGTAAAAAGCACCCTCACCTGGCTGCAAATCAAAAGCTTGGTTATTTTTATTTAAAGCATTCGCCAATGCTGCTTCTGCTTTATCCCACGTTTCATCAGCACCTACGCGCTTTTCTGGGCGTGTTGATAACTTAACCAGCACATCATTGAAGCCAAAATCACCATATGCCTTATAAAGCATCTGGATAAAGTCAGCCACTTCAGCTTCTACTTGATCTTCGCTACAAAAAATATGCGCATCATCTTGTGTAAATCCACGTACACGCATCAAACCATGCAATGAGCCTGACGGCTCATTACGGTGACAAGAGCCAAACTCAGCCAAACGTAATGGTAAATCTCGATAACTATGCAACTGGTTATTAAAAATTTGCACATGTCCTGGGCAATTCATCGGCTTCACGGCGTATTCACGATTTTCTGACGAAGTCACGAACATATTGTCATGATAATTTTGCCAGTGACCAGATTGCTCCCACAACGTTTTATCCATCACCGTTGGCGTACGCACTTCCTGATAACCAAAGTCTTTAAACATTTGGCGCATATATTGTTCAACCTCTTGCCAAATGCTCCAGCCACGTGGGTGCCAAAACACCATACCAGGTGCGTTATCTTGCATGTGGAAATAGTCTAGTTGCTTACCAAGTTTACGATGGTCGCGCTTTTCTGCTTCTTCAAGTTGGAACAAATAAGCTTCCAACTCCTCTTTATTGCGCCAAGCAGTGCCGTACACGCGTTGTAACATTTCATTGTTGCTATCGCCGCGCCAGTATGCACCAGCTAATTTCATTAGCTTGAATGACTTAAGCTTACCTGTACTCGGCACATGTGGGCCGCGACACAAATCGGTAAAGTTGCCTTCTGTATATAATGAAACATCTTCACCAGCGGGAATAGACTCAATTAGTTCAGCCTTGTATTGCTCGCCCATGCTTTTGAAATAAGCAACCGCTTCGTCGCGCGGTAATACTTTTCTCGTGACTGGCTCATCTTTTTTGGCGAGCTCAGCCATTTTCTTTTCAATCGCAATTAAATCTTCTGGCGTAAATGGGCGCTTGTATGAAAAATCATAATAAAAACCATTGTCAATCACAGGACCTATCGTCACTTGTGCATCAGGAAATAACTCTTTCACAGCATAAGCAAGCAAATGTGCAGTTGAATGGCGGATAACCTCCAAGCCTTCAGGGTTCTTATCCGTGATAATGGCTAAATCACTATCTACCTCAATTAAATAACTGGTATCTACTAACTTATCATTCACTTTACCTGCAAGCGCGGCTTTAGCTAAACCAGCGCCGATATTCATGGCGACCTCAGCTACTGTAACTGGCTGATCAAAATTACGTTGCGACCCATCGGGCAGGCGAATGACTGGCATACAATTCTCTCTAAAACACAACAGCCGCAAGCGGCTTTTGAATGACATAAGCTATAAAGGTTAGAATTATCGCACAGCACGATAAAAGACTGCAATTTATCATGCACTGTATTTATTAAGTTAAAACAAGTTAAATATGTACTGCGTAAATACCACGTGCAAATAAAAACGAGCCCATCTTTGCAGATAAGGCTCGTTTAAGTTTAATGCTTTATTACCCTACATCACTGCAAAGTAATAAAGTTTTATCAGAAGTCGTAACGAATACCACCAAATACCTGACGGCCGCGGCCTAAGAACATACCATCAACACGTGTAGATAAATACTCTTTATCAGCTAAGTTATGACCACTCAAGAAGTAACTCGCTTTAGAACCAGCAGGCCTAAAGTTAACTGATGCATTTAGCAGTGTGTAAGAAGGAATAATGCCATCTTGACCATTTGCTGTCTCAACTCTTGAGTTCTCATTGTCAGCATATTGCTGACTTACGTAGTCAATACCAAAACGTGCATCAATACCGATTGGATGAGAATATCCAAAATTGACTGAAGCTAAATCACGAGGCGCATATGGCAGACGGTTACCACTTTCTATACCATCTGTAGCTGCATCTCTTTTAAATTTTGCCGTAAACAAACTTGTGTAGTTTGCAGTCAAGTAAAAGTTATGCGGCGTGTTATAAATCGTTCCAAAATCAACACGACCAGCCGCTTCAAGGCCCGTATGTTGTGATTTACCCGCATTTAAAAATTGACCGTTAACAGGCCCTACTACTAAGTTATCAAAATCAATGTTAAACAATGTTGATTCAAACGTTACGCCTTTGAAATAACTTGTTCTAAAACCCAGTTCAGTATTTGTACTTTTTTCAGGTGAAGCGCCTAAAGCACGTGTTGGGTCTAAATCACGATCTGGACGTGGAGGTGCGAAACCACGATGAATACCCGCAAATACTGTTGTATTTGCAATGCCATTCCAAGCTACACCAAAACCTGGTAGCAAAGTAGTCTCTGTTTCTGAGTCTTTCAATCCAGATGCAACAAAATTAACAGTTTTCAGTTTGTTCGTTTGCTTCAAGCGCTCTACTCTTAATCCTGGTGTTAAAGCAAAATCACCCAAGAAGAAAGTGTTCTGACCATAAAGCGCCATTGACTCAACTTGAATATCACTATCATCACGCAAAGCACTTCCTGGATCATTTTCACGTGCTCTTGGTGTAGCACCATTGTAACGCTTACGATTAATATCCTCTTCGTGGTAGCGGAAACCTAGCACAGCATCACTGTTAAGACCGAATAGGTTATGGCTAAAGTCTAAGCGCGGCTCTACTCCCCAATAAGCATATTCACGCGGTCGCATTTTATTACCACAAAGATTTGCAAAGTTTTCATAATCACGTCTTGAGGCTCCAGGACAGGTTGCAATATTATTTACCCCGTCAGGTGACCTTGTCATTTGATCAAGCGACTCATCAGTTTGCCTATAAGAGGCCCGCTCTGAATTAACATAGTAAGCTTGCGTAGTAAGTTTAGCCGTGTCATTAATAGCCCAATTATGCACTAATTGCAGACTCTTGCGCTCATGTTCAAATGTATCGTTTTTACCAAAAGGGTTTGCAGTGGGGTCAGCGTTGTATCGAGCTGCATCTAATCCCGCCTCGGTATAGTGTGAGTTCTCCTCATACCAGCCGACTTTTGCCATTAAAGACTGCGTCTCTGTTAGATTCAACAAACCTTTCAGCGTAACATCATTCACTTCAAAGTCGTGATCTTTACGAATGCCATCACCCTTTCTGTTCAAGGCATCAACCATAATACCGCCACGCTCACCACCGTAACCCAAGTTAAAATGAACACCTCTAAAATCGTTACTGCCTGCCGTTGCAGAAACGCTACCCGCAAAACCCTCTTTAGGAATAGGCTTTGTAACAAAGTTAATCATACCACCTACAGTTTGAGGGCCATACAACACCTGACCTGAACCTTTAACAATCTCAATTCGCTGTACACGCTCTAAAGGTGTGGCATAGTGCGCAGATGGATCGCCATATGGAGCCAAGAATAACGGCATACCATCTTCAAGCAAAAGCGTACGTGAAGTACGGCGTGGATTTAAACCACGAACACCAATGTTTAAATTTAAACTTTGAGCACCTTCACCGACAACATGCACACCTGGTACATTATTTAATGCTTCCTGTATGGAAAATGGGCGACGCGTTTCCAACTCTTTCTCATCAACCACGTTAAAAGAGCCAGGCACTGACTCTAATTTCTCAGGCAAAATACCTGTGACTTCTACTTTGTCTAATTTGATTGATTCATCAGCATGAGAAAATGTAGCTATCACTGAACATGCGAAAGCTACTGCAATCGCGCTTTTTTTTCGATTAAAATTTTTTATCATTAAAATACTCTCCAAGATCATAACAGGAAAAAGTTTAAAAACTTTTAGCAAGCACTATATGCAAAGCCTGTTCCAACTTGGCGAGATTCCATAATAAATCATAACAATATGATTTTAATCATATAAATTTCATACAATTTAAATAATACAAGTAAGTTTTGGATGAGCTATGGTTGATAACAACCACCACATGAAGTATATCAACCAATAAAATGATGATGACCTAATATGCTTTGATAAGAAAAACTTTAGTCACTATTAATATTGAGGGTTAACGTGAATATCTAGGAAAGGTAGTTGGGGAAACATAAAAGACCGGTTAGATTTACCATCTTCTGATTTTTAAGTAGCGATAAATTTGGTAGATACCTCAATACGATTGTATTGCTAGGACTTGGACGTTAAAGACGTCTATCTCTTGTCAGCATGCCAATACCCTAAGCTTACTTTTACGACACCTTACATGACACCCTAAAGCATTTTGGCTAGGCTTGTTTATACATAATGATTTGTGAGCCATTTTGTAAGCACAGAATAACAACAATGGCTGTCAGTGAATGCTTTCAGCTTATTTTGTAGGGAGCTTTGAAGAGGAATGACGAACTATGAAAAAACTTGATTTATTGTAACTGGTAGGCAGTAGCAGATTCGAACTGCTGACCTCTTGGATGTCGACCAAGCGCTCTAACCAACTGAGCTAACCGCCTATGTTTGATGTTTCCGAACTGCTAAAAGTGAATACTTATTCGTACGGAGTTTAGCAATTCTAAACAGGGCACGATTTTAGCTGATTGTGGCATTAGGCGCAAACATAAATAGCAACTCAATTTCAAAATATCTTAAATCAGCATTAGGGATATGCAAGCGTCTTAGTGTAATAATAATTTTTGATACAGACTAGGGCTTGCATAGCCATCTGCTGGTAATTGCTGCTTTAATTGATAAGCGCGTACGGCGGCTTGTGTTTGCAATCCTGGCAAACCATCTGCCTTGCCAGCATCAAACCCTTGTTGATTTAGTCTATTCTGTAAATCTTGCATTTGTTGATAGCTAAGCGCGCCACTTTCTGCAAAATCGCCGCCCAATATGCTGGGCTCTTGATGTATCTGTTTCGCCAACTGCGCGACAGAAAGTGCATAATTAACTGACCGATTCCAGTCCATAATAATGTCAAAATTATCAAACACCATAAAGGCGGGGCCCTGCCATCCTTGTGGCAGTATGATAGAGGCTTGCCTTTCGACATTGATATTACTATACAGTTTAGCTTTAGTAATGACTTGCGACTGCGTCAGGAAAAACTCGATTTGTGTATTCATTTGACTGTTTTCTGCTCGCGCGCCTTCAACATCCGTGAACTTAGTAACATCTGTACTTTTAGGCTCAGCTAAATAAAACTCCACACCCAAATCAATCCAATCTTTAGGTGCTTTCCTAATGGCTAATTGTGCACTTTGCCAATCAAAATCATTGGGCAACTTAACTTCTATCATCACAGGTTCATGCTTGCGCCATCCAATTTTAGCAAGATAGTGCGCGGCAGAAGCAAACGCATCAGGCAATGAGTTAACAACATCAATAATGCCATCAGCGTCACCATCTACCGCGTAAAACATAAATGTCGATGGCATAAACTGCATATTTCCAAATGCACCAGCCCATGACCCTTTAAAGCGTTCAATATCAACATAACCAAGATCAACCATCAACATCGCGTCTAGCAACTGCGCCCTGAAAAAATCAGAGCGGCGTCCCTCATATGCTAATGTGGCTAATGCAGACAATATATCGACGTTTCCTTTTACTTGACCATACTGAGTTTCCATTCCCCAAAATGCAATCAGTATTTGCTTAGGCACACCGTACTGCGCTTCTATCTGCGACAATAAATCTTGATGTTCGGCAAGTAAGGCTCGCCCTTTTTGAATTTTCTTATCATCTACCCGTTTTGTAAAATAATCTAAAAATGGGCTAATAAACTCTGGTTGCGCTCTATCTTGCTTAATTACGTTAGGTAAGAATTTGGTGCGATTGACAAAATTAAGGGTGGTGCTATCTGAGATACCCAGAGATTTTGCCTCGTATCTTAGATTCTGAAGCCACACAGAAAAGTCTTCTTTAGCCGTAACATTGCATGCAAAAAACATAGTACAGATAACAAAGGCTAAATGTAGATATCTAAATTTATTCAATGGTGAGTTCCTGCAATAAGGCATGATAGCCAACCAGATAATCAGGATATTTCAGTAAAAAACCTGTTGCCAGCATCGCTTGGTTAGTTAAGCGTTTACCACCGTTTACTTGCATTGGCTCAGGTTGTTTTAATGCCAGTTGTGATGCAATCCAAGCAAGCACTTCATACTGACTCACAGGTTTAGCATCTGTTACGATATAACAAGGACTGATGGATTTGCCTGCTAATAATTTCTGGATTAGAAACACCACAAACGAAGCCGCATCGTCACGATGTATTCGATTAGTCCAGCTATTGTTTTGCGGCCAACGCTCTGGTGCTTTTGCAAGGTTAATCATACGCAAGCGACCTGGACCGTAAATACCTGACAACCTTAGTACGGTAGTGTCACATGACAATCCTACTAACAATGACTCAGCTTCTAATAACCGCTCACCGCCAAAATCGATTGGCAACGGTGTAACAGCCTCATCTAGAATGTCGTCCGTCTCTTGACCATATACGCGTGTGCTTGACACAAAAAACACATGTTTTAATTGATGATTATTAACCTGTGTCATTAATACATTACGCAAACCATCTACATATGCTTGCTTATATTGAGCATCAGTTTGTCCGCTAGCTGAAACGCAATAAACAATCATATCAGGATGAATATCGCGTAATCGATCAAGTGATGCTGGCTCAGTGACATCCGCCTGAACCATTTCAACGCCATCAACTGTCTTTTGGCTTCTAGCAACGCCATAAACGTGCATCTCTAAACACGTTAACCGCTCTGCAATAGCACCACCTAGATCACCAAAGCCTACTATCAAGACTTTCAATGAGGATGTCTTATTCATTATTCTGTATGTACTTTTCTGTGAGAAATAACGCCACAATCGTCTTACTATCTGTAATTTCACCCTGTTGTATTAACTTAATAGCTTCTGACAGTGGGAGTTCAAACACCTCCAAGGCCTCATCAACATCTAAATGACTAACGCCTGCCTTCAGATCTCTTGCTAAGTAAATATGAATCACTTCATTAGAGTATCCAATACATGGATGCTGTTCACCTAGCTTCACCCAGTCTTGGGCTTGATACCCAGTTTCTTCCAGCAACTCTCTTTGACCAGTTTGCAATGTACTTTCGTTTGCATCTATCTTTCCAGCTGGTAACTCAATAAAAACTTGATTTAAGGGATATCTAAATTGGCGCTCTAATACGACATTTCCATTATTCAATAATGGAACAATCACAACGGCTCCTGGATGCGTGACATATTCGCGCTGACTTACATGGCCGCTAGGTAGGCGAACTTGGTCTCGTTTAACACAAAGAAAATCACCCTTAGCTAAATCTTCGGTGCTAATACAATGCTCCGTTAAGTCCATCAGAAATCCTTTTTGTTGCTGGTATTAGAAAGTAGATATGACATATCGGCCTACACAAGACTAATAAAGATCACATGGAAGATAATAGCAGAAGACTAAAATTTCAAGTAAGGGCTAGCAAACAATACTGACGAGCTAAAACTAACCTATAACGACTAACATTTAGCCCGCCAAATAAGGCTGTAGTTTAGATTGTTCTTTTCCAGAGTACTTTATAAACAAACCCTGGAAAAGCAAACACTAAGAATAAGAAACTGGTGACAGCGTAAAACTCCCACCCTTGTGGCGCCACTTGTCCAAAAGTTGCTTGTTCGGCATACACTGCTAAAGCGCCAACTAAGAAATACAGAATAATCAACTCAAGCAAGCACCAAGCTAAATTCTTGGTGCTATCGATAGATTTTAAAGGAACGATATAAAACAACTTATCTGAAAACCAAGGCAGGTTTGCAGCTAAAAACATAATGCCGAGCAATACCCAATTAGTCATTAGCTTAAACTTCTACTAATCGCATAGAAACATATACTCATCAGGCCTTGTGGCATTAAACCAAGCGCCAACAAAGCCAAAGCATTAATGCTCAAAATTACACGCATATCAAATGGCGCAGTAATCGGGCTATGATCTTGCGGCTCATCAAAGTACATTAACTTAATTACGCGTAGGTAGTAAAACGCGCCAATCACTGCCATTAATACTGCAAACACAACCACCCACAAGAATCCTGCTTGCAATGCAGCTTGCAACACTGCGAACTTAGCATAGAAACCTAAGGTTGGTGGAACGCCTGCCATGCTGAACATCACGATAAGCATTAAAAAGGCAATCCAAGGGCTACGCTGATTCAGACCTTTTAAATCGCTTAAGTTTTCTGCTTCAAACCCCTTGCGTGATAACAAAAGGATAATACCGAAACCAGCAAGCGTCATGACCACATAACTAGCAATATAGAACATGGCAGAAACATAACCATTACCACTTGCACTCATCAAACCGAGCAACACAAAGCCAACATGAGAGATGGTTGAGTATGCCAACATACGTTTAATATTAGTTTGTGCAATTGCAGTCACGTTACCAAGCACTATCGACAGTACAGCCATAATTAACAACATTTGCTGCCAGTCAATGGCCAATGTTGGCAAAGCTTGAGCCAAAAGACGAATCACAAAAGCAAATGCTGCTAGTTTAGGCACTGAACTAATCAACATCGTCATCGCAGTTGGTGAACCTTCATAGACATCAGGCACCCACATTTGGAATGGCACAGCACCTAGTTTAAATGCTAGGCCAGCCACAATAAACACTAAACCTAAGACCAATACAGAGTGAATTCTAGCGCCACTCATTAATGCATGGTTAATGTCTGAGATATTTAAGCTACCTGTCATACCGTAAATCATGCTCATACCATACAGCAACATACCCGATGCTAAAGCACCTAATACAAAATACTTCATTGCTGCTTCTGTCGCACGATGATTATCACGGTCTAATGCCACTAAAGCGTACAGACTAAGAGATAGCAACTCTAAACCAATATACAGCGTTAACATACTTTGGCCTGACACCATAATCATCATGCCAACGACTGAGAACAGGACAAGTGCATAAAACTCACCACGGAACATATTACGCAGTTGAATGTATTGTCTAGTGTAGACAAATATCAATGAGGTCCCTAGATAAATCATCAGCTTTAAAACATCAGCCAAGGTGTCATCAACAAATGTGCCAGTAAATGCATAACCAACGCTTGGTACATGCGTAGTTACCGTAAAGTAAGCCGCTAAAAGCAAACCTAGTTGTGACAAGCCGTATATTGCAATCCGATTAGACTGTTTTAAAAACAGATCAGTAATTAATACAAGCATTGCCATCCCTAATAGGATGATTTCAGGCAAGGCGGTAATGAGGTCGTAACGTATATTTTCCATGACTTATAAGCCTACTGGCAGCTTGCTATTTGCTAGATGTGAAAGAAGTTGAGTAACCGTTGCATTGGTCATATCAGTAAGCGGCTGTGGGTAAACACCTAATGCCAATACTAATATTGCCAATATCGCCAATATTAAAAACTCACGTTTATTTAAGTCTTTAAGCGCGGCAACATTGGCATTAGCCACCTCACCGTAAAATACGCGCTTTACCATCCATAATGTATAAGCAGCGCCAAATATCAATGTAAATGACGCTAAGAACGCATACCAGAAATTAACTTGAATAGCGCCTAAAATCACCATGAACTCACCTACAAAACCAGAAGTACCAGGTAAGCCACTGTTTGCCATGGCAAACAATACTGCGAAAGCAGCAAACACTGGCATCGTGTTTGCCACGCCACCATAAGCATCTATTTGACGGCTATGTACACGGTCATACAGCACGCCTACACACAAGAACATAGCTGCAGAAATGAACCCGTGTGAAATCATTTGTACAACTGCACCTTCCAAACCTAAGTTATTGAAGATAAAAAAGCCTAATGTCACAAAGCCCATATGCGAAATTGAAGAATACGCAATCAGCTTTTTCATGTCTTTTTGCACCAATGCCACTAATGCAATATACACAATCGCAATCAGTGACAATGCAATCATAAAGCCTGATAGATGATGTGCTGCATCTGGTGCGATAGGCATTGCAAAACGTAAGAAACTGTAACCACCTAATTTCAGTGCAATCGCAGCCAATACTACAGAACCGCCTGTCGGTGCCTCAACGTGTGCATCTGGCAACCAAGTATGTACTGGCCACATTGGAATTTTGACTGCAAACGCAGCAAAAAACGCCAAGAAAATAAGCACTTGTACATTTAAAGGCATTGGCAATTGATAGTAATCAGTAATCGCAAAGCTACCCGTTTGATGGAACATGTAGATAAACGCCACTAACATAAGTAGCGAACCTAGTAGCGTATATAGAAAGAACTTCACTGTCGCATAAACACGATTAGGACCACCCCAAATACCAATCACAAGGAACATTGGGATTAACATCGCCTCCCAGAACACATAGTAGAGAATTGCATCTAAGGCACTAAATACACCAATCATCAGACCACTCATAATCAAGAATGAGGCCATATATTGTGCAACACGCTTTTCAATCACTTCCCAAGCTGAAATCACTACAATGACAGTGGTAAAACTAGTGAGCAAGATTAAAGGAATCGCAATACCATCAGCACCTAAATGATAATGAATATTAAAAGACATAATCCAAAGGAAGCGCTCTTGGAACTGAAACCCGCCATCAGCAAAGTTAAAGTGTGTATAGAGTGGAATAGTCACTAAAAAGCTGACCACACTACCAAACAATGCGGCCCAGCGCGTTAAGTTAGGTTTACTGTCATTCGCAGTAAACAATACCAAACCGCCCGCCAGTATTGGCAACCAGATGGCAAAACTAAGGATATGTTGCAAAAAGTAATCAAGCATTTTTTATACTTTAGAAAAGAATTAAATCTTTAAAAGACCAAGAGATAGCATTAAAAACACGCCAATAATCATCGCAAATGCATAGTGGTAAATCAAACCACTTTGCAACTTGCGAACAACACCAGACAACTTACCAATTAAATTAGCTGTGCCATTCACCATAGCGCCGTCGATAATTTTAACGTCACCTATTTGCCATAGTTTATTGCCTAAAAAGCGTGACCCAGCAGCAAAGAAGCGATCATTAAAGCTATCAAAACCATATTTGTTTTCTAATACTTTGTTAATTAAGCTAAAACGCTTTTGAATCGCAGCAGGAATATCTGGACGCATCATGTAGAAGAACCATGCCAAGGCAACACCTGATGCAGCTAATGCGAATGGCAATGTCATCAAGCCATGTATTGCCATACCTAATGGCGAATGGAATATCGTATGCCAATGGTGTGTTAGCTCGTGCATTGCAGGATGCGCATGTGCATCCACAAAGATAACGCCTTTAAAGAAATCACCGAAGAGCATCGGTTCGATGGCAAAATAGCCAATTGCCAATGATGGAATCGCTAATAAAATCAATGGTAACTTCACAACCCATCCAGGCTCATGCGGATCATCTGTTGGGCTCAAACCATGGTGATGTTCTTCATCATGGTGGTCTGCGTCATGATGTGCATCATGCTTTACCTCACGCCATTTTTCTTTTCCGTGGAACACTAAGAAATACATACGGAAGCTATAGAACGCTGTCACAAACACACCAGTGAGCACGGCAAAGTACGCAAACCCACTACCTGTTACCGTAGAGAATTTAGCCGCTTCAATAATGCTATCTTTAGAATAGAAACCTGAAAGTAGCGGTGTACCAATTAGAGCAAGTGAACCAATCAATGACGTAATCCATGTCACTGGCATATATTTTTTCAGGTTACCCATGTTGCGGATATCTTGATCATGATGCATACCCATAATCACTGCACCAGCACCCAAAAATAACAAGGCTTTAAAGAAGGCATGTGTCATTAAATGGAAGATAGCCACAGAATATGCAGAAGCACCTAATGCAACCGTCATATACCCTAATTGTGACAATGTAGAGTAAGCAACTACGCGCTTGATGTCGTTCTGGATAATACCCAAAAAGCCCATAAACAGTGCAGTGATGCTACCAATAATAATCACAAACGATAATGCTGTTGATGACAACTCAAACAATGGTGACATACGTGCCACCATGAATATACCTGCCGTCACCATCGTAGCCGCATGGATTAATGCTGAAATAGGCGTTGGGCCTTCCATTGAGTCTGGCAACCATACATGCAACGGCACCTGTGCTGATTTACCCATTGCACCAATAAATAACAAAATACAGGTAACGGTCATCAATGACCAAGACGCACTACCTATTAAATTAATCTTGGTATCTGCCATTTCTGGGGCAACTGAAAATACAGCCGCGTAATCAAGGCTACCAAAATGGTACAAGACCAAGCCAATACCTAGGAGAAAACCAAAGTCACCAACACGGTTTACTAAAAATGCTTTCAAATTAGCATAAATCGCTGTTGGGCGTGTGTACCAGAAACCAATCAACAGATAAGAAACCAAACCCACTGCTTCCCAACCGAAAAATAGCTGCATGAAATTATTGCTCATCACCAACATCAACATAGAGAAGGTGAACAGAGAGATATAACTAAAGAAACGTGCATACCCTTTGTCTTCATGCATATAACCGATGGTGTAAATATGCACCATCAATGAAACAAAGGTGACGACAACCATCATCATGGCACTGAGTCTGTCGATTAAAAAGCCAATCTCAAATGAGAAATTTCCACTTTTTAACCAAGAGTACACTGTCTCATTATAAGGTTGACTAACCATGGCATCTTTTAGCACATACACTGACAAAGCAAAAGAAAGTGCCACGCCAGCGATGGTGACTACATGCGCGGCAGCTCTAGGCAGATGCTTACCAAATAGACCGATAATAATCGCGGCCAATAAAGGTAGCAGAGGGATTGCAAGATAAATTTGTTGCATAGTCATGCTAAACACTTAGCCTTTCAAACTGTCTAAATCGTCAACATTAATTGTGCGTAAATTTCTAAACAACACGACCAATATCGCTAAGCCGATGGCTGACTCTGCAGCTGCCACCGTTAAAATAAAAAAAACAAAAACCTGTCCTGCAATATCATTAAGATAATGAGAGAAGGCAATAAAGTTAAGGTTAACTGCCAATAGCATTAACTCAATTGCCATCAATAAAATAATGACATTTTTTCGATTTAGAAAAATACCAATGACACTGATTGCAAACAGCAATGCCCCTAAAATGAGGTAATGAGATAAACCGACCATTATTTAGCCCCTTTATCATCAGCTTGAGCTGATGCATCTGCAACGTCATCTTTTTCCACAACAGCATCCATTTTTACAATTCTGAGTCTGTCTGCTTTTTTTGCCAGCACTTGTTTAGCAGGATCCATAGACTTGCTGTCTTTACGATCCCGTAATGTCAGTGCAATCGCCGCTACAATAGCGACTAACAATACAACCGAGGCTAGCTCAAAAGGCAGTAAGTAATCGGTATATAACACTCGACCCAATTCAGCTGTATTACTGTAGTCAGCTGGTCGCGCAACAGGTGCTGCAACAAGATCAGTGCCAAAGTTACGTGCACCTACAATCATGACCATTTCCACTGCCATTAATCCGCCTACTGGTAACGCTACTGGTAGTGCCTTCCAAAATCCTTCGCGCAACTTATCTAAGTTGATATCAAGCATCATCACCACGAATAAGAACAGCACCATCACCGCGCCAACATAGACTAGTACCAACGCAATTGCTAGGAACTCAGCCTCAAGTAACAGCCATATCCCCGCTGCGGTAAAGAATGCCAACACAAGATAAAGTGCCGCATAAACAGGGTTACGCGTTGTGATGACACGTAATCCTGCAATCAGCAAAATGATTGCAAGTGTATAAAAAACGATGTCTTGAAAATGCAAGCCAAAAAAAGTCATATTGTTAAATGGTTATCTATTAAAAGTGCTTAAACGATGTATGAAGGCTTCACTGTAAATCTGATACTTGAAATCTGTTGCTTAACTTGTTATTTCTTTCTAAACGATTTAGCCTATCTAAAGACCTTATCTTGCGCTCTGTCTGCTGCGATTTGTTTTTCATGTTTATCACCAACAGCTAAAAGCATTTCTTTTGTATACAACAAATCACCACGTTGCTCACCGTGATAATCAAACACACGTGTTTCTACAATTGAATCAACAGGGCAGGACTCTTCACACAAGCCACAAAAAATGCATTTAGTCAGATCAATATCATAACGTGTGGTGCGTCGAGTATTGTCATCGCGCTGTTCAGACTCAATCGTAATCGCCATCGCAGGACAAACAGCCTCACAAAGTTTACAAGCAATGCAACGCTCTTCACCATTTGGGTAACGACGTAATGCGTGTAAACCACGGAATCGGTTGGATTGAGGTGTATTCTCTTCGGGGTATTGAACCGTGATTTTAGGTGCAAAAAAGTAACGGCCTGTTAACGCCATCCCTTTGAGCAGCTCCCATAACATTAAGCTGCCTAATGTTTGTTTAATCGATTTAATCATAATTTAATTTATTCAAAGCCTAATCACTAAATCTAGTGAAACAAATGAGCCCAAGGAGTTTGCATCATGCCACCAACAAATACAATCCACACAATAGTAATTGGAATAAACACTTTCCAGCCTAAGCGCATGATTTGGTCATAACGGTAGCGTGGAAATGTTGCCCTAAACCATAAAAATAAGAATAAAAGGAAGCCAACTTTAGCAAGCAACCATAAGAAGCTATCTGGAATGAATGGGACTGGTGACAACCACCCTCCCAAGAACATGAGTGCAGCAAGCATCGACACTAAAATCATATTAGCGTACTCAGCTAGAAAGAAGACTGCAAATGCCATGCCTGAATATTCTACGTGAAAACCCGCAACAATTTCAGACTCACCCTCAGCCACGTCAAACGGTGCGCGGTTTGTTTCAGCCACAGCACTAATAAAGTAAACAATAAACAAAGGGAATAATGGGATGAAGTACCAATGCCAAAAACCACCCTCTTGACCCAACACAATCTTGCCTAGGTTCAAACTGTTTGCACACATTAATACACCTACGAGCGCAAAGCCCATGGCGATTTCATATGAAACAATTTGAGCAGCTGAACGCAAACTACCTAAAAACGCGTATTTAGAGTTAGAAGCCCAACCTGCAATGATCACACCATAAACAGCCACAGATGTCATGGCCAGAATGTAGAGTAAACCAGCATCAATATCTGCGAGCACCATATTCAAATCAAATGGCACCACTGCCCAAGCTGCAAATGCTGGTGCAATCGCCAATACAGGCCCTAGTAAAAACAAGGCTTTATTAGAGGCTGTAGGTAGAATTACCTCTTTAAATAGTAATTTAATACCATCCGCTAACGGTTGTAACAAACCAAAATAACCAACACGGTTAGGCCCGATACGCACTTGCATGTAACCGATGACTTTTCGCTCGGCTAAAGTAAGATAGGCCACAGCACCCATCAATGGCGCCACAATTGCGACAATTTTAATCAAAGTCCAGCCAGTGATTTCAACTGCTGGCCAGTAACTACCAAATAGATTTGATAACCATTCCATTAGGCACGCGCTTCCGTAATGTTTTTATTAATGTCTTGTAATCGCTGTGGAGATAGCTTTTCAACTGTGATATCACCCATCAAATCACCAAGGCCTGTTGTTACTTCATGAGCTGCTGCCACACGCACGCAACCCATTGCCACATGTTCATCTAAACGTACAGTTAATACCGCACTGCCTTTATCTTGTTTCACCAGCACATGATCACCGTCAACCAAGTCTAACGCCGCTAATTGACGGCCACACATACGCGCCATAGGCTTGATGTTATATTTAGTTTTTTGTAATGGCGGTGAGCGTCTAACAATCGGGTCTGATTCGTATTGTGGCACCTCACCTATACGTTGCAAGCCATCATGCTTAATATTTACCTGAATCTCAACCAGTTCTCTTAAGTTATTATTCAAACTACGCCAAACCACAGCTGATGGTTTTTCACCCGCAAAAATCGCATCTTTGACTTGCTCGCTTGATTCGAAATCAAAACCATCTAATCCTAGTGTATTTGCTAGCACACGTAGTACTTTCCAAGCTGGTCGAGACTCACCTAAAGGTCTTACCGCTGCCGCAAAGCTCTGTACGCGGCCTTCCATACTCATAAAAGTACCTGATGTTTCAGTGAACGGTGTGATAGGCAATAAGATATCAGCATGGTCTAGTGCTTGTGACTTATAAGCAGTCAATGCAACCACACATTCAGCTTTTTCCATCGCAGCTTTTGCTAATGCAGCATGTTGGCAATCTAACTCTGGCTCAATATTCAATAACAAGTAAGCTTTACGTGGCACTTCTAGCATTGCGCGTGCATGCATACCTGTACTTGATGGCATCACTCCCATCATATGCATACCAGTACTGTTTGCTGCGGCAGGCAATATGCCACCCTTAGCACCCGTAATACCACCAATCGCTTCAGCCAAGCTGTACATTTCAGTAAAACGTGGGTCGCTTAATGCCATATTACCTAAGAAGATACCAACTTTAGGTGCGATTAAGTCATAGTCCTTACCATGCCCAGCCAAACTCTCTGCAATGGCTTGAGTATTTGGTCGCACTTTAATGTCTTCCAACAGCGCAGTAAGCGTTGGAGGTAAACATAATGATAGTCGTTGTAAACCAGACATCGCTTTCAGTATTTGACCCAACACATTCACCATGTCGTTTGGTCGCACAATCACTTTATGTGCAATCGGCATCAATGGGTCATTATCTAAAGGACTCACTACAGACAACTCTGCACCATTAGCGACTGCTCTACGGAAACGTTGCGCTAATAATGGATGCTCATTACGAAGATTGGAGCCGATTACAATAATGCGATCGAGTTCTTCGATTTCATGAATATTACAACCCATCCATGGCGTACCTAGACGCTTGCCATCTAATCTAAAGTCAGTTTGGCGCAAACGATAATCGACATTACCGCAAGCTAAACCATTAGCAAGCTTTTTAGCCAAATAGCCTTCTTCCATCGTGCTATTAGGTGAAACTAAAACACCTAATGCTTCGCTACCATATTCATTGGTGATGTCTTTTAATTGACCAGCGGCAAACTCAAGCGCAGTTTTCCAGTCAGTTTCAACCCAAGCACCGTTATGTTTAATCATCGGTACTTTTAGACGATCTGCGCTATTAAGACCTTCATATGAAAAACGGTCACGGTCTGACAACCAGCACTCGTTGATGCTTTCTTTCTCACGTGGTAACACACGCATGACTTTATTATCTTTTACGTGCACTTCAATATGCGAGCCCAAGCTATCGTGCGCAGCAATACTTGGTCTGCGTGTTAATTCCCAGCTACGTGCAGAATATCTAAAGGGCTTACTTGTTAATGCGCCAACTGGGCACAAATCAATAATATTGCCAGACAACTCTGAGTTAACACTCTTATCAACATATGCTGTAATTTCAGCATGCTCACCACGTCCAATCATGCCTAACTCTTGCATGCCGCCCACTTCTTTCAAGAAGCGTACACAACGTGTGCACTGAATACAGCGCGTCATATCGGTGCTCACTAATGGGCCGATGTTTTTATTAAAAACAACACGCTTTTCTTCGGTGTAGCGAGAGCCGCTTACACCATAAGCAACAGCGACATCCTGCAAATCACACTCGCCACCTTGATCGCAAATTGGGCAATCTAACGGGTGATTAATCAGTAAAAACTCCATTACGCTTTGCTGCGCTTCAATCGCAGATTTTGATCGAGTAAAAATCTTCATACCATCGGCAACTGGTGTTGCACACGCTGGCAATGGCTTGTTAAATTTCTCTACCTGCACCAAACACATCCGACAGTTGGCTGCCACAGACAGTTTTGGGTGGTAGCAAAAACGTGGGATCGCAATACCGACTTTATCAGCCGCATCAATAATGGTGCTGCCGTGTTCGACTTCTATCGATTTACCATCTATTTCAATATTCAACATTATGTATTTTTACCGTCTTTACAGTTTATTTACCGTCAACCATGCTCTTGCCATGTTGAATATAGTATTCAAACTCTGGCCTGAAATGCTTAATGAAACTTAACACTGGCGTTGCAGCAGCTTCACCCAGTGCACATATTGTGCGACCTGCAATATTGTTACTAATATCTGCCAGGAGGTCTAAATCTTCCATCTTCCCCTGACCTTTCACAATACGATCAATCACACGATAAACCCATCCAGTACCTTCACGGCACGGTGTACATTGGCCACAGCTTTCTTCATAGAAGAAGTATGACAAACGATGCAAGGTCTTCACCATACAAGTTGTGTCATCCATCACAATCATTGAACCTGCACCTAGGCTTGATCTTGCCTTGCTAAGTCCATCGTAATCCATGGTCGCGCCAAGAATTGCTGAAGCTGGCATGACCGCAGTTGATGGTCCGCCAGGAATGACCGCCTTCAACTGACGACCTTTCCAAACACCACCAGCCAATGCTAACAGCTCAGTGAATGGCATGCCCATCTTCACTTCATAGTTACCTGGCTTTTCAACATGGCCAGATACAGAGAACAACTTTGTACCACCTGAGTTTGCAACACCTAGGTCAGCAAAAGCTTGACCGCCATTTTGCATAATCCATGGGATACTTGTGTAACTTTCAGTATTATTTACATTGGTTGGCTTACCAAACACACCATAACTGGCTGGAAAAGGTGGTTTAAAGCGTGGCTGACCTTTTTTACCCTCAATGGATTCGATTAATGCAGTTTCTTCACCACAAATATAAGCGCCATAACCATGCACAGCATATAGATCGAAGTTAAAACTTGTTCCGAACAGATTCTCACCTAGATAACCAGCCGCTTTTGCTTCATGTAGTGCAGCTTCAAAGATTTCGTAATCTTGCCAGATCTCACCATGAATATAGTTGTAGCCTACACGCGCACCTAAGGTGTAAGCAGCAATTGCCATGCCTTCAATCAATTGGTGCGGATTGTAGCGAATAATATCTCTGTCTTTAAAGGTACCAGGTTCACCTTCATCTGTATTACACACTAGATATTTTACACCGTCAAAATAGCGTGGCATGAAACTCCATTTAAGACCAGTCGGAAAGCCCGCACCGCCACGGCCACGCAAACCAGAGGTTTTAACCTCAGTAATAATGTCAGTAGGTTTAACTTTCTCAGTCACAATGCGTTTCAATGCCGCATAGCCACCTAATTTTAAATAAGTCTCAAGTGCCGCTGGATTCTCTTCTGTCAGCGTACGTAAGGTGACTAAAGTTTGACCCGCTAAATCGGTTTTAACTACTGGTTTACTAGAAGCGACCATTATTTAAGCCCCTCTATAATTGCATCAACTTTTTCTGTGGTTAAGAACTCATGCATTTCTGTATTATTCACATGCATCAAAGGCGCACCACCACAACAACCCATGCACTCACCTTCTTTTAAACAGAAATTACCATCTGGCGTAACTTCATTAAAACCAACACCTAGTTTAGTTTGCAAATGACTCACGATTTCATCAGAGCCTCTTAGCATGCATGAAATATTAGTGCAGATAGTCACCTTGTATTTTCCAACAGGGGATAAATCATACATATTGTAGAAAGTAGCAACTTCCATGGCTGCAATTTCTGGCATACCCAGATATTGGGCTACTTCTGTAATACTCTCTTTAGATAACCAGCCACGCTCAGTTTGTACAATGCGTAATGCACTCATTACCGCTGCTTGCCGTTGGTCAGCAGGGTACTTTGTCAACTCATAATCTATTTTAGTGATTGCTTCTGGGCTTAACATACTAATTGATTCCTACTCCGAGCAGCGCAATAACGCACACGGCAATGACGAAAATGCAAACAACAATAAAAATAACTGTGAATAAGTATTAAAGACTACGTTCATCGGTCAATTTCCCCGAAAACGATATCTTGAGTACCGATGATTGCAACCAAGTCAGCAATCATATGCCCTCTAGTCATCTCATCTAAAGCAGCTAAATGCGGAAACCCTGGTGCGCGAATTTTTAAGCGATAAGGCTTATTGGCACCATCTGACACCATATAAATACCAAACTCACCCTTTGGATGCTCAACCGCAGCGTACGCTTCACCAGCTGGCACATGAAAACCTTCAGTGAACAGTTTAAAGTGGTGAATTAGGTCTTCCATGTTGGTTTTCATACCTTCACGGTTCGGAGGTGCCACTTTATTATCAGAGGTAATCACAGGGCCTGGATTTTTACGTAACCAATCCACACACTGTTTGATAATACGGTTAGATTGCCTGAACTCTTCCATACGCACCAAGTAACGATCGTAACAATCGCCATTAACACCTACTGGAATATCAAAATCCAAGTCAGCATAAACCTCGTAAGGTTGCTTTTTACGCAAATCCCACTCGATACCTGAGCCACGCAACATTGGGCCAGTCATACCTAGCGCCAAAGCACGCTCTGGACTCACCACACCAATACCGACGGTGCGCTGTTTCCAAATACGGTTATCCGTCAACAATGTTTCGTACTCATCGATATAAGTAGGGAAACGGTTTGTAAAATCTTCAATAAAATCTAAAAGTGAGCCTTGGCGGTTCTCATTTTGCGCTTTAACTGTTTTAGCATTGCGCATAGAAGACACTTGATATTGCGGCATTGAGTTTGGCAAGTCGCGATAAACACCACCAGGACGGTAGTAAGCCGCATGCATACGCGCACCAGAAACCGCCTCATACACATCAAACAAATCTTCACGTTCACGGAACGCATACAAGAAGACCGTCATCGCACCTACGTCCAGCGCATGTGCACCCAACCATAGCAAGTGGTTCAGCACTCGCGTAATCTCATCAAACATCACACGAATATATTGCGCACGCACTGGAACCTCAAGCCCCAGCATTTTTTCAATCGCCATCACATAAGCATGCTCATTGGACATCATGGACACGTAATCCAACCTATCCATGTAAGGCACGCTTTGTAAATAGGTACGATTTTCAGCTAATTTTTCAGTGCCGCGGTGCAGCAAACCAATATGAGGGTCTGCACGTTGAATCACTTCACCATCCAACTCTAACACCAAGCGCAACACACCATGTGCCGCAGGGTGTTGTGGGCCAAAGTTCATGGTGTAATTTCTAATCTCAGCCACGATGCGCTCCTTCATTACGAATCACGCGAGGTACGTTATTGCGCAACTCAATAGAAACAGGCTGATAAATTACACGTTGCTGCTCTGGGTCATAACGCATTTCGACGTTACCTATCATAGGGAAATCTTTACGGAATGGGTGACCAACGAAACCATAATCTGTCAATAAACGACGCAGATCTGGGTGGTTTTCAAACATAATGCCATATAGGTCAAAAGCTTCGCGCTCAAACCAGTTAGCCACAGACCAAACACCAACCAAAGTAGGCAGGATTGGGAAATCTTCGTCCTTAGCAAATACTCTTAGACGTACACGATTGTTCAGTGAAACAGAAAGCAAATGGCAAACAACTGCATAACGTAAGCCATCATAACTGCCATCGCCATACTCTTGATAATCCACACCGCACAAATCAATTAACTGTTCAAACTTTAATGCTGCACCATCACGCAACAATTGACAAACTGCGAGATAGTCTTCTGCACGACACTCGATGGTAACTTCACCCAAAGCAACAGTTTGCTTAGTAATTTTTTCACCAAGCACCGCCTGCAAACTGGCTAATAGTTGATCTAATTTAGCTGACATAATTTTGTTCTTAATTTAACAGACCCGTCAACTTAACGGGCGATGGTGTTTGTACGTTTAATTTTATTTTGCAACTGAATAATACCGTACAGCAAAGCCTCCGCTGTAGGAGGACATCCTGGCACATACACATCGACAGGAACAATACGATCACATCCGCGCACTACCGCATAAGAGTAATGATAATAACCACCACCATTAGCACACGAACCCATAGAGATAACCCAACGCGGCTCTGCCATTTGGTCATACACTTTACGCAATGCTGGCGCCATTTTATTCACCAAAGTACCAGCCACAATCATCACATCAGATTGCCTAGGACTAGGGCGGAATACAATACCGAAACGGTCAAGGTCATAACGGGATGCACCTGCATGCATCATCTCAACCGCACAACAAGCTAAACCAAAAGTCATCGGCCACAATGAACCAGTACGGGTATAGTTAATAACCGTATCCAATGTAGTGGTGACAAACCCTTTTTCTAAAACACCTTCAATACTCATGATTCAATCAATCCCATTCCAATGCACCCTTCATCCACTCGTAGATGAAGCCAATCACAAGCACGCCCAAAAAAACCATCATCGCAAGAAAGCCGAACAAGCCAATTTCCTGCAACACAACAGCCCACGGGAATAAAAAGGCAATTTCCAAATCGAATAAAATAAACAGGATAGCAACAAGGTAATAACGCACATCAAACTTCATACGCGCATCTTCAAATGCTTCAAAACCGCATTCGTAAGGAGAATTTTTTGCAGAATCAGGCCTACTTGGGGAGACCAATTTAGATAGAATTAGCGGGCCAACACCAACAGCCAAGCCCACAATAATAAACAACAATATCGGAAAATAATTTTCTAGCACTAACAAACCCCAGACTAAATCACTAAAGAATTTGCAACAAATAAAAATAAACCACTATCTCAGCCAGAACAAACTAACGCAATACCCAACATTTACAACTTAAACCAACCAAAATTTGGTGCCGACGGAGAGACTCGAACTCTCACGACTTTCGTCACTACCCCCTCAAGATAGCGTGTCTACCAATTCCACCACGACGGCATATATGCTCGAACTACATATTATTTTGGCACAGCCTCTGTAGCAGGGTTTTCAGTTTCAGCACTCGAAGTGGCGTTAGCGCCATCAACCGACTGAGTAGCCATTGATTTCACAACACTACCACCACCCGCCTTATCACTCGCCATATAGGCTAAAGTGAGACTGGTAATGAAAAAAACAACCACAAAACCAGCTGTGGCACGACTCATAAAATTAGACGATCCAGATACACCAAACAAACTACCAGATGCACCACTGCCAAACGAAGCACCCATGTCAGCACCTTTGCCGTGTTGCAACAACACTAAACCGATCACACCACAGGCAGCCAACACATGAACTACTAATACAATATTTTCCATTTTTTACCTTATTTAACCATCACCAACGCTTAAATTTGTAAATCAACGTGATTAACATTACTTTTCCAACCACCGCATTTCTAATCACAAACAAATTCAAGATGCTGCGTGGCAAATTCCTTCAAATTCTTGAGCACTTAACGAACATTTACCAACTAAGCCGCCATCAATATCTTGCATAGAGAATAATTGTACCGCATTTTGCGGATTTACGCTCCCCCCATAAAGGATTTTCAAGCTAGCTGCCGCCTCTTTATTGTGGCTTGCAATTCTGTTACGTATAAACTCATGCATGCTCTGCGCTTGATCTGAACTAGCCGCCAACCCAGTGCCAATAGCCCAGATAGGCTCATAGGAAACCACGGCATCAGCAAAGACATCTGCACCATATTGGTTGATAATCGTATCTATCTGCTTTGCAACGACCATTTCCATCACGCCAGCTTCACGTTCTATCAACGTTTCCCCTACACATAAAATCGGCACAAGACCATTCGTCTTGGCTTGCATAAATTTAGCTGCAATATTCTCATCAGATTCACAATAAGCTGTCGCGCGTTCTGAGTGCCCAATAATGACATGTGTTGCGCCGAAATCGTTCAACATATTTGCGCTAACTTCACCTGTAAACGCACCAACAGCATCTTTACTTAAGTTCTGCGCACCCCATGCGATGGAGGTACCTTGTAATAAACTTTGTGCCTGTGCAAGATATGGATATGGGACGCAGACAACAATATCAACATTTTTTAGCGCACTTAATCGATCCAGATAGGCAATTAAAAGTTGTTGGTTTGATGTTAAGTTGCCATGCATTTTCCAATTGGCAACCACTAATTTTCTAGGCATGCTACCCCTAATTTTATTAAAATTTTTAAACTAAAAGTATATGGCTTAACCTACTTAAAACACGAGAATCTAAAAGAGATTCTGGCGCAATTTCGAAGCGCTACGACCTTGCAATATTGTAACTTAATTTTAGATATTAGGACTCAAGCTCAAATGATAGTATGATGAATCATGATTAAAAAACTTGTAATTACGGCTCTAATTACAACCCTCCCCTATATCAACGCGTTTGCCGATACTCCCTCAGAAGGAATGTGGTCTGATATTAAAAGCACCTTATCTGACACTTGGGACGCTAGTAGTTATGAGCTTTATCTACCAATCAACACTTGGCACAACCGACACTACTACAGCCAGGAAAAAATTAATGGCTACAACGAGCAACCATGGGGCTTAGGTGTTGGTAAATATAGATACGATGAAGATGGTGATTGGCATGGTGTTTATGTGATGGCTTTTACAGACTCTCATAGCAAAGTTCAACCCGTTGCAGGATATGCATTTCAAAAAATGTGGCGTCCAAACAATGGCATCCGTGTAGGCGCAGGCTACACGCTAGGCGTGACCTTGCGCGAAGATTTCAACTATATGCCTTTACCAGTGATTGCCCCTGTAGCCTCTATTGAATATAAACAACTAGCATTACAATCCACTTATATTTTTGGTGGAAAAGGTAATGGCAACATTTTATTTACTTGGATTAAATGGCAAATAGATTAATCAGTAATTAAGTGAGCGCCATGCGAAAAAACATACTTTCCAAACCCGCAGCCATCTAAATCTAACACTTACTAAAATGGTCATTAAGCTGTCTTATTGAGTTGGTTGAGTACATTTCGAACTTCTATCAACACTTCAGATGCAGTTAGGCCAACAGGCCCAACACCCTCAACCAAAGTATCTGCTGCCGCCCCATGCACATAAACACCCAACTTAGCCGCATAAACAGGCATTAAACCCTGTGCCATTAAGCTTGCAATTATGCCAGCCAGCACATCACCCGTACCACCTGCGGCAAGCGCTGGGTTACCTGTTGAATTGATCCAATACTGACCATCTTTTTCTGCAATAACAGTACCAGCACCTTTAAGCACACAAATGACCTGTAACAACTTAGCCAATCTAATTGCAGTTTCTACCCTGTTTCCTTGAATCTCAGCTACGCTTAAAGACATTAACCGAGCTGCCTCGCCCACATGAGGGGTCACGATGGTCGCAGCTTGTCTACTTTTAACCAACTCAGCTAGATGCGGATATTTTGCAATTAAATTAAGCGCATCGGCATCCAGCAACAAAGGGGTTTCTTTTTTAAGCCAACAGGTTAATAACTCAGTAGCAACATCTGACTGCCCCAAACCAGGCCCAATGACCACAGCGCTTAACTGAGCTAATGTAGCAATAGCATCTGGTGTACGCATCATAATTTCTGGGTGTAGCGGATCAACTGATAGTGCTGTTTGGCAAAGCATTGCCGCATAAATACGCCCTGTCCCAGAAAATAGCGCAGCTCTTGCCGCTAACAACACAGCTCCCAACATGCTGCAATCTCCGCCAATAATTGCAACACTGCCCGAGGAGCCTTTGTGTGCATCTACAGCGCGCGCAGGTAATGCGGGCTGAAACATTTGCTTGGTGAGTAAGTGTGTATCTGTTTGCATTGTGGTTTTAAACGTTCACATGCCTAATGTTTAATTGTACTTTTTGTGAGCCGTTGTAGCTATTTGTTTGCAATTGGTAAGCGGCCTCAATCTGGTTATCTAAAAACTCTGTTTGATTAAAGTAAATTGCATCAATCACGATAGATGATGGACTTGATAGTGGTTTCAAGCTGAGCTTTAAATGTTTTTCAGCCAAAATACGCTGATTCATCACTTCAAACTCATCATAGAATAAAGGTGGCGGAAAGCCCTGCCCCCATACTTGATTTTCCAATGTTTGAGCGATTGCATAGGTCATATCACTCGTGCTTAAACTTCCGTCAACCTCTAGCACGGCTTCTAAATCAGCCTCGGTAAGGAGACTCTTAACGACAGCCTCAAAACTTAATTTGAACAGGTTAAAGTCTTCAGCCTTGATGGTTAGCCCTGCCGCCATGGCATGACCGCCAAATTTCAATATCAAATCGGGCTGATGTTTGCTGAGCAAATCCAAAGCATCGCGCAGATGCAAGCCTGCAATTGACCGTCCAGAGCCTTTAAGCAGTCCAGCTCCACCATCGGCAAAAGCAATGACTGGACGATGGTGCCGCTCTTTAATGCGTGAAGCTAAAATACCAATCACACCCTGATGCCAGTCTGGCTCGTAAATACTAATCGAGTATTGATCTGCAATTGCAATATCATCGAGCGAGATATCAGCACTCTCTTGCATATCAGCTTCTATACTGCGTCTTTGTTTGTTCAGATCATGCAGCTGCTGAGCGAGAACCACTGCGTCTTTCTCTGATTCTGCTAATAAGCATTGAATGCCTAGTGTCATATCATCTAACCTGCCTGCGGCATTAAGACGTGGTCCTACATAAAAACCTAAATCTTGCGCCATTGCTTTTGCGGGTTCTCTACCAGCAATTTTAAGCAACGCTGAAACGCCATGACTACAAGCACCTGCGCGAATTCTACGTAAACCCTGCTCTACTAAAATACGATTGTTTTCATCAAGCTTCACCAAGTCTGCAACGGTACCTAGCGCAACTAAATCTAACAACTCGGTTAAATTTGGCTCAGGTTTTGTTTGATATGCACCTTGCTCACGTAGCTCAGCCCGTAGGCCAAGTAAACAATAGAACATGACGCCGACACCCGCAAGATTTTTACTAGAAAAGGTACATCCATGCTGATTAGGATTGACGATACAAGTAGCCTCTGGTGTTTGCGACCCAGGTAAGTGATGATCTGTGATTAACACTTGCATACCCATTGCATTAGCCGTAGCGACACCATCAACACTGGCGATACCATTATCAACAGTTACAATCACATCTGGTGCTTGTGTTGCTGCAAGCTTCACAATCTCAGGCGTAAGGCCGTATCCATATTCAAAACGATTGGGTACTAGAAAGTCGACATTTGCGCCAAACAAGCGCAAACCTTTCACAGCAACAGCGGTGGCTGTAGCTCCATCTGCATCGTAGTCACCAACCACTAATAGTTTTTTATTAGCCTTAATTGCATCCGCCAATAATCTAGCCATTGCCTGGTTATTAGTTAGTTGCTGTGGTGGTAGAAGCGCTCCCAACTGAATGCTTGTTTGCGCCAAGTCAGACACGCCGCGCGCGGCTAACAAGCGAGCCATCAGCGGTGAGAGTCCTGATAGTTGAAGGTTCTGCACAACTTCGGCTGGTGCGTTACGGTGCGTAATTGATGTCATGCTAAGTACACGCTCATAGGCTTGCTTTTCCGCCAAAATTTATAAAGATCAATCGGCTTAACTTTAGCCACCAAAGTTTTTTCGTAACAGGCCAGATTAATGACAAGCTGCGTTATTTTTCTCGTTTGGAGCCCGTCAACTAATGTCTGAAAAGTATCGTCTTCTAACAACATCTCTTGTGCCAACTGTAACCGCACACTCGATTGCTGTGTCAATTTTGAAATTGTATCTTGCAAGGTTGTAGACATCTCTTGATACACAGCACCAGAACGTCTAGCCAACTCTTGGTAAAAAACATGATGGGCAACAATGTAATCAAACCCCACTTGTATATTGAGCCGTTCAGGCATTACACCGCCGCCAGAAAGCCAAACGCTATTCACCACAATGTCACCTACCTGCTCGCGCGCCACATTGGCCGCATGCCCATGTAATAGCATTTGCACTTCATTCAGGTAAGCAACCCAAGGACTAGCATCGGCGCCTTGTGGCATAAAATGGGCAATATTCTTACCCATCGCCATGGCAGGTAAGGCCGTTTTAATTTGAGGCGGTTGCGCTAAATACAGATACCACGCATCTGAGTTACCTATGCAAAACTTCAAGCCATCTTGCTCAAAATGTTGATTCAAACTCAGTATCATTGCTTGTCCGTGCTCTCGGGACACAGACAACGGGCAAGGTTCGCTTAAGCTGAAGCTATCTCGCTGCAATACCAAATGTACAGGATCTGCACGTAGCCAATAAGCACCACCCACATCCAAACCATCTTCAGCCGCAGCAATAGCAGCAATGGGGTAATCTGGCACTGGGGTTAAGTGATGTTGCTCACAAACCAAAGCTTCCAATGGCATATCCACATAACTAATATTAGCTTTGGAGAGCAAATATGCCAGCATGCTACTTTGGGGCAGTGAGAATATCTGTCCAGTTGATACACAATCTAAAGTAAGCTTCACTAAGTTATTTTCAATTGATTACATTAAGCACCAATTTTACTTGCAACAGCCTATGTGTGGGGAAAATGACATAAAAAAACCTAGTAGCATTCACCGCTACTAGGTTATGTATAACTAAATCACACGGAACACGGCGCTAGTCAGCCATCTTTAAATCAATCAAGTTTAAATCGACCCAGTTTAGTAATAACGTCGATCATCCCTATCGTGACGATTATGACGCCCATTATCTTTCCGATCTTGCTTACCATGCCCACGATGACCTCTCCATTGACCATCACGACGATGATCTGGTGCAAGGTAGCTAATTTGTGAAACTGCATAACGATTTGGCGCTACCGCAACACTCACATCCACATAACGGCCAGGATGCTCAGTAGTCACGGTGTTATATGTTCTACCGTTATATTCATAAGTAACAAAGTAACCCGCATTCACCGTTTGCCATTGGTCTACCTGATAACAAGTTTGCACTGGCACGGTACGTGTCGCCACATTTTGGCGGCTATTTGCAATACGGTCACCAGCAACAGCACCAACACCTGCACCCACGGCGGCGGCGGCCACACGACCACTGCCTTTACCTACAGTGTTACCTAGTAAACCCCCTGCAATACCGCCAATCAGCGCACCTGTGATTGAGTTTCCACCTTGAGAGTAACTTTGTTGTTGATATTCTGTGCGACACTCTTGTTGTGGCACATTGATACGCTCAGTTTTAGGGGTCACAGAAATCACACGGGCAGTATCAATATATTGATCAGTAGCTAATGCTGGTGTTGCAAATACTGCGGCAATTAATACAGGCGCAGCTATCGTTACACGCATGCCATTTACAAGGTTAAACTTAACATTACGCATTTTACTTCTCCTCTATTTCGAGCATTGATTAAGTCACTTGCATCAAGTTACTTGGTTAATTTAATTGGTTAAATAAATTGATTATGACTATGATCAGTTAACGCGATTGTTTTAAATTGGCTTACCTGCAATTGTTAATGCTTTGTAACTAATGATTTTACTTAGCAAAACCACAGTTGGGAGAATGAATTACTCATCACTTTCTACATCCATGTCTGGAATATGATTAAACGCGATACGCATCGGTGCATCTTTTAGTGCCTCATGCGCACCACCAAAATAAATAGTGTTTTTGCCAAACTTCATGTTGAGTGTATCTATCGCCTTATTAAGCTTTTTTTCACTCTCAAGCGGAGCAATTTGAAACAAATCCCTTGCAACTTCATCAGCCGTGACCAAGCCGGAAAAAGACACCCCTACCGCATAAGGTTCGGCATTAGTTTGGGGATATTGCTGCATAAAAGTTTCGAGTGCTTCAATCAGTCTTAAAGTGTTATCAGTTGGTGATAGCGCACTTTCTTTTTGCCAGCTTGGCACATTTCTAAACTTGACTTTGACACTGATTCTTGAAGCAAGTAAATCATAGCTGCGCATGCGCATACAAGCTTTTTGCAACAACCGATGTAGCACTGCCCTTACGCCCACTTCGTTGCGCTGCTCAGGAGGAATCACATGTGAATGCCCTAAACTGCTACGTGGATTTTTAACGTAATAAGGCTCTAAACCACGCAATTTATCATACATGCGCTCACCTTCTACGCTACCCCATGCCACTTGTAGTTGTTGACGGTTTGCCGCGTACAGCTGCTCCACAGTCGTGATCTTGTAGCGATTTAAGCGCGCTTCCATCTGCTTACCTATACCGTTTAAATCACGTAGCTTTAAACCAAATAACCGTTGTGGTAATTCATGCGGCGCTATCAACACACAGCCATCTGGCTTTTGCATGTTAGAAGCGACTTTTGCCAAAAAAGTATTAGGTGCGATGCCGATAGAACATCGAATAAAATCTCCAGCCTTTTCCGCAAGTGCAGATTTAATCTTAGTCGCTAATTTAAGCGCATTTTCTGGCTGTTGCTGGCTACCTGTGAGATTGCAAACCATCTCATCAATAGAAAGCACTTTTTCTACATGGGTACAGCTTTCTACAATATCAATTAAAAAATGATGATACTGCACGTAAACAGGAGGCCGCGCCTCTACAAAAATAATATCAGGGCAAAGCTTGCGCGCTTCACTGACCAGCGTACCAGTTTTAATGCCAAACGCTTTTGCTTCATAACTCGCAGCAATGCAACAAGTGGTTTCTGCCATCACTGCCAGCACGCCAATAGGCTTACCTCTAAGCTCAGGCATCAACTGTTGCTCAACTGAAGCAAAGTAAGAATTAAAATCTACATAAAGCGCATTTAAATGCATGGATAATGGTGATGTAAAATATTTTTAAAAAGTGAATGTTTAGGCTGGCGCGCTGACTAATGATGCAGAATAAAGTAAGTAATATGCATAAAATATAAATTAAACTCGCAAAGTATTATTATAAGGATTACATCATGAATCATGAAGAAATTGCAGTATTTGCAGGGGGTTGTTTTTGGTGTACAGAGCCAGTATTTAGTCAGCTCAAAGGCGTAAAAAAAGTGGTATCAGGTTACATTGGCGGACACACCAGCAACCCAACTTATAAGCAAATTTGTAATGGGGATACTGGCCACGCTGAGGCGATAAAAATCACTTATGATGCATCAGTGGTGAGTTTTGAAACATTATTAGAGATATTTTTTGTATCGCATGACCCAACCACACCTAACCGCCAAGGCAATGACATTGGTACACAGTATCGCTCTGCGGTATTTTGCCAAAATGAAGCACAGCGAACCGCCACGATAAAAATGATTGCCGAACTAAACCAACAACATATCTGGCCCAACCCGATTGTGACCGAAGTCAACGCTGCCGAAGTTTTTTACCCAGCTGAAGATTATCACCAATATTATTTTGACAGGAACCCCAACCAGCCTTACTGCATGGCAGTAGCCGCGCCTAAAGCTGCAAAGATTCGAGCAAAATATGCGGGATTAATTAAAGATTAGATGCAATTGAGTTGGGGTTAGGTGAACACAACAACAATAGGGACAGCAACTGTCTTAAAATAAATAGTTTGGAGGAGTTTCTCAAGACTGTTGCTGATTCATATTGCTCCTAAGTTAAGCCTCCATGCGGCGTAATGCGCTTTGATTATTGAGGCCCTACAAGGGAGTGCGGGCCACGCTTGCTGCCACTTATTACTCTCTATTTTAATTTCCATGTAGTTTATCGCAGCTCAAAATCAATCAGAGTACCGTCATCTGGTTTGGTTGTAACGCCAGCACGCGCCCCAGTTATGTTATTTACAGCCTTGAACTTGAACACTTTAATAAAAGCCCCTACTACTAAACCAACCTCTAACTGACCCAGAAATTGGCCTGGGCATACTCGAGCCCCTAAACCAAATCCAAAATGCGTTAAATTTTTACGCGATATACCTTCTTTTGCCAGCACATCCCAGCGTGCAGGAACATAAGCATCTGCCAGATACCCTGAAACATCTTTACCCCAGAAAAATTCGTTGCGGTTTGCATTCCAAATATCCAGTCGAATGGTGGTGCCTTTGGGAATCATTATTTTTCTTGTATCGTCTAATTTAAGCCAAGTATCGGCGGTGGCTTTTCGTGGAAAGAAATATAGTGATGGTGTTAAACGTAAGGTTTCATTCAAACAGTGATTAAGCAATTTTGCTTCGGTTAGGCTTTCGGGGTCGTAAACATCAATGTCTTTTATTTCGTTGTATACCTGCTCTTGCAACTCAGGTTGTCGTGACAAGTGAGATAAAGTCCAAGTCGCAAACGATGTCGTCGCTTCTAACGCACCAGCTAAAAACACTCTGATGTTGCTGCGTAATGCTTCCTCGTCTTCAACATCACCAATGAAGTTCTTCCAATGTCCAGCCTTCTCAGCTTTGCCTGCAAGTGCAATATCCGTTAAATCCTCAAGTGCTTCACGCCATTGCTGCACAACAACATTTTCACCTGTAACAAACTGATGAATAGCTGAAAAATTAGGTGCAACCGTATCGGTAATCATATAGTCAATTAACGATAGCAACGCAGGGACATAACGCTCGCGCAGTTCTTTATATTCAACCGAACCACCAAAGAAATTATTGACTAACATTTCTAACATGATGGGTTGAATTTCCTGTTCAATTTCGATTCGCGAAAAATTTTTTTTACTAATATTCTGAGCATCACGTAAAACTATCAGTCGTTTTTCTATCGTTTTACGAAAAGTTTTCTCAAACTCATGAAACTCTTCAGGTTGAAACAAAGTGCCTTTGCCGAAAGGTCCTGCCGACATCTGTTTTTGTTTTCGCCATACTTTACCGTTTGCATACAATAAAGAATTAACTCCTGTTGCTCGGGCGATCCCAGTCATGGGCGCAGTATCGCGATCAAATTGCCCAGGCTTGTCGCCTGTAGCAAGTAAAATAGCTTTAATCACAGATGGGTCACGCGTAATGAAGACGGGAGGCATACCCATCACATATAAATATCGGTTATCACGCTCAAATAAATCTGGTGATTTAGCATTCGTATAAAAAGCATCAAAAATTGACAAAGGTGTTTTGTAGTTTAAAAGATGAGGAAAAGGAAGACATGGACGTCCTCGCTCAAACACATATACACGCGATGGCAACATATCACCTTTAAATGGATTAATACCCATGAGTTGTTGCCATAAATTCTTTAAAAAAATCATGATTTACCCTGATAAAAAATCAAATACAAAATATAAAAAAGTATGTAACGTTGCCACTATTAATGAAGTAAGAAGAGTGGGCTCAGAATCCCCTATTGTTGATTCTTATTTTTTATTAGCAGCGCCTACAGCTGCACTAGTAAAAAGAATTAACTGAACTGGTGCTGTGGCTACATCAAATGCAATAGCGAATGGTAATGCAATCAATTTATCCGCCATTTTTCCAGCATTAATTGATCTTTTATATTCTGTTGTTACAAATTTAATTTTGCGCCCAGCACTAAAGTTTTTTGCAATTGCTTCATTTACGTTTGTTTTTGCATAAACATTGCCTTCAATCCTAAATGACATTTCAAAGTATTCGCCCTTGCATTTCTCAGGCCTTGTGCGACTTTTGAAATTCAATTTATTTAGAACTATTAATTCTTCAAGCAAATAATTATCTTTTGTATATTGAACATCAACAATTCCGTTGAACTTAGATCCATAAATATTAAACTCTATTGGATTGTCGTGATGAAAACTCATGCACTTTGGATCTAATGTGAGTAGCTTGTTTATAGCTTCTGAACCTCCCCCATTTACCCCCCCAGATTCAGCCCAACCTACGAGCTAAGGTGCACCGCAGGCAGGCATAGATTTCATATAAACCGTACTGCAATGCCCACTATAACGATAGCCTTTACGAATCAGGCATCGTTGGTGTTCCGCACTTTGCCGCTTATAGGCTTGTAGAACATCCTCTCCTTCAATACTGTTTTTTGAATCCATTGCAAAGTTTCCGCTTTTATGACCGCCACATGCCTGCCAATCTGCAAGGCGGGTTTCTGCAGAGGTCTCAGTTCTTTGCCAGTTTTCAATATGAGGCTTTGGCGGAGGTGGCAACTGCGGAACAAAACACCCCATACACAGACATCCAGAAAGTAATGAAGCCAAAACAAGCGTTATGAATAGTTTTGCTAATCTCATTTAGCGCCTTTCAGTAAAATGGAAATGGCTGTCCAAACCTCGGGAGCCAGCAACTCTGCCATTGCAAATGGAGCAGATGGTAATATTGCTAGTTCAGATACCCGGTCACGCATAAATCGTTCCGTACTATCCATACCGCGCTTAGTATTACCCTGTTCATCATACAGCCCGGTGACTTGTCCACCAATATAGTCGTGCGTCCCACCGAAAGCCTCAATCAATTTATCCTGCCAGCTACCTGATTGATATTCTTTACCAAACAACGTGCCTATCCAACCTTGAATGCCACCAGTTGCACCAGAAGCTTTTTGTCCCTCCGGAGATTCTAAGAATGCAGCAAGTGATATATTATTGTCAGAGTGTCATTGAACCATGCCATCCTTTAGAACAAGGACTTTATTTCCATTCTCATCTATTCGCATAAATCGTGGTCTGTCCCCTATTATTCGTGCCTTGATTGGTAGTAAAGCCGTTCTATTTGTAGCTGTAAGCGATGGTGTTTTTGCATGTTGTTTTTGTGATTAAGTGTTGGGCTTCACAGATTCAGCCCAACCTACGAGCTGTAACGATTTAATTGTGTTACGTCCCCTATTTTCTTGTTCCAATTATTCCTCATGGTGTACCACATAAAGGTCGTGATTTCATGTAGTCACTGGAGCAGTTTCCGGTGTAACGGTACCCAGCCCGTATCATGCAACGTTGAAACTCAAATTCGAGTCTAGTTTGGAATGTTTCTGTACTTTCATCCGTTTTTCGCTTATTTCTGTCAAGTCGAAAACCACCATCAGCATGCCCTCCACACTCCTCCCATTCCTTCAGTCTGCTCTCATCCGTCATCGCGTCCTTCTGCCAGTAGGCAATGTAGGGTTTGATATCTGGTTTATAAAAAGGATCTCCATTCATCCAATAACCACCTATTCCGCAGCCTGTTTGTACCAGCAAGAGTAGCAATGACGCTTTTCTCATTTCGCCGCTCCCAGCAGAATAGAGATCGCTTTCCATACTTCAGCGGGTAGAAATGTTGCCGCAGCGAAAGGAGTGGCTGGCACCAGAGCAACAGATGTCCAAACTTCATTGGCTACCTTATCAGCCGCACTTCGCCCTCTTGGTGCGTTACCTTGTTGATCATAAAAGCCCGCAGCTTGCCCCCCGATTACATCATGCGATCCACCAAACGCTTCAATCAAATGATCCTGCCAGCTTCCTGCCTCATAGGGTCTGCCAAATAGCGTGCCTTTGATACCTTGGATTCCGCCAGTAAGACCAGCCATCTTTTTACCTTCAGGCGTTGTGAGCCAGTCTTTAAGGGATTGTCCATCTGCTCCATCGCTGTTCCACTGCACTTGTCCTTTATCATTGTAAGCTAGGCTACCATCCTCATTGGTTTTACAACGCTTATTATCCGCTCCACATAACCCATCCAGATCAGCTCTTGTCCCGCCGGTTTTGATTGGCGCCAGATCCCATTTTCCACCTGCGCTTTCACCTGTGAGGTTGGTCAAGGTAAAGTCATCATCCGCGACGCCATCAAATAACGTCGAGTTCTCAATGGTGATTTTGCGCAGCTCTTCCGAGGCAGCAGCAAGGCCTTCATGAGCAAGTGCCGTGCCGCCCAACCCAGTGACGGCACCAACAAGTATATTGAGAACATGCGTTTCCAGACGCAGTTGATCAACTTCAGTCTGTAGCGACCTCTGTTTCTCAGGGTCTGTTTCGGCAGCGTAACGTGCGCGCAATTCACTCATTTGCTTTTCGGTGTATAGCTCAATCGCTTGCCCTGCCTGTTGACCAAATGCTTCTGTAATCTGCACCTGTGCCTGAATTTCCTTAGCAACCTTTTCCGCATCAAAGATAGGTGCAATTGTATTAGCAGTTGATTCACCCTGGCTATTCACCGCTTCACCTTGTTCGTTCACATGCACATCACGGTTGAGCAAGGCAACAGTAGTGGCACCATCTTTACCGGTGAGGTTTTGCTGGGCTTCATTATCGGTGATGCTGACAGTGCCTTGGCTGATGGCGCTGACCGTTGTGGCGGAATCAATGGGGTCAGACTCGATTGATTCATGTTATTAGCCATTATTCCGTTTAAATTCATCTGATTTTCCATCTCCACCTTTAGCTAACTTATCACTTTTACGGTTAAGCTGTTTTACGACCTTCTGCTCATCAATCAATGGAGTCTGACCCCATTGATTTCTATGACCCCATTGATTTCTATTTGTAGGTGAAGGCGGTGGTATTTTTGCATCATATTATTGTGGTTAAGTGTTGGGCTTTACAAGTTCAGCCCAACCTACGAGCTCTACCATCCACCTCGATAACCATTTGTTACACAAGCAGAAAGCAATGAAATAATAAACATTAGCCACCCGACTCTAACTAATATCTTATGTGTAATATTCTTCATTTACATATCCTCATTTAGATTTAATTAACATAAATACAGCATTCCAAACTTCTGGTGGCAATAACACACTATATGCAAATGGTGTAGCAATAAGTACATTCGCATAATTTGCAGCTTCTCCAACTTTACCAATTACAGTCTTATCTAAATTTTTACCATTACCCAATTCGTCATACCAAATAACACTATTCAAAGTGTCATGTGTTCCTGAATAGGCTTCCGCCAACTTATCCCAGAATGAACCAGCAGCATATTCAAACTGAATACCCAAGGCCATTTGACCAGCCCCACCTTGAACACCACCTAGTGGACTACGTAAGTCTTGATGCTGATCTAAAAACTCACTAATTGATAATTTATTATCCTTTTCATCGACTGGATTAAAAATAACCGTGCCATCTGAATTTTCTTTATACCCACTGCGGGTACCATTCTCTAGTATGCAAGCGTTTTTACCACCCTCTCTACACCAATCTTCAAGCACAACCCGCCCACCTGCAACTTTCTTACCATCACCATTCACACCTACACTATCGCCAGATTTATTACTAATGCAATCGTTTGTGCCTGCTACACATATACCTGGAAATTGTTCTGAGTCTTTAATCATCGCCTGCCGCAT
>NZ_JAURYU010000030.1 GCF_030653755.1 Methylotenera sp.
TAAAGAATTTTCAACGATTGACGGAGTTAATGAGAACCAAGCAGAGGCATTCTATAGTCGACTTCGCAGGTGTGAATATGGCGTAGTTCATCGCATTACGCCCAAATACTTAATGGATCTTGCTAATGAAATTGCTTGGCGCGAAGACACTAGGAGGATCACCGAAGGTGAAACCTTAAGAGATCTTATGCAGAAACTATTTAAGAATGGTCTTTCGCGTTGGTGGCGCGGATATCATCAAGGTCATCATAGAGAAATTGAGTTGTTGATGGTTTAATATTTTTTCTAGGTCGTCCCATAGCACTTAACGATGTCCAATTTGATAATTTCCAGCGTTTATCAAAGATTGTTTTGGCTTGGGGCACCTCTATGATTTTACCTTCGGCTCGAAGCTTTCTGAGACGTTTACCAACAGACTCACGAATAAACTTATGTTCTTCAACTGAAACATTGCGCTCTAGATGAGTCAGCACAAATGCCGTTATTTCTGATGTAGAGCGGTATTCACCACTTGCGTACTTTAAACATCTAAAAATTAAACGCGTTATGTCACCAAACCTAAACATACGTACCGAAGTTTGCGTGTTGATTGGTGCAATAAATTCTGGATTAATGGGTATGTCATGTATCAACAAAGTACTATCTATTATTTTTAGATCAGCCTTTAACTGTTTCAAATGTGTTTTCCTGCATTGCAGATTAACTGCGCTAACTTCTTCTGCTCGACGATTATCCCACAGCAATTGTTGATGCAGTTCGTCTCGTATAATTAACTGCTTTTCTGACCGTTTTATTTCGGTGATTAATCTTGCGTGCCTATTAACAAGCCACTTTAATGAGGAAGGTATTTTGACAGTCATGATGTGAAAGGTTATCACTCATAACTGTCAGAGTTAATGGCAACAGATGGGTAAAAGCGTTGTGTGTAAACTACACTTTTAGATTAGTTTTAAGTTGATGAAGCTTAATTGAGATTAACGCTTGACTTCTATTGGCTTAGAAAGAGCCCGTCATGTAAAACCTGACTAAGAAGAAAGCGCCAATCGCCATCATCACATACATAGGTAGGTCACCACTCTTCTTGGTTTCTGATTTATTGGGCGTGCTAATCCATCTGTTGATTAACCATAACGCAAAAATAATGACTGGAATCATTAGCATGCTCGTGGTTGATTCAAACAGGCTGCTCATTAGTTTTGACAGCCAGCCATCTTCACGAAAAAGTTCTAAGGCGATGCCTACAATACCGATAATCATCAATCCCATTCGTATGGTTGCAAAAAGTACACTCACTTTACTTTCTGGTTTGATGTCTTTATTTTTTAGATATTTGTTAGGTTCAATTTTAGCCATGCATAGCTCCTAAAGTGCTATATTTAATTTGCACTGAGAAATTTCATTGGATCTACTGATTTACCTTGTTGCCTGATTTCAAAGTGTAGTTTTACTGTGTTGCTGTCAGTATCACCCATCTCTGCAATTTTTTGACCACTACTCACTTGCTGGCCTTCTTTCACTATAATTAGGCTGTTGTTAGCATACACGGATAGATAAGTCGCACTATGTTTTACGATGACTAACTTACCATAACCACGCAAATCAGAGCCGCTATAAATAACTTTCCCTGGGGCTGCAGCATGAATGGCTTGTCCCATTTTCCCTGAGATATCAATCCCTTTGTTACCTGCATCGTTAAAATTTGCAATCACCTTACCCTTAGTTGGCCATATCCAGCTTAATTGGCTAATAGGTTCAAGCTTAGGTGTCGACTCTACTTTTGGTTCTGCGGTCTTAGCTTCTGGTTTTGGTTCTATGCTTGGTTTTTCTGCTATTGGTTTCTTAGCCGTGTCACTAGTCACAGATTGTGCGGTAGGGGTAGCTCTAGCAGTTGGTGGCGGTTTTTTATAAGCCTCATCACTATAAGGTTCACGTAGGGCTTTAGGTTCATTAATGGCAACTGATGTAGGAGGTGTTGTTATTATTGGAGCTGTGGTTGATCTGGTTTCTTGTGGACTTTCGTTACCTATTGGATAGGTGACTACGCCATTGCCATTATCTTTTGCTGGGCTGGCATCTGCATTGGCTGATGCTTCATTGAGCGTGGAGAACTTCAGTGTTTGGCCAATTTTAATGATGTAAGGGGCGCTAATGTTATTAGCCTGTGCGATATCCTTATAGTCATAACCGTGCTCAAGGCCAATGCTATAAAGTGTGTCGCCTTTTTTTACGGTATAACTTGCTGGTCGCCAGTCAGTACCAACTTTTTGAAGAGTGGGTGTGGTTTGTGATTTGTTGGATTTACCTTGTGGTAATCGGTCAATCACAGGTGCTGGGGTAGTGCTACATGCGAAGTTAAGTAATGAGATAAATAGGATGAAAAAGCTGCGTATTGCATTCATTGTGAACTGGTACCGCCTAGTAATGGAACAAACTTTACAGGTTCTAATTGAGTTTGATGGTAATCGTTTGCAGAGACGCGCTCTACTAGATGTAGCACTTGCTCATCGGTGCCTACAGGGATTACCAAACGGCCGCCAATTGCTAGCTGCGTCAATAAATCTTGTGGGATATGGCTTGCTGCTGCCGTGACGATAATGGCATCAAATGGCGCTAATTGTGCTAACCCCATATTGCCATCGGCATGATCTAGCTTAACGTTGATGCATTTTAGTTTGCGCAGATTGTCGCGTGCTTTTAAGACCAAGGGTCGGATACGTTCAACAGAATAAACTTCTTTAGCCAGTTTTGATAACACTGCGGTTTGGTAGCCACAGCCAGTACCAATTTCGAGTACTTTTTCTATTGATTGACCATTGCGTAGCAGTTCCGACATGCGGGCGACAATATAGGGCTGGGAAATGGTTTGACCAAAGCCAATTGGTAAAGATACGTCTTCATAAGCGCGAATGGAGAGTGCTTCGTCTACAAAGATATGGCGAGGAATACTGCCAATCGCTGAGAGTACAATTTCATCCTTAATACCTTGTTCACGGAGTCGATTTAGCATGCGATCACGCGTACGTTGTGATGTCATGCCAATGCCTGCTTGTGATGATCTAATGAGAGCCAAGATTTATTCCAGTATTAGTTAGCTAGATAACCATTGTTTTACGTCATTCAGCTGTGCATGGCAGGTTAGATCAACTTGAATGGGAGAAATAGAAACTTGTTGATTAGCAATCGCGTAAAAATCTGTGCCTAAACCGCCATCATTGGGCTGGCCCGCGGCGCCTACCCAATAGACGGTTTCATTACGAGGTGTTTTAAGCTGTACGACTGGCTCTGCTTTGTGGCGTTTGCCTAAGCGTGTGACTGTACGACCTTGCAGTGCTTCATAAGGGATGTCAGGCACATTTACATTAAGTAATGTTGGTATGTTAAAGCCATTTTTTTGATAATGCTGAACAAGTTCAACTGCAACTTTTGCAGCGGTTTCAAAATGTGTAGAGTTGTGTTGAGACATTGATACCGCAATCGATGGAATGCCAAGCAAATAACCTTCCATCGCTGCTGCAACAGTGCCTGAGTAAATGGTGTCATCACCCATGTTGGCACCATCATTGATGCCGCTAATCACCATGTCTGGCATCGTATCCATTAAGCCAGTGAGTGCGATATGCACACAGTCTGTGGGTGTGCCGTTGACGTAAAAAAAGCCGTTAGATGCTTTTTTTACGCTCAAAGGGCGATCAAGTGTGAGAGAGTTGCTCGCGCCACTTCTGTTTCTTTCAGGCGCTACGACTGTAATATCTGCAATTTTTGCAATATGTTCTGCCAGTATATTTAAACCTGGTGCGAAGTAACCATCATCGTTTGAGAGCAGTATTTTCATGCGTAACTTGCTAATAGTATATTCATGACTAAATTATAGTAGAAGACGGCATGTTTGGCGCGGTATGGATGTAAAAACTTATGCTTGTTTACATGTTTTATATACTGATTTGCTTTGGTTGACGTGTTAGTCGTGCGTAAAAAATCGTACATGTAAAAAATAAGATTGTTAGGATAACCTCAAGTAGGGCAAGTTTGGCAGAAAGACCTGTATCAGCCCAAGCGCGAACTGCACCTTCAGTGAAGTAAAATAAGATGAACATACACGACCATTGGTAGGTGTAGCGTTTGCCTCGCAAAATACCAAACAAAGGCAGTAATAGCGGTAAAGTCTTGAGCATGAGTAGTGAGCCGCCAGGTTTTAATGGCGCTAAAATAGTTTCCCATGCGAGTGTGAGTAAAATAAGTGTGATGAGGCTAATCGAAGCACCCAGTTGAAGTTTGTTAAGCATGTTGATTCTATTCACGTTTTTAAAGGTTGGCTGATTTTGAGAGGCTCACCAATGCGGCTCTGGCAGATTGTGAATCATGGATTTGTGTTTCAAAGTTAAAGCGTAAGATTGTTGCTATGTCGCCAACAGTGGCGTTGACATCAAAGCCATCGCAATCGATTCCTAGCATGGTTGCATGGGTAGCCTGTACACCGTGAACGTGCTGACAATAACGGATTAGGCTATCGGCATGGTCTGTATTCATGTGCGCAAGAATTTGTGCTTCCTGATTCGCGAGTAATGCATCTGTAGGAATGTCATTAATTAAGTCATCTCCCGACAGCCAGCCCATTTTTCCAAAACCAGCAATATAGCGTGCTGTTTCAATTTTTATACGATAAAAAGCAAAATCATGCATATCAAAATAGCCGCTCGCTTGTGGTAGGTAGCGTAAATAACGCTCGCGTAAATTAGCGTCTTCATTTTTATTAATCTCACTAGCCGTACCTAGTAGCGTAAGTCTTGCATTCGCTTGTAAGTCTTCTGCCCCAGCAAATACCAGCAATGATACTTTTGGATTAGCAGCGATATTTTTAGTGTGTTCTGCAATATTGCTAATTAATATGATGGGTTGGCATTGGTGGTCTAATACAAACGGTGCTACTGAACCAAAAGGGTAGCCTTCGTACTTTGTTGAATGTGTTGAAAGTATGCTGGTTCGCGTGCTTCTTAAAAATTGCCTAGCTTCTAGATGTAAACTGGTCATGTTTTAGAGTTTTCTCGATAACTTTAATGCAGATTCCGCGAGGCGTTTACCTAGTGCGATACATAGTTTTTTTTCATCATCGCTGATGGGTTTATCATCCATTGCTCCGCCAATATGACTCGCACCATAAGGTGTGCCGCCAGAGGTGGTGGCTGATAATGCAGGCTCTGAATACGGTAAGCCGACAATGATCATGCCGTGGTGCATTAGCGGCAACATCATGGTGATAAGAGTGGTTTCGTTACCGCCATGCATAGAGCCACTAGAAGTAAATACAGCGGCCGCTTTGCCAGTCAGAGCGCCCTTTAGCCAAAGTGCAGTGGTGCCATCAAGAAAATATTTCATCGGCGCTGCCATATTGCCAAAGCGGGTTGGACTCCCTAATGCTAGTCCAATACATTCCTCTAAATCTTGTAGTTCAACGTAGGGGTCACCTGAGTTAGGGATATCGGATTCTGTGGCTTCACAATTTGCTGATACTTTAGGGACGGTGCGAATGCGCGCTTTAATGCCATCAACACTCTGCACGCCACGTGCTATCAGCTGCGCCATTTCACGGACTGCGCCACCTTGAGAATAATATAGGACTAGGATTTCGTTCATTCGGCTTCATTTCGTTACTTGAAGCTGAAAGTATATAACACATCGACAGCACTTTCATTGCCAGCTTCAGCGCGCAATGCCCAGCGTGGCGTGATGTTGAAGGTGAGTCTGGCGACATCTTGTAAGCTGCTGATACTTTTTGCGTAACTGAGATACAGTTGTGAGCTGAGTCGTTTACCTAGTGTGAGTGATGCATTTTCAGCATCACCGCCAGCAAAACTGAACTCATCTAGGCCAGCAGCGCGTGCTATTTGGCTTTGTAGCGGGACCGATTGTCCTTGTGAGAATAGTGCGCCAGCGGCGAGCGATAGCATGGCAAAATCGTTTTTCCCTGCTTGATCTGTGCCATGACCCAGTACTAGCCATGCGAGTTTATCTGTTTCTGGTACATTGGGGTCTGAGACTAGCTTCACTACTGGCGTTGTTGCGCTACCTGTTATTTCAACGCCAGCATTGACAGGTTTGCTATTACGCATTGCTCGGATGTTTAAACCTGGGTTATCCATCGGGCCATTAAACTTTAAAATGCCTCGATCAATCGTTAATATCTGGCCATATGCCATGAAAGTGCCTTTTTCGACATTGATACTGCCTTCGGTGTAGGGTCTATATTCGGTGAGGCCTGTTAGTGTTAGTGCACCTGCTAGCTTCGCGTCTAGCCCACGTCCACGCAGGGTAAAGTCATTGCCTAATTTGATCTGTAAGCCATTGAGTAGAATTTGTAATGAAGCTTCTTTTTCTACAACGGCTTGCCCTAAAATCACCACATCATCACCTAGCGTAGGTGTATCTTCTTGAGCGAGTTCTATTAGACCTTTGTTGACGGTGAAATCGCCCATTATGTTGAGTAAATTGTTAGCGAGGATGGTTTTACCTGTGCCACTTAATGTGAGCAGGCGATCAGCTCTAGATAGTATTGTAAATTGATCCGCTGTCCAAGCGAGGTCTATGGTTGGTTTTCCTTGATTTAGCTTTACCCAGCCGTTTGCACTTAGGTTGCCAGAGCCACCTTGCCAGATCATTTGCTCAATGTTTAGCTGGTCATTTTCAAAACGCGCTTGAAATGTACCGTTGCTTAATTGAATGCCTTCAGAAGGCAGGCTAAAGCTGATTTTTTCGCCATTCACGTTACCGCTCAGGTTGGGGTGCTCAATGGTGCCGTCGGCATTTGCAGACAGTGTTATTTTTCCATCAAGGTCTGCATCCATCATGGATGATGGCATAGGAAGCCACAGCAAAGTATTGAGCCGAGCGTTGCTGGTTAATTTAAATGGTGCGTTGTTGTGTAAGCTAAAGCCTGCGTCTGTTTTTGTAAGTTGAGTCGCTGTTTCAGCATTTAGTGTGCCAATATTTTTACCATTCAAACTGATCTTGGCGGCTAATTCATTGTTGACAACGTTAAGTACCAATTGCGTTTCTGATAAACCTAATGGTAATAGCGTGCCATCTGATTTTTTGAAAGTGATATCGCCACTATCACGCCACAGGCTAAAGTGTGCATTGATTGTATCTTTAGTTTCAAGTGACCATTTTCCTGAAAAAACTGCATTACTGCTCAGCGTACTTGGTAGTTCTAATAAGTTTGGCGGCAGGTCATCTAAAGTTATCTTTTCAAGAGAGCCCTTGCTATCTAATATGTTGTTACCGACATGTAGGTGTTCGATATTAATCGCGCCATTTTGACGTGTGAGTAATGCTTGCTTGAGCGATATCTGGCTTAAATCCGCACTAAGTGGGGCCGGTGCTTTAAGTGTGACGGGGGTGCCTCCTGCAAAATCAAGTTGTTGCAGCAAACCTAACCATTGTTTTTTTGCTGATGATTGGTTTAATTGCACTCCACCTTTAAGCGTGCTTTGCAATTGATGCTCTTCGTTTTCTGCATTAATGATGATGGTATGGTCAGCTTGCGTGCCCTTTAATGTGATGGCGCTATTAATGGGCGCGTAGCTCCCATACTTGATTGTTTGTGCTTCAATGTTCGCGGCTATCGTGCCGTTTTCACCTGCTGTGATGTTCGCTTCACCTATTAAGTGCTCAATCTGTAAGTCTTTAGATAGTTGTAATTTTTGAGCGAGTAGTTTGAGTGTTGCTGATGGGTTATCAATCGTACCATCGAGAGTGCCGTTAGCATTTACTTGCCCTGAGTAGGCTTGATCAAGTTTGCTCATGTCAGGAAAATCTGCCCGCCATGCTAAGTGCAGGTTTTCTTTATTAATGTTTCCAGTGCCTTTTATTTGATTATTGGCAATGCTCACTGCAAACGCTAGTTGTTCTAGTGCTTGGCCATTTAATTGTGCGTTTACTGAGCCAGATACGGTTTGTTGTTGCCAAACACTATCATGTGTTGTGATGGATAGTGCTGCATTGAGTGATGGTTTGAGTTCGCCCTCTAGGTTAAAGTCTATATTGAGCAATGCCTCTGGATAATTGCCTAAACGGGCTGGGTATAGTTCCAGAACCTGCCCTCGTAACTGTATTGCATAGTTTTTATTCAACTCCATTTGAGCATCAATGATGAGTTGCGCGCCAGCTTGATGTGTATTTGAATTTAATAAATTTATTTTCCCATCTTGTAGTGCTAACCAAGAGGTTGAATGGATGTTAATAGTATTGAGGTCACCACTTAATTCTGCTTTTAAAGCATAAGGGTAATCAGCATCGGTTTTTTTAAGGGAGAAGTCACCTTTGAGCGTGAAGGGCTTGCTTGCGCTCATATTGATGTGTGCTGAAGCCTCTCCCCACGGCGTACTTGCATGAGAAAGATTCAGGTTGAGTGTTTTTGCATCACCCTTAAAATTTAGTTTAACGTTGTGAAGTATCTGACGGTCATCCCCGTTCACGATGATGACTTCGCTAATTTCTGACTGTTCGATAGCCATCGGGAAGGGGAGTTTGATACTGTTAGGTAATGGTGATTCTTTTGCTTCAGTTTCACTTTCTTTAAGCGTGATAATCAGGCGTTTGGCTTTTAATTGCTCTACGCGTAAATCGCCCTCACCAAAAGGTGAGAGTTGCCAGCGTGCACTAAATTTCTCTAGTTTTAGATGAATACTGTCTAGGTCATAGCTAAAGGTATCTAAGCTGGTGCTGAGACTAATGGTTGATTCACTATGTGCTGAGGGCAATAGCAATAAGGCGATGCTCACTAGTAGAATTTGCAAGTAGCGTGTCATTAAAATATCACCCCAATATTGAAATGCATACGGTACTCATCTGTTTCTTGTCCGTAAGCAATGTCAGCGCCAATAGGTCCTACAGGGCTTTTCCATCTGGCACCTAAGCCGTATCCATAAACAGGCTTTAAATCTTTAACTGTGTTAGCGGCATTACCAAAGTCAGTAAAGATCGCTGCTCCCCACTCGGGTGTTAGCCATTGAATAATTTCAATACTACCAGTAGCAAGATAGCGTCCACCCACAATTGCATCACCTTCGTTGACGCCTAAGCTCTGGAAGCCATAACCACGTACCGATTGATCACCGCCTGCACGGAATAGAAAAGTGGCGGGTGCGCTATTTTTCCCATGCACCATCCCTAGTTCAGCGCGCGCGATTAGTTGGGTGCTTTTAGTGATTGGGTAATAAGCCTGTGTTTTAAAATAGCTCTGCAAGAAAGTGCCATTGGATAGTGATGCTAAAGGTGCGCCATTAAATTGAGCGTTAAATAAATAACCGCGCGAAGGGTTTAAGTTATTATCAGTACGTCTTAATGTGATGCCGTAGCCTAATGTTGCTGCATAGTTATCGGATGATTCTGCACCATCTAACTTAACTTGCTCGGACAGTACGTTAGCGCCTACATATTGCTCACGTTTAAGTGTTCCCCACGCGCGCTTTACGCCTGTTTGTGTCAGGGTGGTTGTTTGTCCTTCAATCTCTGTGCGTGTTGTGGAGGCGTTTGCACTGTCCCGATAGCCGTCCTCAGTGGTCGGTAGGCGAATCACGCCAGAAACGGATTGTAGCCTTTGCTCTAGTCTTAGACTGGAAGTCATTCGCCAATTGCGATCAAATAAGTTTAAATGATCTACTGTCAGTTGCGTACGTACACCAGTGTTAGTACTGTAACCCAAGCCCGTGCTGAGTTTAATTGATTGATTTTCATCAACTTTTACTTTAATTGGCACCAAGTTAGTTTCTTGAGAAGCCGCTCTGGCATCTGAGGTGACTTCTACGACGCGGAAATAGCCGCTCTCTTGTAAGCGGGTTTGAAAAGTCAGTAACTGTGCTTGACTATAAACCTCATTAGGTTTAATCGGGTTAAGGTTGTGGATGATGCTTTCAGGATAGCGTTGCAAACCATCAATCTGTATCTCGCCAAAGTGCACGGTGTTTCCACTGTTTACATTAATCTGCAAGGATGCCGTATGTTGATTGGCGTCAATAATAGCCTTGGTTTCAGTGATGGTTGCGTTTGGATAGCGATTGACCAGTAATTTAGTCAGTAAGCTGCGCTTTGCATCAGACCAAGCGGCCTGTGTAAATGTCATGCCAGATTTGAGTGGCCATTCATCGCGAATTTGTTGCTGACTGGGCATCGTTTTGTCAGATTGTTCAGTGATGTCACCAGCGAATGTGATCTCTACATTGTTGATGACACTAGGCTTGCCTGGTTTAATCGTAAATTTAGCAATATGTTCGCTATTGTTTTGCGTAGATTGCAGCTTGATATTTGGAGAAAAATAGCCTTCTGTCGCCAGCAAGTCTTTGATTTGTTGGGGCGCTTCTGCGGATAGACGCTTCCACTCGCCTGGTGACATTCGCGGGTTTTTACGCCATTTGATGATGTCGAGATGATTCTGTAATAGTGATTCTAATGAGGAGGGCGCTTCAATTTCTACTTGGTAGCTATTGTCATCTGCGTATGCAAGCGCTCCCCAACATAAAAAAATTACGTAGATAATAAGGCGTCTAATCAAGAGCTTGCGCCTTATTGTCACTGGTTTTTAAATCCATTTAAACTCACTTAATCGTTTTAACAAGCTCCGCTGCTTTACCTGTGTAAGTTGCAGGTGTCAGTGCTAGTAGTGCTTGTTTAGCCTCTTCTGGAATAGATAAGCCGCTAATAAATGTGTGCAATGAACTTTGATTGATGCCACCTTTGCCACGAGTCAGCTCTTTCAACTGTTCATATGGGTTTTCGATACCATAGCGGCGCATTACTGTTTGAATCGGTTCTGCTAACACTTCCCAGCTATTATTTAAATCTTCGTCTAATCGTGCAGGGTTTACTTCTAGTTTATTTAAGCCGCGTAAGCAAGAATCGTAGCCTAGCAATGTGTAGCCGAAAGCCACACCCATATTACGTAATACCGTAGAGTCGGTTAAATCACGCTGCCAGCGAGAAATTGGTAATTTCTCTGCCATATGGCGTAACACTGCATTCGCTAAACCTAAATTGCCCTCGCTGTTTTCGAAATCAATCGGGTTAACTTTATGCGGCATCGTAGATGAACCGATCTCGCCCGCTTTTACTTTTTGTTTAAAGTAACCTACAGAGATATAACCCCAAATATCGCGGTTGATATCAATTAAAATCGTATTAATACGTGCTAGTGTGTCGTACAGTTCCGCCATGTAATCGTGTGGTTCAATTTGTATGGTCATTGGGTTATAAGTCAGACCTAATGAGGATACAAAACGTTCTGCGAAGCTTTCCCAATCGAAATCAGGGTATGCAGATAAGTGCGCATTAAAGTTACCAACTGCACCGTTGATTTTCCCTAGAATGTCATTGTTAGCCAATTGTTTTTGCTGACGTTGTAAGCGGTATACCACGTTGGCTAGTTCTTTACCCATGGTGGTAGGTGATGCTGTTTGGCCATGCGTGCGTGATAGCATCGGTTGGTTAGCCAATTGCTCTGATAGCTCAGTTAAACGTGCAATTAGATTGTTTAAGAATGGCACCATCACGCTGTCACGCGCACTTTTTAGCATCAAGCCGTGAGATAAGTTGTTGATGTCTTCTGAGGTACAGGCAAAGTGAATAAATTCACTGGCTTTTTTAACTTCAGGGTTGCTATCAAACTTTTCTTTTAGCCAGTATTCAAGCGCTTTTACATCATGATTAGTACGTGCTTCAATCGCTTTCACCTGTGATGCATCTGCTTCACTGAAATTGCTAATTGCGGCATCTAACTCTTGGATAGTTTCAGCGCTAAATGGTGAAATTTCAGCTAACGCTGGTGCGCCAGCTAACGCTTTAAGCCACTCTACTTCTACCCATGCGCGGTGTTTAATCAGCGCATATTCACTAAAGTAAGGGCGTAAAGCATCAAGTTTAGATTGGTAGCGACCATCAAGAGGGGAGAGTGCATTTAATGTGGTAAGTGACATAGCAAAAAAATCAGCGTTTTATAAAAGTGCTATTTTACCTTAGTAGCAGAGAGGGGCAAAAAGTTTTTATTTTTATATCAATTGATTACTTAATTGATTGGATCATAGTGTGCGTATAACTGCTGATGTTGATGACATAAATGCATGTCCACTTCGGTCTATAATAGATTTATCTTCAATACTAACGCTTTAAAAAATGCCACAAGAAAAATCTGGTCAACTTCACCCTACATGGCAAGCTGTGATTGGTAACGAGCTTGATAAGCCTTATATGCAATCGTTACGCGCTTTTTTACTGCAAGAAAAAGCCGCTGGCAAGATAATATTTCCACCTAGCTCACTGATTTTTAATGCTTTTAATCACACCCCATTTGACAAGGTGCGCGTGGTGATTATTGGGCAAGATCCTTACCACGGAGTCGGTCAAGCGCATGGATTGAGTTTTTCAGTGCCAGAAGGCATTGCGTTGCCACCTTCATTACTCAATATTTTTAAAGAAATTGAAAATGATCTAGGCATTAAAATCCGAGGGAAAGGCGATTTGACGTCTTGGGCAAACCAAGGCGTACTGTTATTAAATGCAACACTAACGGTGGAAATGGCCAATGCTGGCTCGCACCAAAAGCGCGGTTGGGAAACCTTTACCGATGCGGCGATTGCAGCTTTAAACCAGTATCGGGAAGGCTTGGTGTTTGTGCTGTGGGGGAGTTATGCCCAGAAAAAGGGCGAGATGATCGACCCGAGAAAACATATGGTGCTGAAATCGGTGCATCCATCACCGTTATCAGCACATCGAGGTTTTTTTGGTAACCACCAATTTTCGAGTATCAATGAGTACCTAAAAAGGCGCGGTGAAGCGCCGATTGACTGGCAGATTTAGCGTGGGTGGAGTAAGGCCTACAAAGAATGTATGTGCATTAATAAGCTACTTACCACACCATTTATAAACCATAGCACTCAAGACTAGAGTTAAACACATTTTTGTGGCACTGGTAAACGACATGCTTATTGTACTGCGCTAGAGTATCCAAATCATTGGTTATATTATGCACATATATTGATTTTGGCATTGCTTTGAATTTCCCCACTAACTCTTTAGGATCGTTGGTTGGAGTAAGCAAGTTAATATTTCCGAAGATGTACCTAATAAATCCATGAGAATACAAATTAAAATCCCAAGCCAAATGATCGTCCTCTGGAAGTGGAATGCTATAGCCCCGATCGGAAAGAAGGCATGTCTTATCATCGTAGGTATATATTAGTACCATAATGAAAAGTTCTGGGTCCTCATAAAGCCCTTTAACAAGCTGCTCTAAAAAATTGGGTTGACCTTTCTCAAGAGGATTTAGCAAAAGGAAAATAATGGAAAGCCAGTCAGTATACTCAGCTTCGGACACGTCCAGTTGATTACATAGGTGACTTTGCTGAGGCTTCCTCCCATTAAGTACTCGCTCGAAGTTCTTATACTGAACAGGGTCTGTTGGACATAAATTTTTAAGCAAAGGAAATGTATTTAGAATCTTTTTTATTGAATATGGATTTCGTACAAAATTTAAAAACTTAGAGAGAAAAATATTGAGAATTTCTGATTTTATATTAGCACCTGCATTAGGTAACTTTGAAATTAAGCTCTCGGTATTTGATTTTATGTTAGCTTCATACTGAGAAAATAAATTTTCGAAATTATATCTAGCTGTCTCATTCTTTAAAACTTCAAAGCTAAATATATCGTTCAAGCTTAAAGTATTTGAAATTTTAAAGCCTTTGTCTGAGTTTAGACTAATAGAGTGAGATTCTCGATCATTTAAACTAAATGAATAGATTTTTTGATTATCCTTTTTAGCTAATGGATTAATCGCATTAAGTCTTTGCTCTATTTGAGGGACAAAGTGTTGATTTATAGTTGCATTCTGTAAGTCCACACCTAACTCTCCGTTGACTTATAACAGTTACTAAGCAGATGCACGCGTCCATTTAATAACTGTTATAAGTATTGACTTTTTTATGTCGCTTTTCTTTTAAATCTTGAAATTAGGCATTACTCAGTGGTCTATAAATATCGAGCGTAGTGTGTGCGAATTAAAAGGCTATCTGCACATACTGCCTACGAATTAAGCAACGAGCATATCTACAAACTCATTCACTGGCATGGTTTCTAACGTACTCTGTGCTAAGCATAACGCCAAAATATCTGCCTGTTTTTTTGCATCAAATCTTCGTGCTAAATTCACTTTGAATTTTTTGACCAATTCAGGGATGCCTTCACCACGGCGACGGCGGTGGCCAATTGGGTACTCTACGGCAATGTTGCTTGAGCTAGTGTCATCTTTAAAGAAGATTTGAATCGCATTAGCGATTGAGCGCTTCTCTGGGTCTAGGTAGTCGCGCGTGTATTCTGCTTTTTCTACACAGGTCATTTTGCTGCGAATCGCATCAATACGTGGGTCTGCCGCGGCTTCATCTTCGTAATCCTGAGCAGTCAGGTTGCCTTTTAATAGGCCGATGGCTGCCATGTACTGAATGCAATGGTCGCGATCGGCAGGGTTGTCGAGCGGTCCTGTTTTATCAATGATACGAATTGCAGATTCGTGTGTGGTAATCACGATTTTGTCGATGGCTGCAATTTGTTCTAGGCTTTGTAAGCGGTTGCCGATTTCTTTATTTAGCTGCAAGGCACATTCCACTGCTGTTTGTGCGTGGAACTCAGCTGGGAACGAGATTTTGAACAGCACTTGCTCCATGACATAAGAGCCGTAAGCACGTTGGAATTTAAACGCATTGCCTTTAAACAGCACGTCGTAAAAGCCCCATGTTTTGGCAGTGAGTGCAGATGGGTAGCCCATTTCACCTTGCATTGTCATCCAAGCCAGCCTTACCGCACGTGAGGTTGCATCGCCAGCTGCCCAAGATTTACGCGAGCCAGTATTCGGGCTATGACGATAAGTGCGTAGGCTTTGTCCATCCACAAAAGCATTAGAAACGGCGTTGATAATATCTTCTTTATTGCCGCCTAGTAGTTTGGTCACCACTGCGGTAGAGGCAATTTTTACTAAAATTACGTGGTCTAAACCAACGCGGTTAAAGCTGTTTTCAAGCGCGAGTACGCCTTGGATTTCATGCGCTTTAATCATGGCAGTGAGTACGTCTTTGACGGTAAGCGGTGCTTTGCCTTCTGCGATATTTTTGCGTGACATATAATCTGCTACCGCCAAAATTCCGCCTAGGTTATCCGATGGGTGACCCCATTCCGCAGCTAACCAGGTATCGTTAAAGTCTAACCAGCGTATCATTGCGCCGATATTAAATGCGGCGAGTATTGGGTCAAGCTGAAAGTTAGTGCCTGGTACTTTTGCGCCATTAGGCACAACGGTGCCAGCAATGACTGGGCCGAGCAACTTTGTACAAGCTGGATAATCCAGTGCTTCAAATCCACAGCCTAATGTATCCATCAGGCAATTGCGTGCAGTGTCGTAGGCTTCATCGCTATTGATTTCAAAATCTGCAACATAATTAGCAATATCAACAATGACTTGGTCAGGTGCGGGACGGACGTTTGAGATGTGCGACGACATATTTTAGGGCCTTTAATATGAAAGTAATTTAATTGAGTTCGTCATTCCCACCAAAACTGAATCCATATTTAAACGGAGGATAAAAAAATGGATTCAGTTCTCGCAGAAATGACAGAAGTTAACTGTTAACGTTTTTCTAGTGGTACATAGGGGCGATTATCAGGCCCTACATATTCAGCATTTGGGCGGATAATTTTGTTATCAATGCGTTGCTCAATCACATGCGCGACCCAGCCTGTGGTACGTGATATCACAAAAATCGGGGTGAACATGCCAGTAGGGATGCCCATCATGTGATAACTGGACGCGCTATACCAATCCAAGTTAGGAAACATTTTTTTCTCGCGCCACATGGTTTCTTCAATACGGGCGGAAACATCAAATAGCGTCATGTTGCCGTTATCTTCACATAATTTGCGGCTAACAGATTTGATTGATTCATTTCTTGGGTCTGCTATTGTATAAACAGGGTGGCCGAATCCGATAATGATTTCTTTACGCGCCATGCGTTGCATGATGTCGACTTCTGCTTCATCAGCCGTTTTGTAGCGTTCAATAATTTCCATGGCGGCTTCATTTGCACCGCCGTGTTTAGGTCCACGTAATGCACCAATCGCGCCTGTGACGCATGAGTACATGTCAGATAGGGTGCCAGCTACCACACGTGCCGTAAATGTAGAGGCGTTAAATTCATGCTCTGCATATAACACAAGCGATGTATTCATAGCGCTGATGTGTAAATCCGAAGGTGTTTTGCCGTGCAGTAAATGTAAGAAATGCGCGGCAATCGAGTCTTCGTCGGTTTCTACTTCGATACGTTTTTGATTGTGGCTAAAGTGGTACCAGTAAATCAAAATAGAGCCAAAACAGGCGATTAACCTATCGCCTAAGTTTTTAGCATCTTCAATATTGCGGTCGCTTGCCTCTGGCTCTAGTGTGCCAAGCATTGAACAGCCAGTGCGCATCACATCCATAGGGTGTGCGTTCGCAGGGATTTGCTCTAACACTTTTTTTAAACCATCAGGTAGGCCGCGTAACTTCTTGAGCTTTTGGTGATATGCAGCTAGCTCAGCTTTATTAGGTAGTTCACCATGAATCAGTAGGTGAGCTACTTCTTCAAACGTGGCTGATTTTGCAAGCTCTATAATGTCGTAGCCACGGTAGTGCAGGTCGTTCCCAGTGTGACCAACGGTACAGATTGCAGTAGTGCCCGCTGAGATGCCAGCGAGCGCTACGCCTTTTTTCTTTTTAGGTTCTTGAGTAGTGTTGGTTTGTGTCATGCTACTTTTCTCCCTTAAATAATTCGTCTAGCTTTTGTTCGTATGCGTGATAGTTGAGGTGTTCGTAGAGTTCTGCACGTGTTTGCATCGTGTTGACTACATTGGCTTGCGTGCCATCATTACGTACGGCTTGGTACACGTTGAGTGCGGCCTGATTCATGGCTCTAAATGCTGAAAGTGGGTATAGCACCATGCTTACATTGGCACTGCGTAGCTCATCAACGGTAAACAATGGTGTGGCACCAAACTCGGTGATATTGGCAAGCACTGGTACTTTGACTGCCTCTACAAACTGTTGATACATGCTAAGTTCGGTGATGGCTTCAGGGAAAATCATGTCTGCCCCAGCTTCAACACAGGCGCATGCGCGGTCGATTGCTGATTGCAGGCCTTCGACAGCCAATGCGTCGGTTCGCGCCATAATGACAAAGTCAGGGTCAGTTTTTGCATCAACAGCTGCTTTAATGCGGTCTACCATTTCAGCTTGGCTGACAATCGCTTTGTTTGGGCGATGTCCACAGCGTTTGGCTTGCACTTGGTCTTCAATATGCACTGCGCCAGCGCCTGCTTTAATAATGCTCTTGATACTGCGCGCAATATTAAATGCGCCGCCAAAACCAGTGTCGATATCTACTAACAATGGTGTTTCAGTGACATCAGTGATTCTGCGTACGTCAATCAGTACGTCTTCTAGGGTTGATATGCCTAGGTCTGGAATACCTAATGAACCTGCTGCCACGCCGCCGCCAGATAAGTACAAGGCTTTGTAGCCTGTTTGTGTGGCGAGTAGTGCATGATAAGCGTTGATTGCCCCTATGATTTGTAAAGGCGTTTCGGCGCTTAATGCGGCTCTGAATCGTGTACCTGCGGTCGCTTGTTTGTTCATTGCTCACTTCCTTCAGTTCATTTTAATCATGCTAGATTGCTATGTCAGCGTGTGTTGCATTTAAAACCCTATCCTTTCGGTAGCATTCATGCGTACCGATTTGTGTTTGGGTTATTTGTTGTTTAAAAAAATGCTTCAGTTGCTTCTGTAGAAATGTCCACTCTAGTGAGTCTGGCTTTCTGCAACACTTCCCAAAAGTATCTGTAGGTTGCGCGGTCATGTAACTCGCCGTTGTATTGAATCGGGCCCCAATCGGCGTTTTGTGCGGCAAGTAAGATGTTGGCGGCATCAGACACTTCATCAAAATTAGGCTTCATTGCATCTACAATGGCTTGGATTTGAGTTGGGTAAATACTCCACATGCGCATAAAACCAAATTCATTGCGTGCGCGGCTGGCGTCACTTAATGTGGTTTCTGCGTTTTTTAAGTCCAGCGTTACGTTATGTGCAGGCACTACACCATTAGCAAGTGCGGCGGCGACCACTTCAGTTTTAGCCCGAGATAAGAGTTTGTGCTCAAATTGACCAGGGCTACGCATTGCACTTGCGGGAATCGCGCCATGATGTGCGCTGACAAAGTCCATTAAGCCAAAATCAAGTACTTGTAACCATGGTAATGTGGCTATTTCATGCACTTGTTTGAGTGCGCCGTGGGTTTCAATCAGTATGTGGATTGGAATGACGCGATCAATGTTATTTTGTTTCGCTATCTTTTGAACGTACTGAATCATCTCACTGGCTTGGCTGATATCCGTGCATTTTGGAATGGTGATATAGCTCAGTACCTTGCCCGCACCTGCGACTAAAATGTCGATATCTAATTTCCATCCAGGGTGCGTGTAGTCATGAATACGCGCACCTGCCATTTGGTGTTTGTTGGCTTCTGAATTTAATACGCGAACAATCATCTCCGCATGCTCGCGCTCTTGCCCAGCGGCTGCGCCATCTTCACAATCGCAAGTGATATCAAACACAGCACCAATGCTATCTTGTAGTGATAGTGCTTTTAGTATGAGTTTTTCACTGCCAGCAAAGTGCTCGCAGGCTGGAATGAGCGGGAATGGTTTTTCTCCACCAAATAAGGCTTCATTAGGGTGTTTTTTATATAAAGTCGCAGCCATTATTGATTTCCTTTGCGTGGCATAAGTACGGTGTAATCAAGATCAAGTACTACATTAGGGTGGTAACTGTTGAATTGTTTTGTTTCTGCCAAATCGGTTGAGTTCATGTTTTTGATGCCTACCATGCGTAGCCTGAGTGCGCCTATATCACTTCTGTTTGGCAGTTCCCAGCGATCTAACACTTCGGTAAATGTATAAATGGTGTCGCCTGCGAAGCATGGGTTGGCATGTGTGCCTGCGTTAATGGCAACAATGCTGATGGCGTTTTCTAGCCCTTCATAACTTAATGCTCGGCAGGCGGAAATAACGATGCCGCCATAAACCAAACGTTTGCCAAATGTGGACGTCTGCATTAAATGTGCGTCAAAATGCAGGCGTGCATTATTCTGATAAAGCCGCGTGGCGAGCGAGTGGTCACTCTGGTTAATCGTCATGCCTGCGGCGTGATTAATGCGTTCTCCTGCTTGATAGTCTTCCCAATAGAATTGTCCACCCGTGGCATCTTGGTTAAAGTTGGTTGCCGTTAAGTATGCCGGGATGTTTAATTGATTTGCTGCAACAAATGCGGGTAATTCTGGCACTATGGTTTCAGGTGCTGGAGCATTGGCGTCATTTTTATGCACCATGACCCAGCGCACCCAGCTTAAAACTGGCTGGTTATGCTGATTCACTGAGGTTGATCGTACATAAACAACCCCGTTTTTACCGTTGGAATTTTGTTTAAGCCCAATCACTTGGCTGGACGTACTGAGCGTGTCGCCTACAGATACGGGTTGTAAGAAGCGCACATCGGCATAGCCTAAGTTTGCCACCGCGTTCACAGAAATATCAGGTACGGTTTTGCCAAAAGCGATATGAAATGTAAGTAAGTCATCTATTGGTGCTGATTGGTAGCCCACGCTTTGCGCGAACGGCTCGCTACAATGCAATGGGTTGCGACTACCTGTTAAGGCGATATAAAGTGCAACGTCACCTGTGGTAATCGTGCGCGGAGTGGCGTGTTGAATCACTTCGTTTAGGGTGAAGTGTTCAAAAAACCGACCTGATGATGTTTTGTTTGATTGCATAGTGGAGGCCATTTATATGTATTCTTCTTCAAGCTCAATAATTGCTTCATGGAGTTTAATTAAACGTTGTGCGGCTTTAATGTGATGATGTTCGACCAGTTTGTCATTCACAACTACCGTGCCGCGACCAGCCTCGTTGGCTTCTTTGAGCGCAGTGATAATTAGCCTTGCATTAGCGACTTCTGTTGCTTTTGGCGTATATGCATCATTGCAGTAAGCAATTTGAGCGGGGTGAACCAGTGATTTCCCATCCAAACCCATGTCGCGTCCCAATCTACACGCATACTCAAAAGAATGCATGTTTTTGAAATCGCTAGTAATGCCATCTATCACGCTTCTGCCATAGGCGCGTGCCGCTAAAATCACCAGTGATAGTGAGGTTAAAATGGCAGAGCGTTCATGTGTTACATGCGCATGTAGTTGGGAGATTAAGTCAGAGGTTGCCATCACAATACAGCTGATTCTGTCTGACGCAGCTGCAATTTCTTTGGCATTTAAAACTGCAAGCGGGCTTTCTATCATCACCATAATAGGCATATGGCTACCACCAGCTTCATCTAGGTATGATTGTGCTTTCAGTACATCTTCACGTGATTCAATATTGGGGAAAAGAATCGCATTGGCACCAATATTGGCTACTGCACGAATATCATCGTGCCCCCAAGCTGAATCTAAATTATTGACGCGTACGACTACTTCTCGAGAGCCGTAGCCGCCTTGCAAGATAGCTTCTACTACATTGGCTCGAGATTCTTCTTTTGCATCGACAAGAATCGGGTCGCCTAGATCCAGAATAACAGAATCAGCCGCTAGGGTGCGTGCGCGGTCAAGATAGTGCTTATTGCAGCCCGGTACGTATAGCATAGAGCGTCGTGGTCGGATGTGATATTCCATAATCAATATGACTTTCTAAAGATGTGGATTTGATTATATAGATGAAATTAAATAAGTGTCAACATTTATCTTATGTCTTATATAAGATATAAAACACTAGACTAATTTTATTTTGCATGATATAAATTCAATCATGGAAATTAAGCAAGTTGATAACAACCAAATGCATGGGTTTAAAAATTATGGATAAGCAATTGAGTTCACCTAGTTACAGGCCTTTATATGATCAGATTAAAGTGTTAATTACACAGAGTTTGATTGGTGGTGAATGGGGTCCTGGCGATGTGATTCCTAGTGAAATTGAGTTAGCTGCACGATACAAAGTGAGTCAAGGGACTGTGCGCAAGGCCATTGATAGCCTATCTGCCGAAAATATTTTAATTCGCAGGCAAGGTAAAGGTACGTTTGTCGCAACCCATAGTGAAGAGGTGACTAAGCTTAGATTTTTAAGGTTAACCTCGGTGGATGGTAAGAAGGAGTTGCTACATAACGAGCTAATTTCTTGTGTTAAATCGAAAGCTGATAATTATCTCGCTAAGATTTTGGAGATTAAAGCGGGTGCAGCAACGATAGAAGTTAAGCGCTTACTCACTTTTTCTGGCCGTCCAATCATTTACGACCATCTAATTGTGCCAGCTGCCACTTTTAAAGGTTTAAACGGTAATAAGGTTGAAGAGTGCAATGGCTCAATGTATAGCATGTACGAATCGCAATTTGGCATACGTATGATCCGTGCTGAGGAGCGCTTGAAAGCAGTGGGCGCTGACCAAGAAGTAGCAAAAGCGCTTGGGTTGAAAGAGGGTTTTCCACTATTAAGTATTGAGCGCGTTTCGTTTACCTATGGCGATAAGCCGATGGAATGGCGCTTAGGTTTGTGTTTAACCGATGACCATCATTATATGAGCGAGTTGGAGTAGTTTGAAAGCATCCGCCAGAAAACTTTAAAGAGACAAAAAATGGACGATCTAAAAAAACGAGCACTTGATTACCATCAGTTTCCAATACCAGGAAAACTGAGTGTAGAGTCATCAAAACCTTGTGTTACGCAAGATGACTTGTCTCTTGCCTATACGCCTGGTGTTGCAGAGCCTGTACGAGAAATCCACGCCGATGCAAGTAATGCATATAAGTACACTAATAAAGGAAACCTAGTGGCGGTGATTACCGATGGCACCGCTGTATTGGGCTTAGGTAATATGGGCGCACTGGCGAGTAAGCCTGTGATGGAAGGTAAGGCGGTATTGTTTAAACGCTTTGCTGGCATTGATGTATTTGATATTGAAATTAATGCAAAAACACCTGATGAGTTCATTGAAACTGTGGTGAATATTTCACCAACATTTGGAGGCATTAATTTAGAAGATATTGCCGCACCACACTGTTTTTATATAGAAAATGAACTGAAAAAGCGGTTGGATATCCCCGTGTTTCATGATGATCAGCACGGAACAGCAGTAATTGTTGCCGCAGCCATGTTGAATGCGCTGGATTTGCAGGGCAAAACATTATCAACTGCAAAAATCGTGTTTTTGGGAGCTGGTGCAGCAGGGTGCTCTTGTGCCAAGTTGCTTAAAAATATGGGGGCGAATCACATCACGATGGTAGATAGAACTGGCGTGCTGGATACTAACAGACCTGACCTACATGATAATAATCGTGAGCTTGCGATTGCAGCATGTGACATTAAAACATTGGCAGATGCAATGCTAGATGCTGACGTGTTCATTGGTGTTTCAGCTAAAAATGCACTCGATGCTAGCCTGATAAAAGGCATGGCAAAAAATCCAATTATTTTTGCATTGGCTAACCCTGATCCTGAAGTGTTGCCAAGTGTGGCGCATGCGATTCGTGATGATATTTTGATGGCAACTGGACGCAGTGATTTTCCTAATCAGGTTAATAATGCGCTGTGCTTTCCTTATTTATTTAGAGGGGCATTAGACGCTAAAGCTAAACAGATTACAGAAGCGATGAAGATTGCAGCGGCACATGCACTTAGTGAGCTTGCCCGAGAACCAGTACCAGCTGAAGTGTTGGCTGCTTACAATCTCCAAGCGCTTGAGTTTGGTAAAACTTACATTATTCCTAAACCCTTTGATCCACGCCTGTTAGCGCGTGTATCAAAAGCAGTGGCTGAGGCGGCGTAAATGGCTAGCGTGCGTAACAGGCCAAAGAATCTTAATCTTTTTACGATTCGTTTGCCTATTAACGCTGTGGTGTCGATTTTGCATCGCATGAGTGGCATGTTGTTGTTTTTATTAATTCCTGTGCTTATTTGGTCTATGCAAGCTTCATTAAGCAGTGAGGTGAGTTTTAGTGAATTGGGTAAGATGTTCCAGCACTGGATATTAAAGCTGATTTTAATTGGGTTTTCCTGGCCATTTTTTCACCATCTATATGCAGGGTTAAGACATTTGGGACAAGACGTGCATTGGATGACAACACTCAATAAAGCGAGATTTTCTAGTCGAATTGTGTTGATGTTAGGGGTCTGTTCGATGCTTATTTTTGCTTATTATATTTGGTAAAAGCCACGCTTATGTTGATAGAGCTACTGACAAAAAAATATCCAGGCATGCGTTTATGGCTAACACAGCGTATCTCAGCAGTCGTCATGGTGGTTTATTTGTTCCTGATGCTGCTGGCATTGGCGATTAGGCAGCCTGCCAATTATGAATCATGGTTAGGCTTGATGTCACCATGGTGGTGGCGCATATTAACTTTAGTGTTTTTTGTTAGTTTATTTGTACATGCATGGCTTGGCGTGCGGGATGTATTTAAAGATTATGTCTTTAACTTAAAGTTACGCGCGTTTTTGCAGATTGTCGTTGATATGTTGTTGATTGGTTATCTGTGCTGGGTAAGCATTATTTTATGGAAGCTTTAAGTCTCATATGAATATACAAAATCATCAGTTTGATGCAGTGATTGTCGGTGGCGGTGGCGCTGGGTTGCGCGCTTCTTTACAGTTGGCAGAAGCAGGCGTGAAGGTTGCGGTACTGTCTAAAGTCTTCCCTACACGATCACATACTGTGGCGGCGCAAGGTGGTGTGGCCGCGGCTTTGGGTAATGTATCTGGCGATAACTGGCTTTGGCATATGTACGACACGATTAAAGGTTCTGATTATTTAGGTGATCAGGATGCCATTGAATTTATGTGCAAAAATGCCGCTAAAGCCATTATCGAGCTTGAGCATTTTGGCATGCCGTTTGATCGCTTAGAGAATGGCAAAATATTTCAGCGTCCATTTGGTGGGATGACGCAAAATTTTGGTGAAAAGCCTATTTCACGTACCTGTGCGGTGGCAGATAGAACAGGGCATGCCATGTTGCATACTTTGTATCAACGTAATATCCGTGCAAATACTCAATTTTTTGTTGAATGGTTTGCATTAGATTTAATTAGAGACGCTGATGGCGACGTGCTCGGCGTAATTGCGCTAGAAATTGAAACGGGTGATATTCATGTGTTGCAAGCTAAAACCACAATGCTAGCAACGGGCGGGGCTGGCCGTATATTTCAGGCGAGTACTAATGCTTTTATAAACACAGGAGATGGTCTTGGTATGGCGGTACGCGCTGGTCTGCCGTTACAGGATATGGAGTTCTGGCAGTTCCACCCCACAGGTGTTCTACACGCAGGTGTGCTAATTACCGAAGGGGTGCGCGGCGAAGGTGGCTATTTAGTTAACTCTGAAGGCGAGCGTTTTATGGAGCGTTATGCTCCTAATGCGAAAGATTTAGCGAGCCGAGATGTAATTTCTCGCGCCATTGCCACAGAAATTAAAGCTGGTCGCGGTGTTGGTAAAAATAAAGATGCGATTTATTTGAAGCTTGACCATTTGGGCGAAGAGCTAATTAGTAAGCGTCTGCCTGGTATTCGTGAAATTGCTAAAACTTTTGCGAATGTTGACCCTGTAGTTGACCCAATTCCGATTGTGCCGACAGCTCACTACATGATGGGCGGAGTTCCAACCAATTTAGATGGACAAGTAGTAGAGCCTAGTAATGGCAGCGAAAAAATCGTGAATGGCCTGTATGCGGTAGGCGAGTGCGCTTGCGTTTCAGTGCATGGTGCTAATCGATTAGGTTCAAACTCACTGTTAGATTTAGTGGTATTTGGCAAAGTAGCAGGTGACAAAATGGCGCAAGAGATTGCGTTAAATCAGCCGCATAAGCCATTGCCAGTAGATGCTACAGATAAAACTTTGGCACGTATCAATCGCTTAAATGCGCAAAAAGATGGTGAGAATGTGGCTGAAGTAGGCGCTGCAATGCGTAAAACTATGCAAACCAATTGCGGTGTGTTTAGGTTTCCAGATTTACTGCAAGACGGTGTTACTCGCATTAATGAAATTGCTGAGCGTGTGCAGCGTATTGAAATTAAAGATAAAAGCCAAGTGTTTAACACTGCGCGTATCGAGGCCTTGGAATTAGATAACTTAATTGAAGTTGCTGTGGCTACGATGCATGCAGCCAACAACCGACAAGAAAGCCGCGGTGCACATGCGCGCGAAGACTTTTCGGAGCGAGATGATGAAAACTGGTTAACGCATTCACTTTACTATAAAAAAGACCATCAGTTGCTTTATAAACCTGTGCGTTTGCAACCATTAACGGTGGAACCATTTGTACCTAAAGCGAGGGTTTATTAATGGACACTTCTAAAAACAATATTTCTTGGGCGAATTGCTGCGTTGCACGTCACTCGCAACCTCGCAGTACCCATTGTACTGTCTCAGTTACTACGTTCCGTGCGCCTTGCACTTCATCCCAATATCTAACGTTTTTCGAGGTGTTCAAGTGAAGTTCTCTATTTATAGATACAACCCAGATGAAGATAAAAAGCCTTACATGCAAGATTATGAAATTGAATTGCAGGAAGGAGACCAAATGTTATTGGATGCGCTGATTCGTATCAAGCAATACGATGATACCTTGTCACTGCGTAAGTCTTGTCGTGAAGGTGTGTGCGGTAGTGATGCCATGAATATTAATGGTAAAAATGGGCTTGCCTGTACTACCAAGCTATCCGAGCTTGAGCAACCTGTTGTGCTACGCCCAATGCCAGGCTTACCTGTGATACGTGACCTAGTTGTTGATATGACGCAGTTTTTTGAGCATTACAATTCGGTAAAACCGTATTTGATTAACGATGACCCGTTGCCAGAAACTGAGCGTCTGCAAAGCCCAGAAGACCGTGCAAAACTAGATGGCTTGTATGAATGCATTATGTGTGGCGCTTGTACTACTTCGTGCCCAAGTTTTTGGTGGAATCCTGATAAATTTGTTGGGCCATCTGGTTTGATGCAAGCTTACCGTTTTATTGTCGATTCTCGCGATCAGGCAGAAGCAGAGCGCTTAGAGAATCTAGAAGATCCATACCGATTGTATCGCTGCCACAATATTATGAACTGTGTAGATGTGTGCCCAAAGAAACTGAACCCGAATGCTGCGATTGCCAGCATTAAAGACTTAAAAATAGAGCGTGCAAAAGAAGCTAAAACGACAAAGAAAACGTTATCAATTAAAGCGATTTGAGGCGCCATGATGATGAATGCAGAAAACTTAAGAGATGCTGAACAAAGACGCTTTGCGTGGCGCTGTAGAAGAGGATTGCTGGAGCTTGATATTGTGCTGCAAGACTTTGTGCAGCATCAGTACGATGCACTCACTTTGGCAGAGTTGCAAGTGTTCGATGCCTTACTCACCTTGCCAGACAATGACTTCTGGGCATTGATTAACAATACTAGCGTGATGAATAAAGCGATTAGTGCAAAAGAAGAAGCAAGAAATGCGATGATTTACAAAATTAAGACGGCCAGATTAAACAAACTACAGGAGGCTGAATAAGATGATGATGCATATAGGTGAAGAGCCAATCACTTTCGACGCCAAAGCGCTGGGCGACTATTGGCCTGGTATCCAGTTATATTATCCGCCAGTCAAATATGCGCCAAGCTTGGGTATTTATGAGGATATGGAGCAAGCATCAGCACGTATGAAAAAACATGCGCACTTTACGCATGCCCATACGCTGATTTTTGACTTAGAAGACGGTTGTCGCCAAAAAGCAATGAGCCGTGATTTATTACGGCAAGAGCTCCCCTTGCTGCGTAAGATGAATGAGCGCGTCACTGTTGCTATCCGTGCTAACTCATTTAGAACTGATGAGTACGAGTTGGATATGCAATTGGTGCGTGACATGGGGGAATACATTGATGTCGTGATGTTGGCTAAAGCGGGTGAAGCTTATGGCGCAGCTGAGGTGCGTGATTTATCCAGCTTTTTACTCAGTGTGAACTCAAAAATTACGATTCAGCCGATTATTGAGCACCCAAAATCGTTAAAAATAGCACCAGATTTGATGCAGTACAGCACGGTTAAACATGTGGTGTTTGGGATTCATGACTTTTCAAAAGCGATGGGCATTCAAATCACGCCAGAAAACTGGATTGATGAACTACAGTTTTACATGAACACCTTGATGTTTGAAGCACGTATTGCAGGTAAAGGTGTGATTGGTGGCGTGGAGACCTTAATCGGCGCCAGTGCTATGCCAGAAAAATACTTAGAGCCACATGATGTGCGACGCTGGCTGGATTTGCATGGCGACAACGAATCACGTGTTGTCTATAAGCATGCTTGTAAAGAGGCAGCAATGGGCTTAACGGGTAAGCAAGTCATCCATCCTGGGCATATCCACCTTTGTAAAACTGCTTATACACCTTCTCCAACTGAGGTTGCACAAAAAGTTAACATATTAAAAGCCGCCATTGAAGCTGATGCGTTACTAGGCGGCGCCATTAAATTTGATGGAGAAATGCTAGACCCGCCCATGTTTGGTAAAGCCTTGCAGACTTTATTGAGAGCGCATGCATTGCGTGCGCTTAAAGCTAGCGATATGGAATTTGCTTTACACGTTTTACAACTGCTACCTGCACAGGTTGTGCGAGAAAACTGGCCATATGGAGTGCTCTTATAATGTTGACTGACTTTCCAAAGTGGGATTGGCAAATTCCAGAATATTTTAATATTGGTGTCGCTTGCTCTGATAATCACTTAGGCACGGCGCAAGCTGATGAGATTGCCATGGTTGTAGAAGATGATGCCTTAGGTACTTCTACCATTACTTTTGAAGAGTTAGCACTTAAAACTAATCTTTTTGCACAAGTATTGCGTGATTTAGGCATTAAAGTCGGCGATCGTGTATTAATTCGCTTACCTAATAGTTTGGATTATCCAATTGCTTTTCTAGGTGCGATGAAAATGGGCGCTATTTCAGTGCCAACCTCCACCTTGCTCACGGCTGAAGAAGTGGCCTATTTAGCCAAAGATTCAGGGGCTGCGGTGCTGGTGACAGATGCTACCGCATGGAGTGCTATGCAATCGCAGCTAGAGGGTGCTTTAGGAAATACGCCAAACCTAAAACATGTGCTTTTAACGCAGCTAACACAGGCAATTACGCCTAGTAAACTGGCGGTGCATGACCTTGAGCTGACGATGGCAAGCGTGGGAGCAGTAGAAGAGATGCCCCTCACCAAAGCCGAAGACCCAGCTTATCTGGTGTATACCTCAGGGACTACTGGCTACCCTAAGGGCGTACTGCACGCACACCGCGCTTTATTAGGACGCCAACCCGCAGCAGAGTATTGGTTTAATTACAGTGAGAAAGTGCAAGATAGAATCATGCACTCTGGCAAGTTTAACTGGACCTATGTGCTAGGTACTGGTTTGATGGATCCTTTGTACTTAGGTAAAACTGTGATTGTGCA
>NZ_JAURYU010000046.1 GCF_030653755.1 Methylotenera sp.
AAGTCATTATCGCGGATGATCATGCAATTTTAAGAGCTGGCCTCAAGCAAATTCTGTCTGAAACGGATGATATATTAGTGATTGCAGAAGCCCAAAACGCTAATGAGGCAATCAAGTTGGGCTCACAGCCTGATGCTGATGTTTTATTGTTGGATATTTCACTGCCAGATAGAAGTGGCATAGAGGCGCTTAAGTACATTAAGCGCGAGAATAGTCATATTGCGGTGTTGATGCTTTCCATGCACAGGGAAGATGAGTATGCTATTCGAGCCCTAAAGTCTGGTGCGGCAGGATATTTGTGTAAACAGAGTGCCTCTTCAGAGTTGGTGAATGCGATCCACACTGTAGCTAAGGGTAAAAAATACATTACACCTGAGGTGGCCGAGATATTAGCGAATCAGATTGGTAGAGATGATCAAAAAGCACCGCATGAGTTGCTTTCTGATCGAGAATACCAAACATTTATCATGATTGCTTCTGGGTTGTCTGTGACAGATGTAGCAAATAAGCTCTCGCTTTCTGTGAAAACGGTCAGCATGTATCGCACACGATTACTTGAAAAAATGCAGCTTAAGCATAATGCTGAGCTAACGCATTATGCTTTTAAACATAATTTAGTGAGTTAATAGAGCAGTCGATGGTGATGATGTCATTGTATGAGACGTTGTGTTTCTGTTGCTAGAAGTGAGCTACTTTTGTGTATTTTTTTTAAATATCAAGTTTCTTGCAGTTCATGAATAATGTATTCATCTAAAAACTAGCAGTTACCGCGTGTTATATTGCTATTTTCTTGTTAAAACTATGGCTGATCGTCTGGGATAATGGTTAAAACTAAAAATAATACAAACCCTACTTTGGAAGAAATGAACGCGTTATTAGCGTTATTTAATCAAAGAAAGTTTCCAGAAGCCTTGGCTTTAGCCTCAACGATGGCTGAGCATTATCCTAAGCATGGATTTGCTTGGAAAGTGCTTGGCGCAGTCTACCAAAATCAAGGCGCTGTTGATCACGCACTCCAAGCACTAAAAAATGCAGCAAAGCTTTTACCTGATGACTATGAAGTTCAATATAACTTAGGTAACTGTTTTTATGACCAACAACAGTTAGATTCGGCTGTTGTTTGCTATAAAAAGGCGATTCAGCTTAATCCCAGTTTTGCGCAGGCATATTATAATTTAGGTAGTGTTTATAAAGGCAAGGGGTTGTTTCAGCTAGCAGAAACGAGTTATCAAGAGGCGCTTAAGTTAGAGCCGAATAATGTTCCAATGTGTTTGAATTTAGCGCAGTTGTATTATGAGAAAAAGGATTATGTTAAAGCCCTTGATAACTACCAGGCGGTGGCTGTAAGTGATGCTGATAATATACATGCAATGGCGGGCTTGGGTGTTACTTATAAAGCTTTAGGTTTGCTTGATAATGCTGAGGAGTGCTATAGGAAGCTTATTGAAATCGCACCTAGTAACTCTGACGTCTACAGTAACTTAGGTATTTTACTCAAAGATACAAATCGGCTTGATGAAGCAGAGTTGTCGTATCAAAAGGCGATTCAACTTAATCCTGAATGTGTACCTGCTTATAATAATCTAGGTTTGTTATATAAATCAAAAGGTGACTTCCAGAAAGCTGGGCATTACTATAGCTTGGCTTTAAATATCGATCCACTTAATTCAGTAGCTTACAATAATTTAGCAGTAGTTCTCAGGGATGCTGGGCAATATGTTGAATCGGAGGCTAATTGTAGAAAATCTATAGAAATTAGACCTCAATATGCAGATCCCTACAATAACCTTGGTTTAGCTTTAGATAGTCAGGGACGTTATGATGAAGCTATTCAGGTTTTTGAACAGGCGCTTCATATAAATCCTGAAGATGCTTCTATTCTGAGTAATTTCAGTGTCACACTAGTGACAAAAGGTCAGCTTGAAAAGGCTGAGACTTGTTTAAAGAAGGCACTAGAAATAGCACCTAACTTTATTAACCTTTATATAAACCTATGTATTACCTACTTGGCACAAGGACGTCCGAAAGAGGCTGAAGTGGTGTGTCTTAAGGCCTTGGATATTCAACCTGATTGTTTAGCCGCAAAAGGAAACTTGCTTTTTTCTATGAATTACACGGCAAGCCATACTGTAGATGAGTGTTTCGCACAAGCCGTTCAATACAATACGCTTGTGACAAAAAATACAGATAAAGTATACACGTCTTGGCTTGGAGAAGCTAAGCCAGAGCGCTTAAAAGTTGGAATTGTTTCCGCAGATATGCGACAACATGCGGTCGCATTTTTTTTAGAGAATGTAGTTAAGCACATTGATACTAAGCGTGTAGAGTTGGTTGCGTATTCGGCAGATGGTCGTGAAGATGACGTTACTCAAAGATTGAAAAAATATTTTTCCGTTTGGAGAAATATTGCAGGCTTTAATGATAAGTCTGCTGCAGAGTTGATATGGGGTGATGCAATACATGTCTTGATTGATTTATCAGGACACTCAGAGGGTGGTCGTTTACCAGTTTTTGCACGAAAGCCAGCACCTGTTCAGGTGAGTTGGCTAGGCTATTTTGCAACGACAGGTCTAGATGCTATGGATTATTTTGTTGCTGATGAAGTGGGTTTGCCTAGAAATATGCAACATCATTTTACAGAGAAAATTTACTATTTACCTAACACTAGGCTCTGTTTTAGTGTGCCTGATGTGAGTCTTCCTGTTGCCGATTTACCAGTACTAAAGAATGGATATATTACCTTTGGCTGTTTTCAAAATATGGCCAAGATTGGAAATGATGTATTGCTACTTTGGGCTCAAGTCCTTAAGCAAGTGCCGAATGCTAAGCTAAGATTGCAGAATAAGGCATTAGGTGATCCTGTTGTATTGCAAGCTGTAATGGATCGCATTGTAGCTTGCGGAATAAATAAAGATAGTGTTCTAACTTATGGGCTTACAACAAGAGAAGATTACTTTGCGGCTCATGCGGATGTTGATATGATATTAGACACATTTCCATTTAACGGCGGCACGACGACTTGTGAGGCGCTCTGGATGGGGGTACCTACTTTAACGCTTGCAGGAGATCGTTTGATTGCAAGGCAGGGAGCTAGCTTACTAAGTGCTTCAGGGTTGGCTGATTGGGTGGTAAATTCAGCAGATGATTTTGTGGCTAAGGGCGTAGCTTTTGCAAGTGACATTAGTCAGCTGGCAAAATTAAGAGCAGGCTTGCGAGAGCAGGTATTAGCTTCCCCATTATTTGATGGGCAATTATTTGCTCATCATATGGAAAAAGCGTTATGGCAAATGTCAGGCTTAACGCCGCCAAAATTCTTAGATATAAAACAAGTGAATCAGGCTGAAAGTAGTCATAAGAATCAAAAGACAATTCAAGCGACTGAAATAGAATCACTGGATGTGGTAACTATTAGTGATTCAAATCGACCATTGCTTATTGTGAGTGCTACAAGAAGCTCCGAGCAAGAGTTCTGGAGTCACTCAGCCTTAGGTGTTTCATTAAAAAAACACATGGCGTTGGATGGTAGATTGAGTGCAAATGTTGCATTTGAGAATACACGTGGATTATCAGAAGTCTTTAATGAGAGTATTGAAAAAGCAGATGGCTCGGCAATATTAGTGTTTATTCATGATGATGTATGGATAGATGAAGCAAACTTTGCGGATGCAGTTATATCTGGTTTAAAGAGTTTTGATGTGATTGGCGTTGCTGGCAATAAGCGTCGTGTGGCTAATCAGCCAGCATGGGCTTTCATCGATAATCAATTTACTTGGGATGAAGCTGTTAATTTAAGTGGTCGCGTTGCTCATGGTAAAGAAGCTTTCGGATATATTAACGACTATGGCGCAGTGCCTGCAGCATGTGAGTTAATGGATGGCGTATTTTTAGCGGCTAAAAAATCTACGCTACTTAATGCAAACGTAAAATTTGATCCACAATTTGACTTTCATTTTTATGATTTAGATTTTTGCCGTAGTGCAAGACTGGCTGGTTTGAAGTTAGGCACATGGTTGGTGAATTTAACGCATCAAAGTGGTGGTGCATTTGGCAGTGCTGGCTGGGTCAGTAAGTATCAGTTGTACTTAGATAAGTGGGAGCGAGTTCCCTCAAAGGACACTGAGCTACAGCAGGCTATTAATCATGTATTGCAATTGGCGATTGATCATCATCAAGCTGGTCGTTTAGAACAAGCTGCAATGTTGTATGAGGAAATATTAAAAATACAGGCCAATCACCCAGAAGCAAATCATCGTTTAGGACTTATAGAAGTTAACACCAAAGGTGACAGTGCGGCGCTAATAAGATTAGAACTTGCGGTACAAGCTGCCCCAGAATGTGAGCAGTATTGGGTAAGTTTTATTCAGTCTTTGATGCAAGTCGGTGCAATTGATACCGCTGTGAATGCACTTGAGTTGGGTCAGAAATTTGGGCTTAAACCTGAAACAGCACAGTCGTTAGCGGCAGGGTTTATTCAAGCGATAGATTCGAAATAATTGGTTTGAATTTATATCAAGCTGGATTTCTGAAAGAAAGTGGGTTTATTTAGTATGGCTTCAGTTTATATCGGAATGACAGTGGATGTGTTGCATCACGGGCATATTAATATTATCGAGCAAGCGAGAAAATATGGTGATGTGATTGTTGGTCTGTTGTCTGACTCTGCAGTGGCTGATCATAAACGTTTGCCATATTTAACATATGAACATCGCAAACAAATCGTTGAAAATATCAAAGGGGTAGCGCAAGTGGTACCCCAAAATGAGTGGGATTACGCACCTAATTTAAAAAAATATCGTCCAGAAGTCATGGTGCATGGTGACGATTGGCTAGAAGGCCCCCTTGTACCATATCGTGATAGAGCGTTAGCAGCATTGGCTGAGTATGGTGGACGCTTGGTTGAGATTCCCTATACCCGTGGTATTTCATCTAATGAGATGGTTACACAAATTCAAGCACTCGGGACAACACCAGACATACGCCGCCGTACACTTAAGCGTTTATTAGCGGCTAAGCCAATTTCACGTTTTATTGAAGCGCACAATCCAATATCAGCTTTAATTGCAGAGCATACGATAGTCGAGCGCGACGGTAAAAACTATCAGTTTGATGGCTTTTGGTCTAGCTCACTTACAGATTCAACTGCACGAGGTAAGCCCGATATTGAGGCTTTGGAGATTAACAGCCGTTTATCTAATATTAATGATATTTTTGATGTCACGACAAAACCATTAATCATGGATGCCGACACAGGTGGCAAGCTAGAGCACTTTGAGCTTAACGTACGTAGCATGGAGCGCTTGGGTATTTCTGCCACAATTATTGAAGATAAAGTTGGTTTAAAGAAGAACTCACTCTTTGGTAATGATGTTGCGCAAAGCCAAGACGACATTGAATCATTTTGCGATAAAATTCGTGCAGGTCGAGCAGCGCGCGTCAGTGATGATTTTATGGTGATTGCCCGTATTGAAAGCCTGATTTTAGATAAGGGTATGAAGGATGCCATTACTCGAGCGCAAGCTTATGCGGGTGCTGGGGTGGATGGTATTATGATACACAGCCGTAAAAAAACTTCTGATGAAGTATTTGAATTTGCCAAGATTTTTAAATCAGAGTTTCCAACACTGCCTTTAGTTTGTGTGCCCACAAGCTACAACACGGTCACAGAAGATGAGTTAGCTGAGCATGGCTTTAACTTAGTGATATACGCGAATCATTTGTTACGTGCCGCTTACCCTGCTATGCAGCATGTTGCGCGTGAAATTTTGCGTAATAGCCGCTCTAGTGAGGTAGATCAGCATTTGATGAACATTAATGAAATACTGGAACTCATTCCAGGGACTAAATAAATGATTGCACCTAGTGTATTTCACTCAGCACTGCAAGTCTGCGGTATTAATTTTGTAGCAGGGGTGCCAGATTCTTTACTCAAAGAAGTTTGTGCTTGTATTACTCAATGTTTTCCAGCTGAGCGCCATGTGATTGCGGCTAATGAAGGTGCTGCCATTGGTTTGGCGATTGGGCATTATTTAGCCTCAAATAGCCCTGCGTTGGTCTATATGCAAAACTCAGGACTAGGCAATGTGGTCAACCCGATTGCCTCTTTGGCTGACCCTCAAGTGTATGGTATTCCAATGTTGTTAATGGTGGGCTGGCGGGGTGAAATGCAAGCGGATGGTACACAAATCCATGACGAGCCACAGCATGTAAAACAAGGTCAGATGACGATTGCTCAACTAGAAGTTTTGGATATTCCTTATGTGCTTATCGATGCGCAAACCCCTGATATTGAAAAGGTGTTAAAAGAGCTGGTGAGTCTTGCATTGACCAAACAAGGTCCTGTTGCTTTGTTGGTGCGTAAGCAGACGTTTTCGTCCTTTAAACTTGAGGCTAAACCAGATGTGCCAGACCTTTTGTCACGTGAGCAAGTAATCCAGCTTTTAGTGCAGAACCTGCCAGAAAACACACCTATTGTGAGTACTACAGGTATGGCATCGCGCGAGTTATTTGAATATCGCAAAATCAATAACACTGGTTTTGACCATGATTTTTTAACGGTGGGTGGTATGGGGCATGCCTCGCAAATTGCAGTTGGCATTGCAATGGAGCGTACAACAAGCAAAGTGTTATGTATTGATGGCGATGGTGCTGTGCTCATGCATATGGGTAGCTTGGCGGTGAGTGCTAGACAAAAAAACTTAATTCACATCGTCATTAATAACGGTGCACATGATTCTGTAGGTGGTCAGCCAACGTTGGCGAAAGCGTTGGATTTGTCAAAAATTGCTAAAGACTGTGGTTATGGTTTTGTTGCACAAGTAAGTACTGAAGAGGCTTTGCTGGCTCAATTAAAGTTTGCAATTAGTGCAAATACGAGCGCTTTTTTAGAAGTTAAATGTAAATGTGGTGCGAGGGCTGATTTAGGTCGCCCTGATCGAACACCAGCCACCAATAAACAAGAGTTTATGAAGTTTCTGAAGAGTTTGTAAAATGAGTGATCAATCTAAATCCATAGAGAGCTTAGTTGCACAACGTAATCAAGCTAAATTGATATTTACTGCGGGCCCAGCTAGCTTGTTGCCAGAAAACTTAACTGGCTTGCGCCCTTGTTTTGGTCGCGGTGATCGAGATTATGATCATGTGGAAGCTGAAGTCCTTAATACGCTCAAAGCAATGACAGGGCATCAGCATATTGTACGCATGCAGGGCGCTGCAAGTTTGGCGCTTGAAATTGCTGCGCTTAATTTTTTACATGGTCGTGTATTGGTGGTTGCTACAGGCTATTACTCAGATCGCTTGCAATGGTTAGCCGAGTCCGCACAAAGAAGGTTGAGCGAAGTCAAATCATTGACTTATATAGATTGGCAGGCGCTAGATACTATTTCAGGCCAGTTTGATTGGGTAGTAGCGTGTTATATCGAGACGAGTTGTGGCTTAAAACTGCCGATTGAGACATTACAAATTTTAGCTAAACGTGTTAATGCCAAGCTCATGTTGGATGCTACAGCATCAATAGGGCTAGAAGATGGGCACAATGTAGCTGATGTCATTGCGTATAGCTCCTGTAAAGGCTTATTTGGCTTAACTGGTGCATCCTTTATTGCGTTTAATCATCATCCTACGATTGAGGTGGATTCGTTTTATTTAAATTTAGCGAGCCATGCTGAAAAAAGAATGACAGGTCCTTATCACGCCATTGCTTCGCTATATGAAGTGCTTAAAAGACATGATGACTTTAAGTCTGCTGTAGTTGAAAACAAAAAAATATTTATGAAGAAAATGAGCACAATTGCGATAAAGCCAACAACTCATCAGCCCATATTATGCACATGGGTAGATGGCGAGATTGCTTCATTAGACCCACGTGCTGTGCTTTACAAACCACGCGGTAATGCAGGTGGTAGTGTTGTGTGCCATTTGGGTGAAGTACATCTTGAGCGTCAAGCGCATGGTGAAATATTAAACGCTTTGCAATTGGTATAGAGGTTACTAAGATGACAAAAGTAAACTCACCAAAACGCATTATGGTCGATATGTCTGCCACCTTAATTCACCATGGTCATATCCGTTTATTAAAGGCTGCCAAAGCATTAGGTACGGTCATTGTGGCTTTAACTACAGATGACGAAATTCGAACTAAAAAAGGCTATACACCAGAACTAAATTACGCAGAGCGTAGCGAAATTTTAGAAGCAATCAAATATGTAGATGAAGTAGTGCCGTGCAACTGGCTGATTGAGGAGTCATTTTTAGATTTGCACAACATTGATTTACTCGTGCATGGGCATGACAACAGTAACCCGATTAGTGCATCTAGGCTACTGGTTTTACAGCGTACCGAAGGTGTCAGCAGTAGTGATTTACGTCAACGTGTGGTGAATGCACTTGCTGAATTAGAAGTAGAAAAATCGGAGAAAATTAACAAATGAATACCCAAAACTGGAAAGAAATCTGGGGACGCCGCACACACGCGACCGAGGAATCATTAGACCTAGCTACATTGATTAAATTAGATGGATTCGACACAGGTGCAGGTCGCATTGAAGCCGCTGATTGGCAAAATTATGCAGGGGTGATTGCCCAGAAGTTGGCATTGAAAGATGGAGATTCCATCTATGAACTTGGCTGCGGTGCAGGGGCGTTTTTGTTTGCGTTACGCCAATTACATACTTTAAAAGTGGGTGGTTTAGATTATTCCACCGCACTGATTGAAGCCGCATCTCGTGCAATGCCAGACGGTTACTTTATTGCGGATGAAGCTAAAAATGTAGAAACAGATTCACAGTATGATTATGTCATTTCTAATAGCGTATTTCACTACTTTAGCTATGAGTATGCAGCAACTGTGATTGCGAGCATGATTAAAAAGTCCAAAGTAGCTGTGGCCATCATGGAAATTCCCGATTTAAAAACCAAATTCGAATCTGAAACTCTCCGACGGGACGCTTTAAGTGTTGAGGCTTATGAGAAAAAGTATGCAGGTTTAGAGCATACCTATTACGAACGTGATTGGTTTAAACAGCAGGCGGCATTGCATGGTTGTACATGTGAAGACTTTGACGGCTGCGTGCCTAACTATGCACAAAATAAGTTCCGCTTTGGTGTTTTGATTAAAAAAACTTAAGCGACAAGAATAACCAAGAGAGTAATCATGATCAACAGCATGTTAGAAAACCAAAACGCTCCAACCATCACCTTCTTTTATACAGATAACTGCGAACGTCAAGCTCTAGAGCCTATAGCGAATGAAGCGAAAATGCGTGGAATTGACGTGCTTTTTAGCACTAACTCAAAGGAGCTTGCTCAAATTGGGGTGTACTGCGAGCATGCCTGTACGCCAAATGCTGATTTCTCAGTGATTTTGTTACACGATTTAGCACAGCGCCATGATATTTGGCCTAATTTTTGGCACTACGAACCTTGGAGCAAGTTTGATATAGGGTGTATTCCTGGGCAATCTTGGGTAGAGCGGTGGCAAAATCAGGCGGATTTTCCGATGGCGCGCCCAAGGTTGGGTATGTTTGATTTGGGCTGGCCTAAGGCGGACCTTGTATTTAAAGATAGAAGTCGATTTGCTCAAGAAGCACAGAAACTCCGTGAAACATTGGGCTTGAAGTATGAAAAGTCTGTTTTGTATGCGCCCTCTTGGGAAAATCACGGTAAGCAAGATGATTTTGTACAAGCATTTAAAGACTTACCTGTGAATGTGTTACTTAAGCAAGCGCCTTGGTCAAATAGCTATCCACAGGTGCTTGAAAACATTCGTCAAATGAATGAGCTTCATCAGGGTTGTGCAGAAAATGTACATATTATAGATGTGGAAGTCAGCATCATGTATTGCTTAAGCTTGGCTGATGTGTTGGTTTCAGATGAATCAAGCGTTTTGACTGAGGCTTTGTTGTTGGATGTGCCAGGCGTAGCTGTGACTGACTGGCTGATTCCTGACACTATTCCACCACGTCCAGCCAGTGTGCCCTATGATTATGTGACTAAAACTACTAAGGCCGAGATGCGCCAAGTAGTAGAGGCTATTTTGGCAGAGCCAGAAGCTACACGAACTAAAACACGCCAAGATCGAGATCACCAATTTAGCTATTTGGGTGAAAGCTCAATTCGTATTATGGATATTATTGAAACGGGTTATGCCAAACGTAACTGGACCGAGCTGGCCTTGCCACACCCGCCGTTGAGGGCTCAGGTTGACATTGATCGCATGCATTACCAGCGAGCAGAGCAACTAATTGCAGAAAATCAAATAGCTGAAGGTTTGAGTATTTTATTAGATTTACTTAAAGCAGAAACAGTGTGCTGGGAAGTTTATAACGATTTAGGTGATTTATCTTTTAAAGACGGCAAAGTGGAAGATGCCATTTTTCTATTACAAAAAGCGATTTCAATTTCACCCAAACCTGCTGTCTCACTTTGTAATTTAACAGAAATCTATTGCGCGACTAATCAGCCAGACAAAGCCTTGTCAGCATTATCTCAGTTAAGTCGCTATGTTCCAATTTCCCAACAGGCTGTATCCTCGATTAGAGCTTGTATGATGGCGCTAATGACTAATTAAAAAAACGGAAAATGATGAGATGATGAATTTTGAGCAGTTTTTTCATCATATCAGGTCGTTTGACTTTATAAAAAATATAAATTAAATCACGTGGAGCATCTTAATGAACGCCTATCAGTACAATAGCACAGACAATTTTTACCATCGCCCTAACGATGGTGAGTTTGGCTACAAAGATTCTGGGGATGCCCAAAACAGAATTTATAATATTATTCGTGGGGCTAAAGACAGAGGCATGTTTTCACCTGAGGTGATGAATCAGGCTTCAGATTGGCCAACTTTTTATCATTTAACCCCTATGCGTGCCAATATTTTGCGCCCATTTTCTAAAGAAATTGCAGCAGGACGCACGCTTGAGCTTGGTGCTGGATGTGGCGCTGTCACAAGATTTATCGGAGAGTTAGGCGGCACTGTGGTGGCTGTAGAGGGTAGCCCAGATCGCGCTAGGATTATTGGTAACCGGTGTGCAGAATTGAAAAATGTGACGGTGATTGCTGATCTAATTCAGAATTTTGAGCCTGAAGAAAAGTTTGATGTGGTGACACTTATTGGGGTGCTTGAGTATGCACAAGTCTATGTTAATGAGCCAAACCCAATTCAATACTTGTTGAAAGTGGCTAAATCGTTCTTAAAAGACAATGGATTGCTCATTATTGCGATTGAAAACCAACTGGGGCTTAAGTACTTATGTGGCTCAGCTGAAGATCACCTTGGTCGCCCTATGGTCGGCATCAATGATTCTTATACAGATAAAAGTCCTATTACGTTTGGTCGCGAAGAACTTACAAGCTATATTAAAGAGACTGGTTTTAATTCAGTAGAGCTGTATGTGCCATTGCCTGATTATAAAACACCAGTGTCTATTATTTATCCAAAAGGTTTTGAGGATGAAAGCCGATTAGCTGGTTGGGATGTTTCCCCTATTTTAGCGGGGTCTGCTGTACACGACCGTCAACGTCCAGTGCATCCAACATTTTCATTAGAGTGTGCATGGAGCGTGATTGGACGTAATAAACTGGCGCAAGATTTAGCTAACTCATTTTTATTTGCAGCACGTGTAGCACCAGCTAAGCAAATAGAAAGCGTGCTTGCAGCGCATTATGGTAGCCAACGCCCAGCGCAGTTTTCTAAAGAAACTCAGTTTATTTTAGATAAAAATAAACTCACCACACAAACAAGAAACGTTGCCAATACAGCACAACTATCAAATGCAACATGGGATATTGGTCCTTATCGTACAGGTCGCTTATGGTTTGATGAATTGTTGAAGATTATCAATCGTCCAAATTGGCAGTTTGCAGACCTTTTAAATTGGGCAGGCGTGTGGATTGAAGGCTTAAAAGCGGTAACCCCTGCGCCGAAAAACTCGGCAATTGCAGAGTTGCATCATTTCAATACCTTGTTGCCAGCTAAATATATAGATGCAACGCCAACAAACTTTATTGTAGGCAAAGAAGGTAAGGGTGATTTTTTTGATCTAGAGTGGAATTTTTCTACGGCCTTACCAATTGAGTTTATTGTGTTTAGAGGTTTGTTTTTAACATTACATCGAGTGACAAGCTGTGCACGTCCAGCAGGTGATGTAGCACATAAGTTGTATGATTTAACGATGGAGGTGATGGAGCGCCACGGTTTACATGTCGCTGCTGATGATTTAGATCTGTTCTTAGCCATATTCAATGCCTTCCAAAATCAAACACAAGATTTAGATTCAAACGTGATGAATGGCCTTACTGCAGAACTCGATGTTGCAAAATTACCTATTAGGCAGCTATTTACATAAGCCGCGCTTGATAGGAGTTTTTTGTGAAGGTATTAATCATTCGTCTAATGGGGCTTGGTGATGTTGCGTCTATATTGATTCCAGCTGTTAAAATTATTCAATCTAGCTATCCGCAGGCTAGGATTGATGTGATGACTTTGGGTGCAGGGGTTGAGCTGATGACCTTGGTACCTGAAGTGAATGCAGTATTGGCCGTTACAAAAGATCAGTGGCCTAGCGATATACACCAAGCTACCGATAGTTTTATGAGTATTGCTGATGTCGTCGCTCAACAAGGCTATGACTTAATCATAAATCTTGATACTTGGTTTATGCCTTGTTTTTTAGCGAGTTTTCTTAAAGAGTCAGGATTGAATGTTCAGGGCAATCTGATTAATCTATCTGTCTCAGACTTATTGCGACAAGTCCAAGCGCAAACATTAGCACAAACTTATTTTCAAACTCCACATCAATATTTAGCCAGCACTTATCCAAAGATGCGTGATTGGACATTGCCATGGTGGAATCAGTACCCCAATGTATCTTACCCTGAGTTTTACTTAAGCCATTGTTGTGGTTTTGAGCATGCTGTAGATATATCCTTAATGATAGAAGCTGATCATGACTTCAAGTCTCAGGCGGGGGCTAAAAAGATAATAGCGTTATCTTTATCAGGAAGTAAGGCTAGTAAGCAGTATAAAGATGCCGAAGCATTAACTGTTCAATTAGAACAGGCAGGCTTTTTTGTTTGGAGTCAGTTTGATGGAAGTGTTTCTATGTTAACAACACTTGGCAGGTTAAAAGTAACGGACTTACTAGTGACGGTTGCTACGTCAACACAATGGTTGGCTAAATTGGTAGGGTGTCCATCTTTAATGATGCCAGGAGCATTGCCACCTAGTGTTCTGGGTGCAGATTTTGTGGTTGATAAGGTCCAATCCTGCCAATATTGTTATCAAAATCAGTGTGTAGAAAATAAAAATTTTGCTTGTATGGATATTGCCGTACAGGATGTCGTTAAAAAAGTATTAGGTAGCTTTAAAGTGTGATTTTCAACCCAGATTTTCCATTAGGACGCGAAATGATAGCGAGACGATTTTTGAGACAGTTTTTTTGTTTACGAGGGGTTCATAGCCAGCTCTCTGCAAGGTTGAAAGTTTAATTAAACATGTATCAATAGATTATAGTGCTTTGTGTTGTATCAGCATGCCGTCATTCAAGCTACTTTGTTTGATGTTCCTCCAAGCCATGATGGGCGCTCACTTTGCAAGGTTAAGATGACTATTAGTTTAAGGCGTACTGTCAAACAGCGCTAATTTTTAGTGGTTCGTGCAAAGGTCTCTATAAGAATTCACTAAAGATTTTTAAAGTGAGACCGTTATCTAAATTGTCGGGATTGCAAATGTCGATAAGAAAAGTAACCTAGAGTGAGTGGTAAAGATTTAAGGTGTAAAAATAAATTAAAAATTTCCTAAACTTTTTAAAATCCTTACCGATAACAGATTTATACAGCGACGCAATTAGAAAAATGCAACGCTACTAGTAATAAGATGTAGTTTGAAATTTATTAAATATTAGGAGAACTATCATGGCTTCAGTAATTAACACAAACATTGCGTCATTGAATACACAACGTAGCTTAAGTGCATCACAAGGACAATTAAACACTGCTTTACAACGTTTATCATCAGGTCTGCGTATCAATAGCTCTAAAGATGACGCTGCTGGCTTGGCAATTGCAACACGTATGGACTCACAAATTCGTGGGCAACAGGTTGCTATCCGTAATGCAAACGATGCAATTTCATTTGCACAAACTGCTGAAGGTGGCCTAGCTAAACAAACAGATGCTATTCAACGTATGCGTGAACTAGCTGTGCAGTCTGCCAATGCTACCAATACGGCTGCCGATCGTACTAATTTGCAAGCAGAGTTTTCTCAATTACAGGCTGAAGTTACCCGCTTAAACACTGCAACTAAGTTTAATGGAACTGCAGCTTTTGGAAGTGCTGCAAGAGTTTATCAAGTTGGTGCAGACGCTGCGGATACAATTAGTGTAAGTGGTATTACAGCAATTACAGGTGCTACAGGTTCGATTGCTTCAGCATCTGGTGCAACCGCTGCAATTACGTCATTGGAGACTGTTTTAGCTACAGTGAATACTAACCGTGCTACATTGGGTGCGGTTCAAAATCGTTTTGAATCTGTAGTAAGTAACTTGCAAGTGTCAGTAGAGAATCAGTCAGCAGCTAAATCACGCATCATGGATGCTGACTTTGCGGCAGAAACAGCTAACTTGACTCGTGGCCAAATCTTGCAACAAGCAGGTACTGCGATGTTAGCTCAGGCAAATTCATTACCTAACAATGTGTTGTCATTGTTAAGAGGTTAAGTTTTAGAAATGTAATGCCCTTATCACCCACAGGACTGATCATCCTGTGGGATTTTTAGGAGGATAGAATAATGTTTAATTCATCATTAGATGGCTATGGTGCAGTAAAAAATACGGCCGCCGTGCAAAATATTGCCGGGGGCCAAAATGCCATTTTAAAGCCAGCAGGCGCTAAAGCGATTGATAGATTAGAAAGTGTCAAGCCTGAAATTAGGCAATCTGCTGAAGTTGATAGGGTGGCTTTGGCAAAAGCTGTAGGTAAGCTTAATGAGCTCGTTGCGCCAGCATTGCAAACAGTTCAATTTACAATGGATGAAGAATCAGATCGGGTGATTGTTCAAGTTGTTGATACTGCGACCGATAAGGTATTAAGGCAAATACCAAATGAAGAGGTCTTGGCATTTTCTAAAACTTTAGGAAGATTGCAAGGTCTAGTAATAAGAGAGCAAGCTTAACTCTTTAATAAGAGGCTTGTTTTGGTGCTTTATTAAGTAAATGAATTTTTGTTTATAAATTATGCTTGTTGGATTAAATGTATTTGTGTGTTCTATATGTAAAAAAGTGACAAGCATTTAACTAGTAATATTAACGAGGAGAATCATTATGGCTACAACTTCAGGAATAGGCTCTGTCCTTGATGTTAATACCATTGTGAGTAACTTGATGAGTGTTGAAAGAGCGCCTTTAACTAAGGTGGCGACACAAAAAACAGCATATCAATCACAAATTTCAGCGTACGGCGCATTGAAAAGTGCATTGTCTACCTTTCAGACCTCAGTTAGTGCACTTTCAAGCTTATCAAAATTTAATGCTCAGAGCGTTACTTCAAGTAACACTAGTCTATTAACTGCAACCTCAACTGGTAGTGCGACAGTTGGAAGTTATGATATTAGCGTTAGCCAGTTAGCTAAATCACAGAAATTGAGCGTAGGCGGATTTTCAAATGTTTCTGATGTTGTTGGCACTGGAAGCTTAACAATTTCGTTCGGAACCTTTACACCTGAAGTGGCAGATCCATTTGCACCAAGTTCATTTGTCGCAAATTCAGCTAAAACTGATCTTAATATCACCATTGATAGCTCTAATAACACATTAGCGGGCGTTCGCGACGCGATTAACGCTGCTAATGGCAGTGTTAGCGCTACTATTGTTAATGATGGTACGACTAATAGATTAGTCATTACTTCAAAAGACACAGGTGAGGTAAATAGTCTTAAGATTTCAGTATCTGATGATGATGGTAATAATCTAGACGAAACAGGCTTGTCTAGGCTGGCATATGATCCACAGGCCGCAGCTGGCAGTGGTAAAAATCTGACATTATTGCAAGATGCTAAAAATGCAATTTTACAAATTGACGGCATTGATATTGTAAAGTCTAGTAATTCGATTAGCGATGCGATTGATGGAGTTACGCTTAATCTGCTTGGCATCACTTCTGGAAGCGCATTGAGCTTATCAGTAGCAACGAATCAAGATGCGATTAAGACTTCAGTAACTGCTTTTGTGGATGCATTTAATAAATTAGACACAGCTTTGCGTAACCTGACAAAGTTTGATGAAACTGGTCAGGCTAATGGTGCTTTATTGGGTGACTCTACAGCACGCTCTATTATCAATCAAATTAGATCTGTCATGAATACAGCCGTTGCCAATGGCAGTTCATTAAACACGCTTTCACAGATTGGTGTGAGCTTTCAACGTGACGGTAAACTAAACTTGGATAACACTAAATTTACTAACGCTGTTAATAGTAACTTTAATGACATGGCAAGTTTGTTTGCAGCTACCGCTAGAGCGACAGATCCTCAGGTCAGTTTTGTGAGTAGCACATCTAAAACACAAGAAGGCACATATGCCATTGAGTTGACTCAGTTTGGTACTTTGTTATCAAATGCACAAGGTACAATTAATGGTGCTGCTGCAACAGGCGGTACATCGACTTTAAGAGGTTTGCTAGGCGATGCAAGTGAAGGATTAACTATTAATATTGCGGGTGGTGCATTAGGGGCCCGAGGTACTGTAAATTTTAGTCTTGGATATGCAGCTAAGTTAAGTACTTTATTAGATAATTTGCTCAGTGAAGATGGCATTTTGGCATCCAGAACCGATGGTATTAATAACTCAATCAAGCGTTTGGATACGCAGGCTGAAAGACTCACCTCACGCTTGGCTCTGATTGAAAGCCGCTATAGAGCACAGTACTCTAGACTTGATGTGTTGTTAACTAGCATGTCCTCTACAAGTAGCTTTCTAAGTCAACAAATAGCTTCTCTTAATACAAATAAATAATAGTAAAAAGGTGTTGTCATGTTTGGACTAAACCAAAAAGGTGTTAATGGATACGCAAAAGTCAGTATTGAGACTGGTGTGTTGGCAGCGAGCCCTGTAAGGTTGATTGTAATGCTTTATGATGGGGCGATTACTGCTTGTCATAGTGCCATTGGGTCTATGCAGCGTAAAGAAATTGAGCAAAAGGGCGCAATGCTGTCAAGAGCCATCATGATTATTGAGAGTGGTTTAAGGCTGAGTTTAGATAAAAAAGCGGGTGGTGAAATTGCTGAAAGTTTAGATGCGCTATATGTTTATATGAGTGGTAGATTGGCTTCTGCTAATGTGCGTAATCAACCAGAGCAGGTGCAGGAAGTGATTAAATTGTTGCTAGATTTGAAAAGTGCATGGGAGGCTATTGATGCTAATAAAGCAACAGCTCAAGTGCTTAATCAAGTAAAAAGCAATCAGCAAGGTGTTAGTGTTGCGCAAAACTATGCGTATCAGCCTAAAGTTTAGTGAGGGACTAAAGTAATGGAATATCAAAATACTATTCAGCTCTATGAAGCGGTTGCGAAGATTATGCAGCAAATGTTGCACGCAGCAAAAACGGAAGATTGGGAAAAGTTAACAGAGCTTGAGGCTTTTTGTGCGCAACATGTTGCCACACTTAAAACAATTGAGGATGCACAGCCGTTACCAACTGAGGCGTTAAATCGTAAGGTGGCAAGTATCAAAAGTATCCTTGCTGATGATCGCGAAATTCGAAATTTAATCTCACCATGGATGGCAAGATTGAATGCGTTGATGAATAATAATCAAACGGAAAGAAGACTGACGCAAGCTTACAGTCAGTAACTTCAATGCTATATGCTTAAACTGCCAGACAATTTAAGTATTAGTCCTGGTCCAGCACCAGTTGGTAGAGTATTACCAGTTTTATCATCTGACAGTATTGGCACTACATCACAAGAGTCAAGTGCAAGAGCGACTCAGTTTGCGCTAGGCCGTGAATATTCTGCTCAGGTTCTTTCAAGAGTGGACGACAAAGCTTTCTTGGTTAAAGTCGATAATGCAGTGTTGAAAATGGATTTAGGTAACGCTGCGCATGTGGGTCAATCTATTACGTTGAGATACGTTCAAGATGCTCCTGTTCCTACTTTTTTCTTTACACCACAAGCAGCTAAGCCTACAGATGGGTCTGCGTTACTAAGTCCTGCAGCACGATTAATTGGGCAATATTTACAAGAAGCAGAAAAGAGCGGTGTCTCCAATAAGTTTGAGGCGGCTGCTGTGGTTACTCAAAGCCCGAAAGACCCTCAAATGGTTGCCCAAGGATTGAGGCAAGCTGTTGCAAATAGCGGCTTATTCTATGAATCTCATTTAAGTGAGATGTTACAAGGTGGACGCACCTTGGCTGCAGTGATGCAGGAGCCTCAGAATCAAACCCAAACTCAAGCACAAATTGCAACATTGACAACGCAGCAATTAGCAATACTTGAGCAGAATCGACTTAATTGGCATGGTGAAGTGTGGCCAGGGCAGAAAATGGAATGGGATGTTTATTTAGAGGAGCGTGACGGTAAAGATGGTGAGAATGCTAATGAGGGTAACGACGATATTAGATCAGTAGTCAGTGAGATAAAATTAACTTTTCCACATTTGGGTGTGGTTGCTGCTAAGCTAACTATTGTTAATGGAAACGTATCAATTAATTTGCGTGCGGAGCAGAGTGATACCTTAGATGTACTTAAGAGTAAAAGTCGAGTTTTGACGCAGGCTATTAGTGACAATGGTCTGCAACTAGAAGGTTTGGTTATTTCAGAGTATGAGTAAAGCCGCCGAAAGTAAGTTGTTAAATCCAGTTCTTGGACTTGCGCCAAATCCGCATGCTTCTCACAATCCTAATCAACAAGCTATTGCACTGACATATGCTACTGGTGACTATGCGCCGCGAGTCGTTGCTAAAGGCCGTGGTTTAATTGCTGAGCAAATTATTGCTAGAGCAAAACAGCACGATATTTTCGTGCATGAATCCAAGGATTTAGTTGCGCTATTAATGCAAGTGGACCTAGATGAGCACATTCCACCTGCACTTTATCAAGCAATTGCTGAAATTCTATCTTGGCTTTATCGTTTAGAAGAGGCTAAAGCCGATGCTGTGGATGAAGAGTTTTTTAAATCTTAAATTTGCATGCTCATAATATCTTGATAGGCAGAAACCAATTTGTTGCGCACTTGAATAGTTGCTTGAAATGAGATGTTTGCTTTTTGCCCCGCGATCATGACATCTGACAAGCTAACGCTATCATCGCCTAGCGCAAAGTTCTTACCTAATGTCTCAGCATTTTTTTGTACTTGGTTAACTTGATCCAAAGACGCTTTTAACGCATCTGCAAAGTCAATTTTCCCAGTACTCTTGTTTGCAATGATAGGGGATGTTAAATTTGCAATACCCTCTGTTTGTGGACGCTGTGCTGCTGCCCTCATTTGTGCAAGCATAGATTCTATTCTGCTTGAATCAATACCACCTGCTTTCATGATTGACCTCCCATTAATATCTAACCTAAATTTCTCATTGCTAATTTAACATTGAATTCAAATATCAAGGTGGTAAATAAGAAGAGTAAAATCACTCTATTCTTAAGTTAGATGTGAGATGAAATTGGCATAATGTCAATTAACTAGTGGTTATACCGATTTGATTTGTAGTGATGTGTTTAGAGTTTAATGGAGAAACGTGATGGCAGCAGCTGACGCCACCTTGGTGAGTGAGGGTAGTTCTGGCGTATTCGCACAGATGGGAAGTAAGCTACTCCTAGTAGCAGGTATTGCTGCAGTGATAGCTGTAATGGTTGTATTTTGGTTATGGAGTCAGCAGCCTGACTATCGAGTTCTGTTTTCGAATTACTCAGATAAGGACGGCGGTTCAATTGTGGCTGCACTAGAAAAACTGAATGTTCCTTATAAGTTTTCTGACAGTGGCACGGCAATTATGGTACCTGCGGCACAAGTGCATCAAGTTAGGTTGAAGCTTGCCGCAGATGGTTTGCCTAGAGGTGGCAATATCGGCTTTGAGTTGTTGGAAAATCAGAAATTTGGTGTGTCTCAGTTTGTTGAACAAGTCAATTTTCAGCGTGGTTTAGAGGGTGAGTTAGAGCGTAGTATTCAATCTATCGCTGCAGTCGATGTGGCGAGAATTCATTTGGCAATTCCAAAGCCGTCGGTTTTTGTGCGTGATCAACAAAAGCCTACCGCATCTGTATTATTAAATCTTCGCCCTGGCAGAACATTAGATGCTCAGCAGGTGAGTGCGGTCGTGCATTTGGTGGCAAGTAGTGTCCCTAATTTACCCATAGCGAATGTCACTGTGGTTGATCAAAATGGCAATTTACTTTCAGATACCACTAAAAAGCTAGGCGCAAAAAACCTAGATCCAGAGCAGTTGAAATATGTTGAAGAGATTCAACAGAGCATCGTTAAGCGTGTTGAGTCAATTATCAGTCCAATGGTGGGGCTTAAAAATGTACGTGCTGAGGCAAGCGCTGAGATAGATTTTTCAGTACAGGAGCAGGCTGCTGAAACTTACAAGCCGAATCAGCAACCAGATGCTGCGGCCGTTCGCAGTATGCAAAGTAATGAAACGCAATCAGTAAATGGCGATACAGCAGGTATACCAGGTGCGCTTTCTAATCAGCCACCACCGGCTGCTACTGCTCCGATTACTACAGAGGGTGGTGACGATGCTAATGGACAATCTGCAGCCAATCCAACACCAATCAATAGTGAAAAAAATCTCACAACTAACTATGAGGTTGATAAAACGGTGAGTTACAGGCAGCAGCCGATGGGTGGAATCAAGCGCTTAAATGTTGCTGTGGTGGTTAATAATATGCCCGTGATTGATAAAAAGACGGGTAATGTTAGTTATAGAGCATTAACTGAAGCAGAAAAAACTCAAATTAATGATCTTGCTATGCAAGCAATGGGTTTCAATCGAGAACGCGGGGATTCGCTCACGATTGTTAATACACCATTTGCAGGTGAACCTGAGCAAGTGTTGCCGGCTATTCCTCTTTGGGAGAATCCACGTGTGATTGAAAATGCTAAAGATGTGTTACGTTTCCTGGTTGGTATAATCGCTTTATGGATTATTTATCGCAAGGCTTTAAAGCCATTATTGAATAAGTTAACGACGCCACCAACAAGGGCGGCTAATCAAAACGAAGCGCCTGATACTGTTGTTAATATCAGTGAGGATGGTAGTGTTTCAACTAGCAAGCCAGCATATGAGCAAAAAATAGAGACGGCAAAACAACTCGCGAAAGATAATCCTAGAATGGTGGCGAGTGTGGTGGCTAACTGGACAAACGGAAACGAGTAATATAAATGAGTGATGCGGGTGTGATGAGAAGTGCAGTTTTAATGCTGGCGCTAGGTGAAGATGAAGCTGCGGAGGTCATGAAATTTCTCAGCCCCAAAGAGGTACAAAAGCTTGGGGCGGCTATGGCAACATTAAAATCTGTGGGGCGTGAGCAAGTAGAGACGGTAGTGAGTGATTTTTTAGCAGAAGCTGAGATGAGTAGTAATTTGGGCCTTGATTCAGACGAATATATTCGATCAGTCCTTACTAAAGCGCTGGGAGATGATAAGGCATCTAGTTTACTTAACCGTATTTTACAAACTAGAGATGCTAGTGGTATTGAAAGCTTAAAGTGGATGGATGCGCATACGGTGGCTGAGTTTATTAAAAATGAACATCCACAGATTATCGCTACTATCTTAGTGCATTTAGAACCTGATCAAGTTGCAGAGATTTTTGGGCACTTTACTGATCGTTTACGTCAGGATGTGATGTTGCGAATTGCAACGCTTGATGGTGTTAAACCTGTCGCGTTGCGTGAGCTTAATGAAGTAATGACGAAGTTACTGACTGGTAATGAAAACATCAAAAAACAAACCATGGGTGGTGTAAAAGTTGCTGCCAATATTATGAACTTCATGAACGGTGAGACAGAGGCTGTTGTGTTAGAAGGACTTAAAAATTATGACGATGACATGGCTCAGCGCATTATGGATGAGATGTTTGTATTCGATAATATTATGGATATTGATGATAAAGGTATTCAGGTGATGTTGAGAGAGGTTCAATCAGAAACGTTAATTATTGCGCTTAAAGGCACTACAGAAGAAATGCGTGAAAAAATATTTAAAAATATGTCGTCTCGTGCAGCTGAGATGATGCGTGAAGATTTAGAGTCAAAAGGACCTGTTAAGCTTTCAGAGGTTGAGGCGCAACAGAAGCAAATATTACAAATTGTTCGCAGGCTAGCAGATGAAGGGCAAATTCAGCTGGCTGGTAAAGGCGGCGATGATCAATATGTATAAGGTAGAATTGCATGGCTAATGCAAATACTCCTAAAGAACAGCAAAGTGCTTATGAGCGCTGGGAGATGGCTTCGTTCTCTGATGTTAATTATGAGCGCAATAGAGGAATTTCAGCTAATAATCAGCCTAAAAAAAAGGACATGTCATCTGTAAACCCAGCAGAAATAGCGCAGGTCTTTGAATCTACTCGCAAAGATGCTTACAAAAAAGGAATGCAGGAGGGGTTTGCCGCAGGAATGGCTCAGGCGAGAGAGTTAGCACAAGTTGAAAAGGCGCAGTTCATGCAATTGATGAATGCGTTTGCTAGCGCCTTGGAGAGTGCGGATGAGCAGATTGCTGAAGATGTACTTTCTTTAGCGTTAGATATCGCTAAGTCTATGCTGAAAATTAAGCTTGATGTTGATAAAAAAGTATTACTGCCTGTGGTGTTGGATGCAATTCATTATTTACCACATATTCAAAGGCCAGCTAGGATTCTGGTGCACCATGAGGATATGCATCTGTTACGTGAACACATGGCTGATGAAATTACCAATGATCATTGGCAGATACATGAGGATAGCAATATTGAACGTGGTGGGTGTTTGGTTGAGACTGGTGCAAATCAAGTAGATGCTACCAATCAAACGCGCTGGAAAAGAATTACTGAAGCATTAGCTAAGAATAATGATTGGTTACTTCCATGAGTGATGAAGTGCTCGATTTTGCTGAAAATAAGCATTTAAACGTGCATCAGCAACGCTGGAGCGATCACATTCGGGATTGTAAAGAGATTTTACGTATCGTTGAACCCTTAGAAGTTGCTGGTCGTATTGTAAAACTTACTGGGTTGGTCATGGAGGCCGTAGGAATTAAGTTGCCAATTGGCAGCGCATGTTACGTCCCACTTGCGGAAGGTAGGCGTGTTGAGGCAGAAGTGGTTGGCTTCGATGGCGAGCGAATGCTCCTGATGCCACAAAGTAGCGTCGATGGTATTACACCAGGTGCAAAAGTGTTTGCATTAGAGGTGGCTGAGAGTTTACCCAAGCCACATCATGGACAACCCCCTCGCCGTCGTGCAACAGACCGGGCACGTCATTTACCGGTTGGTGTTGAATTGCTCGGTAGGGTAGTTGATGGTGCAGGAAATCCATTAGATGATTTAGGTGCAATTAATCCAACTCAAAGTTCTGCATTAAATGCTAGGCCGATGAACCCTTTAATGCGTGCCCCAATAGAGCATGTGCTGGATGTTGGCGTTCGTGCCATTAACAGCATGCTCACTGTAGGTCGTGGTCAGCGCATGGGTTTATTTGCAGGTTCTGGCGTAGGTAAGAGTGTTCTGCTCGGGATGATGGCGCGCTACACCACTGCGGATGTTATCGTCGTGGGGCTAATCGGTGAGCGAGGTCGAGAGGTTCAAGAGTTTATTGAGCAGATTTTAGGTCCTGAAGGTCTTGCTCGCTCAGTTGTTGTAGCTGCGCCAGCTGATGCTCCTGCATTAATGCGCTTGCAAGGTGCAAGTTATGCTACCACTATTGCTGAAAGTTTTCGTAACGAAGGCAAAAATGTATTATTGATTATGGATTCATTAACTCGTTATGCGATGGCACAACGTGAAATTGCATTAGCGATTGGTGAGCCTCCAGCTACCAAAGGCTATCCGCCTTCAGTTTTTGCCAAGTTACCTGCGTTGGTTGAGCGGGCTGGTAACGGACGTCGTGGCGAGGGCTCCATTACTGCATTTTATACTGTACTCACCGAGGGTGATGATCAACAAGACCCTATTGCTGATGCAGCGCGTGCTATTTTAGATGGCCATATTGTATTAAGCCGTAGTTTAGCGGAAAGTGGACATTATCCTGCGATTGATGTTGAGCAATCAATAAGTCGTGCTATGCATAATATTACTAGCCCTGATCATCAGAAGTTGGCGCGTAAGTTAAAGCAACTGAACTCGCGCTATGCGCGTAGTGTTGATTTGATTAATGTTGGCGCCTATGAGGCTGGTAGTGATGCGGTGTTAGATATGGCGATATCCAAGCATGAGTTAATAGAGCGATTTTTACAGCAAGATGTATCTGAACGTTCAGATTGGGAAGAGAGTCTACATTTTTTAGAAGCGGTACTTCATGGTGTTCCATTAAGTTAAATTTTGGAGCTATCTAAACAGGTATTAGTGGGAGTATCTTAATGACGACAAAATCTGGCAATGTGTTAAAAATGTTAGAGGAAATAGCCACCAAAGAAGTTGAGTTGGCTACTGAGGCATTAGCAAAAGCAATGAAAGTGGTAGATGAGGCACAAGATAAATACGATATGTTATTAGAGTATCGTAAGGGCTATCAGGATAATTTAAATGCAAATCTATCTAAAGGCATGAGTGCTGAGGCTTATCAAAACTTCCAAAACTTTTTTAAAAAGCTTGATCATGCCATTACTGGACAGAAAGAAGTGGTGGTGTTTGCTGAGCAGCAAGTGAAAGTACATCGAACATTGTGGCAAGAAAGTCAACGTAAGAAGCTTTCTTACGATGTGCTCATATCTCGTTCAGATAAGCGTGCGGTTAAAGTAGAGCAAAAAAGAGATCAGAAAATGATGGATGAGTTCGCAACCCGAATGGCGCGAACAAAGCGTTAAACTTTTAGAATTGACGATGATTAGGTCCTTATTTTAATGAATTGAACAGGCGGCCTCTCATTTAGAATGAAGTTATTATTAAATAGGTGAATTAGCATGCAAACACTTCCAACATCAGTATCGCAAACAAAAGCGCTTAGCTTGGCTGATGTCGCGAATCAGAATGGGGCGCAAGTTAATAAATCTTCAACAGAAAATGCTAAAAAATCTTTTCAGGCTGAGCTGAATAGGCAAGTTCGATTCAAACAAAATCAGGCACAAACAAAGCAAGAGAAAGGTGCTGAATCTCTAAAGAATCAAGCACAACAAAAGTCATCTGTAAAAAATAAGTCTGAAGATGATAAGGCACAATTCTCAGCTAATCAAGATTTAAGCAGTAACCAAAGTGAAAATTCCTTTTTGATAGACTTGAGTAAGCAACTGGAAGCGGCCCGTGATTTATCTGGCAAGGTTGTATTGGATGAAGTTAAAGATTTGTCTCAAGATGTTATAACAGCGAATGCAACAGATAAAGAACCTGCTACCTCTAATTTAATTTCAACACTAGGCATTTTTTCTGGGCAAGCATTGCAAAATAACACAAATGCCTTAGAAGCATCTTCTGAGGCTGGATCTAAACTAGAAACAACAGCAGATTTGCTAGCATCACAAAAAAACTTGATGCCTACATTAAATGGTTCAAGTAAGCTTGCTCCGGGAGCTACAAAGCAAGACGATACTTCTCAGATCGTTGATGATGTGATGGCAAAACCGCAAAATGAGAAACTAGTAGACGTTTTAGCATCTAAAACTGAATCAAAGTTGGTTGCGGAAGAATTGGCTTTTAATAAGGCTATGGCAAACGTAGCTACAAAAGAGTTACCTGTTAAAGATGCATCGTCCAACATCATTCAGACACAAGCGGCAACTGTCAGTGCTGTACAAACTAACAGTAGTCTTGCATCTCAACAATTGGCTAGTGCAAATCTAATTAATGTATATCCTGGTAAGTCAGGCTGGGATCAAGCCATTAGCCAAAAAGTCGTATGGATGCTAGGTGCTGGTCAGCAGTCAGCTTCACTTACATTAAATCCGCCAGATTTAGGCCCATTAAAAGTAGTGATTAATGTACATAATGATCAAGCGGATACCACATTTATTTCAGATAATGATGAAGTTAGAAAAGCGCTTGAAAGCGGAATGTCGCATTTGAGAGATAAAATGAGCGAATCAGGCATTCAATTAGGACAGGCTAATGTGAGTACCAGTCAGCAATCGCAACAGGAGTTCCAGCAAGCTGCCCAAAATAGAGTAAATCAAAACGTTAAAAATCAAATAAATGAACCAGCAGTAGAGGGCGGTGATCAGGCTAGAGTAACTGTACGCGTTTCTGATGGGTTAGTTGATACCTTTGCTTAGTTGTACTTTCTTCAGTTAATCAATGTCATTACTTGGTTAAGTATCAATCTAAAGTGTTTTTCCCTCTCTTATTCCAGTATCTGGTAGTTTAATTTTTTTGCATAATGTAGCCATAATATGGCTATGACTGCATAATATGCAATCATAGTTAAATTAAAGGGAAAATAGATGGCTCAAGATCCGAAACAAGAATCAGAAGAAGCGGCTCCTGCCTCAAAGAAAAAACTTATCATCATCATTGCTGCATTGGTTTTGGTAATTGGAGGTGGCGGTGGCGCGTGGTTTTTCATGCAACAAAAATCAGACGTAAAAAAAGTAGAGGTTAAAAAAGAAGAGCCGATAAAAGCGCCTGTATTTTTAGCTCTTGATACATTTACAGTCAATTTGCAACCAGACCCAGATGAAAGGTTTCTGCAGGTTGATATATCATTACAAGTTGCGAGTCCTGAAGTCGCAGAAGCTATTAAACTACATATGCCTTCAGTTAAAAATCGTTTATTACTATTGCTAACGAGCAAAAGTGCTGCTGAGATATCAACGCTAGAGGGTAAGCAAGATTTGAGTAAAGAAATTATTGATGAGGTATCAAAACCATTCCCCCCTAACACCAAGCCACAAGAAGTTTTGGATGTATTTTTTACTTCGTTTGTAGTTCAATAACTCATGCTAAGTTTACATTATGGCTGATAAGTTTTTATCACAAGATGAAGTTGATGCCCTCCTAAAAGGGGTCGGTGGCGATCAGGATGACGATAAGTCTGCCTCTGAAACCGAGGGTGTGCGTGACTATAATTTGGCCACGCAGGAGCGTATTGTACGTGGGCGTATGCCTACGTTGGAAATTATTAATGAGCGTTTTGCACGTCTAGTTCGTATTGAGTTGTTTAATTTTTTAAGAAGAACTGTAGAGGTCTCAGTTGGGCCTGTACGTATTACTAAATACAGTGACTTCATTCGTAATCTAGTGGTACCTACCAATTTAAATCTTGTTCAAATGAAACCGTTGCGCGGTACTGCACTGATGGTGTTTGATCCAACCTTGGTTTTTTTGGTTGTGGATAATATGTTTGGTGGTGATGGACGGTTTCATACGCGAGTAGAGGGTCGAGATTTTACTCAGACTGAACAACGTATTATTCAACGTATTTTACATATTGTTTTTGAGACCTATGCAAAATCATGGGAGCCTGTGTATCCAATAGAGTTTGAATATTTGCGTTCAGAAATGAATACGCAGTTTGCAAATATCGCTACACCTAATGAAGTGGTCGTCGTTACAACTTTTAATGTTGAGCTTGGGCCAGCCAACGGCGAGATTCATTTTTGCATGCCATATTCGATGGTTGAGCCTATTCGAGATTTATTAACTTCACCATTACAGGGCGAGGTGCTTGGTGCGGATAAGCGTTGGGTAAAACTCATGACTCAACAAGTGCAGGCTGCAGAAATTGAAATTGTTACTGACTTGGCCACCACCAGCATGCGGTTGGGTGAAGTGCTTAATATGAAAGTTGGCGATGTAATACCAATAAGCATGGAAGATGCCATTGAAGCTAAAGTAGATGGTGTCCCCGTGATGCTTTGTAAATACGGATTGTTTAATGGGCAATATGCATTGCGCGTTGAAAAACTTTTGAGATCAAACTCTACGGAATATATTAAAGGAGAACCTTATGGCGACTGATCCAGTTGATGAGAGTGGTGTAGAAACCATCGCTGAAGATGATTGGGGCGCTGCAATGGCGGAGCAAGCATCGTCTGAAACGGCAGCAGACGACTGGGGTGACGCCATGAACGAGCAAGCCTCAGCCTTGCAAGGAGATAAAGCGGAAAAGGCTCAAGTATTTACCGAATTTACTGCAAAAAATAAATTGCACGAAACACAAAATGATATTGATTTCATTTTAGATATTCCAGTACAGCTTACCGTTGAGCTGGGACGTACTAAAATTGCGATTAAAAATTTGCTTCAACTCGCGCAAGGCTCGGTTGTTGAACTTGATGGTATGGCTGGTGAGCCTATGGATGTGCTGGTGAACGGTTGCTTAATCGCACAAGGTGAGGTTGTGGTTGTTAATGACAAATTTGGTATCCGCTTAACAGATATCATTACACCTGCTGAACGTATACGAAAAATTAATCGTTAATTAATTGTTATCAAACAGCCAACACCGAGACTGCGGATTCTAATGAAATTTAAATTGCTATTCATTTCCATTTTTTATTGGATATCAAGTTCAGCATGGCCAGCTGATGCGGTAGTGCAAACTTCACCAACAGGTGGTTTGCTGAAAATGGCATTAGGTTTAATGCTAGTGCTAGGTGTGATGGCTGGCGTTGCATGGCTAGCCAAACGTATGTTGCCAGGGGTTGCGAATAAACAGTCTACGATTCATGTTGTGGGAAGTGCAAATGTAGGTACACGTGAACGTGTTGTTGTACTAGAGGTAGCAGGGCGTTGGTTAGTGGTAGGTGTGGCACCTGGACAAGTTAGTGCTATTGCTAATTTAGAAATGGGCGCTACTGATAAAGATGCTATCGTTGTGACTGATGAGTCAGTAACACCTGCTCAGCATGCGGAGTCACTGGCGACATCATTTGGAAAGATTTTAAAGAGTTCGGCAAGTAAATTTACTGAGAAAACAAATGGTTAAAAGTTGGGTTGTCTGTTTTAAAGTTTTGTTTTTCTTAGGGTTGGCTTTGTTACCATTTTCAGTATTTGCCGAGAATGGTCTGCCATTGGTAAATGCAACGCCTAGTGCTGGAGGTGGTCAAGATTACACCTTAAGCCTACAAACCCTCATATTACTCACTTCATTAACATTCTTGCCAGCAGTGGTGTTGATGATGACTGGATTTACCCGGATTATTATTGTGCTATCACTACTGCGACAGGCACTAGGTACTCAGTCAGTTCCGCCCAATCAAGTGATGATTGGATTAGCTTTGTTTCTGACTTTTTTTGTGATGTCCCCTGTAATTGACAAAATTTATCTAGATGCTTATAAACCATTATCTGAAAATCAAATCACGATGCAAGAAGCGATGGATAAAGGTGTGGCGCCACTCAAAGAGTTCATGCTCAAGCAAACCCGTGAAAGTGATCTGGCTTTATTTGCCAAAATGGCTGAGGTAGATAACATTCAGAGTCCTGATCAAGTTCCGCTAAAAGTGTTAGTCCCAGCATTTGTAACAAGTGAGCTAAAAACCGCATTTCAAATTGGTTTTGCAATTTTCATTCCATTTCTTATTATTGATATGGTGGTTGCAAGCGTATTGATGTCGATGGGGATGATGATGGTATCTCCTGCAATCGTAGCACTGCCATTTAAGTTAATGTTATTTGTGTTGGTTGATGGTTGGCAATTAATACTTGGTTCACTTGTGGAAAGTTTCTATTAGTATCGCCAATTTACATTAAAGATAGAGTAGGGAGTTTCGAATGACGCCAGAAAGTGTAATGACATTAGGTAGGGATGCCATGGGTATCACTTTAATGATTGCTGCGCCAATCCTACTTACAGTGTTAACTATAGGCTTGTTAGTGAGTATTTTCCAAGCTGCAACTCAAATTAACGAGCAAACACTGTCTTTTATTCCTAAGTTGGTTGGCGTGTTTGTCGCGTTGATGTTTGCTGGCCCGTGGATGTTAACCACAATGGTTGATTATATGCGTCTGGTATTTACTACCATCCCAGCGATGGCTAATTAAGGCATTTGCGTAATAAGAAGCTTAATCAATGATTACGTTCAGTAGTGAGTTTCTCCAAACATGGGTAATAAGCTTGTTATGGCCACTGACACGTATTTTGGCAATAATAGCGATAGTGCCTATTTTTAGCCACACGACAATACCTAATCGAGTGAGATTAGGTTTAGGTGTGATGCTAACGATTATTATTGTGCCTACCATCCCACCAATACCTCAATTTGAAGTTTTCTCATTTGATGGCTTACTCGTTCTAATCCAGCAGATCATTATTGGATTTGCAATTGGTTTTAGTATGAGGATGGTATTCTCTGCAGTAGACCTTGCTGGCCAGATGATCGGTATGACAATGGGTCTAGGTTTTGCGCAGTTTTTTGACCCCCAAACAAGAGGGCAATCTACAGCACTTAATCAGTTACTAGTTGTAATAGCGATGTTGATTTTTTTAAGCTTGAATGGTCATTTAATTATTGTGACAGCGATGGCTAATAGCTTTGTTACTATGCCAATAGCCTTACATGGACCCGGAGTAGACCCAATGCAAATTGCACTATGGGGAAGTACTATATTCAGTGCTGGTCTAATGTTAGCACTTCCAGCTGTATGTGCCTTACTGATTACTAATATGGCTTTAGGGATATTAACGAGAACGGCACCACAACTTAATCTGTTTGGTATTGGCTTTCCAATTACGTTGAGTATGGGGTTTTTAGTATTAGCTCTTTCACTAACCAGTATGTTGCAGCCAATTGTAAAGTTTATCGAACAGGGTACCGATAATATGATGCAGGTTGCAATACCGAAAAACATTGATAGTAAGTAATCAGTTAGTAGTTTTGAGCTTAATTGTAGATTTCAACAATATAAAGTTATTTAACAAAGATTGAACAAAACCAAATTTAGACTAACCTAAATGAAGTTAAATAAAGACAAACTAGTGGTTGCAACAAATGATTTCTGCGCAGCTTCCATAATTGTTTGATTTTTTGATAAGTCGGATAATGCTGCTGCATAGTCCAAGTCCTGAATTTCAGATAACGATTTACTGTATTGTAATGCTAGGTCACCACCTGAAAGGTCTAACTGATCAATTTCATTTAACCTTGAGCCAATAGATGCACGTACTGTTAAAACGTTGTCTAGACCCTGTTGTATGCTAGTTAGACCGTTAGCAACACCTGCGCTAAATGCAGCTTGGTTTCCAGCGGTTAGCGGGGTGTCGAGTAGTGTTATCAAGTTTTGTATTGTTGCGAATATATCATTTCCACCAGCCTGGAATACTTCATCTCCTGTAGTATTAACAGCCATTTGGCGTTGACTGTCTACTTGTAACATCTGTTTGTTAGAGTCTCCCACATATGATGCCCCTGAAGGATTAGCAACAAACGGAGCTGTGTTAGTACTAAAGCCTGCATATAAATAGTTGCCAGCAGCGTCTCTTGTATTTGCTAGGCCTATTAAACCATCTAACGTTGTTTTAAGTTCTGAAGCAATAAAACCTCTTTCTAGGTCAGAGTATGTTGCATTGCCAGCAGATACCAAGGCAGACTTCACGGAGATCATCATATTGGTTACACTAGTCAGATTTGATTCTAGCGTGTTAAGCTTAAGTTGAGCGGTTTGTCGCGTATCAGCAAATTTTGCATTGATGCTTTTAGCATGTGAAATTTCTAGCGCTCTTGCAGAGGCCACGGGGTCATCTGAAGGTGAGGCAATGCGTTGTCCTGTGGATATTTGTTGCATCAATTTAAATTGCTCTGATTGCAAGTTTGATATCTTAGAAATGCCTGACTGATATATGGTGTTAGTGCTGATACGCATGATAAATTCCTTAAGCTATTGATTAGGTGCCTAATTGTAATAGCACATCAAATAGTTGACTTGCAATTTGCATCATCTTTCCTGCTGCCTGATAAGCTTGCTGGTAACGTATTAAGTTTGTTGCTTCTTCATCCAGATTCACACCAGACTCGGCTTGCACAGCTGCTGTAATTTGTTCTAATACTTGGGCTTCAGAAATGCTGAGTATATTAAGTTCACGTGTTTTATTGCCAACGCCGTTGACCATCTGACCAAAAGCATCAGAGAAGCTTTTATTTCCGGTGATGGTATTAGCGTTCTGTAAGTTACCTAGCAATAACCCATTTGTATTATCACTTGGGCCTGTAGCGCTTCCAGGTGCAATAGTAAACTCGTCACCATCACTAGGTGTTCCTGATATGACAAAACTTATGCCAGCTGTTGTTATAGTAGCGCCATTAACGAATGTAACAGGAGCACCAGCTGCATATGTCACAGAAGTACCATTTGATGTGACTGTCACAGGTTCGGTTGCGATGAATCCAGTTAATGTATTTGGAGCGCCTGCATTATAGGTAAGGTTAAAGGGGCTTGCTATCGGGCTTGATGCATAATTGCTGCTTGCAACAGGACTGCTGATTGTAGCTGCGCCAGTATTTGCAACATTGGCGCTTCCATTAAGCACACTCCCACCAACCGCTAATTTTCTAGGATCAGTGATGGCTACTTGAAATTTTGTTGCTGCATTCTGTGTTGGCTTAATTAAAAAGTTGTCGCCAGCGAGCATTGTTCCAGATGTCTGACTAATTGTTAAGCCATCTACACTTGCCGGTAGGCTACTGAATGATTGTGTCGTGTTGTCACTTAAGCGTGTAATGTTGTAATTTGTACCATCATATTGCAATTTATAGTCACTTGTTGTCAGTGCTTTAGCATTCACAATTGAGGCTGCTACTTCTGCTGGATTTGCATTAGCTGGTGTTGTTGTTGGTCCAGAGTTGTATGCATTTGCATTAACTAAAGGTTCTGGGACATTAAACAATGCTGTACCGATGTTGCCATCTAAATCAAAGCCCTGTGCAAGCTGATTATTAAAAGTTTCGCCTAAAACAGCAGCTATCTGCCCAATTTGGTTTTGTATGGCATCTAAAGACTCTGAGCGGAACTGTAGTAAGCCGCCTATTACACCACCTGGTAAGCTGTTTGTACCTAGTACCGTTACTTTACTATTTGATTGGTAAGCGACCTCAAGGCGGCTTGGGTCTGTAGGTGAAGGGGTAGTCAAAATGTTAAAAGTTTCTTTACCTACAACTAAAGGCAGACCATTACCGATATAAACATTGTAGCCACCTTGACCTTGAGAAACGATCGTCGTTTTAATCTGCTTACTTAACTCCAGTACTAGTTGATCTCTTTGGTCCATTAGGTCATTAGGTATGTTCCCATTGGCACTGACAGCTTTTTCAATTACATCATTAAGTCCAGCAATTTGTCTAGCATATGTGTTGACTAGGCTGACGCTTGATGTAAGTTGTGAATTTACACTGTCACGAATTTCATTTAAACGATTGTTAGTTGTCTGGAAACGGCTAGCGAGAGACTGCGCGAAAGACAACATTGATTGACGTGTAGCTAGGTCGCTTGGGTTGGCACTCAAATCCTGAATTGCGCCAAAAAACTCACTCATTGCTGGATTAAGCCCAGCACTAGCGTTAGAAAGCATATCATTAATCGAGCTCATTTGTGCACGATAGGTATCCACACTAGCGCTGTTTGCCTGACTACGCACGGCTTGTGCAGCCAAAATGGAATTGAAAATTCTGGTTACCGAAGCAACTTCAGTTCCTTGTCCAACAAAGCCATAGCCAAAGTTTTGTGATTGTGCTGCAGCTTGAATAACTACTTGTCTTGAGTAACCAGGTGTAGATGCATTTGCAATATTATGACCAGTCGTGCTGATGCCAATTTGTGCAGCAGCTAGAGCACTTTTTCCGATGTTTAAGATGTTAGACATGGTAATTACTCACTTTAACTAATTTCATATATTGTATGTCGGCATAAATTATTAAAACTTTAGGCATCATTTGACAATTGCTTATTTAAGATGATGATACTTTTTTAATAACACTAGTGAGTTTTTCTGCATAATTAGGGTCTGTGGCATAACCAGCTTTTTGCATGGCTTTTGCGTAGCCTTGCACATTATCTAAATTAGCCATTACATTTTCATAACGTGAGTTATTACGCATCAAATTAGCAAAGTCTTTAAATGAATCCGCATAGCTGTCATAAGCGCGAAATTTTTCAATACGTTTTTGTTTAATACCGTTTACGTATTCTGTTGTTAAAGCTTCCACTACCTTGCCACTCCAGTTACCTGTGGCTTTAATGCCGAATAGATTGTTACTTGGCGTTCCATCTGTACTTTTGAGCTCACGTTTACCCCATCCACTTTCTAGAGCTGCTTGACCAAGCATTAAGTGAGCAGGGATGCCACTAACGCGGCTTGCTGCTTCAGCATGATGCACCATCTTTTTTTGAAAACTTTCGGCACTGTTGCCTTCATTAAGCGGTTTAAATGCAGAAATATTTTTAATGGTTTGATTTATATTATTTGCATTTTGTTGTAATGCTACGCGTGCTTGATTCAGAAACGGATTACCAATCAGGTTTTCATTTAACGATTGTTTATCTGTTAAATCAGATGGATCACTTACTACTTGTTCAAGTGTGTTGGTTACACCATAGCCATTTTTTGTCAGCTGTCTTGCTAACACATCAGACAAGCCTAGGCCCTTGGATGCAAGGTTGTTCGTCAATTGCTGATCTAACATACTAGTGAAAGTACGACTTTGGTCGTTATCTAATAAACTGTCTTGTGGGGTTGCCTCACGCATGCTTTTAAGCATCATGTTCATGAAAATAGCTTCGAACTGCTTAGCAACGCCTTTGATTGCTTCAGGAGAGTTTTCTTTGGCTGCTTGCTTAAGGTTATTAAGACTATTTGCGTCAAAAGCAAGATTACCTGATAAATCTGCCTTACTGGAAATGCTGTTGTTATTAGTATTAATGTTGTTTGTCATGATTGATTGTTATTAAATAACTTCTAGCTCAGCGCGAAGTGAACCTGCGGCTTTCATGGCCTGTAAAATTGCAAGTAAGTCTTGAGGAGTAGCACCAATTGCATTGAGTGCTTTCACCACGTCTGAAAGGTTGGCACCACCATCTAACTTAACCACTTGACCAGGCTCTTTGGTAATGTCAATTTCTGAGCGTGCTGTTGCGACGGTTTGCCCACTTGCTAATGCGCCTGGTTGGCTAATGACAGGATCTGTATTGATGGTCACTGTTAAATTGCCATGTGAAACCGCGCAACTTTCAAGTGTTACCGTTTGGTTCATCACAACAGAGCCAGTGCGTGCATTGACAATAACTTTTGCATAACTAGCAGCTGGGCTTACATTCAAGCTTTCTAATGCGGCTAAAAATGCAACACGATTATAGTTGCTTGGTGGGGTGATTTGAATCACACGACCATTTTGTGCAAATGCTGTGCTTTGACCAAACTTGTTGTTTACAGCATCAACGACTAATGATGCTGTAGAAAAATCAGAGTCTTTTAACTCTAGGTTGAACATACTATTTTCACTAATGCTTGAAGGTACTGCGCGCTCAACAGTCGCTCCAGCCGTAATTCTACCTACACTTAAGTGGTTTATTTGTGTTTGTGCGCCATTAGCTGATGCACCAACACCACCTACTACTAAGCTACCTTGAGCCATCGCATACACTTGTCCGTCAGCGCCTTTTAATGGGGTCATAAGCAATGTTCCACCTCTAAGGCTTTTTGCATTTCCCATTGATGAAACTGTGATATCTAAGTTTTGACCTGGCTGAGCAAAGGCTGGCAGACTGCTAGTGACAATCACTGCCGCTACGTTTTTAAGTTGTAAAGTGGTACCCGTTGGTAAATTAATTCCCATTTGCTGCATCATGCTGATAATGCTTTGTACGGTAAATGGCGTTTGTACTGTTTGGTCACCTGTTCCGTCTAAACCAACGACAAGACCATAACCGATTAGTTGATTGGTACGTACGCCTTGAATCGAAGCGAGGTCTTTCAAACGTTCTGCTTTAGCAACAGTGCTAACCGTAACGCAAATTGTAAAAGAAGCGATAAGTGCACAAGGTAATACCAAGCGCTTAAGTGTGTGCTGGATACCTTTGACCTGTGTTATTAGCGTATTCATGTTGAATAATTTTGTCATATGATGGTCACCATGGGCTCATGCTTAAAAAGAAGCGAGCGAATATCGATGCTATTGCAGCACCATCAATCTTGCTGTTGGTTCTGTATTCTATTCTAGCATCAGCTACCCTAGTGGAGGGGACTGTATTACCTAGAGAGATGGTGTCTGGGTTAATGACGCCCGAAAAGCGGATGAACTCAGTACCTTTATCTAAACCAACTTGTTTTTCACCACTCACTACAAGGTTGCCATTTGGTAATACGTCAACAACTGTTGCGGTTAGTGATCCATTAAATACATTTCTTGCATTTGCTGCTGCATCATCCGTGTAAGAGATATCAGAACTGGCTGAAGCCGAGCCTAAATTGGCAAATGGGAGCCTTGATACTAGGCCACCGATTATTGGTATGTTATTTCCAAGTTTTGCGTCAGTTTGAAAACCAACTTCGCCTTCTTTGCTTGCGGAGCTTCCATTCGCTTTAGTAGCGGTAGTGTTTTCTGTAATATTAATGGTGACAATGTCTCCAATAAAACGAGGGCGACGGTCTTCAAACATAGGGCGATATGATGATGCACTATAAATACCACCATTGTTACTTTGTGCATTGCTCGGTTGTTGCGCGCTCGCCGATGTGGGCTGGTTGACAATAGAAGTAGGGGTTATTGCGCAACCATAGAGTAAGAAAGCTGCAAATATTCCAACAATACTGTGGCTAACTGTTTTATTTATAGTCACTAGGTACTTTTTGATATTTGCTATCGGCTTGTTTGTAGCGCTGAGCAATTTACCTTGTGTGGTATTCAACATGATTGCCTCTGGGTGTTCTGACAATAAAACCTTAAAAAAGTATCTTTGTGGACTTTGATCCTGATATTCTTTTCTAAAGTTTTTTGATAATGCCTTAGTTTTATAACCAATGTTAATTTACATCTGTGTTAATTTTTGCAACATTTGGTCAGATGTTGTAATCGCTTTACTATTAATCTCGTAGGCGCGTTGTGTTTGAATCATATTAACTAATTCTTCCACAACGTTAACATTTGAGGTTTCTACAAAGCCTTGGGTAAGTAAGCCTGCACCATTTGTGCCTGGCGTATTAGCATTAGCAGTGCCCGACGCCGCAGTTTCAACGTACAAGTTCTCTCCGTTTGCTTGCAAACCAGCTGGATTAATGAAAGTAGAAAGTTGTAATTGTCCAATTTGCGTTACTGCAGTGGAGCCAGCTAATGTCACTGACACAGTTCCATCACGACCGATTGTAAGGCTTTGAGCGTTGTTTGGTACCGTAATTGGCGGCTGCACAGAAAAGCCACTTGAGGTCACTAGTTGACCTTGAAAATCAACTTGAAATGCACCATCTCTTGTAAACGCGGTTGTGCCGTCTGGAAGTAGTATTTGGAAAAACCCCGCACCTTGGATTGCAACATCCTTATCATTGCCAGTCTGTTGTAAATTACCCTGTGTAAAAATACGCTCAGTAGCAACAGGCCTAACACCAGTTCCCAATTGTAAACCTGAGGGTAGCTGTGTTTGCTGGGATGACTGCGCGCCAGGTTGTCTAATTGTTTGATAAAGCAAATCCTCAAACACTGCTCGTGATCTTTTGAATCCACTTGTACTAACGTTTGCCAAGTTGTTTGAAATCACGTCCATTTGCGTTTGTTGCGCATCTAGACCAGTTTTTGATATCCATAGTGAGCGTATCATTTTATTTCCTTTCAATCAGAGCATGCTTTTAATTTCTATATGCTTTAATTGCTTAATAGTTCATTGCCATAACTTAATCATAGCTGGTTTATGGTTAAGTCAATTGCAAGAGTTGACTGGCTTTATTAGCGTTATTCTCAGCTGTTTGAATTAGTTTCATTTGCATTTCAAACTGGCGGGCTAGACTAATCATTGTGACCATTGAGTCAACGACGTTTACGTTGCTACTTTCAAGTGCACCTTGAATTACACTAACGTTAGCATCGGCAGCTGCAGGATTTCCATCTTTAGTGGTAAATAAACCATCATCAGCACGTACTAAGTTTGATGATGGTGGATTCACTAGCTTAATTCGACCAATGATGTTAGAAGGACCCGGTAGCGTTAAGTTATTGACCGTTGATACCGTACCATCTTTGCCGATAGACATGGCTACATCAGGTGGAATTGTAATGGGTCCTCCATCACCTAATACGGTGAGTCCGTTCGCGGTTTGTAGTAAACCGTTTGGACTCGTTTTTAGTGAACCATTGCGCGTGTATGCTTCTGAACCATCAGCTCGCTGTATCGCTATCCACCCATCGCCTTTTACTGCGATATCTAAATCTCGGCTAGTTGCTTGAATCGCACCAGAGTTAAAATCACTACCGGTAGTAGCATCAACGACAAAAGCTCGTGTGGGTAAGCCTTTCCCGATAACTGGCACTGCTCTGAAAGCATCTATCTGTGATTTAAAACCAGTAGAAGTTGCATTAGCCAGATTGTGGCTGGTCGTTGCTTGCTTCTCAAGGATGTGTTTCGCACCCGTCATTGCGGTGTATATCATGCGATCCATCGTGATGCTCCTTTTAGCTACTAACTATTAACGAAGGTTAACAAGTGTTTGTAAGACTTGATCTTGCGTTTTAATGGTTTGTGCATTCGCCTGATAAACACGTTGAGCCGTAATCATATTGACCAGTTCGGCAGTTAAGTCTACGTTAGAGTCTTCTACAGCAGATGATTGAAGTACGCCTAACAAGCCGCTACCAGGGGCTCCTGTCAATGCAGGGCCAGAACTTGCACTTACTGCCCATGCATTGCCGCCTAATGATTGCAAGCCATTTGGGTTGGTAAAGCTAGAGAGTACCACTCGACCTAAATTTTTCGATTGACCATTGCTGTAACGACCAACGATAGTGCCATCGCTTGATGTGTTAAAGCCAGATAAACGGCCAGATGTAAATCCATCTTGAGATAAGCTGTTGATACTAAAAGCGGAGCCGAACTGTGTGCTCTTAGAATAGTCGATTGTTGCGGTCACATCAGCCGCGCCGTTGGGGGCTGGAGTGGTATCTGTGTTAAGCGGTGTGAATGTTACAGAAGGTAATGCAGGTACGATAGTTGGTGATACGCCAGTACCAGTAAAGGTCATCACGGCAGTGGTTGCAGGTAAAGCTGGTGTTGATACGCCATCAACGGTCGTGTAAACATCCCATTCGTTTGCGGCAGTTTTACGGAAAAAATTTTGTAATGTGTGCGAATTACCTAAGCTATCGTAAACCGTTACCGCAGTCGAGCTGTTGTAAGTAGTAGGGTCTGTAGGGTCAAATATTGGTATCGCAGGCATTGGGTTGTTTCTAGAGTCAAGGTTAATCGTACCCTCAATCTCTGTTGTTGCTACAGGCTGAATGTCAGCCGTGTTGATTTGCAGATCAACTGCTGCACCACTTAATATATTGCCGCTAGCATCTGCGGAGTAGCCGGTTAAGCGTTTGTTGGCAGAATCTACGATATATCCAAATCTATCTAACTGGAACTGGCCGTTGCGTGTATATGTGATAGCGCCATTTGAAGACATGCGGAAAAAACCATTGCCATTAATAGCAATATCTAAGGAGTTGTTGGTCGAGGTAATATTACCCTGTGTGAATTGTTGCGCAACAGTTGCCAAGTTTGTACCAATACCGATTTGGCTACCTCCACCGCCAGTGATCGAGTTTGCGAATACGTCAGCAAACTCTGCACGAGATTGTTTAAATCCTACGGTATTGGCATTTGATACGTTGTTGCCGATAACTTCTAATTGTTTAGATGCTGCGTTAAGACCGCTTAAACCTTGTTGAAAACTCATACTATTCTCCTTAGAGCTACATAATTAATGTTAATAATGCTTAATTACTAGCGTTATTAAAATATCTCTTTTACTGCCGTAGTATCTACTGTCATTAAATTGCTTAAATTAAGTTTAACTCCAGTTGAGTAATTGGAAATGCTCAATACCTTTGCAAAACTTAAAGTTGTTGCTGCTGCAGTATTGCTGCCAATTGTTGCCTCTACTTCGAATTTATAGTTACCTGCAGGAGCGGTTGTGCCATCATCTTTAAAACCATCCCAAGTAAGCGGAATTGTCCCTGCATCTTGTTTACCTAGCTCGATTGTCCTGATGGTTGCACCAGAGCCATCCTTGATATTAACTTTTACCTTGTCTGCTCCAATCGGCAGTTCTATACCGAAATAACCTGCTTCGCCAGATGTTTGAATGGTATCGCCAGGAGTTAACACACTACGGCCTATAAGATTTGAGGCTTGGTAAGATTGGCCCATTTGTACATTGTTAATTAAAGTCTCTAATGTATTATTTAACTTATCAATACCAGTCACTGTTGATAGTTGTGCCATTTGGCTAGTGACTTGCGCGTTATCCATAGGGTTGAGTGGGTCTTGATTTCGCATTTGCGTTACAAGTAAGGTCATAAATCGGTTTTGTGCTTCATCTACTGATGCTGTTGAACTTTTCTTGGTGTTCATAGCATCTAGTAATGCTTGTGACGGAGTGTTGGCTGCGTTTACGGTTGTCATTTATGGGCTCCTAATTTCAGTGCGCTTAATTTTTTCAGTTCTGATAATGTCTTTAAACTACTATGACTGACCTATAGAAAGCGTTTTCATTAACATTGTTTTTGCTGCATTCATGGTTTCCACATTATTTTGGTAAGCACGAGAAGCAGAAATCATATTTACCATTTCCTCTGTGACATTCACATTTGGCATGCTGACATACCCTTTGTCGTTTGCAAGAGGATGTTTAGGGTCATACAACATTCTTGGCGGTGAGTTATCTTCAACGACCTTGGTCACTTTTACACCGCTTGCACCCGCCGATTTAGAAGGTATTGCGCTAAAAACAACTTGTTTTGATTTGTAAGGAGTGCCGTTCGCGCTGGTCGCACTATCTGCGTTTGCAAGATTACTGGCCACAGCATTTAAGCGTTGAGCTTGAGCGCTCATTGCGGAACCAGAAATATTAAACACGTTAAATAATGACATCGACTTCTCCTTAAATATTTGTCTAGCTATCCACATCTACTACACTACGTAAGCCTTAAATAGCAGCTTTCTAAACCGAACCTCATTTATTGCCCTTGAATTGCTGCGAGCATTTTTTTTAACTGTCCGTTAATCATGATGATGCTAGCTTCGTAACGAATCGCATTGTCTGCAAACTGATTACGCTCTACGTCCATGTCAACAGTATTGCCGTCTACGCTACCTTGAATCACAGGTCTAAAAAGTGCATCTCCACCTATGCTAGAGGGTTTGCCATCTAAGTGATTTGGTGAAGTTTTGCTAGTATTAAAAGCTTCTTTATTCGTTGCGCCTGCCATTGCATTTTTCATTGCGGCGTTAAAATCCAAATCGCGCGCTTTGTAGTGCGGTGTATCTGCATTGGCAATATTAGCCGCAATAAGTTCTTGGCGTTGGCCGCGCACTCTTAGTGCGTTTTGATGAAAACTTAAAGCTGCATCTAATTTGTTAATCATATTTTTCCTTTGCTAAGCACCTAATACTGAATGAGATTTTTACAAATTACTATTGAGTAATTTAAGCTTAAATCATCAAGTAAATACTTTTATTGCCGATAACACACTTGTAAGCAAGTTTAAATACATATGGCAATGTTTGATTGGGTAAGAAGAAGGGTATTTCTTGCCCTTTTCTTAGTTTTACTAGACAGTCGTATCCGTAGAATGCACATTGAATCTTTGTACATAGCATTGGAATTCGACATGTCCTGTTTTATCTACCAATTACCATTGAAATTGTTCTCAAATGTAAGTTTGAAAGCATGTATGGCGAGTGGTCGGCTTGGCTTTGTAATGTTACTAGCTGTTTTGATGTTAAGTAATAGCCTTTTATTAAAGGCGGCAACAAGTCAGGTTGCGATCAGTAAGCAATATCCTAAACAAGATTTATCTTTAATAAAGGTTAAGGTGGTTGAGTTTCTACAAACACAAACGCTTGGTTATCCTGGTAAAGTAGCAGTTCAAGCTGGGGCCATTGACCCGAATTTAAAGCTAGCAATTTGTCATGATATTCAGGTTTTTTTACCTTCAGGCAGTCGTGCATGGGGTAAAACTAGTGTTGGGGTCCGCTGTAATGCGCCAAGCGCTTGGACAATTTATGCTCAGGCTACCGTCAATGTTGTTGCACAGTATTTGGTTGCTGCTGCGCCATTAGCGCAGGGTAGGGTTGTCACACATGAAGATTTATTGTTTCAAACTGGTGATCTTACGCAGTTGCCCCCTGGAATCTTTACTGATGTGACGCAGGCGTTGGGCCGTATTGTGAATATCTCAATGAACGCTGGTGCTGTGCTTAGGCAGGAGATGCTTAAAGTGTCACCTGTTGTGCAACAAGGGCAAACTGTGATGATTACTTCAGCTGGTAAAGGCTTTCGTGTCTCAGCTGAGGGTAAAGCAATGACTAAAGCAAATGAAGGGCAAGTTGTACAAGTGAAGGTTGCTAATGGCCAAGTAGTGAGTGGCATAGCACGTCAGAGCGGACAAGTGGAAGTTGTTTTTTAACTGGTTACATTCAGCTTTTGCGACTTAGTTATTTAAATTATTGATAAACATTGTTAATTTTTATAAAAAAAGCTAAAGTTCGCTTAAACTATGCCGATATCTGCATTAAGGATGCGTGTATACGTATGAGCAGGTTAAGCAAAAAAGGATGAAATGCCATGAAAATCAATGAAACAATTAAAAATACCGCTGGCTTAGTGCTTGATAAGGCTAGTGTTGAAAAGGCAAATGCAGCAAAAGTTGAGGCTGATGCTAAGCAAAAAACAGGTAAGTCTCAGTCAAGTGAGAAATCTTCTGGTAATGTGACTTTGTCACCACTTTCAGCAAAATTGCAAACTTTAGAAGCCAAGGTTAAAGCTAGTAACGTTTACGATGCTGAGAAAGTAGATGCAATCAAATCAGCGATTGCTGGTGGTCAGTTTTCTGTAAGTTCAGAAAAAGTAGCTGATGGCTTAATTGAAACCGTGAAAGATTTACTAACGAGTCGCTTTGCTTAAAATTAACATGGCTAATACATCTTCCAATCAATCTGTAACCTTTACGCAAGACGCTTTGTTAGTGGCAGAACTGATTGCTTTGCTTGAGCGTGAGCAGTCGCACTTGGTGAAAGCTAATGTTGAGGAAATAGAGGCGATTCTGGAAGAAAAGTCCTTACTATTGCAGCGTTTGAACCTTGCTGCTAAATCACGTTACCAGTTATTACAAGCGCATGGTTTTCAAGCTAGCGAGTCTGGTATGAGTGAATGGGTTGAAAAACAAGCGAAAAAAGATATCACGACAGCTTGGGTTAACTTCCAAAAGTCTCTTGAACAAGCTAAAGAGCTTAATAGATTAAATGGTACTTTAATTAGTAAACATTTTAATCGTAACCAAGAACTGCTAAATCATTTACAAGGTAATAATGATGAAGGTTCAGTTTACGGTCCAGATGGTCAAGCTAAACCAAAGGGACCTTCACGTTCTGGCTTGATTGTTTAAATAGCCTAAAGTAGTGTCTCTATCTTAGTTATCGTTGATTAGTTAAACTTTGCATCTAAGAGTAATACCAAACCAAATTCAAGTGCTTACCAGTTTTAGTCAGCGTAAGATATTTATTGGTAAGCTTAGTAGTTCACGCTGTTTACCATATCTTCTAATACCTGTAAAAATGCATCGCCATATCGTGTCAGTTTCGCTTGACCTACACCGCTAATTTTACCCATGTCAGTTAGGCTGTCGGGGCGATGGTTCAGAATTTCAAGCAGTGTACTGTCATGAAAAATCAGGTAGGGTGGTACGCCTTGTTCCTTTGCAAGCTGAGTCCGCTTGGCTTTTAGTGCATGCCACAATGGATCATCTGCCACACCTGCATAGGCTTCTTTAACACGAGCGACACGTTCAGCTTTACTCACACGTTTGGCGACTTCATGGTCTTGGCGTAGCCATACGTTTGCTTCACCTCGTAAAATAGGGCGCGCAGACTCACTAAGGCGAAGTCCACCAAATGCGTCCATGTCAGTCTCTAAGTGTCCACTTGCGACCAATTGCCTAAATACACTACTCCATTGTGCTTGAGACAGGGTTTTCCCTATGCCAAAAGTACTGAGTGCTTGATGGTTGAATTGTTCAACTTTAGGGGTTGATTTTCCAAGTAGCACGTCAATCAGGTGTACTACACCAAATCTTTGTCCTGTGCGATATACGCATGATAATGCCATTTGTGATGCTTGGGTTCCATCCCAAGTGTCTGTAGGGGTAAGGCAGTTATCGCATTGCCCGCAGTCACCTGGGTGCTGCTCTCCAAAGTAACGTAATATGGTTTGGTGACGACACGCTGTAGATTCGCAGAAGCCAAGTAGCGCATCCAGTTTTTGTCGTTCTACATGCTGACGCTCTGGTGAGGCGTCACTGTTCTCTAACATTTGTTTCATGTTAACTACGTCGCCTAGACCATATGTCATCCAAGCGTTGGCTGGCAGGCCATCTCTGCCCGCACGACCTGTTTCTTGGTAGTAGCCTTCCATACTTTTTGGTAAATCGAGATGTGCGACAAAGCGTACGTTAGGTTTATCAATGCCCATGCCAAATGCAACTGTGGCGACCATAATTACACCTTCTTCGCGTAAAAATCGTCTTTGGTTGCTGTTACGTATACTTGCATCAAGCCCTGCATGGTAGGGTAAGGCATCCCAACCTTTTGATTTTAGCCACTCGGCAGTTTCTTCTACTTTACGGCGTGATAGGCAGTAAACAATGCCAGCATCATTGGGATGTTCTGACTCAATAAAAGCTTCTAGTTGCTGGCGTGCATTGGCTTTTGGTAAAACACGGTATTTAATATTAGGGCGATCGAAACTAGAGACAAATTGACGAGCATTTTCAAGGGTTAGTCGTTCTATGATTTCAGCTCTAGTGGGCGCATCAGCCGTTGCAGTGAGTGCGATTCTAGGTACGCGAGGAAAGTGCTCATGCAATACAGTGAGTTTGCGATATTCTGGCCTAAAGTCATGACCCCATTGAGAAACGCAATGCGCTTCATCAATGGCAAACAGTGCAATGCCTATACTGTCCTCAATTTGTTCAAGCAAGGTAAGGAAGTTCGGCATGAATAAACGTTCTGGCGCAACGTACAGCACTTGTATATCGCCACGAAGTAACGCTGTTGTAATGGTGCCAGATTGCTCTGCATTTAGGCTTGAGTTTAGAAAGGCTGCCTTCACCCCAAGTTGCTGAAGAGCATCCACTTGGTCTTGCATCAGTGCAATGAGTGGTGATACCACAACACCAACGCCTTTGCGTAATAATGCTGGTAGTTGATAGCATAATGACTTACCACCGCCTGTGGGCATTAAAACAAGCGCATCGCCACCCTCGACCATATGTTCAACAATTTCTTGTTGCTCACCACGAAAAGTGCTGTAACCAAACACATCCTGTAAACAAGCCTGAGCGGTTAAATGACGAACAGATGTGTTTAACATTTAAACTGAACCGACGATTTAGCGATGCTTGCTTGAGCTAAGTTGTTATTCAACGCCTTGGCTTAATAGGTAGTCTTCATAATTACCTGTAAAGTCTACTATGCCATTTGCTTTAATTTCAATGATGCGTGTTGCAATTGAACTTACAAACTCACGGTCATGGCTTACAAAGAATAGAGTACCTTTGTATTTGTCTAACGCGGTATTAAGTGCTTCAATAGATTCCATGTCCATGTGATTGGTTGGTTCATCCATGAGCAATACGTTTGTTTTTGCTAACATCAGCTTGCCATATAACATACGGCCTTTTTCACCGCCAGAAAGTACTTTGACAGATTTTTTAGTATCGTCACCAGAGAATAGTAAACGACCTAACATGCTGCGAACCGTTTGGTCATCATCGCCTTGCTGGGTAAACTTGCTCATCCATTCGAACAGTTCATCACCATCTTCAAACTCATACTCATGATCTTGCGCAAAGTAGCCTATTTTTGCCTTCTCTGCCCATTTCACTTCACCATGTTTTGGTTCTAAATCACCAGCTAAGCAACGTAAGAATGTAGTTTTACCAATGCCGTTTTCACCAATAATGGCCACTTTTTCGCCTGCTTCGAACATCATGTCGACATCATTGAATAATGGACGGTCAAAGCCGTGGCTTAATTTTTTCAACTCAACGGCATTACGATGTAGTTTTTCACGCTCATCGTATTCAAAGCGAATAAATGGATATTGGCGAGAAGACGGTTTAAATTCTTCGATTTTGATTTTATCAATTTGTTTAGCACGGCTGGTCGCTTGCTTTGCTTTAGAAGCATTTGCAGAGAATCGGCGAACGAAATCCTGTAAATCAGCAATTTGCTGTTTAGCTTTTGCGTTATCTTTGGCTTGTTGTGCGCGTGCCGCAGTGCTTGCTTCCATGTAGTCGTCATAGTTACCTGGATATACCGCAATTTTACCGTAGTCCATGTCGCAAGTATGTGTACACACTTGGTTTAAAAAGTGGCGATCATGAGAAATAATAATCATGGTACAGCTACGGTTGTTGAGTACATCTTCTAGCCAACGGATGGTATTAATATCCAAGTTGTTGGTTGGTTCATCGAGTAGCAAAATGTCTGGGTTTGCAAACAATGCTTGAACGAGTAGTACGCGTAATTTCCAGCCTGGGGCAACTGCACTCATTGGGCCGTTGTGTTGTTCAATTGGGATGCCAACACCAAGCAATAGTTCGCCAGCACGCGCCTCTGCAGTGTAACCATCAAACTCAGCAAATACAGCCTCTAATTCGGCAGCACGCATGTAGTCATCTTCAGTGGCTTCCAAATTAGCGTAGATTGCATTTTTTTCTACATTTGCCTTCCACATTTGGTCGTGACCCATCATCACAACATCAAGCACACGCTGATCTTCGTAAGCAAACTGATCTTGACGTAAGAACGCCATGCGTTCGTTGTTATCAAGCGAGATATTCCCTGACGTAGGTTCTAAAACCTTTGCTAGGATTTTCATATAGGTTGATTTACCGCAACCGTTAGCACCAATTAAGCCATAGCGATTACCATCGCCAAATTTAACTGAGATGTTTTCAAATAATGGCTTTGCGCCAAATTGCATCGTGATATTGTTAGAAATTAACAAAATTTAAGACCTTAAAAATAAATTAATTACAAAAGTGGTGTGTAATATATTGCGTAATCAGCCAATCATATTACAGCTTGTTTTTCGCGTTAAAACAAATGCTTAAAATTGATTATAAATAACGACTTCATCCATTGGTAGCTGTCCACCTCGTGGCATTGCTGCTTTTAGCGCTTTACCAACGACGACAAACATTGCAGGGATGTGGTCCTCAGGGAGTTTCAATAATTGCGCTACCGCATCAAAATCAAATCCATCCATCGGGCAGGTGTCGTACCCCATTTCTTTGGCGGCTAGCATGATAGTCGTAGCAGCCATGCCGCAAGAGCGCATGGCTTCATCACGTTGTATTTGTGCATTACCCTCGTAATATTGGCCAATCGCTGGCACTAAGATGTCCTGCACAGGTTTGGCAGCATTTGCCCAATAACGCTCAGGCTGTTTTTCCCATGCTTTTAAATCGGCAGTCAGTACAATCAGTAGTGACGCTTCTTCAACCTGTGCTTGGTTCCAACTAACGCTACGGATTTGGTGGCGCAAGTTAGGGTCTGTGACAACCACAAATCGCCAGTTTTGGATATTAAATGCGGTAGGTGACAGTATGGCTAATGACATGAGTTGAGATATTTCTTCCTCTGTCATTTTGTGTTGAGGGTCATACGCTTTAATTGAGCGTCGTTCGATAATGGCTTGGCTTACTTTCATGATTGGTAGTGAATGTCCAAAATTTCTAAATTGATATTGCCCACGGGGCGTTGCCAAGTAACTGTATCTCCAATTTTTTGGCCAATGAGTGATTTTGCTAGAGGAGAGACCCAGCTAACCTTGTTAATACTTGCGTCTGCTTCATCTTCACCTACGATATGAAATGTATGTTGAGCGCCACTGTCATCTTGCACTTGAATCGTTGCGCCGAACAATACTGTTTCATGGCTTTGTTTGCTAGGGTCTACTAAGATTGCAGAATCTAAACGTGCACGCACATAACGTAAGTCACGTTCGATTTCGGCCACTTTATCTTTTGAAAAAGTGTCTTCTGCTGTGAGTTTTAAGTGATTAAGTTCTGCAATTAGCGACTCTTCTAAAGTTTGTAGCTCAAGCGCGCCAGTAGGCGTCACATAGTTAGGATGTTCGCTAACAGGGCGTTCAACAAGCTCTTTTCCATTAACTTGTTCAAATCTCTCTTCATTGACGAATGCACGGCTCATAATCACTGACCTCCTGTTATTCCCATTCGATGGTTGCTGGCGGCTTGCCAGAAACATCATATACAACTCGGTTGATACCACGTACTTCATTGATAATGCGGTTAGATACACGACCTAGTAATGAATATGGTAGCTCTGCCCAGTGTGCTGTCATAAAGTCGCTAGTCACTACTGCACGTAAAGCTACTACGTAATCGTAAGTACGGCCATCACCCATTACACCTACTGATTTGACAGGTAAAAACACAGTAAATGCTTGGCTTGTTAGTTCGTACCAAGTTTTTCCCGTTGCTTCATCCTTGGTATCACGTAGCTCTTCAATAAAAATAGCATCTGCACGGCGTAATAGATCAGCAAAGTCTTTTTTGATTTCACCTAAGATACGCACACCTAAGCCAGGGCCTGGGAAAGGGTGGCGATATACCATATCAGCAGGCAAACCAAGTGCCACGCCAAGTTCACGTACTTCATCTTTAAACAGGTCGCGTAACGGCTCTAGTAGTTTTAGCCCCAATTGCTCTGGTAGTCCGCCTACGTTGTGATGACTTTTAATGGTGACGGCTTTTTTAGATTTAGCGCCACCTGATTCAATCACATCAGGGTAAATTGTGCCTTGTGCCAAGAACGTTGCACCTTTGTGACCGCCTGTGCCAGCTTTTAATTTGGCGGCTTCAGCTTTAAATACTTCTACAAACTCACGACCAATAATTTTGCGTTTAGCTTCAGGGTCACTCACACCAGCCAAATGTCCCATAAACTGATCTGTAGCATCTACGCGTATTACGTTGACATGTAAGCGGCCTGCAAACATATCCATGACTAGATCGCCTTCATTTAACCGAAGTAGACCGTGGTCAACGAATACGCAAGTGAGTTGATCACCAATCGCACGGTGAATCAATGCAGCAGCAACGCTAGAGTCTACGCCGCCAGATAGACCTAAAATGACTTCTTCATCGCCTACTTGCGCTTTGATTTTAGCAACAGCTTCTGCAATGTAGTCGCCCATTATCCAATCAGGTTTTGCACCACATATCTCAAGCACAAAGCGATTGAGCATGGCTTGGCCTTGTTTGGTGTGCGTCACTTCTGGGTGAAATTGCACCGCATAAAACTTGCGGTCTTCATCGGCCATCGCAGCAATAGGCGTAGTGTCGTTACTTGCAATGACTTTAAAGCCAGGCGGTAGTTCTGTGACTTTATCGCCATGACTCATCCATACGTCGATTAGACCGTGTCCATCAGCATTTGTACTGTCTTGAATGTCACGGAATAGAGCAGAGTGGCCACGAGCACGCACTTGAGCATAACCGAACTCACGTTTATGGCCAGCTTCAACTTTTCCACCAAGTTGTTGTGCCATGGTTTGCATGCCGTAGCAAATGCCTAACACAGGCACACCAAGTTCAAATACAGCTTGTGGCGCTTTATCTGTTTCTTCTTCATATACACTTGCATGGCTACCAGAAAGGATGATGCCATCTGCGCCAAAGCTACGTACAAAGTCGTCTGTGACATCACATGGATGAATTTCACAATAGACATGCGCTTCACGTACACGGCGAGCAATAAGCTGGGTGACTTGAGAGCCGAAGTCGAGTATTAAAATTTTGGAATGAGTCATTTTTTAGTCACAAAATGCACAGAGAACACAATATCAGAGTAAATTTCTCTGATATTGTGTTCTCTGTTGTTAAAGTTAATATTAAATTGAATTAGTCAACGCGGTAGTTAGGCGCTTCTTTTGTAATTTGCACATCATGCACGTGCGATTCACGCATACCTGCACTTGTAATTTGCACAAATTCGGCACGTGAGCGCATTTCTTCAATCGTAGCGCAACCTGCGTAACCCATAGAAGCACGTAAGCCACCCATCAATTGATGAATCACCGCGAGTACGCTGCCTTTATATGGCACACGGCCTTCAATACCCTCAGGTACTAATTTGTCAGCGTTACCATTGTTGTCTTGGAAGTAGCGATCACTAGAGCCTTTTTGCATCGCACCAATAGAGCCCATGCCACGGTAAGATTTGTATGAACGACCTTGGAACAATTCAATGTCGCCAGGGGCTTCTTCAGTACCAGCAAACATACCACCCAGCATTACGCTGTAAGCACCAGCAGCAATTGCTTTTGAGATGTCGCCAGAGTATCTAATGCCGCCATCAGCGATGAATGGTACGCCAGTGCCGCGTAATGCTTCTTCAACATTGGAGATTGCGCTGATTTGTGGAACGCCAACACCAGCAACAATACGTGTTGTACAAATTGAGCCTGGGCCAATGCCTACCTTTACGCCATCTGCACCTGCATCAACCAAAGCCAATGCTGCGCTAGCTGTTGCAATGTTGCCGCCGATTACATCTATTTGTGGAAAATGTTTCTTAACCCATTTAACGCGATCTAAAACACCTTGTGAATGACCGTGCGCGGTATCAACAACAATCACATCAACGCCAGCCTCAGCAAGTGCTGCTACACGTTCTTCAGTACCGTCGCCTACACCGACAGCTGCGCCAACACGCAATCTGCCGTGAGCATCTTTGCAAGCTAATGGGTGATCTGTTGATTTTTGTATATCTTTAACCGTGATAAGACCTTTTAATGTGTCTGAATCATCCACTACTAAAACACGCTCAAGGCGATATTGGTGCAGTAAACGAATCACATCCTCTTTAGCAGCGCCTTCTTTAACCGTGACCAATCTATCTCTAGGGGTCATGATGTTTTTAATTGGCTGATCTAGATTAGTTTCAAAGCGAAGGTCGCGATTAGTAACAATCCCAACTATCTTGCCGTTATCAACGACAGGAATACCTGAAATTTTGTGGGTGTGAGTAAGTTCTAAAACGTCACGAACTGTCATGTGGCTTTGAATGGTAATCGGGTCATTGACAACACCTGATTCAAAGCGTTTAACACGTGCTACGTGAGCCGCCTGTTTCATGGCAGTCATATTCTTATGGATGAAGCCTAGACCACCTTCTTGAGCCAATGCAATTGCAAGCGGCGCTTCGGTGACAGTATCCATCGCAGCAGAAAGAAGAGGGATGTTTAATCGAATGTTTCGAGATAGTTGTGTGGTGAGTGAAACTTCGCGTGGCAGCACATTAGAGTAGGCCGGCACTAGTAAAACATCATCAAAAGTGAGAGCTTGTTGCAATAAACGCATGCGTAAATCCTTGTACCCAAAACGAAATTATACAGATTTATAATCGACTTAGCGAGAGTGTCAATGATTTATTTGTAAACTTAAATCGTCACCAAACGTTGAGTGCAATACTTGCTAGTAACTTAGATTAGCAATAATATGACTAAAACCTATTAAACAAAGGGATGTTTTATGTTAGCTCGCTTGTTGTTGCTGTGTTTAGCGATATTGCCTCTGATGGCAAACGCTGAAATTTACAAATGGAAAGATAAAGATGGCGTTACTCGTTACAGTGACATACCGCCACCTTCTAACATTAAACAAGAATCTATTCGTGGTAAAAAAGTAGCCAAGCCAACAGGGCAGGCACCATTGACGGCAGTTGAGGGTGATATTGCAACCTCTCTCAATAGAAACAAAACACCAGAAAAAGCCAAAGAAAGTAGTGCTAGTCAAGAAGAGGCTGCAAAAAAACGAGCTCAAGAAGCTGAGGTGCAAAAGGCTGAAAATCAACAGAAGCAGGCTGAGTTGAAGATTAAGCAAGAGAATTGCGCGGCTGCCAGAAAAAATTTGGTTACTTATACTACCGGTGGCAGAATTTCAAAAATTAATGATCAGGGTGAGAGAGAATATCTTGGGGATGAGGATTTGGCAGCGGGTAGTGCAGATGCGCAAAGAGATGTGGATGCTTATTGCGATTAAAATTTGAGTTTAAGTCGTGTGTGTTTTGGGCGCAGTATGCGTCCATTTTTTATGCAGTTGCATATGCGGTAATAGGGCTTGCATATGTTTAATCAATACTTAGGCAATCAAGTCACCACCACCTTTTTTCATGATTTTGCCATCAGCAGCTCTTTGTTTTCTCACCTCTTTAGGGTCTGCTATCAGCGTACGGTATATTTCTACGCGATCTAAGTGGCGTAGCTTTGTATCCATTTTAGTTAGTTTGCCGAAGATGCCTACTTTATTGATATTTAAATCAATATCAGGAAATTTAGCCCTAATGCCTGATGCGTTGATTGCCTCTTTTACAGTGATGCCATCTTGAACTTTGATTGGAATGATTAATTGCTCATTTGGTAGTGCGTAAGCTACTTCTACGGTTATTTCATTAGGCGTGTTCATCTCAGTCTTTCATTATTTCGCGTAAATGGCATTTGCACGTTTAACAAATCCATCAACAAAAGTATTGGCGATATGGTTAAATACAGGCGCTATAATTTTTTCTAAAAAATGATTTTCAAATTCGTAATTAAGTGAAAATTCAATTTTGCATGCATCGTCGCTGAGCGCTAAAAAATGCCATGAACCATTTAAGTGTTTAAACGGGCCATTTTTTAATTGAATTTCCATTGATTCTGGAAATGTTTTCTGGTTTTTGGTTGTAAAGTTTTGGTGCAATCCATGGTAGTCAATATGTAACGTAGCGATAGTACTCACATCATCTTGCTGAATCAAATCTACCCCCCCACACCAAGGTAAAAACTTAGGGTATTGTTCAACATCATCGACTAAAAGAAACATGCAGCTAGCGGAGTGATTGACTAAAACGGTTTTTTTTACATGAGCCATGCTTGCCTTTTAAATGGTGACATTAAACAAATCTTCTCAAATTAAGAGCCAGTTTTAATGGATTACTTTTTGTTACTCAACACGTTCAGCCAAACAAATAAGAGAAGTAGAGTAAAATGATGATTTTAAGCTATTCGCCAAGAAATTTTTAGTTTTATGAGCATTGCACAAAATAAAAAAGCTTTTTTTGATTATTTTATCGAAGATAAATATGAGGCTGGTATTGTTCTTGAGGGTTGGGAAGTCAAAGCCATACGAGAAAATCGGGTTAATATTAAAGAAGCGTATGTCATTATTCAGCGCGGTGAAATCTATCTAATAGGTTGCCATGTGACACCATTGGGCGCAGCCTCTACCCATATTCGTCCAGATGCGATTAGAACACGTAAGTTGCTGTTGCATAATGAGGAAATATCAAAATTAATCGGTAAGGTTGAGCGTGCAGGTTATACGCTGGTGCCACTGGATATGCATTTTTCAAAAGGGCGCGTCAAAGTGCAGATTGGACTTGCCAAAGGTAAGAAGCAGCACGATAAACGTGACACAGAGAAAGAACGTGATTGGGAGCGTGAAAAAGGCAGAATCATGCGAGCGCATAATAAATAATTCAGTGTAGTTTGCTTTAAATGCGTATAATTAGTTTGCTTTTGAAATGACAGCGATTGAACTGTTGAGAATTTCATCTGTCAGATTGTGACTGTTTATTTAGTCACAGACTTATGGGGCTGACCAGGTTTCGACGTGGGTTGCAAAGCAGTGCAGGGCATACCGAGGACTAGTCACCTCGTAAATAAACTAGAAAAAGTATAGTCGCAAACGACGAAACTTACTCTCTAGCCGCTTAATCCCGGCTGGACGCTGCACCATCTCTCCCGTGGGGTGGATTGGGGTAACCCATACGTAGTGTCATATACACGGGATACGTGTTGTGTTGGGTTACTTAGCACTTCATTAACCTTAAGGTAGCTCGCGTGCAAACTGCTTGTCTGTTGGTGTGTTGCACGTTAAATTAAACAACAAGGCTAAGTATGTAGAACTGTCTGTGGAGGGCTTGCGGACGCGGGTTCGATTCCCGCCTGCTCCACCATTTTAGTGTTTCACCTAGTATCAAAAAGTATCAAAAGCCTAGTAAATTCAAACTTCTAGGCTTTTTTTACGCCTATTGCAATTGCATAGTGTATCTTTACATATCATAGTTTTGAGGGTACATTTTGAGGGTACGCGGAATTTTTAAAAAAACGTACCCGCAAAAATAACTAACTGATTGTTAAATATGCCTAAACTAGCCGAACGCTTAACCGATATTAAAGTTAAAAATGCCAAGCCTAAAGTGAAGCCTTATAAATTGGCTGCTGGGCGTGGTTTGCATTTACTTGTTAAAACAGACGGTTCAAAACACTGGCAGTTTAGATTTAGGTTTGACGGTAAAGAAAACACTATATCAATCGGGCGTTATCCCGAAGTGTCGTTAGCCAATGCTGAAAAGAAAGCCACAGACGCGCTTGAATTGTTAGCTAATGGTATTAACCCAAGTGAAAATAAAAAAGCCACTAAGGCTACTAAAACAGGTGCGCTTGCTAACAGCTTTGAAGTGGTGGCCCGTGAATGGGCAAATAGTTACTTCACCAATAAATCAGAATCACACAAAGAGCGCACATTCAGGCGGTTAGAAAGCTATTTATTCCCGTGGCTAGGTAGCAAGCCAATATCAGAAATTACCGCACCGCAAATTTTAGAGGTGGTGAAGCGTATTGAAAACCTAAATAAACTTGAAACCGCACATCGCACTTTGCAAGCCACTAGCCAAGTGTTTAGATATGCGGTGCAAACAGGCAGGGCGTTACGTGACCCGTGCGTGGATTTAAGAGGCGCGTTACCTGCTACCGTGGTTAAACACATGGCAGCGTTTACCGAACCTAAAGAGATAGCCGAGCTATTACGCGCAATAGATGGCTTTACAGGTTCTTTTACAGTGCAAACAGCACTTAGGTTATCCCCGTTAGTTTTCACACGCCCTAGCGAGCTTAGAACGGCTAAATGGGCAGATATTGATTTAGAAGCTAACGAGTGGCGTTATCGCGTAAGCAAAACCAATACTATGCACTTAGTACCATTATCAAAACAGGCGGCTAAATTGTTTGCAGATATGCACCCGCTAAGCGGACATGGTGAGTTTGTTTTTCAAGGTGGACATGACCCTAAAAAGCCTATGAGTGCAGCGGCTATCAATGCATCATTAAAGCGTATGGGGTATGACACACAGCAAGATATAACAGCTCATGGGTTTAGGGCGATGGCGCGTACTATCCTGCATGAGCGTTTGAACATTGACCCTTACATTATCGAACACCAACTAGCGCACAAAGTACCTGATGCGCTAGGTAGAGCTTATAACCGCACTAAGTTTATCGAACAGCGCACCGCTATGATGCAAGCGTGGGCAGATTATTTAGACGAGCTTAAAGCGGGGGCAAAGGTGATACCGTTTAAGCAAGCATAACCAGTTTAGCCACACCTAGCCCGACGGGGCGAACACCAAGCAACCCTAGCTTAGTTGGTGTGGCTTCTTAATTTAAGGGCGCGAAAGGGGCGTTTATGAGCTTAAATACTGAAAGCGTAAAGCAAACCGTTAATCAATTATTGAGCGGTATCGAGGCTAAGGTTAACAATGGCGTGAAAATTGTTGAGCTTCAAGAGGAACATACAGCCATATACAAAAATATTCTTACAGAGTCGCTTGCTAGTAACGATAAAGACGAAATACTCAATTACTTGTCATGGCTATTGTTTGCTGGCGGCCTACAAAACTTCAACTTTGCTAAAGCTCATGATGCTTTAAGTAATATTATTCCTATTGTTAATAACCTTGAAGTTTTGGTAAAAGGGCAGCCAGTTTTAGTTGCAGAAATTCAAAAACTTCAGTCGATTATTGGAAAAACTAACGAAGGGCGTTCGAGGGGCGGAAAAAATAAAGACAAAGCTAAGCAAGACTCTATGCAAGAAATAGAGCGAACCTACCTATATAAACATAATAGCGGTTTTGAGTTTAAAGAAGGACGATTAACTGCGTTTTATAAAGATATGGCAACAGGGCATAACCTTGATTTTAGTTCAGTCAAAAATAGAGTTGAAAAACTGCGTAAAAAGTTAGGACACACTGCAAGACCTAAGAGGCAATCGAGCTAGCTCAGTTGCAATCTAACAAGCTCAATCGTTTTTTATCAATTAAATCAAGCATATATTCCTTTCACCGACCCAGTATGACGCGGGTTTAAATGAGAGGAACTATCATGCAACAATTAAAAAACGAACTAACGCAAAACATCCCACCCGCATTAATCAATTTTGATTCAATGCCAGATAGCGCATATATCCGCTTACCAGTTATTAAAGCCCTATATGGCGTATCAAGTGCCACGATATGGCGCAATGTTAAAAATGGCGCGATACCTAAACCAAGCAAATTAAGCGAACGCTGCACCGCGTGGAATGTTGGACAAGTGCGCGCTGACCTTGCAGCAAAGGCGGTGTAATCATGGCGAACAATGAGAACACCCAAAATAAAGGGGTAGCCGTTGACGCGACCACCCCGAAAGCTAAAAACATCAAGCCAAAGTTTACCGATAACAGCTTACGCAATCAACGCTTAAAGCTGCTGGATTACTTACGCGAACATGGCAGCATTACGACCAGCCAAGCCCGTGAGTTATTGGATATTTACTACCCACCTGCTAGGGCATTTGAATTAAAAAAAGAAGGTTATTTAATAACAACCATATGGGATAGCTGGGTTAGTGAGTACGGCATTAAGCACCGTATAGGGCGTTATGTTTTAACTCAAAAACAGCCTATTGAAAGCGAGGCTTAACCATGAATCACAATCACTGGTTAGAACGCTTGCAATCGCTTATAGTGCGATTTTCACACTTAGGCATAGATGCTGATATAGTCGCACTCAACTTAAGCGAGCGGTGGGGCTTATATTGCTATCTATCACGGTTAGCAGATAGTTAGCACATGGCTGGCAGTCACTTAATCCGATTGGGTAAGGTAAAGGGTAAGAATGGAATTTTAGCCGCAATGCAACACAATAAACGCACTTTGCAAGCCGAACGTGGCGCGGGTGCAAACATTGATGCGGCTAAAACACATTGCAATTACTCGCTTGCTAGTGTTGCTGACACACCCGAAGCGATAGCCACCCGCGCTAAAGTTTTGATGGTAGAGGCTGGCATAGACACGCCCCGCAAAAACGCGGTTATGGCGGTAGAGGTGATTTATAGCCTACCCATTGACCGACACAATCAAGACACGCGCCCGTTTTTTACGGACTGTCTAAACTGGACAAAACAAACCTTTGCGGGTGTGTTGTTATCTTTTGACGTACACTTGGACGAAAGCGCACCCCATGCCCATGCCGTGATATTGCCACTGGTAAACGGCAAAATGCAGGGTAGTGACATGGTGGGCTATAAAGGCAACATAACGCGGCTTATCAATCTATTTCATAAAGAAGTGGCAGGGCGTTATGGTTTGAGTAGAAGCGATAGTAAGCGATTGTCTAACCTAGACAAGCAAGCCATTGAGCGGCAAGTTTTAATGCGGCTAAAGAGCGACCCTGTCATGCAATCATGTGCTTGGCCTTGCTTTCGTGATGCTATTCATAAAGACCCGCTATCGTTTGCACAATCACTAGGCATTGCAGCACCAGCAAAACGACAAACTAAAACCAAGTCATTCATTGAAATAATGACATCCAAAGGCAAGGGTAAGCCTAAAAACCCTATAGGGAATTTTGCCTAAAAACAATTAAACCCTATCCTGTGTATAGGGTTTGGTTTTAATCACACTTTCGGAACTATAAAAAATAAATAAATCTATAAACAGGTTAGTTATTTAATCAATAGCCTATGAAGCTAAACGATACGTTTAAAATGAACAGAGCGCAGATTAGGCAACACAATAAAAAAGTGATAAAGCGGGTGCGAGAGCTTATGAAATTAAAACTAAGCACCCCGTATTACTATCGCATGAGAATGGGCTATAAAGAACTTGCCCATAGATTAAATGCAATTGAGTTATTATCAAGCCGTGGCAATCAGTGGACTATGCGAAGCCTTTACAGAATGATGCAACGGCAAAATGTAGCCATTCATTCAATCACGGCAGCATTAAATAAAAAGGGCATTAAAAGACATATTAGAACGTGATTAAAACGAGCATTTCAGACAGCCGCAAAGGTGCATTTTTGACCACGTTAAAACGTGCATAAACTGACCCGATAAAAAGTTGTATTAACCTACATAACAATGCGTATATTTTAAAGTTGCTATAAACGCGCATCTCAAACTACGGTAAAGAGCGGTAAAAGATTTATTTTATTGGGTACGTTTGCGGGTATAGCGTTTTTTTAACTTTCATAGAATGGCTATTATATTGGCTTGTAGCGATTTGTTGGATTGACGCCTGCCCATTTTAGTGTTTCACCTAGTATCAAAAAGTATCAAAAGCCTAGTAAATTCAAAATTCTAGGCTTTTTTTACGTCTATTGCTACCGTGTGGATTTTTTTCTATTTAGCATCGATTTATCGCGACCTTCTAAAGTTACCTTAAAGATGGTGTTGCAAAATATAATGCAATATTTCAACAATAGTTGTAATATTGCATTATGGATAAAAATACAGCCACTTCAATTTTCGAGTCTTTGTCTTCTGGCGTGCGTTTAGATGTATTTAGGCTCTTGGTTAAGCAAGGGTTAAATGGGATGGTTGCAGGCGAAATAGCAACGACTTTAAATATTCCGGCTAACAATTTGTCTTTCCATCTAAAGGCCATGATTTATGCCAATATGGTGTCAGTTGAGCAGGAGGGTCGTTACCAACGCTATCGCGCTAACATTTCATTGATGTTAGACGTGATTGCTTATCTCACCGAAGAGTGTTGTGCAGGTCATCCAGAGAAATGTGTAGAAATGCGAACAGGCTCTGTTTGTTTGTCAAGTGTGCTACCTTCAATAACAACCGATAAATCTAAGGTGTAAACAATGAATGTTCTATTTTTATGTACAGGTAACTCTTGTCGCTCTATATTGGGTGAGGCTACTTTTAATCATTTGGCGCCGAGTGGTTGGCATGCAATGAGTGCCGGGAGTAAGCCTACTGGTTATGTGCATCCACGTTCATTGGCTTTGTTAGCGTGTGAGGGTATTTCAACGGATGGCTATCATAGTAAGTCTTGGGAAAATCTGCCAACAATGCCAGATATTGTGATTACCGTATGCGGTAGTGCAGCGGGTGAAACATGTCCAGCTTATCTTGGCCCTGTGGTAAGGACGCATTGGGGGGTGGAGGATCCAGCACATGTTACTGGGACGGATGAGGAAATTGATGCGGCTTTTGTTAAGGCGTATAGCATTTTGCGTGCGCGTATCGAGGCGTTTTTGGCGCTACCATTAACGACACTAAAAAACGATAAGACAGCACTAAAAGCTGAAATGGATAAGATCGCAACGACTATTATTTAAGGAAATGTGATGGCTAAATCAATACAGGTGTTTGATCCTGCAATGTGCTGTAGTAGTGGCGTATGTGGGACGGAAGTGGATCAGAGTTTGGTTAGTTTTTCTGCCGATGTAGATTGGGCGAAAACTAATGGCGCACAAATTGAACGTTTTAATCTTGCACAACAGCCGATGGATTTTGCTAATAATAAAGTGGTGAGAGATTTTCTTGAGCGCTCTGGTCAAGATGCGTTGCCACTTATTTTAGTTGATGGTGAGTTTGCCTTGGCTGGCCGTTACCCAAGCCGTACCGAACTGGCACGTTGGGCTGGGTTGGCATTGGCAATTGAAATTGAACCTGTTGCCAGTTGCTGTAGTGGTGGTAAGTGTTGTTAGTTTAATGTTAGCTTATTTGATGCTCTGCTAAGGATAATCCATGCTATTTCTTGATCAACCACCACGTTTTCTTTTTTTTACTGGTAAGGGTGGCGTGGGAAAAACTTCAATTGCCTGCGCAACGGCAATCCAATTGGCTGAAAACGCTAAGCGCGTTTTACTGGTAAGTACGGATCCTGCATCAAACGTTGGTCAGGTTTTTGGCATTAGCATAGGTAATCATATTACAGCCGTGCCAGCCGTACCTAATTTGGCGGCGCTGGAAATTGATCCGCAAGCTGCCGCACAGGTATATCGTGATCGTATTGTTGGGCCCGTGCGTGGCATTTTACCTGACGATGTTGTTAGAGGGATTGAAGAACAGCTCTCTGGCGCATGTACCACAGAAATTGCAGCTTTTGATGAGTTCACGGCACTTTTAATCGACTCACCTGTGACGGATGATTATGATCACATCGTATTCGATACCGCACCAACTGGGCATACGATTCGCTTACTACAGTTGCCTGGTGCATGGAGTGGTTTTTTAGAAGAGGGCAAGGGTGATGCGTCATGCCTGGGGCCTTTATCTGGCCTAGAAAAACAACGCGAACAATACAAGGCTGCAGTTGACGCACTTGCAGATGGCAAACGTACTAGATTGATTCTCGTTGCGCGAGCGCAGCAGTCCACCTTACGAGAAGTTGCACGCACCCATAAAGAACTGGCAGGTATTGGTTTAAAACAACAATACTTGGTTATTAATGGCATTTTGCCAAAAATCGAGGCTGAAACTGATAGGTTGGCAGCTGCAATTTATCAGCGCGAACAGTCTAGTCTCAACGCGATTCCAGAGGTGTTAAAACAACTCCCGAGAGATTTAGTGGCACTCAAAGCGTTTGACTTGGTTGGGCTGGATGCCTTGCGACAGCTTTTAATAGATAGCCCTTATCAAGTGCATGATGTTAGTGATTCGCTTGTTGAAGTGAGTAAGCAAAGCCTGTCTCAGCTTGTTGATGGGATTGCAAAAGAAGGTCATGGCTTAGTGATGACGATGGGCAAAGGTGGTGTTGGTAAAACCACGATAGCCGCAGCCGTAGCTGTTGAGTTGGCTAGTCGCGGTTTACCTGTACACCTCACTACATCAGACCCAGCGGCTCATTTGTCAGACACGTTGAACGGTAACCTTGATAATTTAACTGTGAGCCGAATTAATCCACATGAAGAAACTGAACGCTACCGCCAAAATGTACTGGATAGTAAAGGCGCGCAATTGGATGCGCATGGTCGTGCTTTGCTAGAAGAGGATTTGCGCTCTCCGTGTACGGAGGAAATTGCAGTATTTCAAGCATTCTCAAGGATTATCCGTGAAGCGGGTAAAAAGTTTGTTGTCATGGATACAGCGCCGACAGGACACACGTTGTTATTACTTGATGCAACAGGTGCATATCACCGTGAAGTGGCTCGTCAAATGGATAAAGCTCATTTGCACTACACGACACCAATGATGCAGTTACAAGATCCAAAGCAAACTAAAATACTGATCGTCACACTTGCAGAAAAGACGCCCGTATTGGAAGCGGCTAACTTGCAAGAGGATCTGCGTCGCGCTGGTATTGAGCCTTGGGCATGGGTAATTAATAATAGCATTGCTGCAACAACCACTACCTCTGCCTTGTTGCATCAAAGAGCGCTTAATGAGTTGGTGGAAATTAATACAGTAGCCGAGCAATATGCAAAACGCTATGCCTTGGTACCGATGCTGAAGGAAGAGCCTGTTGGTGTTGAGAGACTTCATCAACTCGCCAGCGGTTGATAGGTGCTTGTTGAGTTTTTGCACCAAAGTGAAAAAAGCATGATGGTTTTTTGCGTCTTGCTGTAGTTAGTTGGCGCTTAAATTAGTGCTTTAATTTAAATAAAATAATCGTAACATCTCAATTAATAATAGACATAATCATCATGAAATCAAATCAATCAATAGCACCAATGAGTATTTTTGAACGATATCTCACGTTTTGGGTGGGTATATGTATCATAGTGGGCATTACATTAGGTCAGCTTTTCCCAAACCTATTTCAAGCAATAGGCCAAATGGAGTTTGCGCAAGTTAATTTGCCCGTTGGCTTGTTAATTTGGGTCATGATTATTCCAATGTTGGTGAAAGTCGATTTTGGTGCATTGCATGAAGTCAGAATGCATATTAAGGGTATTGGTGTGACTTTGTTCGTTAATTGGTTTGTAAAGCCGTTTTCAATGGCTTTTCTTGGCTGGTTATTTATCCGAAATTTATTTGCCCCGATGCTACCGCCTGATCAGATTGACAGCTATATTGCTGGCTTAATCTTACTTGCTGCAGCACCATGTACCGCAATGGTATTTGTATGGAGCAGACTCACTAATGGCGACCCATTGTTCACGTTGTCACAGGTGGCATTGAATGACACCATTATGATTTTTGCGTTTGCGCCAATTGTAGCTTTACTGCTAGGTATTTCAGCCATTACTGTGCCTTGGGCAACGTTGGTCACTTCAGTAGTACTCTATATTGTTATTCCAGTAATTTTAGCTCAACTATGGCGTAAAGCTTTATTGCGGGGTGGGCAAAAGCAGTTTGACGCAGCGATGGAGAAAATCGGACCTTGGTCAATCAGTGCGCTTTTGATTACATTGGTATTATTGTTTGCTTTCCAAGGAGAGGCTATTTTAAAACAACCTCTGGTCATCGCCCTGTTGGCTGTTCCCATTTTGATTCAAGTTTTCTTTAACTCAGCTTTAGCTTATTGGTTGAACAAGAAGGTTGGAGAGAAACACAATATAGCTTGCCCATCTGCGCTTATCGGCGCAAGTAACTTTTTTGAGCTTGCTGTCGCTGCAGCAATCGGCATATTTGGATTTAACTCAGGTGCAGCGTTGGCGACAGTAGTGGGCGTGTTAATTGAAGTGCCAGTAATGCTACTGGTGGTCAAAGTGGTCAACGAAAGCAAGGGGTGGTACGAGTTGTCGTAATTGTCACAATCTTTATCTTGAGTGTAGTCAAAAAGAAGTGCTTTATATTTAATAATCAAATTTAGTTAAATAGCCAATTTCACTACCATTTGCTAGTCATTTATTGGTTTGGTAAACCTTTTCTGCGATAATAGTGTTTTGATTTTTTCTGAAAGCTAAAGTAAATGGCACAATTTGATAATGTCAGCGTTAAAAAGAAAGCTAATATTTACTTTGATGGTAAATGCGTTAGTCACACTGTGATGTTTCCTAACGGAACGCGGAGTACGATTGGTGTTATCTTCCCAAGTACGCTTACATTTAACACGGCAGCACCTGAGTTGATGGAAATTAATGCTGGTGTTTGTAAAGTACGCTTACAAGGCGAAAGTGACTGGAAAACATACAGCGAAGGTGAAAAATTCACCGTGCCAGGCAATTCATCATTTGATATCGAAACAGTAGAGACATTAGATTACGTTTGCCATTTTGAGTAATGGTAATAGGTTGTGCGATATTTACTGGGCATCTCGGTAAGTATTTGCGCATTTTATCTATGACGATAATCTGCTTTATAAATAATATAGGGGTGATTTATGCCTTCATTTGATATTTCTTCAGAAGTCGATATGGTCGCTTTGAAGAACGCGATTGATACAGCTGGTAAGCAAATTACCAATCGTTATGACTTTAAAGGTAGTTCAGCTAAAGTTGAGTTGAATGAAAAAGACAGTGTGATTACCCTGTTTGGGGATAATGACTTTCAGCTTGATCAGGTAAAAGATATTTTGTTGCCAGCGATGGAAAAGAAAGAACCTGATTCGTCTAAACGTCTGGATCATAAAGATGTCCAAAAAGTATCTGGAAACAAAGTGAAGCAAGAGATGAAAATCCGCGCGGGTATTGATACTGACTTGGCTAAACGGATTACTAAGCTCATTAAAGACTCTGGCATGAAAGTGCAAGCGAGTATTCAGGGTGATACAGTCCGTGTCAATGGCGCTAAGCGTGATATCTTGCAAGACGCGATTGCATTTGTAAAAAAGAATGTGACGGATTTTCCGTTACAGTTTGGTAATTTTAGAGATTAAGTTGGCGCGGCTTTTTATTGGCGGCACTTAAAAAAGCAGAGAAATATGGCAAAAACGTTATACGATAAATTGTTTGATTCCCACGTTGTGACTGAGGAAAACGGCACGGCGCTGATTTATATTGACCGTCATTTGGTGCACGAGGTGACAAGTCCGCAAGCCTTTGAAGGTTTGCGCTTAGCTGGGCGTAAGCCTTGGCGTATTTCATCTATAGTGGCAACGGCAGACCATAACACACCAACGAATGGCTGGGATAAAGGGCTGTCTGGCATTGCTGATCCTGTGGCTCGCTTACAGATAGAAACCTTAAGCGACAATATCCGTGAATTTGGCGCAAAAGCTTACTTTCCATTTATGGATTCTCGCCAAGGGATTGTACATGTGGTCGGCCCTGAGCAGGGTGCTACCTTGCCAGGTATGACCGTGGTTTGCGGTGACTCTCACACAAGTACGCACGGTGCATTTGGTGCATTGGCACATGGTATTGGTACGTCAGAAGTTGAGCATGTGATGGCGACGCAGTGCTTAGTGCAGAAAAAATCTAAAACGATGCAAGTGGTGGTAAATGGCACGTTAGAAAAAGGCGTTACTGCTAAAGATGTAGCACTTGCGATTATCGGTAAAACAGGTACAGCTGGTGGCAATGGCTATGCAATTGAGTTTGCAGGTTCTGTGATACGCAATATGAGCATGGAAGGCCGCATGACTTTATGCAATATGGCGATTGAAGCTGGAGCGCGTGCTGGGATTGTGGCTGTTGACGATACAACGATCAACTATGTAAAAGGCCGTCCATTTTCGCCTAAAGCTGAGCAGTGGGACGCTGCTGTCGCATACTGGAACACTTTACACAGCGACGAGGGTGCGAAGTTTGATGCAATCGTTACGTTGGATGCAGAAGAAATTCAGCCACAAGTGACTTGGGGTACATCACCTGAAATGGTAGTGGGTATTGATGGAAAAGTGCCAAGTTTAGAGATGGCTAAAAATGAAGTTCAGCGTGGTGATTGGGAGCGTGCTTATGCTTACATGGGCTTAACACCCAATACGCCAATTAGTGATATTCAAATCGATAAAGTATTTATTGGTTCTTGCACTAACTCACGTATTGAAGATCTGCGCGCTGCGGCTGCTATTGCAAAAGGCAAGCACATTGCACCTAATGTCAAGCTTGCACTTGTTGTGCCAGGATCTGGCTTGGTGAAGGCGCAAGCTGAACAAGAGGGTTTGGACAAGATATTTACAGAAGCTGGTTTTGAATGGCGCGAGCCAGGCTGTTCTATGTGCTTGGCGATGAACGCTGACCGCTTGGCTTCTGGTGAGCGTTGTGCATCAACTAGTAACCGTAACTTTGAAGGTCGCCAAGGGCAAGGTGGGCGTACGCATTTGGTTAGCCCTGAAATGGCAGCGGCGGCGGCGGTTGCTGGGCATTTTGTTGATGTCAGGCAGTTTGTTTAATTTTCCATAAACAATGATTAGGAGTAATAAATGAATAAATTATTTGTATTGGTGGCGCTTGGTTTTGCACTGGTATTAAGCGGCTGCAACACTTGGCATGGCTTTGGTAAAGACTTGGAACAAGCTGGCGATAAAATTCAGAAAGCACCCAATAACTAATGGAACCATTTGTTAAATTAGAAGGGTTAGTAGCACCGTTGGATCGCGCGAATGTGGATACTGACGCTATTATTCCTAAACAGTTTTTGAAATCAATCAAACGTAGTGGTTTTGGCCCAAACGCATTTGATGAATGGCGTTATTTAGACCAAGGTGAGCCTGGTGTGGATAATAGCAAGCGCCCGATAAATCCTGATTTTGTGTTAAATCAGTCACGCTATCAAGGTGCTAGTGTGTTATTAACACGTGAAAATTTTGGATGTGGTTCTAGTCGAGAGCATGCACCATGGGCGTTGGAGGACTATGGTTTTAAAGTGATTGTTGCGCCTAGCTTTGCTGATATTTTCTTTAACAACTGCTTCAAAAATGGCATGTTGCCTATTGTATTGAGTGCAGATGTTGTTGATGGCTTGTTTAATCAAGTCGCTGCAACTGAAGGTTACAAGCTTAATGTTGATTTAGGTGCGCAAACCATTACAACACCAACAGGCGAAGTGCATTCATTTGAAGTAGATGCTTTCCGTAAGCATTGCTTGTTAAACGGATTAGATGATATCGGTTTAACCATGCAACAACAGGATAAAATTAAGGCGTTTGAGCTTAATCATCAACAAACTCAGCCATGGCTTTTTAACTAAGGTTATTAAACCTGTAGGGGGTTAAAGCTCCGTTGGAAATAGCCCTGTTAGTCTCGTTCAAATTTAGTTTAGTAAATTTAAGTTTAAGAAAGTTATTTTCATGAAAATAGCAGTATTGCCAGGTGATGGTATTGGCCCAGAAATCGTTGCACAAGCGGTTAAAGTTTTAAATGCACTTAATTTAGATATCAGCATGACTGAGGCGCCAATTGGTGGTGCTGGTTATGAAGCTTCAGGCGATCCTTTGCCAGATGCAACTTTAAAGTTGGCTAAAGAATCAGATGCTGTTTTATTAGGCGCGGTTGGTGACTGGAAGTACGATAAACTTGAGCGTCACTTGCGCCCTGAACGTGGTTTGTTACGTATTCGTAAAGAGCTAAACCTTTTTGCTAACTTGCGTCCCGCATTATTGTATCCAGAGCTAGCCTCTGCATCTACATTGAAGCCTGAAGTGGTTTCAGGCTTAGATATTATGATTGTGCGTGAGCTAACGGGAGACATTTACTTTGGCCAACCACGTGGCATTTCTAAATTAGAAAATGGTGAGCGTGAAGGCGTAAACACTATGCGCTATAACGAGTCTGAGATTCGTCGTATTGGTCGTGTGGCTTTTGATATTGCGATGAAGCGTAATAAAAAAGTGTGCTCTGTGGATAAGGCTAACGTGCTAGAGGCAACTGAGTTATGGCGTCAAGTCATGATTGAGTTGTCGGCTGAGTATCCTGATGTCGAATTGAGCCATATGTATGTAGATAATGCAGCGATGCAGTTAATTCGTGCACCTAAGCAGTTTGATGTGATGGTAACAGGCAATATTTTTGGCGACATCTTGTCAGATGAAGCATCTATGCTCACAGGCTCTATCGGCATGTTGCCGTCTGCCTCTTTAGATGAAAACAATAAAGGTATGTATGAGCCTAGCCACGGCTCAGCACCTGACATTGCGGGTAAAGATATTGCTAACCCTTTAGCGACAATTCTTTCAGTTGCCATGATGTTGCGTTACACGGTTAATGACGAAGCCAATGCGCAACGTGTAGAAAATGCAGTGAAAAATGCACTGGCACAAGGCTATAGAACAGCTGATATCTGGACAGAAGGTTCAAATAAAGTTGGTTGTAATGCAATGGGTGATGCTGTAGTTGCAGCCCTTTAATCTAGTGATTTTGTTGACGCAGTCTTAGTGTGATTAGCGTTTATTTCACTACCCTGTTGGATTTGTTTCAGTAACCGTTAATTATTAAAAGTGGAAAATAAAATGCTTAAAGTAGGTTTTGTTGGCTGGCGTGGCATGGTTGGTTCTGTTTTGATGCAGCGCATGTTAGAAGAAAATGACTTTGCACTCATTCAGCCGCAATTTTTCACAACCTCACAAGTGGGAGGTAAAGGCCCAAATGTGGGGAAAGAAACACCCGCATTATTGGATGCTAAGGAGATTAACGCGCTTAAAGTGATGGATGCTATCGTGTCTTGTCAAGGCGGCGACTATACCACTGAGATTTTTCCGCAGTTACGCTCGGCTGGCTGGAATGGGCATTGGATTGATGCGGCCTCAACACTACGTATGGAGAGTGACGCAGTGATTGTGCTAGATCCAGTCAATATGCATGTTATTCAAGATGCTTACACTAACGGCAATAAGAACTGGGTTGGCGGTAACTGTACAGTGTCATTAATGCTAATGGCTTTAAATGGATTGTTTAAAGCAGATTTAGTCGAGTGGGCAACCTCAATGACCTACCAAGCTGCTTCTGGAGCAGGTGCGCAGAATATGCGTGAATTGCTTAATCAAATGGGGGAGGCACACCGAGTAGCAAGTGACTTCTTGAAGGACCCCGCTTCTGCAATTTTAGATATCGACAGAGAAGTGGCTGGTACGTTGCGTGATGAACGTTTCCCTACAGCACAGTTTGGCGTGCCTTTAGCTGGAAGCCTTATTCCTTGGATTGATAAAGATTTAGGAAATGGCCAAAGTAAAGAAGAATGGAAAGGCGGCGTTGAAACTAATAAGATTTTGGGCCGTGAAGCGAATCCTGTGCTGATTGATGGGCTATGTGTGCGAATTGGCGCAATGCGTTGTCATAGTCAAGCGCTAACCATTAAGCTTAAAAAAGATGTGCCAATGGATGAAATTAGCCAAATGTTGGCCGAAGCAAACCAATGGGCTAAAGTAATTCCAAACGAGCGTGAAGTTAGCATGCGCGAGTTAACGCCAGCTGCGGTTACTGGCACACTAACCACCCCAGTGGGTAGATTGCGTAAGCTAAATATGGGTAACGACTATCTTTCTGCATTTACGGTAGGTGACCAGTTGCTATGGGGAGCAGCTGAGCCATTGCGTCGTATGTTGCGGATTTTAATAGAAAAATAAATCCATTTAAAGAAATTCTTGATTGTAAAAACATTTTACTAAACGCCCTAGCTAGATGGCGGCTAAATATAATGTGCATTATGAGCTTGCATACCTAACTATTTGATGTTATTTTCATAATGCAAATATTTAGTACGTTTAAAGGTAGCGATGTGCGTAAATCAAAAATAAAGCAAATTTCGTTAGCGGTCTGCATGGCGTTCATGCCAATCATTGGCTACACAGCAGGCTTAGGGAAGCTAAATGTTAATTCAGGGTTGGGTGAGTCATTAAAAATAGACGTAGAACTTCTATCTGTTACTCCAGAAGAACTGTCTACCTTGACAGCAGCAATTGCTTCAGATGAGGCATATAATGTACAGGGGATTACTCGCCTTGGTATTCACAATAACATTAAAGTTGATCTAGCTAAAAGTGATGCTGGCGCACCAATTTTAAGAATCCGTTCAACTATACCTATCAATGATCCATACTTGGATATGTTAATCCAAGTTGACTGGGCATCAGGGCGTTTGTTACGCGAATATACAGTTTTACTAGATCCTCCTGAGTACAAACAGGCGGCTAATTCAGCTTTTGATTTTTCACCAGTTACCAAGCCAATTGCTAGTACGGGTGTATCTACTAGCTCTAATACACAACGTTCTTTAGCATCAAATACAAGTAAATCTTCCAAGAAAAAGGCTAGCGCTGTTAAACCTGAGGATGCTCTGCAAAAAGAAGCTGCTGAGGACGAACTCACTACTAAACGTGGTGATACATTAGCTGCAATAGCGCACAAGATGCAGGTTGAGGGTGTAAGCCTTGACCAAATGTTAGTAGGATTGTTTGAAAATAACAGATCTGCTTTTGCTAATGACAATATGAACCAACTAAAGGTTGGGCAAATCATTAAGGCACCTTCTGCTGAAACATTGAACTCAATTGATCCAAAGCAAGCAAAGCAAGCACTGAAAGTACATGCATCTAACTGGAATGCGTATCGAAACTCTCTTGCAGGAAATGTAAAGACGACACTAGCTTCAGAAGAGAGTGAACCCAAGCAATCAGCATCAGGGAAAATTGCTTCAGCAGAAGACAAATCTGCCGTTGTTAAGCCAGGTGCGCAGGATGTCGTGAAACTTTCTGCAGGTGATAAAAATGTCGTTCCTAATCAAAAATCAGGAGCGGCTGAAGCCGATGCAAAAATTGCAGCACTACAAGAAGAGGCAACTGCACGCGAAAATGCCCTGAAAGAATCATTATCACGTGCGGCGGCATTAGAAAAGCAAATTGAAGATATGCAAAAGTTATTGGCGCTGAAAAATCAGACCATGACTGAGTTGCAAAAAAGTGCAGAGCTAGCTTCTGTGCCAGAAGTTGAAAAGCCTATAGCTGAGACGCCAGTAATTACAGAGTCTATAGCAGTCAAAGCTGATCCTGAAAAGCAAGCGGTAACCAAAGCTCCCCCACCTGAGCCTACTCCAGAACCATCTTTCATTGAGAGTTTATTGGCTAGCTTAGATATTAAATTGCTAGGCGGGACATCTGCCTTATTGGTATTGGGTGCTGGATGGTTGTTTTTGCGTAATAAGCGTAGGAAAGAGCTCGATAGCTTTGAACGCGGTATTCTGACATCAGGTGGATTACGTGCAAATACCGTGTTTGGTAATACCACTGGTAATTCTAGTACGTCAGATACATCCTTCCTCACTGACTTCGCGCAGAGTGCTGATGGCAGCATGATTGACACTAACGATGTTGATCCTATCGCTGAAGCTGAAGTTTATATGGCTTATGGGCGTGATGCGCAAGCTGAAGAAATACTCAAAGATGCTATTCTCAAAGAGCCAAAACGATATGAATTACATCTGAAGCTGTTGGAAATGTATGCTGGACGTAAAGATGTTTCTGCATTTGAGGCCGTTGCTGGAGAGTTATATACCACTTTAGGTGCCGATGACCCTACTTGGGCAAAAGTTGCTGAGATGGGTGAAAAATTAGAGCCAGAAAATCCACTTTATGATGTTTCAAGTCTTGCCACCATAGCTCCTTCAGAGCAGTCGACTCAGAATGGTTTGATTGCAGCTGAAATGCTCTCGTCAAAAGATGTTAGCTTAGACTTTTCTTTAGATGATGTTTCTAGCGCTTCTCTTCAAGCAAGTGATGCAGTGCAGGAGAGTGAAGAGTCTAAACCCATCCTGTTAGCAGCTAGTGAGCCTGCAGTTGAGTTTAGCCCGAGCCCAGCAGTGGTTGAAAGTTTTGCTTCAGCCCAAGTTGCTGATGAAAGTCTTGATTTTGATTTAGGTATTCCTGAAGTTGAGCCTGAGCGAGCTAACGAGTCGATGCTTGCTGACAGTGCTGTGACAGAGGAAGCAGTGAATTCACTTGATGATAATACATTAGAGTTTACATTTGGTTCTGATGGTGTGGGCGAGACATCTGCATTAACGCCAGATAATTTGGAGTCTGAAGCTACATTAAACGACCCAACCTCTTTTGAAGTGCCATCGTTTCTTGAAACAGCACCTAATATTGAATTTGTGAGTGAGTCTGCAGAAAGTAATTCTCCAGAATTAAAAGATGAGTTGAGTGTTGAGGATAGTTCTATAGACTTTTCTATTCCAGAGCCTGTGGCATTTGAAATACCAGATACGCCGATAGAGATATCATTTGATATTCCATCAGATAAAATCGAGGATGCTAGTCTTTCTGATAATCTACTTCAAACTGAAAACCTAGTTATAGCTAATAAAGCTGATCAATCTTCAGTTGAGAGTGTTAATTTTGATTTCCCACTTGATGACGAGTTGGAGATGACTGAAATTAATACTAAAGATTCTGTGGCTGATGTTACTACTAATGATTTTGACTTTTCTGCAATAAGCTTAGATTTAGGTGATGATGATGCTCAAGCTTTGATTGAGAAAGCTGATGATGGACTTGCTTCTGAGTTATCTGACTCTGCAGCTTCTGAAAATCAAGATGTAGAGATTAAGCTAGATTTAGTTGCGGCATACATTGATATGGATGATAAAGAAGGTGCACGTGAGCTGCTAGAAGAAGTGTTAAAAGAAGGTGGCCCACTACAAAAATCAAAAGCTGAGCAATTGTTAGCAGGATTATAGTGATAAGCGAAACAAAAAGGCCGAGCATCTGCTCGGCCTTTTTGTTCATCATAAGTCTGTTTATTATATAGCCTAAAGAGTGAAGTTAGCTTGATTTTAATTATTGTAAAAATATACCTTGTGACTAGAGTTTGTTAATCATGGATTCACCAACTATGCACCCCTTTGTTAAGGTGTTAATGTTCTTATTGATACTATTAGTTGCTGGTGTTGTGGGGTCTCGGTTATTGATGGCAATATTGCTAACACTCTGCTTGTTGGCGATTAAACTACAGTTCAAAGTTTTTTGGACTACATTAAAGCGGATGCGTTGGTTTTTCTTTTCGATATTCTTAATCTATGCATTCGGTACCCCAGGAGAGTTTGTTCCTCATTTTCCATTAAGTATTGCGCCAAGTTTTGAAGGGTTGCATCTTGGAGTATTGCAAATATCAAGGTTGATCGTCGCACTAGCGGCGCTTAGTGTATTGCTAACTACAACGACTAAAGAGGAGCTGATGCTGGCGTTATATATGCTGTTGCAGCCTTTAAAATACATTGGTCTAGATGTGAAGAAATTCTCAGTTCGCTTGTTGCTTACCCTTAATTACGTTGACGAGGTTGCAATCAAAAGTAAAGCAAATTTTAGTTTTAGACACTTTAATGATATCCATCGCGAGCTAGAGGCTCTGCCAGTTGTCGATGTTGTCTATTTTGAGAAGAGCGCTTTTAATTTAACAGATAAAATTGTGATGGTTGTGATGTTGTTTGGTTTAGGGGTGATGATTGCGATGAGGTTTTTGTGAAGGTCGCTTTAGGAGTGTCTTATGATGGCTCGCTATTTTGTGGATGGCAGAGTCAGCCGTCAGCTTGTGGTGTACAAGATGCATTGGAATCGGCGATTCAGAGTGTTGCGCAACATGTAGTTAGAGTGCATGCGGCAGGCAGAACAGATACAGGTGTTCATGGCTTAGGCCAGGTTGTGCATTTTGATACTGATGCAAATCGGCCCTTATCTGCGTGGGTGCGAGGGGTTAATGCGCATCTACCTGAAACGGTACGAGTGGAGTGGGCGCATGAAGTAGGTGAAGATTTTCATGCACGATTTTCTGCATTTAGTAGAAGTTATCAGTATTTGCTATACAACGCGCCCGTAGCTTCAGCAATAATGGCTAATAAAGCGGGCTGGTTTCATTTGCCTTTAGACTATGCAGCAATGCGCGATGCTGCCACATATTTAGTTGGCGAGCATGATTTTACGGCTTTTCGTGCGTCCGAATGTCAGGCAAAAACCGCTGTCAGAACCTTATCCAAAGCAGAGGTTCTAAACGCTGGGCAATACTTTCTGTTTAACTTCTCAGCCAATGCCTTTTTGCAACATCAGGTACGTAACATGGTCGGCGCGTTAATTTATATTGGAAAAGGTAAATATCCACCCAGTTATATGCAAGCGTTGTTGCAAAACAAGGATCGCACATTGTCGCCACCAACATTTTCTCCAAGTGGTTTGTATTTAACCGATGTTGGGTATGACGAGAAGTGGGGTTTGCCAAAAAGTATTCAGTCAGGCTTGAAAATATTGGTTTAGCGTTACAATGACATCGCCTATTGTTAATAGTAAGTAATGCAAGTGACTTTGTTCGCACAAGTTAAAGGATATGGGTTTGAGAGTTAGAGTTAAAATTTGTGGTATTACTAGGGTAGAAGATGCTTTATCAGCTGTAGCACATGGTGCTGATGCGATAGGTTTGGTTTTTTATGCGCCAAGCTCGCGAGCTGTGTCTATTGAGCAAGCGGTTCAGATTGTCAACAAAATTCCAGCGTTTGTGAGTGTCGTTGGCTTGTTTGTCAATGCTGAAGAGCGTTTTGTTCGTCATGTAATCTCGAATGTTGCGTTAGATTTACTTCAATTTCATGGAGATGAAACACCTGAAGAATGCTCGCGCTATGACTTACCTTTTATCAAGGCAATTCGCGTTAAGTCAGACACAAATTTGGTACAATGTGCGAAAGATTATTCTGCATCCAGAGCATTGTTGTTAGACACCTATACGGAAGGTGTGGCTGGAGGTACGGGACATGTGTTTGATTGGGGTTTAATCCCATCTAATTTAAATAAGCCAGTCGTATTAGCTGGTGGGTTAACAGCGGAGAATGTTGCCTTAGCGATTCAACAAGTTAAGCCTTATGCAGTTGATGTGAGTGGTGGTGTGGAATTATCAAAAGGAATTAAAGATGCAGCAAAAATTGCTGCATTTATGCAACAAGTCTATTTGTAATTTGCACAGAGTGCAGTAAGTTTAAGTGGAGATTGAATATGCAGCTTTATGATATGCCAGATGCACGTGGGCATTTTGGTCAGTTCGGTGGTACTTTTGTCGCGGAAACATTGGTTGAGGCACTTGATGAGTTACGTTTGATGTATGAAAAATATCGCCATGACCCTGAGTTCTTAGCTGAGTATTCATATGATTTGAAACATTTTGTTGGTCGTCCAAGCCCGATTTATCATGCAAAACGCTTATCTGATCAAATTGGCGGTGCTCAAATCTTCTTGAAACGTGAGGATTTGAACCATACTGGCGCGCATAAAATCAATAATACGATTGGTCAGGCGTTACTTGCAAAGCGCATGGGTAAACCTAGAGTGATTGCTGAGACTGGCGCTGGACAACACGGCGTTGCCACAGCTACTATCGCAGCACGTTTGGGATTAGAGTGTGTGGTATACATGGGTAGTGAAGACGTTAAACGTCAGGCGCCTAATGTATTCAGAATGAAGTTATTAGGTGCTACGGTTGTGCCTGTTGAAAGTGGCTCTAAAACACTTAAAGATGCACTCAATGAAGCGATGCGTGATTGGGTGACTAATGTGCATAATACTTTTTATATCATCGGAACCGTTGCTGGTCCGCATCCATACCCAATGATGGTACGTGATTTCCAAGCCGTGATTGGCATCGAAGCAAAAGAACAAATGATGGAAATGGCAGGGCGTCAGCCTGATGCTGTCGTGGCATGTGTTGGTGGTGGTTCAAACGCGATGGGTATATTCTATCCGTATATTGATGTGCCTAATGTTAGATTAATTGGCGTTGAAGCCGCAGGCCATGGGATTGAGACAGGTATGCATGCTGCACCGCTTACTGCAAATAGCCCAGTTGGTGTTTTACATGGCAATCGTACTTACCTAATGCAAGATGTAGACGGTCAGATTATCGAGACGCATTCTGTTTCAGCTGGTTTAGATTACCCTGGTGTGGGTCCAGAGCATGCATGGCTGAAAGATATTAAGCGCGCGGAATATGTGGCGATTACTGATGATGAGGCAATGGCTGCATTTCATAATTTATGCCGCACAGAAGGCATTATCCCTGCATTAGAATCTAGCCATGCGTTAGCACATGCACAAAAAATGGCTAAAACCATGAGTAAAGATCAAATCGTGTTGGTTAACTTATCTGGCCGTGGTGATAAAGATATCAACACGGTTGCTAAGCTTGCAAACATTACTTTATAAACTTTAACGTTAAGGGGAGTTTTAAGTCAGATACTTTCAAATAAATTATATGTAGCGCTGGACTAGATTAATACAGCATGCGCATGAGTTTTGTGAAGTGATTCAATTGATTAAAATTTTGCCTTATATAAATTAACTAGTACAACATTAAGCTACCTATGTCACGAATTCAAACAACTTTTGCTACTTTAAAACAGCAAGGTAAAACAGCCTTGATTCCCTATATCACTGCAGGTGATCCACATCCTAAGCACACTGTTAATTTAATGCACACTTTAGTTAAAAATGGCGCAGACATGATTGAGCTTGGCGTACCGTTTTCTGATCCGATGGCAGATGGGCCCGTTATTCAGCGTGCTAGCGAACGCGCTTTGGTGCATAAAGTTGGGTTAACAGCAGTGTTAGCGATGGTGAAAGAGTTTCGCCAAACCAATCAAACAACGCCGATTGTATTAATGGGTTATGCTAATCCGATTGAAGCGATTGGGCCGACAGTGTTTGCTGACAGAGCAAAAACTGCAGATGTTGATGGTGTGATTACTGTGGATTATCCGCCAGAAGAGTGCAGTGAGTTTGTTAAAGAGTTACGCGCACGTGATATCGATCCTGTGTTCTTGTTGTCACCAACCACCGAACCAAAGCGTGTTGAGTTAATTGTTAATCAGGCAAGTGGCTTTGTATACTATGTGTCACTCAAAGGAGTTACTGGTGCTGCGAATTTAGATATTGTAGAAGTTTCTGCACGCGTAGCTTCTATACGTGAGCAAACAAATCTACCTGTTGGAGTAGGATTTGGTATACGGGATGCAGCTACAGCAAAAGCAACAGCAGCGATTGCTGATGCGGTTGTTGTAGGTAGCCGTATGGTGCAGGAGATTGAAGCTTCTAATGATGATAATTTATTAGAGAATGTCGCTGCATTGATGAAAGAATTAAAAACCGCAGTTGACGCTGCGTAATTTGTTAAAAAGGATATGCAATGGGTTGGTTAAATAAATTACCGCAAAAAATTCAACGTGTTGTTGGTGCTGATAAGAAAACAGTGCCAGAAGGATTATGGAGTAAGTGTTCATCTTGCCAGTCTGTGCTTTATCGTAAAGATTTAGAAGACAATTCGGAAGTCTGTCCTAAATGTGGATATCACAATCGTATAGGCGCGCGTGCACGTTTAGCGCAGCTGCTAGATGTTGAAGGCCAATTCGAGATTGGTGCTAATGTACAGCCAATTGACCCACTTAAATTTAAAGATAGCAAAAGCTATGCTGAGCGTATTAAAGAGTCGCAAAAAGCCGTCAATGAAAAAGATGCCTTAATCGTGATGCAGGGTAGTATCAAATCAGTGCCAGCGGTTGTTGCGGTGTTTGAGTTCAAGTTCATGGGTGGTTCTATGGGCTCTGTTGTGGGTGAGCGTTTTGCGCGTGGCGTACAAACTGCGATTGACAATAAAATGGCATTTATTTGTATTTCTGCCAGTGGTGGTGCACGTATGCAAGAAGGTTTGTTATCGCTCATGCAAATGGCAAAAACCAGTGCAGCACTCACGCAATTAAGTAAAGCCGGTTTGCCATATATCTCGGTTTTGACAGACCCAACAATGGGTGGAGTTTCTGCTAGTTTTGCCATGTTAGGTGATGTTATTGTGGCAGAACCACAAGCTTTGATTGGCTTTGCAGGCCCTCGTGTGATTGAGCAGACCGTTCGTGAGACATTGCCCGATGGCTTCCAGCGAGCAGAGTTTCTACTAGAGCATGGTGCAATTGACTTGATTATTGATCGCCGTGAGATGCGTAATCGATTAGCTTCACTTTTAGCTAATTTAATGCGTTTACCAGCTGTAGCTTAATATCTGGTTTGATTATATTTTAAACTTAGCGATTAACCTTTAGGACGGACTTTAAATGCATAAAGGTTTTTTGCATGTTTAGTAGTTTGACACCTGAAACGTCACCTAAAGATTTATCAGCTTGGTTAAAATATATTGAGCAACTGCATCCAAACGCCATAGAAATGGGTTTGGATCGCATCAGGAACGTTGCTGATAGATTAGGCTTAAAGCCAGAATTTAAGATTATTACAGTGGCTGGCACCAACGGTAAAGGCTCAACCTGCACCATGTTGTCTCAAATCTATCAACATGCAGGGTATCGTGTAGGTTGTTATACTTCACCACACATTTTACGTTACAACGAACGTGTCAACGTAGATGGTCAAGAAGTCAGTGATGCGTCTTTATGCGCCGCATTTTCTGCTGTTGATGACGCTAGGCAAGGTGGTTTGGATGACCTTGATGCAATATCGCTGACCTATTTTGAAATTGGCACATTAGCGGCTGTGTGGCATTTTATTCAAGCAAAAGTTGATGTTGCGATATTAGAAATAGGGCTTGGCGGTAGATTAGATGCTGTGAATGCCTTTGAACCAGATTGTACGATTGTGACCAATGTAGATTTGGATCATCAGGATATTCTAGGGCACACACGTGAGCTTATTGGTTTTGAAAAGGCTGGCGTCTATAGACCTTTAATTCCAGCAATATGTGGTGATATCAATCCACCTGAATCATTAATTGCTTATGCGAAAGAGGTGAATGCTGATTTGAAATGCATACATCATCAATTTGGATATGAAGTAGATGGTTCTGGTTGGCATTATTTAAGTAATCAGCAGCGAATTTACTACTTGCCGACTCCTGCGTTGAAAGGCCAGTATCAACTAAGTAATGCCGCGTGTGCTGTTGCGGCAGTTACAATGCTACAGTCAGTGTTGCCCGTGCCTGTAAAGGCAATTGCAAAAGCAATGCAAGACGTTAAACTCATTGGGAGATTTTATACTGACCCCACATTTCCTTGGTTGATCCTAGATGTTGCACATAACCCTCATGCTGCAGTTGCTTTAGCAGAAAATCTAAAGGCGCTTAAGTTAAAAAATGTAGCTATCAATAATACTGAACGACAGATGAAGGTTTTCTCTGTGTTCTCAATGCTTGCAGATAAAGATATTAAGGGTGTGATTGATGCATTGAAGGACGAAATAAATGATTGGTATATTGCCCCAATTGAACATGCTCGAGGTGCAAGTGTTAGTGCGCTAATAG
>NZ_JAURYU010000054.1 GCF_030653755.1 Methylotenera sp.
TGATGGCATTTATCGAGACTTTTATTGTCGCGTCACACCAATTAAAGATGAAAGCGGGAAGCTGTTATACCTACAAGGCCATAATTTAGATATTACAGATCGCAAAAAGCTGGAAGATGAAGTACGCCAACTGGCTTTTTATGATGCATTGACAAAACTCCCTAACCGACGCTTATTGAAAGACCGCCTAAGCCAAACCATGGCATCAAGTAAGCGTAATAGCCGCTATTGTGCCCTCATGTTTTTAGACCTCGATAATTTTAAACCCATCAATGATACCTATGGGCATGCAATTGGTGATGCTTTACTAATAGAAGTTGCTGATCGCATCAAAAGTTGCGTGCGCCAAGTGGATACAGTGTCTCGATTTGGTGGAGATGAGTTTATCGTTTTACTCAATACCTTAACCACAAATAAAGAAAAATCTATTCAGCAAGCAAGCCGGATAGCCGAGAAAATTAGAAAAGCATTATTAACGCCATATTTACTATCGTTAAATAATGGTGATACTAAAACTAAGATTGAGCATTTATGCTCAGCAAGTATCGGTGTTGTTGTATTTATTAATCACGAGTCAAATGAGGATGAAATATTAAAGCGCGCAGATGATGCCATGTATGCAGCAAAATCTGCTGGTCGCAACCAAATTAAACTTGACAGCAAGTTTGTTTGACGATTGAAAGCATCAAAATACGCCTGCCAAACGTCACTTAATTGCGACCATTTAAAAAAACTCACTTTTATTTAAATTAATTCAAAAATGTATTGAAAACATCCCGCATTATCTGTAATATGCGGACCTCGTTAGTGCTGCAGGGTGCTTAGCTCAGTTGGTAGAGCGTCGCCCTTACAAGGCGAATGTCAGCGGTTCGACCCCGTTAGCACCCACCATCTTGCACTGACGAAAATTTGAGCTTTAGTCTGAATGTGTATTGATTTTATCAATACATTAAGTTCAAGGAGTGGTAGTTCAGTTGGTTAGAATACCGGCCTGTCACGCCGGGGGTCGCGGGTTCGAGTCCCGTCCACTCCGCCAATATTTTAAAACCCTTATAAGTGCGAACTTGTAAGGGTTTTTTCTTTCCTACCTCACCCCAATATACCAACACATTAAAATATCAATACTTTAAAGACACTCGTCATCTTAAGCTGTTATCAGGCTCTATTTAACTTCACCAACTCAGCATTGTGGCTATCACTCTAAGTAACGGTCAAACACCCAATTACTCACACTTATCACCTTGCATAGTAAGCTCATGATATAAATCAAGAAACTTAATCGTTATGTTATTTACAATGAGCGTATTCTTACTACTTTTAGCATTTACTTAGGAGCCAGACCATGTTTCCAGAACATCGCGATTTAATTTCAAAACTCAAAAATACCGACTTGCACTTTACGAACTTATTTAACCGCCATAATGAACTTGACCAAAAAATTAAAAACATAGAGTCAGCCATTGAAGTGGCTAGCCATGAGGCAATTGAAGCTTTGAAAAAAGAAAAGCTACACCTTAAAGATGAGATTTACGCTATTTTAATTAAAGCAAACAATGCTTAGCTTGCGTAGGTAACACTTCGCCCACACCTCTAATGACAATGCCTCGCAGTAAGCTTATTGCTGTACATGCCCTAGCATTTTTAATGCTACTGATGACTTGGGCCTGTGGAGAAGCGATTAAATCAGAGGCGGGCACGCCTTTTGTTGCCTTATATTATGTGCTGCATATTTTTCCAGGTAGCATTATTTTCATCCTCATTCTTTTTGAATGGCTAGAAAGAAATCAAGAGAAACTGGTGCACACCCCTGATACACCTACACACTTATGGGTTAACAGAAAACTGCATCGTGCCTACTATCTTATTTTACTTGCGCTACCGATTACAGGGATTGCCGTTTTCTTTGACTTGATGACTAGCCGACCCTTTTATCAACTGCACAGTCTTCTGTTTACGCTATTACTGGCACTCGTGGTAGTAAATCTATGTTCCATGGCGGTAGCTAAGTTTAAACAGAAAAAATCACTTACCTGAATGCTCTTAACTTTGAAGCAGCCAACGATGCAGCAGCAGTTCTGGTTTCAACGCCAAGCTTCTCAAACACATGTTGCAAATGCTTATCAACAGTTCGGTAACTAGAGCCCAAAATATCGCCAATATCTCGATTTGTTTTACCTTTAATCGCCCAATAAAGAACTTCTGACTCTCGCTTCGTTAAATGGAATGTGGTCATCAACATCTCAATTTGCACAGCATCAGACTCTTCTCTCAGCAGAATGACCCATTGCTCATCATTGCTATGATCCGCCAAGCTAAAGATCAAACGACGATTATCTTTAATGACTTTAAAACTTACCAACTCAGCATCATCAGCTTGGTCTAGCCAGCGTAAAACTGATTGAGGCGTGGCCTTACCATCAACATAATCTTTTTGATCAAAATAAGTGCTCATCAGCGCTTTTGCAAGTGGTGTTTGCCAGACGATCTTTCCATTTTTTGGTGTAATGGCAAATACAGCCTGACCAAATGCATCCAAGGCACTTCTCGCCTGTGTCACCATTTTAGCGGTGTTCATATGTGCAACGATGCGTGCAAGCACTTCTTTAGGTCGTATGGGTTTGACTACATAATCAATGCCACCAGCACTGAAGGCCGCTGCCACATGCTCTACCTCGGTGAGCCCTGTCATAAAAATAACAGGGATATGGCTTGTATTCACATCGGCCTTTAATTTGCTACAAACTTCAAAACCATCCATTTCTGGCATGATTGCATCAAGCAATATCAAATCAGGCTGGGCATCTTTTGCAATTTGAATGGCGGTGACACCGTTACCTGCAACCAGCACTGTATAGCCAGACTCATCCAATGCATCATGCAACACTGCTAGGTTATCTAGCACATCATCTACAATCAAAATTAATGCTGACTGAGGCGCACTTAATGGATTATTTGTCATGATTCAATTCGTACATTGTTTTTTTCATTAACTCTATTTGAAATTGCTGAGCATACTGTCGCATTAAAGCAACAAACTCAGTATATTCTTCACCCATGTTTTCAATATGATCTAACTTGGTATTAATGCCTTTAACGTAACCCATTTTCACTAATCCAAATAACTCATCCCAATCTTCTTGCAAAGGAATTGCCATTTCTTTTGCTACTTTTATTAGTCTAATCGGCTCAATATTCTCATCGATAGGTTCAACCTCAGTGATCCATTCCAACTGCAAAGCCTCTCCTATCCAGTCAAGTAACTCCTCAATATTAAGCGGTTTAATAATAAAGTCTTTACTACTAATCTCTGCTGAATTTTCCAGGTTTTTATCAAAAGCATTTGCTGAAACGATCGCTATTGGTATGGGAGACTGATGCACTTTGCGGATAATATATGAAGCCTCCCAGCCGTCCATCACAGGCATCGCTAAATCCATTAAAATCACATCAGGTTTAGATTGCTGATAGATTGATAGACACTCTTGCCCATTGCCAGCCTCTGTCACATCAAAGCCCAATGGAGTTAATATGTTGATAATAAGCTCTCTATCCACCTGCTCATTATCAACTGCAAGCACTTTACGGCGCGGCCCTCGATAGCCAACTCTCTTAGCATTGCTATGAGCGTTCGCATCCGCTTCTTGATGAAATTGAGACAAAAACAATCTAATCTGAAACTTCGTGCCTTTGTCTAACTCACTCGTAAAACTTAACTCCCCCCCCATCAACTCGGTGAGTAACTTGCTAATTGTGAGTCCAAGCCCAGTACCGCCTACATTCACTTGATTGGCAGCACTACCTCGTGAAAATGGCTCATAAATTTTCTCATACTCTGATGAAGGTATCCCTGGGCCTGTATCTTCAATTTCAATATGGGCAATCTCTCTGGCATAAGACACACGGAATGTAATTTGCCCCTTACTTGTAAACTTAACTGCATTCCCTAAAATATTAATCAAAATTTGTGTGAAGCGCTTCTGGTCTACTCGCACAAATGCTGGTAACTCCCCAATTTGAACATAACGGAAATCAAGCCCTTTATTACGCGCTTGCAGATCAAACATACTGACTATTTGATTAATAAATACATGGAAATTAAGCGCTTTAATATCAAACGTTAGCTTTCCACTTTCGATCCGTGCGATATCTAAAGTGCCTTCTATCAATGATAATAAATGCTCGCCACTTCTACGAATCACTTGTATCGCCTGTTTACGCTGTGGTGGTATTGAGGTGTCATTATCTAGCAATTGAGCATACCCAAGAATGCTGTTTAATGGTGTACGTAGCTCATGACTGATACCTGTAATATAGCGACTTTTAGCGTTATTTGCTTGGTCAGCAAGGTATCTAGCCAGCTGTAACTCCGCATCAGTTTGGCGATGCAATTCAATCTCCCTAAGTAACAACCCCGTTTGCCGATTGGATTCTTCTTGTGCAACGCGACGACTTTCTGCTGTGAGCACCAGCCACCAAGCCACAATGCCGCTCGCAAACACCAAAGCTGCAAATACTTTCAAATAGCCAGTACGTAACTGAGGTAATAAATCAGCTGCCGTTGATTCTAGAATTGTCGTTTCGTGAAAATAAATAAGGCCTAATACGGCTGCAAAAAATGATAAAGCAATCATCATCAGCAATATATAGTGTGCAATACCCCCTTTAAGATGTGGCCAAAATGCTTTGGGGAAAACAAAACGGTTCAACTGTATCCATTGCTCTGATAATCTAGCCTGTGGCTTGCAAGCATCACTGCAGCGTGCATCTAGACAGCAACATAGTGAACATATAGCCCCTTGGTATGCTGGGCAGTGCGCCATATCATCTGTTTCATACTCACGTTCGCACACAACGCATTGCTGTACTCGTGTTTTGGCAGGAAATTGATAAGGCTTACGCGCAATGTAATATTTCCCTTTTGTTAGCCATGCAATCATAGGAGAAATAGCGAGCGCGCTCCCCAAGGCAATAAATGATGAAAACGCATGAGCCTCTGCGCCAAGTACACCAGAGTAAGCTGTCACTGACAACACAGAAGCAATTAACATCGTGCCTACGCCAACAGGATTGATGTCATACAAATAAGCGCGTCTGAACTCAATGCCTTTTGGGCTTAAACCCAAAGGCTTATTGATAACTAAATCAGCCACCACGGCAGCGATCCAAGCGATGGCAATGTTGGAGTACAAACCAAGCACTTGCTCAAGCGCTTTAAACACATCAAGCTCCATTAAAATAATGGCAATCAATGCATTAAACACCACCCAAACTACACGCCCTGGATGGCTATGCGTTAGACGAGCAAAAAAGTTAGACCAAGCCAAAGAACCCGCATAGGCATTGGTCATATTAATTTTGACTTGAGAAATCACCACAAATAAAACCGTAACTGCTAGTGCTAACTCATGCGACTTAAATACAGACATATAACCAACCAAATACATGTGCGTTGGATTGATGGCTTGTAAATAAGACATATCGCTTTGAATTACTAAATACGCAAGCAACACGCCAGCCGCCATTTTGACCATGCCCACAAAAATCCAGCCAGGGCCCGCCATCAATACGCCTAAATTCCAACGCCAACGGTTCTCTGGTGTTTTTTCTGGCATAAATCTTAAAAAGTCGACCTGTTCTCCGATTTGTGGGATTAAAGCCACGCCAATCGCGGTTGCAGCCCCAAACATAAGCAAATTAAATTCACCAGGCTCGCCAGACGCGCCTGCAAAATGCATCATGCGTGAAACCACTTCGGGGTCTTGATACAGAACCGCGACAAATGGCAGACACATTAAAATAAACCAAATAGGCTGTGTAAGCATTTGAATTTTGTTAATGAGGGTAACGCCATGAATGACAAAAGGAATCACCACGAGCGCACTGACCAAATAGCCTATATACAGTGGCATATTGAAATATAACTCTAGCGCATAAGCCATAATTGCCGCTTCTAAGGCAAATAAAATAAAAGTAAAAGAAGCGTAAATAAAAGATGAAATGGTGGAGCCTATATAGCCAAAACTAGCCCCTCGAGTGAGCAAATCCATATCTAGGCCATACTTTGCAGCATAAAAACTAATCGGTAGCGCCGTGAAAAAGATAATTGCGCCCACAGCTAAAATTGCCCAAAGTGCGTTTACTACCCCATAGTTAACAGCAATAGTGCCGCCAATTGCCTCTAAAACCAAAAATGAAATAGCACTTAGTGCGGTATTGGAAACACGAAGAATTGACCACTTACGAAATGATCTTGGTGTAAATCTCAGCGCATAATCTTCGATGGATTCATTGGCCACCCATGTGTTGTAATCACGGCGTATTTTTACAATACGCTGGCTAGGCTCAACACTTTCTACTTTTGGCAAGGCTGGATTTACTATCGTCAACGCAACTATCCTATGTATTTATGATTGAATATATTTTTGATTGAATGCATATGTATCAGCAATAGACATGCATCAGATTTTGAAATTAAGCCCATCATATATTAATTAACAATTGATAAAAAATAACTACGCAATTTAGCGTATCTCTGTTCAAACTTTGTTCTATTAAAATGCTATCGATAGCGTCTATATCGACTCAAGTCACTGAATAGCATATCAAAAAAATAACGTACATCGGGACCTAAGTATTACTCATCTATCAAAAATTTATTTAAGTATTCAGTTATTACTACTCTCTAGTTCACAAAGTTTTGCCGAATCGGTTAATCTTGACGAGATAAAAGTAAGCACTATTAGAGAAAATATAATCGGTATTGCAGATACTGCAAGCGAAGGCATTATCAGCCACCATCGCATCAATAACATTCCACTTGCTCGTCCAGGAGAAATTTTAGAACAAGTACCAGGCCTCATTGTGAGCCAACACTCGGGAGATGGTAAAGCTAACCAGTATTATTTGCGTGGATTTAATTTAGACCATGGTACTGACTTTGCAGTGTGGTTAGATAGTATGCCGCTTAACATGCCAACCCACGCTCACGGACAAGGTTATATTGATGCGAATTGGCTGATGCCAGAATTAATTGACAACTTGGCTTTTAAAAAAGGGGCATATCATGCTGAACAAGGCGATTTTTCTGCTGCAGGCTCAACCCATTTGCATTATGCCAAAACATTGTCACAAACCATTGCAAAACTCACCATTGGCAACTATGGCTTTAAACGTTTGTTTAATGCAAGTTCACAAAACATGGCAGATGGTGAGTTGCTATATGCTATAGAAGCGCAAACTTATGACGGCGCTTGGAATAACAGTCAACACCTTAAAAAATTTAATGGCTTGCTACGATATAGCACTGGCGATGAAGCGCATGGCTGGAACATTACCGCGATGGGGTATGACTCAAATTGGGATGCTACTGACCAAATTCCAAAACGCGCGGTGAATGCGGGCTTAATTAAACGATTCGGTGCTATTGATACGACAGATGGGGGAGAAACCAGCCGCTATAGTTTATCTGCAGATTGGCATGATGGTGAATGGCAAGCCAATGCTTATGCAATACATTACAAACTCGATTTATTTTCTAATTTCACTTATTTCTTAGATGATCCGATTAACGGTGACCAATTTCAACAAGCCGATAAACGCAATGTGTTTGGTGGCGCAGTTAACCGTAGTATTAATGCCAATATTGCAGGCATAGAAACGAGCCATCAACTAGGAGTACAAGGTCGTTATGACGACATTAGCAATGTAGGGCTATACCGTACGGCTGCACGTCAACGTTTAAGCACCACCAGAGAGGATGCGGTCAAACAAGCGAGTGTCGGTTTATGGTGGCAAGGCAATTGGCAGCTCACGCCAAGCCTACGCGCTAGCACTGGCATACGTGAAGATATTTATCGATTTGATATTGATAGCAATATCTCTGAAAACTCAGGCAAAGCAAATAGTAATATATTGAGCCCTAAACTGGGCTTAGCTTGGCAATCATCAAAACAACATGAATTTTATATTAATTGGGGTCGTGGCTTTCACAGTAATGATGGCAGAGGCTCCACCATTCGCATTAACCCAATTTCTGGTGATGCCGCTGCAAAAGTGAACCCTTTGGTAAAAGCCGTGAGTAAAGAAGTTGGCTGGCGCGCCAACCCTATGGGTAATTGGCAAACGACACTGGCACTATTCCAGTTAGATATTGATTCTGAATTATTGTTTATCGGTGATGCAGGTGCCACAGAAGCCAGCCGCCCAAGCCGCAGAGTTGGTGCGGAATGGACTAATTACATCGCCATTAATAGCTGGAGCTATATTGATGCTGACTTTGCAGTGACACGCGCTCGGTTTAAAGATGCGGATACAGCGGGTGATGATATCCCTGGCGCGATTGCAAAAACTGCATCTATCGGCATTGCCCTCAACCACCCGAGCGGCTGGTCAGCCTCTACGCGTTTACGCTACTTTGGGCCACGCGCACTTATTGAAGATAACAGCGTTAAATCCAATAGTTCATTACTCACCAATGCACATATCGGCTATCAAATTAACCCAAAACTGAATGTGGGTTTAGATATTTTTAATATATTCAATCGCAAAGTATCTGACATTGACTATTTATACACTTCACGCCTGCAAGGCGAAGCAGCCAACGGGGTTGAAGATATACATACGCATCCAGCCGAACCGAGAATGGCAAGACTGACCATGACATTTAACTACTAAATACTTAAGCTATTAACCAATAGCTACCAAGCAATAGCATTGTCCACGCAAAAATAGTGTGTAGCGACTTAGCGAACTGTACTCGATTTGAACCAAGTAACAAGCCCACACCATGCAATAGTGCGGTAGCGAATAACATGCCGCCTAATGTTGCATAGCTTTGCTGCGAATGTAACTCAACGCCATGCGCCATGCCATGGAATACTGCAAACAAAGCAACGATGCTGGTACGGCTAAGGACTGAAATAGGCAAGTGAATCGCTATGAGTAAGCCCATGCCCATCACGCTCGCTGCGATTACTGTTTCCACACCTGTGAAAGTAATGCCAGCCAGTCCTAATACCGCGCCAAATGTCATCACAGATAAAAATGTAAGCGGTAACTGCCAGCGTGCACTGCCACCTAGTTTGTTTGCCCAAACGCCAATGGCGAGCATGACTAATAGGTGATCCCACCCTGTGAGTGGATGCATAAAACCTGCGTAAGCGCTTTGTAGTCCATGCCCTGGGTGCGCCCACGCTACACCTGACATCAAGCTGATAACAGTACCTAAAACAATCCTTTTTTTCATTGAACTTCCTCCAACAGAATTAAATAATCTATTCAACACATATCATGCCAAGGCCATCACCCAAAGCTGGATAATGCAAGCTTGTGGCAATCCCGCGTAACACCGCCACAGGGTTGCAGAAACAGCTTTTAAAGCATTAACCCTTGTTTTTCGATAAATTGCACAATCTCTTCTAAACCTAGTCCATCTTTTAAGTTGGTAAAAATGAATGGGCGTTCACCACGCATACGTTTAGCATCTCTATCCATCACTTCTAGCGATGCACCTACCATGGGGGCTAAATCGATTTTATTAATGACTAACAAATCTGATTTAGTAATGCCAGGGCCGCCTTTGCGCGGTATTTTTTCACCCGCGGCAACGTCAATCACATAAATCGTGAGGTCTGATAACTCTGGGCTAAAGGTGGCGGCTAAATTATCACCACCACTTTCTACAAAGACAATATCCAGCGTTTTAAAGCGTTTGCTTAATTGCGCAACGGCCTCTAAATTCATCGAGGCATCTTCACGGATTGCAGTATGTGGGCAACCGCCAGTTTCGACCCCAATAATACGTTCTGGCTCAAGAGCTTCGTTTCTTGTTAAAAACTCCGCATCTTCTTTGGTGTAAATATCATTGGTGACCACGGCAATGTTATACACATCTCTCAACCGTTTACATAAAGATAAGGTGAGTGCTGTTTTACCTGAGCCTACAGGCCCACCAATGCCAACACGTAATGGCTCTCGATAAGTTGATTCTTGTGTAGTTTGATTTTGCATAGTAGGGTTCATGATCTAAATAGTCTTGTATATTGAGTTTCGTGTAAGCACCCTGCGATACTTAACAGCGGATTAAAATTGCTGATTTTCTCTTCTGGTAAAGTAAGTGCATCTGCAACGACTTGTGGCAAGCGCGCGCCTAAGGCCAGCAGTATCTTTTGCCCTGCCACTTGCCCTAGTGGAACTGTTTTCATTGCTGCGCTCACCTGATTTTCTAACCATCCCCAACTATAGCCGTGCAACATATCACGTGCTGAAATTTCCCAATATTGCGCAATGGCAGCATATACCGTAGGGAATGCGGGCTGATTCAAGTGATTCAGTTTTTGTAAAAAATCAGCGGGTAAACTTTGTAAATCATTGAGCAAGCGGCACAGTGAATAGCCCATCTGATGCATTTCAGCTAAGGCTTCAGAGGTATCGCGTCCTGCCAAATAAAAGTCATTCCACGCACTAACTTCATCCATATTCTGGTGTTGCCATGCTTGATAAAGTCGATGAAGAATTGGCAACTCAAAACTGCGCTGATAGCTATTTAATACATCGCCTATCCAGACCATTGCACTGTTTAAATCTTTCACATCCCCTGACTCAATCGCCCACTCTAACCCTTGTGAGTAACTGTAAGCACCCACAGGCAACATTGGGCTTGCCAACTGCAGTAAACGGCTCAGCGACAGGTTGCTGCAAGGATTATCCACGTTGGCTCATCCTTGCAAGGGGTCGCAAGCTAGCGACGCTATCGTCATCATGACCATGTCTATGACCGCCTCCATAGGCACCAGCCTCTGGCTCAAATGCAGATAGATGTTCAATGACGTTCAGCGATAAACCAAGCAACATTTCTTTGAGTACATAATCTTGTTCTAACCGAATCCAGCCATCGCCAATTTGCAATGGTACATGTCGGTTTCCTAAGTGATAAGCAGCCGCCATCAGTGACTTAGTGGTTTTAGCCGTGACATCATAAACAGCTTCTTTAGCCGCTACTACTTGCACCAGTAATCCACATTCAGATTGCAAGATGTCGCCACCTCTTAATATGGTGCCGCGCTCCAAATAAAGCGCACCTTCTCGGCCTGATCTTAATGAAACTCGTAATCGACTTTTTTGCCTTAATTCGTAAGGCAGCTCAAGATAATCATCAATTTGATCTGCGACGGATACTCGTTGTGTAAAATTTATCATTAGTATGTATTAAAACAAAAAGTATCGCTGCGCCATTGGAAGCTCACTGGCAGGTTCACAAGATAAATCCAACCCATCTGCACGCACCATATAAGTTTCTGGGTCTACATCAATAACAGGTAGCCAGTCGTTATGAATCATATCTTTTTTATTAATATTGCGTGTGCTGCTCACTGGTACTAGCGTTTTTTGTAAGCCTAATGCAGCTATTTCGGGGTTGTGTAATGCCGCCTTGGAGACAAAAGTCACTGATGTTTTCAAACCACCGCCAAAGGCACCAAACATAGGTCGATAGTGGACAGGTTGCGGGGTTGGAATAGAAGCGTTTGGGTCGCCCATGGCAGCAGCAGCGATCATGCCACCTTTCAAAATTGTAGATGGTTTTACGCCAAAAAAGGCTGGGCGCCAAAGCACCAAATCGGCCAATTTACCAACAGCGATAGAACCCACCGTATCGGCAACACCATGTGTGATCGCAGGGTTAATCGTATATTTCGCGATATACCGTTTTACACGGAAGTTATCATGCTCAGCGCTATCTTCAGCAAGGGGGCCACGCTGCATTTTCATTTTATGCGCGGTTTGCCATGTACGAATAATGACCTCACCCACCCGGCCCATAGCCTGAGAGTCTGATGACATCATCGAAAAACCACCTAAATCATGCAATATATCTTCTGCGGCAATCGTTTCACGTCGTATTCTGCTTTCAGCAAACGCAATATCTTCAGCGATTGCTGGATCTAAATGATGGCAAACCATGAGCATATCTAAATGCTCATCAATGGTATTCACTGTAAATGGTCGTGTTGGGTTGGTAGATGAGGGCAATACATTGAGGTAGCCCGCTGCTTTAATAATGTCTGGCGCATGCCCGCCACCCGCACCTTCGGTATGAAAAGTATGAATAGTGCGGCCTTTAAACGCAGCGATTGTGGTCTCAACAAAACCAGACTCATTCAATGTGTCTGAATGAATCGCCACTTGAACATCCATCTCTTCTGCAACGTTTAAGCAATTATCAATGGCCGCGGGCGTCGTTCCCCAGTCTTCATGCAGTTTTAGGCCGATGACACCAGCCCTTACCTGCTCACGCAGTGGCTCTGGCACACTGACGTTCCCTTTGCCAAAAAAACCGAGATTCATCGGAAATGCATCTGCGGCTTGTAACATGCGATGGATATGCCAAGGGCCTGGCGTACAAGTGGTTGCAAAGGTGCCTGTTGCGGGGCCTGTGCCACCACCTAACATAGTGGTGACGCCTGACATCAAAGCCTCTTCTATTTGCTGTGGGCAAATAAAATGAATATGGCTATCAATACCGCCTGCGGTGATGATCATGCCTTCACCTGCAATAATCTCAGTGCCTGCGCCGATAGGAATGGTCACCGCTGACTGAATATCAGGATTACCCGCTTTACCAATCGCAGAAATACGGCCATTTTTAATGCCGATATCGGCTTTTACAATACCCCAGTGGTCAATAATCAGCGCATTGGTGATGACAGTATCAGCGACTTCATGCGCGCACAATTGGCTTTGCCCCATGCCATCACGAATCACTTTACCGCCGCCAAACTTCACCTCTTCGCCATAGAGCGTATAGTCTTTTTCTACCTCCACCCATAGTGCTGTGTCGGCTAATCGAACACGGTCACCCATAGTAGGGCCAAACATTTCGGCATATGCCCGCTTATCTATATTGACACTCATAACGCTCCCATCACTTTCCCAGCAAAACCATAGACTTTTCTGTCACCGCCTAAGGCAACCAATTGCACAGTGCGCGTTTGTCCTGGTTCAAAACGAACAGCAGTTCCCGCAGCAATGTCTAAGCGGAAACCGTAAGCGGCTTGCCTATCAAAGATTAACGCTTCGTTGGTTTCAAAAAAATGATAGTGTGAGCCCACCTGAATCGGTCGGTCACCTTGATTAGCAACATCTAGCGTTTGCGTTTGGCGATTTTCATTGAGCAATATATTGCCTTTTGCAATTTTCATTTCACCTGGAATCATATTTGTTCTCTCAAGCCTTTAAAGGGAGCTTAAACAATCACGCTATACATCGCGTGCGCTTGTAACTCGTACCGTTGTTAAAGTTATGGAATGGGCTGATGCACCGTCACGAGCTTAGTACCATCTGGAAAAGTCGCTTCAATTTGAATATCAGGAATCATCTCTGGAATGCCTTCCATGACATCATCTCTGGTTAATAAAGTGGCGCCATAGCTCATTAGCTCTGCTACGGTGCGGCCGTCGCGGGCACCTTCCATAATCGCCGCACTAATGTAGGCGATTGATTCTGGATAATTGAGTTTTAATCCGCGGGCTTTTCTTCGCTCGGCAAGTAATGCGGCTGTAAAAATCAGTAATTTATCTTTTTCGCGTGGTGTTAATTCCATGAGTAAGCTTTCATATCAGTGCCATATCTAGTTAAACAACTAGCTTGATTATTTTCAGATAATTCTTTTCAAGATAATCATCTTCAAGTATTCCAGATTCTAGGCCGTGCAGCCTCGCGCTGACCATACCAAGGTCGCAATATCATCCATAACTGCTCAAAATAATGTCGGGCACTCTGTGCTGACTGTCCAACATATCGTGCGACAAAAATTTCAGGTAGTGCTGTCACTCCATATTTTGCTTTGCCATCTATCGTTAAGTTGGGTTGCAAATCACGGCAACTATTTAATAATGCAGTTGGGAGCGCATGCGCAGCAATCACAAAAGTAGCATTCACTGCATTTCCACCCAAGCCAATGATAGATTGCAACAGCGGTGTTTCTTGGTCTAAACAGGCACGCTCATTCCAAATGAGCTTACCTTCTCTACGTATGGTCATCGATTGCTGTAACTCACCGCTGTCCCAACGCTCACCTTGTGCTTGTCGCCCAAAACACAGGATATCCCATCCTGCATATTTAGCATTTTTGCTTAAGTTAACCTGTGCAGAAAAACGCACTTTTGAGCCATTAAACAAGATATTTTCTTGAGGTAACCACTCATAACAAGCGTCATCTTTAATCTCAAATGCTAGATGCTGGCTTGCCACTGAGCCATTGGCTTTGTACCATTTACCAGCGCCAGGCGTGGTTAGCAATACATGTGCACGTTGCACTAAATTCACATTCAGCGTCAGTTGGTCGCCACCTGCCACGCCACCTGGTGGATGCACAATCACCCCATGACAAACGTCTGCACCTTCTGGATACAATGTTTTTTGTATCACCAGCGGGCCAATATGCTGTTTTTTTTCTAACCAAGTACGCAAATGATTTGAGTTAAACGATAAATCAAGTTGCGCCAGCCAACTTCGTGGTGCAGCCCCTTGATCTATAGACAAAACTTTACATACATCATCAACCATCAAACTGATAAATAACCTTTAATTTTTGCGGCATCGACTTCACCGCGTTTATCTTCGTGAATAAACTTACCTTTATCAATCACAATAATGCGATCAGCGACCTCCATGGTGAAGCTTAATACTTGCTCGGATACGATAATGGTAATTTCACGCATCTTTCTAATTTCGTTTAATACCCTCGCAATATCTTTAATAATGGAAGGTTGAATCCCTTCAGTAGGCTCATCTAAAAGCAGCACTTTTGGATTAGTCACCAACGCGCGTGCAATTGCCAGCTGCTGTTGCTGTCCGCCTGAAAGATTACCACCCTTACGCTTACGCATATCGTATAACACTGGGAAAAGTGCATAAATATCTTCAGGAATCTCACGCGTCTTTGATTTTTCTAAACCAGTTTCTATATTCTCTTGCACCGTCATGCTAGGGAAAATCATACGGCCTTGTGGCACATAAGCCAAGCCTTTAGCCACACGCTGATAGCTATCGTTGCCTTGTAAATCAACACCATCAACCACCGCTTTATTACTTTTGCTTGGCAAAATACCCATCAGCGATTTAAACAATGTGGTTTTACCCATGCCGTTTCGCCCCATAATGGCGAGTGTTTCATTTTTTTCAGCTTTAAAATTCAGGCCATGAATCACCTGGCTTTGCCCATAACTGACTTGCAAATTCTCAATTTCAAACATGATGATCTCCTATCAGCATCGATGCATTCAACTTTTTCAATAGCATCGGATTAATATTGCTTAATAAATGCAGTCCTGTGAATCCTTGTCATTTAGTGAACCCGACTAATTTAATGCCCCAAATACACTTCAATGACTTTTTCGTCGGCCTGCACTTTATCCATGGGGCCTTCAGCAAGGATTTTGCCCTGATGCAACACGGTCACTTTATGTGCAATTTTCTTCACAAACTCCATATCATGCTCAATCACAATCACCGCACGATTTTGGCATATACGATTAAGCAAATCAGCGGTTTGATCACGCTCCTTAGCGCTCATGCCAGCCACAGGCTCATCTAGCATAAGCAATTCAGGGTCCTGCATTAACAACATGCCGATTTCCAACCATTGCTTTTGCCCATGGCTAAGCAATGCGGCTTCCATCTCTAAAAAGTCACTTAGCATAATCTCAGCAGCAATCTTCATCACTTGAGACCTGACCACTTCAGTACGTTTAAACAAGAGGCTACCCCACACGCCACGACCTTTAGGATAAGAAACCTCCAGATTTTGATAAACGCTTAAATTCTCATAGATGGAAGGCGTTTGGAATTTACGCCCAACCCCTGCGCGCACGATTTCATGTTCTGAAAGCTTAGTGAGTTCTTTATTCATGAACTTAATCGAGCCAGAGGTTGATTTAGTTTTCCCACAAATTAAATCCAGCACTGTGGTTTTACCTGCGCCATTTGGCCCAATCACTACCCTTAGCTCGTTTTTATCAATATAAAAGGTTAAATTATCTACGGCTTTAAATCCGTCAAAAGACACTGTTAAGTCTTCAACAGCTAGCACAAAGTCTGTGTTGCTCATGCTTTTGCTCCTATCTCTTCAGCGTTAACCGGGGTTGCACTCGTTTCTGCTACAGGTTTTTCATCTTCATAAATCTTGTTGAGAAACTTGATTTTTCTTGCATATTTATCCCACAACCCTGCAATACCATTCGGGAAAAACATCACAACCGCCATAAACAAACCGCCCATCAAGAACAACCACAACTCAGGATAAGTTTCGGAGAAAAAGGTTTTACCGTAGTTAACCAACAGCGTGCCATACACCGCACCGATTAAAGAAGCTCTACCGCCCACCGCTGCAAAAATCACCATTTCAATCGAAGGTACAATCCCTACAAAAGAAGGTGACATAAAACCAACCTGCAACGTAAACATGGCACCGCCAACCGCAGAGATCATGGCAGCCACACAGAAAATAAATATCTTAAAGTCTGATACATCATAGCCAGAGAAACGCACGCGCTCCTCTTTGTCTCTCATTGCTAACAACAACATCCCAAACTTACTACTCAAGATATAACGTGAAAGGAAAATGCTACCGAACAACAAAATACCGTTCAAATAGTAAAGAATATATTTAGCAGTATCAGTACGTGTATCCCATCCTAAAACTGTTTTCAGGTCGGTAATGCCGTTAACGCCGCCTGTTAAACCTTGTTGGCCTACAATCAATATGCTCAGAATTAAAGCAATTGCCTGCGTAATGATGGCAAAGTACACACCACCTACACGACGTTTAAACATGGCAAAGCCAATTAAGTAAGCAAATGCAGCGGGTATGACAAGGATGGCAATAATGGTGAGCGTTAAGCTATTGAACGGCTCCCAAAACCATGGAATAGCGGTTAACTGATTCCAATCCATAAAGTCTGGAATACCTGGCGTCGTTTGAATTTTAGTGCTGATAGGGTCTGATGCCTCCAGCTTCATGAACATCGCCATGCCATAACCACCTAAACCAAAGAAGATACCTTGCCCTAAGCTTAAAATACCGCCGTTACCCCACAACAACACCAAACTCACCGCCACAAAGGCATAAGTGAGGTATTTACCCACTAAATTTAACCTAAAAATATCCACACCAACTGGCAAAATAATAAAGATAAGCGCGGCAAGCATGGCAAGGCCAAATGCACCTTGCTTACCTCCTATCAAATTGCTTGATACTATCTTTTTCAACATGGTATTCATTGCTGTTCTCCTTATTATTTACGCAACTTGGAAGCAAACAAACCTTCTGGTTTCAACATTAAAATTCCAACGATCACCAGTAAAGTTGATACTTTGCCCATAGAGCTAGACATGAAGAACTGTAATATTGATTGTGCCTGTGCAATACCAAAGGCTGAGGCAATCGTACCCATCAAACTTGCAGCGCCACCAAACACCACGACCATAAAGCTATCTACAATGTATAGCGTTCCTGTGGTTGGGCCTGTTGATGCAATCGTTGTAAACGCTGCACCTGCAATCCCTGCAATACCGCAACCCAAAGCAAACGTTACACGGTCTACTTTTTGTGTATTAATCCCTACAGCACCAGCCATCACTCGGTTTTGCACGGTTGCACGGACACGTAAACCCCAGCGCGAGCGGAACATAAACAAATAAACACCAGCAGTGACTACCATGGCTAACACCATCACAAATACACCGTTGATTGGAATATCAATATCAGGCGTTGGATTAAATGAACCTAACATCCATTCAGGTAATTCAGCACTGACTTCTTTTGCGCCAAAGGTAGAACGGAAAATTTGTTGCATCACTAAGCTCAACCCCCAAGTAGCCAACAAAGTATCTAATGGCCGTTTATAGAGATGCCGTATCATGATGAATTCAACAAAATAACCCGCTGCAAATGCGAGGATAAACGCGATGAGAATCGCAAAAACAAAGTAATAACTCACAAATCCATAAGTCACAGCCACTTTAGAAATCATGACAGTGGTATAAGCACCAATGGCCATAAATTCACCGTGGGCCATGTTAATCACACCCATTTGTCCAAAAATAATTGCGAGACCTAAGGCCATAAGTAGCAACACTGTAAACATGCTCAGGCCAGAAAAACCCTGCATCACTACAATATTGCTGATATCTGCTATTGAGTAACCAAACATACCGGCCTCCTACATAAATAACGACAGAGAAAACAACACACTTACATTTGCAATGGACAACACCTAAAAGAAAGATGAGCAATGCATTAACTTACGCTTAACTTATCCTGCTAATAGCAGCAACTTCTTAGAAGTTGCTGCTATCGTTAAGTCACTACGCTACTATTATTGATAACCTTTTGGGAATGGATCAGGTTTAATGTAACCAGAGGTGTAAACCACATCGGCTTGACCATCTTTTTTCCATTTACCGATACGTAATTTGGTCGTTAAGTGATGGTTAGCTTCTACCGTCACAGAGCCTTCAGGTGCATCTTTAAACACATAGCCAGGCAACGCTGCTTGCACTTTATCTACATCAAAGCTACCAGCACGTTCTACCGCTGCTTTATATAACCAAGGACCAAGATAAGCGGCTTGTGTCACATCACCAATCACAGAACTAGGACCCCATTTCTTTTTAAACTCAGCCACAAATTTCTTGTTTTCTGGTGTATCAATACTTTGGAAATATTTCATTGCTGAATAGAAACCAGCTAAGTTTTCACCGCCAATACCTAATACTTCATCTTCAGTCACTGAAATTGTCAGCATGGTTTGTTTCGATGAATTTAAACCAGCCGCATTAAGTTGTTTAAACCAAGCTACGTTACTACCACCCACCACCGCTGCATAAATCACATCAGGTTTTTTTAGTTTGATTTTGTTAATCACTGAGCCGAACTGTGTATCACCCAAGGCAATATACTCTTCACCTACCACCTTACCGCCAAGCTTGTTTTCGATATGCTTACGGGCAATTTTCATTGAAGTACGTGGCCAGATGTAATCAGAGCCAATCAGATAAAATGATTTTGCATTTTTCTCTTTTTGAATCCAGTCTAAACCAGCAAGAATTTGCTGTGTCGCTTCTTGACCTGTGTAGAACACATTTTTAGATTGCTCTAGACCTTCGTAGAAAGTTGGGTAAAACAACAAGCCATTTTCTTTTTCAAACACAGGCAAAGCTGCTTTACGTGATGCTGAAGTCCAGCAACCCATGACCGCTGCCACTTTATCTTTTACTAACAGTTTTTTTGATTTTTCAGCAAAAGTTGGCCAATCTGAAGCACCATCTTCCTGAATCACTTCAATTTTGCGACCTAAAATACCACCCATCGCATTAATTTGATCAATCGCTAACTTTTCAGCTTGGATGGAACCTGTTTCACTAATCGCCATGGTGCCAGTAGCTGAGTGCAAAATACCGACTTTCACTGTGGTGTCAGTCACAGCTAACCCTGTTGTATTCACTTTAGATGTTGGAAAATCAGCGGCTAATGCATGGTTTGAAATAATACCGGCCGTCAGTAATGCACCCACCAGCGCACCACTTACTTTCATAAAACTACGTCTATTCAAGGTACTCATTGCTGTATCTCCTCATTGAAAATAAAATTAAAACTACTGAATAAAACTTTAAAAAATAAAACGTTAAAAATGACGGGCTAATGCCCTAGCATCCATGGTCTTGCAGTTTTCTTGGTTTGCATTTGCAACGCTGCGGCCCCAGTCTCTGGGTTGACCTTAGTGCTAGATTTACAAGTATGAGTCCCTGTGCAACCGCAACTTGAGCGTCTAGTGACCCTAGGGTCATGCGCAGACTTCTCATTACGTTCGTGTGCTTGGCGTTGTGATTTAGCCATTACCGCTAATCGAGGCGCTGACATAATTCGGTGACTCTCAGCACCGCACTCTTCACAAAAAGCTGGTGCACTGGATTCACTCATTTTCCTCAACGCGGTAAACACGCCGCATGTTTCACATTCATATTCATAAACTGGCATTAGAATCTCTCCTTAGCTTGTCTTCGCGGTATCGATGCCTTGTTTCACCATGATTTTTGGGCCATCTGCATTTGGCTTCAAATCAAAATCAAAGATCTCTGTTGGTAGCCACAAGGTTGCACATGCGTTAGGGATATCCACAATGCCGCTGATATGTCCTTCTACTGGTGCAGTGCCCAGAATCGATAGCGCTTGCTCACCGCTATACCCAAACTTCTTGAGGTACTCAATGGCATTTAAACAAGCCTGACGATAAGCCACATGTACATCTAAGTAATGTTGTTTACCTTGCTCATCAACGGAAATACCTTCAAAAATGATGTAATCGCGATACGTTGGTGTCAGCACACTCGGTTGGAAAATTGGGTTTTTAATGCCATATTTCTTAACACCGTCTTTAATCAAGCTGACTTTAATATCGAGATACCCAGCCATCTCAATCGCGCCACAGAATGTGATTTCACCATCGCCTTGTGAGAAATGTAGGTCACCCATTGAGAGGCCGCCATCTTTCACATACACAGGAAAATAAATCTTGGAACCCTTAGTCAAGTTCTTGATGTCGCAGTTACCACCGTGATCGCGTGGCGGCACGGTACGCGCACCTTCCATGGCCGCTTTCTTAGCCTCATCACCAGTTAACTTACCCATCACTGCTGATTTAGGCTCAGGAGGCAGTGCAAGTGCTGGTACGCGGTCAGGGTCAGTGGCAATTAAGTCAGCTTCACGTTTATTCCAAGTTTCAAGTAACTCTCTTGAAGGTAAGCACCCAATCAAACCTGGGTGCATAATCCCTGCAAACTTAACATTTGGAACGTGGCGTGATGTGGTGTAAATACCGTGAAAATCCCAAATCGATTTACGTGCATCAGGATAGTGATCAACTAAAAAACCACCGCCATTTTCTTTAGCGAAAATACCGTTAAAACCCCATTGTTTGTCTTCAAACGTACCGACATCCAATATGTCCACCACCATCAGGTCACCAGGTTCAGCGCCTTCAACACCAATCGGGCCGCTCAAGTAGTGCACTTGCGTTAAATCCACATCACGAATGTCATTAGCGCTGTCATTGTTGCCAATTTGGCCACCAGTCCAATCCATACATTCCACACGGAACTCATCACCTGGTTTAACCATGGCAACCATCGGTAAGTCAGGATGCCAGCGGTTATGAATCTGGCCATCTTGTTCCCATGGTTTTTTGTCTAAATCTAATTTAACGATTGTTTTCATCAGACCTTCTCCTTATTTCATCCAAATAAAATCAGTGGGTTAACGTTAGAATTGCATTTGCAAGGAAACATTAAGAGAGTTCACGCTACTTTGATTTGTAACTTTTTTATCGCCATAAGCTGCTGTAATCACAGCGTTGTAAGGCTGCATGACGTAATTCATACCAATTTCAAATTTCTTGGTATCTATATCACCCACTGTGTTGACGCTTGCACTGCTGGTTGCGCCATCAGCTGCAAATTTTTGATAACGTACAAATGGCATAAACTTGCCCCAGCCAACTGGTTGGTTAAATAAATATCCAGCACCTACTGAATAGGCTTTACCTTCTTCACCTAAAAATACTTTATCTGTGTCGTAATCGTAGTAAGCCGCTTCAAAAGAAGCCGTACCATCACCTACGTTCTTTTTCTCTAACAAGAAATCAACACTGTATGAGGTATAGTCACCAACAGCACCTGTTGTGCTTACTACGCCGTCTTTTTTACTGCGCCCTGCCACACCAATCGCCAGTATGTCTTTAGCGCCAAAATAATTACCTGTACCGTAGTAGCCTGGCTCAGCATCCCAGAAGTCATATTGCAAACGGCCTGCATACATTAATTTATCTTTGGTGCCTGCCGTTTCTGATAGAGCGCCTACACCACTAAATCTAAAAATATTGTCGCCTTCAAATGCGCCAAAAGAGTAAGCAAGCTTGCCATCTAATGCGTTACCTACTACAGCCACACCTTCATCACGACCAATAATGCCGCCGTTCCAACCATAGCGAGATGCAATATTTGACCAGTAACCACCACCCATTGAGTAGTAAGGGCCAGCCATGTTTGCACGATCACTTGGAGACAAAAAGCGACCAGCCCAAATAGCTAGTTCTGGTGTGACTTCAAACTGAACGTTTGCATCAATCACTTCCCAACTTTGCCCATTACTCTTTTCAGTATTCAACATACCTTTGATGTATTTATTCAGTGAGCCTGATAAATACAAACGTGCGCTATCTAGTGAAAAGTCATTAGAACGGTCCTTGCCATTGCCTGCGGCATCTTCAACAGAGCTGTAACTAGAAATAAAACCAAAACCAACGCTTAGTGACTTATCCTCACCAAACGTGATAGTTGCAGCAGCGTTAGCATTTACTGTCGCCATGCTTGCACCTACGAATGCTAAAGATAAGAGTGCGGTTTTTTTTAAATTCAAATTCAATTCCATCTCATTACTCCTTAAGTATTTAAAGCATCAAAAAATCATGAATCACTGGACTGTTTTGCATTCCCAACCAACTTTTATTGATGGATGCATTTGTCATGTGGCAAGAATAATGAGATTGCTCTGCTTGTTAAATACGTCAAATTGCGTACATCATGACCGTCAACTTCAGCAGAAAAGTGTGTTAACTTTTACCTAAACTTAAGCATGAGATGAATGGTGAAAAAATGAAAAAGCCAGCAATACAATTACTCGCTATATTTTTATTGAATGGATGTGGTGAACTTAGCTACAAACAAGGTGCTTCTGTCAAAGATTTAGAAACCACTAAAAGAGAATGTAGATTAAGTAGTGAGCAAGATTTAGATGCTTGCCTCAAACAAAACGGATGGATGGTCCAAAAATTAGATCATTTGGATATTCTGGTAGAAGACGTCACATCACCGCTGCCCTCAACACAAGAAAATACTGAGGTCGCCACAGCAAAAGTAGAAGAAGAGGTGAGCATTTACGTGAGTAGCAACAACCAAACGCTCAAGACTGAAAAACCTGCGCCTATAAAGAAAAAGACGGCTGAAAAACCAAGTGACCCACTAGACACTTTTAAAATTAGCTCATGGTGGAAAATCGGTAGTAATGATCAACATTTCAGACAAGACGCAAATCAGTGCCAGACCAGCCTTGATGCTGCACACGCACCCAATACGCAAACACAAACGTATACCAGAGCCTTTATCAGTTGCATGCAATCCCACGGTTGGAAAGCACTAAAAGTAGCGCAATGATGATGAAGGTAAACATATTACTAGCACTGGTGCTACAGACAGCAACGACCCTATCTTTTTCCGCGGAGTGGGATCAAATTATTAAAACAGACCAATATTACATTGAGGTCGATATTGATACTTACGCTACGATAGATCAACTGCCAACCATCACAACAAGAACCGTATATAAAACACCACAAAAAATGCCCAATCAATCTGGTGTGGTTTACTATAAAAAATTAAGAACAGTTCAATGTGATTGCAACCGAGACAAGATCAAAGACATTGAAGTTAAATTTTTAGATGCATACAATCACACCATTAGACGCGAGATATCCTCTGTATTCAAAGCCGTGAATACGGATAACCACAACAGAGAAATTGCTAGCTTAGTTTGCCAAGTGCATAAAATGCTCGGGGGAAACTGATTAATCTCAGCGGTCTATCAATTTTTAAATCAAATGCCTTAAAAGCTCTCGTGCGCTTTCAAAAGAGAACTGTTTAATCTCGCGCGCTAATTTTGCATATGTCGAGCCCAATACAATTTTAAAAGTATCTGCATGCTGCTCATAAAACACAACCGCTGCGGCATCATTTAGCGCCAACATTGCATCAAGCTCTTTTAATAACACGTTGGATGCCTCTGCATTCACTTGACTGGAGATGTCATTTGACTGTGTAGATGAAGGTAGTATGGTAGGCAATACTGCTGCGATCTTAATCAGCTCATTACTGATTAGCTCAAGTTTTAGCGCAACCACCTCTGCATTTAAAGTAGCCGCTTGGCCTTCACGCAATAACAACTCCAGATTACCAGCACACAAGGCTAGACTATCTAACCCCAATGTTGCTGAAGCGCCCTTCAAGGCATGCACAGAATGCCTTGATGGGCGCTTCAGCAACATAGTCAGCTTGCGCGATTAAATGCTTTAGGTGTGTGACATCATCAGCGTGCGCACTAATAAAATCAGTGAGTAAACTTAGATATTTTTCAACATTGCCTCGTAACGCCTCAAGCACTCTGGATATATTTAAACCTGACATCGTGCGTAGCTGTTCTAATGCTACCTGCGTAACAGCGCTATGGTCATTTGTGGCCGTAACCGTTGCGTCTGTCGCAGATAATGTAGAGGTTGTCATATCTACTTTACTGTTTGCAGTACTGACTTCATGATTGTTAATTGCATGAGATGCTGGGAGCCACTTTAACAAAGTGCTATATAGCAATTTAGGCTCGACTGGTTTGGCAATAAAATCATTCATACCTGCGTTAAAACAGGCGTTACGATCTTCATCAAACGCATTTGCCGTCATGGCAATGATAGGTGTTTCTTTGTAATCGGGCAATGCACGGATGAGTTGCGTTGCCTCGATACCCCCCATATTAGGCATGAACATATCCATTAACACCAAATCATATTTCTGCTGTTTCACTCTGGCAAGCGCTTCAACACCATCTGCAACTGTATCCAACATTAAGCCAGCGTTACGTAACATTTCTATAGCAACTTCTCTATTAATAGCACTATCATCTGCCAATAATATTCGCGCTCCAGAATGATGTAATTTTAATGCTGACTCTGCATCACTCAGTGCAGCATTACCATATGTTGGAATTGAAGCTTCTTGGCCATGCTGTAATCTAGCGGTGAACCAGAAAGTACTGCCTTGCCCAACCTCACTCTCAATACCAACATCACCACCCATCATATTGGCTAATTTACGTGTAATGGCAAGCCCTAAGCCAGTCCCGCCATATTTTCTGGTGATGGAGGTATCTGCCTGTTCAAATGCTTGAAATAACTTGTTGGCTCTTTCTGAACTTATGCCAATCCCTGTATCTCGCACATCGAACCTCACCAGAAAATCATCTCCGTTATCCTCCAACAGTCTGGCACTGATGCTCACTTTGCCTTGCTCTGTGAACTTCACTGCATTAGCCGCATAGTTTAATAATGCCTGACGTAAGCGGGTAGGATCTCCACGCAGCAATAGCGGTACATCTCCACGGTCAATTTCAACTTGCAACCCTTTATCACGCGCGCTCTCGCCAATAATTGAATCTATATTATCGAGTACACTAGTTAGATAAAAATCTGTTGTTTCTAACACTAACTTACCAGACTCAATTTTAGAGAGGTCAAGAATGTCATTAATAATGGTGAGCAAATGTCGGCTTGCGCCATCAATTTTATTTAAACGCTCTACTTGCTGTGGCGTTGCATCTGCTCGACGAAGCAGATGTGTTAAACCAATAATCGCATTCATCGGTGTGCGAATCTCATGGCTCATGTTTGCTAGGAAAGTACTCTTGGCATTATTAGCGGCTTCAGCCTGTTCACGCGCCTGACTCAACTCAAAAGTACGGCTTTGCACTAATCCTTCTAAGTGGTTACGGTGCTGGTCTAACTCAATCGCAATCCGTTTTTTCTCAGTAATATCCTCTTTCACGGCCACATAGTTAATAACGCTACCATCAGCGGCACGCAACGGCGTAATAATCGCAAACTCATGATACTGAGAGCCATCTTTACGTCGATTAATAAACTCACCCTTCCATGGCAACCCTTGACTTAATTGATGCCACATTTCTTCGTATATTTTTTTCGGCGTTTGTCCTGAGTGCAAAATATTAGAGTTCTTACCAATCACATCCTCTCGGCTATACCCCGTCGCATCGACAAACGCTTGGTTGACATACTCTATCTGAGCTTTGGTATCAGAAATAACCACACTCTCAGGGCTTTGCTCGATGGCCTGGGAGAGTATAAGAATCTGCTCTTCATTAGCTTTTCGCTCAGTGACATCAGTAATAAAACCATGCCAAATCACACATCCATCTAGCTCTTTTTCTGGCATTGCATTACCAGATAGCCAACGCACCGTGTTATCGGTAAATTTAACGCGATATTCATGGCGCCATGGGGTTAAGTCCTGAGCTGACTTCCGAATAGAATCAACGACACCCTGATAATCATCAGGATGCAGAACTGATAGGACAACTGATGCATCATCAATCACATCTTGAGGGCTAATCCGATAGATATCTTGAATCCCTTCACTCGCATATGGAAAACATGTCGTTCCATCTGTGCGCAAACGATATTGATACACCATACCAGGTAAACGATTTGTGATTTTTCGCAATAAGGTTGCTGCTTGCTCACGTGCAGCTTCAGTTTGTTTACGCTCAGTAAGGTCTGAATTGGTGCCAGACACACGCAATGGTTTACCATGTACATCTCTCAGAATAAATCCACGCGATAGTACTGGCACATAATGACCATCTTTGTGTTGCATTCTAAATTCAATTTCATAGCTATTAGAGTAACCTTTAACCACTTCGTCAAAAGCTTGATTCACCAAATCCAAATCATCTGGATGCACAATCTGTTGCCATAAACCAGTACCGGCAATTAGTTCATTAGGCTCATAACCTAACATAGACCACCAGTGATCAGAATAATATAAATCGTTAGTGGCAAGGTTCCAATCCCAAGGTGCATCACGTGAGCCACGTAACACTAGCTGCAAACGCTCCTCTGAAGTTTGCAATGCATGCTCTGTGGTCTTGCGTGCTTCGTCACGAGCAAATGCATCCAATGCAAAACTGATATCATTCGCCATTTCGATGAGTAAAGACTGCACTTCATCATCAAAAGCATTGACTTCACCTGCGTAAATATTAAACGCGCCTATCGTCACTCCATTGCAATTAATGGGTAATGACGCCGAGGCCTTCCAACCAGAATGTTCACCACGTTCATGCCAAACAGCAGTGCGTGCATCATTGACAAAATCTTGCACCCATACAGGATGATTTTCTCGCACAGCTGTTCCAGTGGGTCCTGTTCCAAATGGACTATTAGCATCTATTGAAATATGTGCGTCTGCCATGTAATCATGTAAATCACCATGAATTGCGACAGGTTTAATCAACTGACTTTCATCATCGATCAAGCCAATCCATGCCATTTTCAAACTGCCAAACTCAACGGTGTCGTGACAAATACGCTTAAATAATTCATCTTGATGACTACTACGTACAATCGCTTGATTACAGTAACTGAGTACCGCATAAAGCTGCGTGAGTCGCCTAATTTTAGCTTCAGCTTGCTTATGCTGTGTGATGTCTTCATACATACCCAGAATACCAACGACCCCGTTCTGCTCATCTTTAAGCGGGACTTTAGAAGTGCGAAGCCAAATCGCACTACCGTCTTTTGTCGTTTGCTGTTCTTCATAAAACAGTTTGGCAACGCCTGAGTCCATCACAGCCTGATCATCTGCACGATACAAGGCGGCTTCGGTAGCCCAACTCATTTGAAAATCATCTTTACCGATTAAATCTTGCGGGTGCGCTAAACCTGAGTCTTTTGCAAACAAGGTGTTACAGCCTAGATAACGTAAATCACGATCTTTCCAAAACACCCGAACAGGTGCCGTATCGATCACTTTCAACAGTAAATCGCGCGCGCGCGACATATCGACTTCTGCTTGAATCCGATCGGTAATATCTTGCGCTGTGCCATGAGAGGTAATTGGCTGTCCTTGTTCATCAAATACCGTAAAGCAACGTTCCTGCACCCATTTAATGCGCCCGTCATGCATGACGATCCGATGCTCTACCTCATAGTCGGTTTGGTTTTTGATAGCACGGCGATAGCTCGCATCAACTTTATCCTTATCGTCAGGATGAACAACCGCCAAAAATGCTTCATAAGTGGCATCAAAGCACTGTGATGACAATTCAAATAACGTATAAACCTGCTCGCTCCAGAATAATTTTCCAGTTTGATGATCTAGCGTCCAATTACCCAGCTTGGCAATAGTCTGAGCTTCTTTTAACAACTGTTCACTTTTACGTAAACTATCTTCTACATCTTTTCTTTCGGTAATATCGCGTGAAATGCCAAACAAGCCAATCACTTCACCTTGTGCATTTCGCATTGGGCCTTTTGACGCAAGGTAAGTACGTGTACCATGAACGTTCACTAACTCCTCTTCATAGGTTCTCATCACCATATTTTCGATGGTCAGTAAATCGTTATCTCTAAATCGCTTTGCTACCTCAGGAAGTAGTATTTCAGCATCTTTTTTACCAATAATCTGCTCAGGACTGCCGCCTAATGCCTTTGCAGCTTCTGGATTGACCAGCAAATAACGTCCTTCAAGATCTTTAATATAAATAGAATCAGAAGAGTTATCCGCCAGCATGGCAACCAATTGATTACTTTGATTTTTCTCAGCTAATAAGGCTAGCTGTTGCGTACGCAACTGCTGGCGCCATAGCATAACTAGCGCCATCATCATGGTGCAAATCGCAGCAAATGCAATTAAACCAATCCAATATAAGCTACTCCATAGTGAAGCAAAGACCTCATCCTCATCAACTTTAGCGATAATGCGCCAATCAGTACCCGCCACAGGCGCATAGGCGGCCAGTACGTCGTGCGCCCGGTAATCTTTTGCACGTATGGTGCCAGGTTTTGTATCACTAAGCGCAAATACAGAAGCTAATGCACCTTTGTGGATAGGATACTTAAGTTGAAGTGCTGAATTTTTCTGATGTCTTAGCTCATTTAAAAAAACAACCTCATCCCCTTCTTGACGCACTAACAGCGTTTCAGCACTGAGGCTATCGGTTGGCCAGGTATTAATTAAGGGATACAGAAACTGATGCGCTGAAATTCTTAATAGAATAGCTACATTAGGCTGACCTACTTTAATATATTGTGCTGGGAGAGGCACAACCCAATCCATGTAAACGTGTGCATGAGTATCAAGTATTAAACCACCGTGACTTGGCTTATTTTGATTAAATGCATTAGCTACATGCGCTTTATCCACTATGACATTTTGATGACTCTGTTTAGTATTGAGCAGCACTTGTCCCAACTGATCGATTACCATTACGTCTTCATAGCCATAAGCCTGAATGTACGCATTGAAGCGATGCTTAATTTTTTCTGCACGTTCTACGTCTGATGGGTTTTTAACAAACGCTACTACTTGCGACATCAAGCCCTGTGATGACAATAGTATCTGGTCATCGCTATCTCGCTCGCTAAGCCAGTGCTCAATTTGTTTAGCTTTTAACTCAGCCACCACTTTTAAATCATTAAAAGCTTCTTGTTCAACTTGCGGTGCTTGTAACTTAAAAAAACCGATACCGATTAACGGCACAATCAATGTGAGTAAAGCAAAAGATAAATACAGGTGATTAACAGGTGAGAAACTTCTTTTTTGCTCACCATTAATTGATTTTATGACTACATTTTCACACCAAACATTGAGAAAAAAATAGAACAGACCACTGGTAATGGCAACGAACAGCCAACCTTTAATACTCATTGCAAACTCTATTTGGTTAGTATGGGCAAACAAACGCATGACTAACTTATCCGAGAATAGTATCCAGACACTAGATAGCAGGGTATAAACGATGACAGGCTTAAGAATATCAAGATGAGTTTCTCTTAATTGCTTAGGCTCAACTGCATGAGTTTGCGAAGTATTTTCGAGCAAGTATTTTTGAAGATTGTCGAGCACCAAATAAAACAAAACACTAGTGACAGCAACAAATAGCCAACCTTTGAGCATGCTAAATAACTCAACAAGATCGGAGCTCTCAAAAAGTTGTACTAAGGCCTTATCTGAAAAAAGTATCCATAAACTAGCAAGTACGGCATAAACCACGACTGGTTTAAGAACTTTACTTCGAGGAACAGTATCTTCGATGAAATGTGTAGTGAAGTAATTATTCTTATTTTTCATCGCTCAGTGCCTAATCGACATTTTAAAACAACGGTTTGTTAAGCTGCATTTGTGTCAGCATCAGCAAAACGCTTGCCGATTGCAACGAAGCCATCCAGATTTTCAAGAAACACATCAACAAGCTCAGGGTCAAAATGCTTACCCTTGCCTGCGACAATGATATCGCGAGCAACTTCACCACTCATCGCAGCTTTGTAAGGACGAACGGAGGTAAGTGCATCATATACATCAGCTAATGCCATAATACGTGCAGATAAAGGAATCTTTTGCCCAGCTAGTCCATCAGGATAACCACTACCATCCCATTTTTCATGATGCCAACGCGAAATCTCTTTGGCGACCAATAAAAATGGCAATGGCATACTCATTTCGTCTTCAGCTTTCTGAATCGCATCGCTACCTAATTTAGCGTGCGTTTTCATGATAGTGAATTCTTCTTCAGTTAATTTGCCAGGCTTAAGCAAAATATAATCTGGGATACCAACCTTGCCGATATCATGCAACGGCGCTGAACGCGCAAGCAAGTCAATATAACGATCGGTCATTAACTCTTTATATTGAGGATGATCTTTTAAACCAGACGCCAAAAGGTGAACATAGTTTTGTGTGCGACGTAGGTGGTTTCCAGTTTCTGGGTCACGGATTTCAGCCAGATGCGCTAGCGCTCGAATACTGACTTGCTGCGTAAGGTCGTTCTCTGCCATGCGTTTGGCAACCTCAGCTTCTAGTAAATCATTTTCATTCTTAAGCCATTCTCGTGCACGTTTCAGATCTAGGTGGGTACGCACACGCGCCAACACGACTGCAGGCTTAATTGGCTTAGCAATATAATCCACAGCGCCAAGCCGCAACCCTAACTCTTCATCATCAGACTCAGACAATGCAGTGACAAATATCACAGGAATATCAGCAGTGGCGGAGTTCTGCTGTAACTTACTCAATACGCTGTAGCCATCAACTTCTGGCATCATGACATCTAATAAAATTAAATCAGGTTTAGGGGCTGACTCTGCCACACGCAACGCATTCACCCCTGAAGTCGCTGCCAATACCCGATACGTTGGCATTAACAGCTCACTTAATACATGCAAATTCTCCGCAACATCATCAACAATCAGTATGGTTTCTTTTGTTTCTGCAATCATATTAGTCTCTATATTATTGATTTTAGAAATAATTTCTACAATTTTACTATCCAACACCGTGACTGACTATCTAACCACAATAAAAGTTTAGTCTATCTATCACCTAAAACCGTGATGAGAGGCATAATAGGCTTGGCCCCCACACTTTATGTAAGACAACTTCTAATCAATAAAAAAGAGGAAATAACCATAACATCTATATAACTATCTTACATCAAACTTCATATAGATTGCGCCTCCTTAATTGGCAACAGTATGTAATGCATACCAGTGTATTTAAACGTTTGCTTCAATTCGGCTATTAAACCTTCTAATACAGGAAAACTAGCGTGCATCATCAATTGCACACGGCTTTGACGGCCAGCCACTTGTTCTAACATGCTCAGTGGCACATCGCCTTCAGCATGGTATCGACCATGCCCACTTACCTTACTTGATGTAAAACCAGATAGCTCGTTTTTTTGTAACAATAAATCAACTAATATTTCTTCTAAACTCACTGGCGCAATGAGTATTAATAAGCCTTGCGCAATTGTGTCTTGGGTCATTTTGCACCCCCATTAAAAAACCTACGATAAAAAATTGGCAACAATACCAACGTCAGCGCGGTTGAACTCACCAATCCGCCAATCACCACAATGGCTAAAGGCCGTTGAATTTCAGAGCCAGGACCAGTGGCAAATAGCAAAGGGATTAAGCCAAAGGCAGCAATACTGGCGGTCATCAGCACAGGTCTTAATCTACGCTTAGCGCCCTCCATTACGATAGAAGCCATTGCCATGCCTTGCGCTTGTAGCTGGTTAAAATAACTGACCATCACAACGCCATTAAGAACCGCTATACCCAATAAAGCAATAAAGCCCACCGACGCTGGGACGGATAAGTATTCTCCTGAAATCCACAGCGAGAACACGCCGCCAATCATTGCAAATGGAATATTGGATAAAATCAATAACGCTTGTTTAATTGACCCAAACGTCGCAAATAACAATAAAAATATCAGGCCAATAGCGACAGGCACAACAACCGCTAAGCGTGCAGAAGCTCTTTGCTGATTTTCAAACTGCCCACCAAACTTCACAGCGTAGCCTTCATCAAACTTCACTTCCGCTTGCACACGCTGTTTAGCTTCCTCCACAAAACTGACCAAATCACGGTCACGTACGTTGGCTGTCACTACCACCAAACGCGCACCATGCTCTCTATCCACTTTCACAGGGCCTTCTTCACGCTCAATTTTAGCCACCGCTGAAAGCGGTATATTCGTACCATTCGCTAGTGTCAGCATTAAATTACCAAAATCTGTAGGCGATGCACGTAAGTCTTGACTACCGCGAATCAACACTGGCGTTCGCCTTTGCCCTTCTTGCACCACGCCTAACTGCTTACCTTCAAGCTGTGCGAGCAATATGGATTCAATCTCAGTAATACTCAAGCCAAGACGGCCAGCAGCCATACGATCTATTTTAATTTGTAGATATTGCACACCACTATTTTGTGGCGTGTACACATCTTGGCTACCCGCAATAGACTCTAAAATTTTAACGATTTGCTGTGCTTTTGCATCGAGTGTAGGTAAATCTGGCCCAAAAATCTTAATGGCCAAATCACCACGTACGCCCAATATCATTTCATTCACACGCATATCAATCGGCTGCGTAAAGCTATAGGCCAAGCCAGGTAACTGGTTCATTACTTTACGCAACTCATCAATCAATTCATCTTTTGTCGCCATGCGCCATTCACTCATTGGTTTTAATACTAAAAAGTTATCCGTTTGATTTAGACCCATCGGGTCTAGCCCCAAATCATCAGAACCAACGCGCGAATACACGCCTTTCACTTCAGGCACTTGACTTAAAATTGCCCGCTGAACATTCATATCTGTGATGATGGTTTGATTAAGGTTAATAGAAGGCAGCTTCTCTACCCCAATAATAATGTCACCTTCATCCATCACTGGCATAAAAGTTTTACCTATTTGGGTGTACACCACACCAGTGAACGCAAGCATCACAAGCGCAGCAATAACAATCACTTTTGCATGCGCCAAACACCAGATCAATACTGGCTCATAAATGACCAATGCCTTGCGCACCAACCAAGGGTTGTCATGGCTGACTTCTTTTAACAAGAATGAAGATAACACAGGAATTACCGTCAACGACAATATAAGCGAGCCAGCTAAAGCAAACATAATCGTCAATGCGACAGGTGTAAATAATTTACCTTCTAAGCCCTGCAATGTCAGCAAAGGTAAAAATACAGTAATAATAATGAGCACGCCCGCAGTAACAGGCACACTAACCTCACGCACTGCGCGATAAATAATATGCATGCGTGGTAAAGAGCCAGCACGTTCTTTATCAGCTAAATGCGAGACGATATTTTCTACTACCACGACTGCAGCATCTACCAACATGCCTATTGCAATGGCAAGCCCACCTAAGCTCATTAAATTAGCAGACATGCCGAAATTGCGCATTAATAGAAAGGTAAACAATGCAGAAAGTGGCAGAATAAAAGCAATGGTGAGTGCTGCTCTAAAATCACCCAAAAACAAAACTAACAGAATTAACACAAGCACGACAGCCTCTAACAATGCTTTCGTCACAGTATTAACCGCACGCTCAACCAAACTACCACGATCATAAAACACATTAATCTTGACGCTCTTTGGTAACTGCGGGGCTATTTCAGCTAGCTTAGCTTTTACCCCCTCAACCACTTTTTGTGCATTTGCTCCGCGCAAACCCAACACCAACCCTTGAACAGATTCACTATCACCATTACTGGTCACAGCACCATACCGTGTAATAGCGCCAATACGCACAGTGGCAACATCTGCCACTTTCACTGACATACCTTGTTCTGTGCGTACGATAGTGTTCTCAACATCTTCAATGCTTTTAAAACCACCTTCTGAACGCACTAATAATGAACCCTCACCATCATTCAAGCGCCCTGCACCACCGTTTCGGTTATTCGTCTGAAGCACCTCTTGCAAACGATCTATCGCCACGCCTCGCGCATACATCCGTGCGTTGTCTGGTACGATTTCAAAACTACGTACTAATCCACCCAGCACGTTCACATCCGCCACACCAGCAACCGTGCGCAACTGGGGGCGAATCACCCAGTCAAGCAAGCTTCGTCGCTCTTGCAGGCTAAGCTCATCACTCTCTACAGTAAACATAAACATTTCGCCTAGCGGCGTTGTCATTGGCGCCATGCCACCAGAGGCATTATCAGGCAAATTGGCCCAGACAGCATTTATGCGCTCTGAGACTTGTTGCCTAGCCCAATAGATATCGGTTCCGTCTTCAAAATCCACCGTAATGTCAGTAAGTGCATACTTAGCCACAGAGCGTAATCCTACTTGATGCGGCACACCTAACATTTCAACTTCAATCGGTGCGGTAATTCTTGCTTCAACTTCCTCTGGCGTCATACCAGGGGCTTTAACAATAATTTTAACTTGTGTAGAAGACACATCAGGAAAGGCATCAATCGGCAAAGCCTGATAAGCCAACACACCTGCGGCCGCTAAACCGAGCGTAGCAATAATCATTAACAGCCGTTGAGTTAATGCAAACTGAATAAGTTTAGCTAGCATCATTCAGCTCCTAAACCCAACCAAGTACCTTTAATTGCAGCAATACCCGTCACTGCAATTTTTTCTGTGCCAACAAACGGTGCGTCAACGACAGCATCATCCCCTTGCTCTGAAATAATCGTCACTTTAATCGGTTTAAACCCTGTCTTAGTCTGTACAAAAACTAATGCATTAGTGCCTTGCCTTGCAAGTGCTGACTTTGGCACACTAAAATACTGTGATTGACCACCTAGGTTAATTTCCGCCTCGACAAACTGCCCTGGAGATAACTTTTCTGCACCTTTTGTAATTTCAGCACGCAAATGCAAAGTTTGATCCGCTTTATTCACACTACGAATCACAGCGATCAAATGCCCACTCGCTTGCAATTTAGGTACCTGAACTTGCATCCCCTCTTTAACAAACGGCAAGCCTTCAAGCGGCGCGTGAATTTCAAGCCAAAGTGGCGACAATTTTGCAATTCGATACAAGGGCATCGCCATATCAACACGCTGCCCAGTGGTCACCATTTGCTCCAACACTTGTCCAGAAATTGGTGCAACCAAACTGATTCCACTTTGCATCCCTGTTGATGGGCTTAGCTTTGAAATAGCCCCATCGCCCATCCCTGCCAACCTTAATGCCTGTTTACTCTGGGCTAAATTAGCGCTAGCCTCATCATGCGCACTTTCAGTTTCCAAATATCGACGCTGCGCAATAATGCCGTCCTTCAACAATTCGGTATCCCTTGCCAAAGCTTTTGCCGCAAGTCTCTTTTGCGTTAGCGCCTGTAAATAATCACGCTGCAAACCTAATAAGTCTGGGCTAATCAAATGTGCAATCACTTGCCCCTTCTTAACTGTCTGTCCTGCTGCAACATGCATTTGGTCTAGCAAACCTGACTGTGGCGCGCTGACAATGCGCTCCTGACCAACTGGAATAACGATTTCAGCTGGAAAACGGCGGCTACTCAATAAATTATTTTTACCGATAGGACTAACGACCACGCCCAAGCTTTTCTGTTGTGCCAAGCTCATTAATATATCGGCCGCCTGTGCATTGCCACTCAAAATGACCAACGTGGCAATCAATGATAAAAGATAGTTCATGGCAACACTCCTACTGTTTGGTTGTAGCGGGCAACATCCCACTGCACTTGTATTTTCTGACTGGCAAATATGCGTTCAGATTCAAAAGCTCGCGCTTGCACTCTTAATAAGCTGACCAAGTCCGTCTCACCTAATTGGAACGCTTTACGTGCTAGCCTGACGCTCTCATCAGCAATCGTATTTTGCTGACTTGCCAAAACCAGCTCAGCACGGCTGACTTCTAAATTATGTTCAGCTTCATGCATGGCTGTTTCTAAAGTATATTGAAGTGCTGCCTGCTCACTTAAGGCATTGCCTACCACCTGCTCGGCTGCTGCTTTAATCGGTGCAGCACGCGTATCGCCACCAAAGGGGATGCGTAACTTAACGCCTACACTTTCGTTGGCAGCCACATCAAACGCACCCTTAATACTGCGCATATTCAATAACACTTGAAGATTCTCGCGCCCCTCTACCTGCGCAAGCTCTCGTTCAGTCTGTGCCAGGTTAAGCTTAGATTGAGCCTCAAGCCATATTGGTGATTGCTGATAATCACTTAAAGTAGATTGTTGCTCTGTAAACTCAGCAGGTACTTCTTTTAGGCCTGTAAGCACATAATAACGGTGGCGCGCATGCATCACCTCAGCTTCAGCGCGCAAATGTTCTTGCTCAGCACGTAAAGATTCTTGTTGTGTCAGCATCACATCCGTTTTAGGCACTTCACCTGCTAAGAATCTTTTTTCCACATCTAGTTGAAGTTGATTGGCGACCTTCAACCTATTGATAGCAAGCACTAACTGACTCTCGCTCAAAGCCAGTGACCAAAGCACATCGCGCAGCAAACCAGCCACCTGAAGCTTCAAACTTTCACGACTAGCCGTCAACGTGCTACTGCCCACGTCAGCAACTTTTAGGCGCTTATCACGCTGACTTGGCATCCAAACAGGTAGCTCCAACTCAGCTTGCCACTCACGCTCACCGCGTCCACCACCCAACGCATCATTTTGATGCATCACACTCATTGCGGGCGCTGATGGCAACATGGCATGGGCGAGTGTATTTTTCGAGGCGACCCAAACATCCCTAGACTGCAATGTAGACTGCATAGGGTTTCGAATGAACGTTTTCTCTAACACCTCAGATAAACGCAGGTTTGGATTTACCTTTAGCGTATCTAGGTGGCGACCCTGATTAATATCAGCACTTAAAGATAAAGACACAGGCGCACTTTCAATGAGCATAGGCTCAGCATGAAGCATATTGAATAAACTTGCAGAGAACGCTATTACTAACCAGTATCGGCAGAAAATAGACATAACACACTCCTAAAAAAACATAAAATCACCTGTGATTAATACAGATGTTAATACTCAAGCTTTTTTAGAAAAGAGGTGGGGCGCGCGGCCCAGCGAGAGACTTTAAAAAGAGGGGGATACTGACATGAGCAGTACGCTCATAGCGATAACGTCGAACAGAGAGGATCAACAGAGGGATAATAAAAAGCATTAAAAATAAAGGCACAGGCAATGCCTCCATATTTTTAACCAAAGCCTTATTAACCCCAATAGTCTCTATGTCACTAATATTTTTAAGCGTATGCACATTATCTTGAAATTCAAATAAACCTGCATCATGCATATGTAAACCATGTCCATCAGCATAAGTATCCGCTTGAACATGCGCGTGGATAAAAGGCGTAAAAGCTTGCAATATCGCAAACCAAACCACGACTATCCACAACAGTTTTTTATTTAAACCTTTTAGCATAAACTAAATGTATCAGCTAATAAGCGTGATGACAAACGAATTACACCTAAGTGACTAATACCTAAGTTACGTTAGATACGTTTTTACGGGATACGTTTTATATTTAATACGATCTTTTTCTAGGGGTATAAGTATGGTGGCTATCAATATGCCTAAATGTGATACGTCCGTTATTCACATCATACGGTGATAGCTCAAGCGTCACTTTATCGCCTGCTAAAATACGAATGTGGTTTTTTTTCATCTTACCACCCGTGTAGGCAACCAAGGTGTGACCATTATCTAAGGTCACGCGGTAACGTGAATCAGGTAATATCTCCATTACCACACCACTCATTTCAATTAATTCTTCTTTTGCCATTGCTTTGCTCCAAAATCATGTAAGACCCGTGTTAAAGCAAAAAGCTAATCAAAAGTTGATGCAATCGTAAAACATTGGGTATAGTGAGTATAAAAATAATTTACGAAAGCACTACCTAACGCACGCGCACTATAGCGCCACACGCTTAATTTAGCAAGCTAAACAGTTAAATAAGTGCCTGATTTTTATCACTATCAAGCATTACCCTATAAATATAATGCAAATTGTGCTTGACAGCTTCCCAATTAGTCCGTAAAAAGCAATGTAGGCGTTTGAATTTTTAATTTTTTGGTCTTTCGTAGATTGATAGTATTTAAAAACCCGAACTTTCAGGGTGCCTCCCTTTTTTAAAAAGTATGGAATAAGATATGGCAACAGGTTTAGTAAAATGGTTTAATGACTCTAAAGGTTTTGGTTTCATTACTCCTGACGCAGGCGGTGACGATTTATTCGCACATTTCTCAGCTATCAACGATAGCGGCTACAAAAGTTTGAAAGAAAACGATCGCGTATCTTTCGACGTGACTGACGGACCAAAAGGTAAACAAGCTTCTAATATTCAGAAGGTTTAGTACTTAAAGAATCCATTTAAAATGACCCTTTATCGGGTCATTTTTTTTGTCTACTTTTTGCTAACTCAATTTTTTTGCTAACTCAATGTTTCATGAATGCCAAACTACAGTAGTTAAAATAAATATTTGTTGTCAAATTAACCCCAGAGTAAGATGATGGCTTGTTACAAGTTAAACAAAATGTAACAATCACCCAAAAGGATTAATCAGCACGGATCTTATGGAACAAAAACTCACATCACTTGAAATCGCTCGGCAAACGTTAATTAAGCTTTCTAAAAGCCAACGACCTCCGACTCCCGAGAACTACAGACAAGTTTATGATGAAATTGCTGGCACGGCTTCATCAAGCACCAAAGCAATTTTGGACAATACCCTCAACAAGGTACTGTTAGAGAAGAGCAAAGGCAACGCCAAATATGCGGCTATTGCAAAAAAAATCTCAAGCCTAATCGACAAACATGATGCTGTTAATCTAGATACACAACTTCGTGCACTTATATCTAATGATGCTGAAAACGAAAGTGACATTCAGTGGGGCACATTGTTACGCTACTTACTCAAGCAGTTAGACCTAAATCACACAGGGTTAACTGCCGCATCTAAAAAAGATGGGCTAAATCGTGTTATCACAAATTTTGGAAACGATTCATCTCAACTAGCGGAAAAAGTTCAGACACTCATCACGTCGTGGGGAGAAGGTAAAACTGCAAACATTGAAATATCGCCTAACGAACTTTCCAAACCAATCCATCATGGTCAATCATCTAAAAAAGATGAGGCATCACTGTCTATACATCATCATGCTGACAAAAATGATGTCAATCACGCAGAAGCAGCTATCGCTTGGCGTGACATACTGATTAGAACCATTAGGATTCTTGTCTTACCAAAATTTACTGACACACCGAGTGCTGCGAATCGCGTTGAAGAGTTAATTAAAGAAGCCGAAGCTGCGCATACGCTTGAGCAAATTAACCAACTTAACGGCTCTTTACGGTCAACCCTGCTTCGAGCAGAAATGCAAACAGATTCACAACGTAGAATGCAAGAAGCATTGATTGAAATATTGCGACTGCTAGTGGCCAGCATGGCAGATTTAACCATTGAAGATCAATGGCTACACGCACAAATTATGATTGTGAAAGAAATTGTTTCAAAACCACTTAAAATTGATACAGTTTATAACGCTGAAAGTAGCTTAAAAGAACTTATTTTCAAGCAGTCTCAGATTAAACCAGGTCTGATTGAAGCCAAAGAAACGCTGAGAAGCATGGTCAGCACATTTGTTAGCCGTCTGGCAGACATTACAACCTCTACAGGCAACTACCAAAGTAAAATTGAGGAATACCATAATCAAATTAATGCGGTAGAAGACATCTCTGAGCTTAATACCATTTTGGAAAGCTTAGTGGGTGATATTGGTGAAATGAATAATGAAGCAAAAGCTAATCACGTTACGCTCTTAGAATCACAGAAAAAAGCAGAAGAAGCTGAAAAGAAAATCAATGAACTGACACTTAAACTTGATTATATTAGCGAAGCCGCGCATGAGGATTTCTTAACTGGTGCATTAAACAGACGTGGTATGGATGAAGCACTCATTCGTGAGTTTGAGCGCTCTGACAGGCACGGCACGCCACTATCGCTGGCAATGCTAGACGTTGATCACTTTAAGAAAATTAATGACACCATGGGGCACTCAACAGGTGATAAAGCACTCGCCCACTTATCTAAAGTTGTTAAGAGCATTTTACGCAGTACTGATGTGCTAGCACGCTATGGTGGTGAGGAGTTTGTTATTTTGCTACCAGGCTCAAATCAGAAGGATGCTGTCACTGTGGTTTCAGGCTTGCAACGTGACTTAACTAAAAACTTCTTCTTGCACAACAGTGAGCGCGTACTCATTACATTTAGTGCAGGGGTCGCAGAGCGCTTGCATGGAGAGTCTGTTGATAGTGTTTTACCACGTGCAGATGCGGCATTATATTTAGCTAAGCAATCTGGAAGAAACCGAGTCATTGGTGCTGAACAACCTACAGCTATTTCTGAGTAAACTATCACTGGTTTATCAATACTCTAATTAATTAGCATTTAATACCAGCCCAAGACCAGCGCTTGGCACACTAAAATAGTGTGGGGTTTGCTTGTTTTTGACTTAAAAAAAGGGCTAACCTAGTGGTTAGCCCTTTTCTTTTATGAGGGAATGCTTAACAGCTAGGCCTGTGTAAGAATCCACTTCACAATCGTTTTGATGTCATCATCTTTCACCTGAGGACTATTCGGTGGCATTGGCATTTTACCCCAAACTCCACCACCACCTGCCTTCACTTTAGCTATCAAACGTGCCTCTGCGGATGCATCACCTTTATACTTAGTGGCAATATCTTTGTAGGCTGGCCCAAGAATGGCATTTTGTATGCCATGACACATAAGACACCCACTTTTTTGCGCAAGCTTTTCTGCTGATTCAGAGGCATTTGCCACTTGTGCAGTCAATATCAAAGCGCTTAACAATACTGTTTTCTTGAATAGTTTATACATAATTGTATCCTTATGACTAAATGTTATAGGCTGAATACGTTCATTGCACCACCACCAGGTGCAGCGTTGTACTTAACTAGATCTTTATAACCACCAGCAGCACCCAAGCCATCAGTAGCATTAGTTAACCCTAGGTTCATCGCCACACCAGCCCAACCACCAATGCCAGACAATACACCTACGTACTGCTTACCTTTATGGCCGTAAGTGATGGCATTACCAACGACGCCAGAACCTACTTGGAATTTCCACAACTCCTTACCTGAGTTAGCATCAACCGCTTTAAACCAGCGATCAAGTGTGCCGTAGAACACTAAGTTAGTAGAGGTAACAAGTGCGCCGCCCCAAGCTGAGAACTGCTCTTTTTTGTACCAAGCTGATTTACCTTTTAAGCCATCCCAAGCCATAAAGCCACCCATCACACCATCTGGCCCAGGGAACATGGTTAAGGTTGAACCTACCCATGGCTGCCCAGCAACGTATTTAGACTCTACTGGCTCGTATGTCATGCAAACATGATTAAGCGGTACGTAGAACATGCCTGTTTTTGGTGAGAATGCCGCAGGTTGCTGATCTTTTACACCTAACGCTGAAGGACAAATCCCTAGTGCGTTGTAATCTTGGTGGGTTGAAAACTTAGGATCTTTTATTGGTGTACCAGTTTTAAGGTCAACACTTGATGCCCAGTTAACAAACGGATGCATTTTATTCGCGACTAACAATGATCCATTGGTACGGTCAAAAGTGTAACCAAAACCGTTACGGTCGAAGTGGCTAGCAAGTTTTTTGCCTTTAGAATCCCACAGGATGATTTCATTCATACCGTCGTAATCCCACTCATCATGAGGCGTCATTTGATAGCCCCATTTCGCCATGCCTGTATCTACATCACGTGCAAAAATCGTCATAGACCACTTGTTATCGCCAGGTCGTACATCTGGGTTCCATGTGCTTGGGTTACCTGTACCGTAGTACATCAAGTTCAATTTAGTGTCATATGAGTACCAACCCCAAGTTGGGCCGCCACCATTCTGCCAGCCATCTTTTCTTGCTTGTGGTTTGAGCCAAGTTTTAATACCAAGATCTTTCTCTGGGAATTTCAATTGGTCTTTAGGTAAGGCTTTAAATGAACCACCAATTTTATTACCGCCGTTTACGTCTTGGTAAAGTGATAACGCGCTGTAGTGCGGATTATCTTTATTAAAATCATCACCAATCAATACATCTTGGTCAGAGCCTGTGCTGTATGCACGCCAAACTAAAGCGCCATCTTTAATGTTATAAGCAGTGATATAACAACGCACACCATACTCACCACCTGAACAGCCAGTAATCACTTTGTCTTTAATCACATGTGGTGCATTGGTATTTGATGCGCCTTCTTTCGTATTGGTAACTTGCGTATCCCAGAGTTTTTTACCAGTTTTAGCATCTAACGCAACTAAAAGACCATCATTTTGTTGCAAGAAAATTTTGCCATCACCATAACCCAAGCCACGGTTTACGTTATCGCAACATAGTAAAGCTTGTACTGATGGATCTTGTTTAGGGAAATAAGACCAAAGAATTTTTTGATTATTATTTAAATCTAGTGCGTAGATGTTGTTAGGAAACGCGGTATGGATATACATCACACCATTGATCACCAATGGCGCACCTTCGTGACCACGATTAACACCTGTTGCAAATGACCAGGCAAGTTTCATGTTTTTCACATTGCCTTTATTGATTTGGCTTAGACGGCTATATCCAGTATTGCTAAAATCCTTACGTGGATGTGCCCACTGATTATCATCATTCATGAGTGTTGATAATTCATCTGCAGCAAAAGCTGGTGTGCTTAACATGCCAAATAGACCAGCACTTAAAGCGATGCTCAAGCCAAGTCTACGTTTAAATTGATGATTCATTTTGCATCCCCAAATTATAAAAATTATTTAAGTTACGTATTACTAATTTCATGCATTGAAACGACATTGGTAACAGTGCTAATATTGCAATGGGCATGCCAACACAATAAAAAGCCATCATTTAAATAAATTTTTATAAAAAAATTATTTAAAATCAATAAACTAAAAATCTCATGGAAATAAAGATTGCTTCCATGCTGAAAGCATTTAACTTTGAACACTGTGTCAAAATTGAACATCTGTCACGTGACAGGTGTTCAATCATTTAAGGTAAGTAGCCAACAATATGAGCAATGCCACAACAGATAAAACTCCAGCTATCCTGCAAGCCAGAAAAGAATTTTTGAGCAATGGCAATGTAGAACAAGGGGCAATTGCTGAAGCGATTGAGCGCTCATGGCGGCGCTGCATGGCGAATGGTATAGACACAAACTCGCCACAAAGTCTGGAAATTGTGACCGCGCAAGAGCTTGCTCTGAAACGTGAGCAAAATCAGCAACTGCTTAAGCTTGCGCAACCTGAGATGGAAACACTCAACGAGCAAATCGCACACACACGTAACGTAGTGATATTAACGGACGATGAAGGTGTGATTTTACATAGCCTTGGCGGGCATCACTTTCTGAATGAAGAGCAACGCATTGCTTTGTCTGCCGGCGCATCTTGGCATGAAAATCATAGAGGCACCAATGCGATTGGTACTGTGCTAATTGAACAATCAGCGCTCACGGTACAAGGTGCCGAGCATTTTATGGCATACCATCACTCATTAAGCTGTTCTGCCGTCCCTATTTTTGGTGCTGAGAATCAGCTGATTGCCACATTAGACGTTTCTAACGACTCCAACACATCACAGCAACATACCCTAGCGTTGATAAAAATGTCTGCACAGATGATTGAGAATCGACTGTTTTTAGCAAGCCACCAAGGTGATGTGGTACTACATTTTCATGCTCGCCCAGAGTTTATCGGCACACTATGGGAAGGCGTCGCCATTTTTACGGAAGGTGGTCAACTGGTCGCTATCAATAGAAGTGGTCAATTTCAACTCAGCTTAAACACAAACGCATCTAATACAAAAAATGAGCGTGCGTATCCCCAAGTTAACTTTGACCAGTTATTTGATATTCCATTTACCAGTCTGGTAAGGCAGACTGGGAGCACAGATAAACTAATCGTGCCCTTAAGGTTAAATAATGGTGCACGTATTTATGTACAAGTAGAACTGCTGCATAAAAAACAATGGATTAGCACAACACCTCCTGCTATCGTAAAAAGAACCAGTGCTGCTAATCTGGATTTATTAGATAGTGGTGATTCAAAAATTTCACGTGCTATACAACAAATAAAACAAGTACTGTCCCGCGACATCCCTATTTTGATTCAGGGTGAAACGGGGGTTGGTAAAGAGTTATTCGCACGTGCGATACATGAAGCGAGCGCGCAGCACAAAGGCCCATGGATTGCCGTGAATTGTGCAGCATTACCAGAAGGCTTAATTGAAGCGGAGTTGTTTGGCTATGAAGAAGGTGCTTTTACGGGTGCGCGGCGTAAAGGTAGCCCTGGAAAAATTGAGCAAGCGAACGGCGGTACTTTATTTTTAGATGAAATTGGCGACATGCCACTCTCGTTACAAGCAAGGTTACTGAGGGTGCTCCAAGAGCGTACCGTTACACCTTTAGGCAGTACAAAAACGATTCCTGTTAGCTTCTCGCTCATTAGTGCCACTAATTTAAAACTAAAGGAAAAAGTAGATAGCGGCGCTTTCCGTAGTGACCTCTATTACCGCCTTAATGGCTTGAGCGTAGCGCTGCCGCCTTTGCGAGAGCGCTCTGATTTGCAGGCACTGATTGATGTCATTCTACATATCGAGCAAGCTGGCAACATAGAAATCACTCCTGAAGTCATGGGGATATTCAAAGCGCATTCATGGCCAGGCAATATCCGTCAGTTACATAATGTCCTACGGACGGCATTAGCATTAGCAGATGGGTTGCCTATTAGCACACTGCACCTGACTCAAGATTTTATTGATGAGATATCCACGCCGCTTCTAGCAAACATCAATGACTCTCCATCGAAATTGTTAGATTTAGGTGACGTAACAAGTCACGCAATACAACTTGCCATGCAGGCTGAGTCTGGCAATATTTCCGCGGTAGCGCGAAAGCTTGGCATCAGCCGCAACACGCTTTATCGCAAACTAAAAACGATGGGGCTTAGCTAAACTTAAAGCCTGTGTTAAAGCTGAAAGCCTGTATTAAAAGATTGACTAAATATTAAAGCTTATTGAGTAAAGCGCTGTCGATAAAATCACTTAGCATCAGTGTGCACAGCTTTAATGTCCCGATGCCACAAAGTGGCAGCGCCAAACATGAGATAATTAAAAGCAGAAATGGCTAAATAGCAAAGAGCAACTTCCGAAATAAAATCACCAATCGGCTTATCCTTAACCACTACGTAAATTAAGCCAAATACCATCAACAGCGTGGCAACAATAGTGAGTATATTTGTGATTCTTTTTATTAATATCGCCATATAAATCTTTAAACCACCCTTAATAAAAACGTAAAATCTGTTTATGTAGCAACACTATACTACCACCCGCCGTATACCAGCATGACATACGTCATGCTAAGAAGAATAAACTTTAGGGGCTGTAGTAGATTAGTACAGTAATTTTTAGTTATATTAACTGCGTCATCTATTAAAGCAATTAAGCCCTAAGTATGAAAAGGATGATATCAATGATAGGCATATTACTAGCGGCTGGTTTTTCACGTCGATTCGGGTCGTCTGACAAGCTATTGCAAGCTTTGCCAGATGGTCGCCCAATCGCAGTGGCCTCTGCTCAGAATCTCATTGAGGCAATGCCAACTAGCATTGCAGTGGTGCGGGCAGAAAATATTCAGCTTGCTGAATTATTACTCAGTATCGGCTTTAACATTGTGGCATGTGAAGAGAATAAGCAAGACATGGCAGATAGCCTAGCGATGGCTATTCGTTTCTCATCTAAGTTTGAAGCCGCAAAAGACGGTTTTTTGATTGCTCTGGCAGATATGCCATATATTAAACCTGCTACGATTAGCGCCGTTGCTGAGCAGCTATCAAACCATGCTAATCATTCGATTGTCATCCCTACCTATGAGGGTCAACGTGGCCACCCTGTTGGCTTTGCTACCCAATATCGTAGCGAACTAGAAAACCTACATGGTGATGAAGGTGCGCGCGCTATTATCAAACGATATCCAGATGCAGTTTATATGCTGCCATGCAAGGATGTGGGAATTTTAGCGGACATTGATACACCCGCAGATTTAAAACGCTAAGCCGCACAACTTACTTAGCTTACCAAACCAATCGTCGTCTGTTGTGCCCGCACTTGAATCAACTCAGCAAGAATGGCAACAGCAATTTCGGCAGGTGTACGGCTACCAATACGCAACCCCACTGGGCCGCGCATCGTTGCAATTTCTGATTCACTCAAATCAAACATACGTAAACGTTCACGGCGCTTTTCCTGATTTTTATGTGAGCCAAGTGCGCCTACATAAAACGCATCTGACTTTAACGCCTCTAGCAAGGCCATGTCATCTAGCTTAGGGTCATGTGTCACTGCCACTATCGCCGTATGCGCATCTGGCTCAATATCCAGCACCACATCATCAGGCATGCCATATACCAAGGTTGCACCCTCTACATGCCACTCATCTCGAATTTCTTGGCGTGGCTCACATACCAGCACATCAAAATCCAAGGCCTGCGCCATACTTGCTAGCGTAGCACCAAGTTGATTAGCACCGATAATCAATAAGCGCCATTGCGGTCCAAAGTAGCTATGAAACCAATTACCCTCGATTCTTGGCGCACCTTCAGGCAATACTTCCGCGAGCTTAATTTCCCCTGTCTTTATATTCACAGAGCGTTTGGTCAGTTTACGATGACGTAAGTTCTGAATAATCGGCTCCAACTGAGCTACCACATTCAACGGCTCTACAAATATCTGTAATTGCCCGCCGCATGGGATTCTAAAGCGCTGTGCATCTTCACGGCTAACACCATACTCCATGATTGTAGGTTGCGTGGGCAAAGTTCGATTGCGCGCTTTGTCGGCTAAATCATCTTCAATACAACCACCAGAAACTGAGCCTATCAAATGCCCATCCTCACGCACCACCAGCACCGCACCAGGCAGACGTGGCGCAGAGCCCCACGTCTTTACTACGGTAAACAAATGCGCCTGATACCCATCATTCAGCCAATCAAGCGCTCTGTGTAATACTTCTAAGTCTGCTGATTTCAAGGGATTAAGCCAGCTGATTGCCAATCGGCAATTGACGGATACGTTTACCTGTAGCCGCAAAAATTGCATTAGTCACCGCAGGGGCAACAGGCGGCAAGCCAGGCTCACCAACGCCACCCATTTTTTCAGTGCTTTGCACGATGTGTACTTCAACCTTGGGCATATCGCTCATGCGCATCACGAGATAATCATGGAAGTTAGACTGCTGAACCTTACCTTCTTTAAAGGTAATTTCACTTTGCATGGCAGCCCCTAAGCCAAAAGAAATCGAAGACTCCATTTGTGCTTTTAGAGAATCAGGGTTTACTGCAAGACCGCAATCAATGGCACACACCATACGATGCACTTTCACTGCGCCTTGATCAACAGAGACTTCCGCGACCTGCGCAACAAAACTGCCAAAAGACTCATGCACCGCAATGCCGCGAGAAACACCTTTAGGCAATGGCTTGCCCCACTCGGCTTTCTCAGCGGCTAAATTAAGTGCCGCTAAATGACGTGGGTGACCTTTCAAAAGCGCACGACGGTAATCTAATGGGTCTTTCTTCGCACTATGTGCAAGCTCATCAATCAAACTTTCCATCACAAATGCAGAGTGGCTATGGCCAACTGAACGCCACCAAAGCACAGGAATACCAGTTTTCACGGTATGCAAACTCACATGATAGTTAGGAATTTCCTTCAAATACGGTGAATCTGCAATGCCCTCTACTGAGGTAGCATCAACCCCATCTTTAATCATAAAAGCTTCAAATGGCGTCCCTAACATAATTGACTGACCTACCGTCACTTGCTCCCAAGCTGCTGGAAAACCATTGGTATCCAAGCCGATTTTGGCTTTGTGTAAATACATTGGGCGATAATAACCGCCCTGCACATCATCCTCACGACTCCAAACTGTTTTCACTGGCACACCTGCCGCTTTAGCCACATGCACCGCCTCTGACACAAAGTCAGCCGCTGGATTTGCACGTCGCCCAAAACCACCACCTAAGAAAAGCGTATGTATTTTGACTTGCTCAGGCGTCAACCCTAATATTTTTGCCGCAGCTTGCTGGTCTGTTGTTTGCATTTGCGTGCCTGTCCAAATTTCACAAGCATCTTTCTCAATACGGACTGAACAGTTGAGCGGCTCCATCGGTGAATGTGCTAAATAGGGCAATGCGTATTCAGCTTCGATTAACTTATCAGCTTTAGATAACGTAGCTTTGCTATCACCCAATTGTGCTGCGACCAAGCCAGGATTAGCCGCTTTGCTTCTAAAGTCCTCAAGCATCGCTTTTGAATCAAGGCCTGCGTTGGGACCTAAATCCCATTCGACCTTCAGTGCTTCACGGCCTTGTTTTGCTGCCCAATAATTATCAGCCACCACCGCAACACCCGTAGGCACTTGCACCACCTGCTGAACACCTTTGACTTGCTTGGCAGCACTTGCATCAAAAGACTTTACTGAGCCACCGAATACTGGTGAACGCGCCACCATGGCAGTCATCAAGCCATCGAAATGAACATCCTGCCCAAATACCGCAGTGCCATTTATTTTTTCCGGGCCATCCAGACGCTTAGTCGCCTTGCCGATCACTTTCCAATCTTTAAGGTCTTTTAGCGTAACGGCTTTCGGCGTTTCTAACTTGGCTGCAGCTTCAGCGAGATCGCCATAGCTAATTTTCGAGTCGCCGCTAATGACAAAACCATTTTCTGTTTTAAGATTAGCAGCAGGAACACCTAATTGCTCAGCAGCGGCACCAATTAATAACTGTCGCGTCAGCGCGCCAGCTTGACGATAGCGGTCAAACTCAGACCAAGTGGTAGAAGATCCACCCGTGATTTGAATGCCGTAAGCAGTATGAAGATATGCAGGGGATGCAGAAGCATGTTCTACTCTAATCTTGCTCCAATCGGCATCCAACTCCTCTGCAATCAACATGGGCAATGTTGTCCAAATACTTTGTCCCATCTCGCTATGTGCAAGCATCACAGTGATTGTATTATCGGTGCCAATCCGTAAAAAGGCATTGGGTGCTGGGAGCGTTGCTTCACCCGCATTGCCAGTTTCTTTCGCAGCACCCGGCAGTAAAAAGCGTTTAGCTTGAGGAATTGAAAACGCAATCACAAGGCCACCAACCACTAACGCTGAGGCTTTAATGAAAGTACGTCTAGAGATATTTAAAGGTGCAGTCATGAATATCTCCTTAAGCTAATTTAGTGGCAGCAGCATGAATCGCTGCACGGATACGCGGATAAGTACCACAACGGCAGATATTTCCGCTCATGGCTGCATCAATATCGGCATCAGTTGGTGTTTGGTTGCTAGTCAGCAAAGCTGTCGCGGCCATAATTTGGCCGGATTGGCAGTATCCACACTGCACCACATCCACCTCACTCCAGGCCGCTTGAACCGCTTGGCCAACTTTATCATTTTGAATATCTTCAATCGTGGTAATTTTTTTACCAACTGCAGCAGCGATAGGCGTAACACACGAACGAATTGGCTCCCCATCTAAATGAACCGTACAGGCACCACATTGCGCCATGCCACAACCAAACTTGGTACCAGTCAAATGCATGACATCTCTTAATGCCCACAGTATCGGCATATCATCAGACACATCTAGCTTCTCTTCTTTACCATTGATATTCAAAATAATCATGATGGCTTACCCTCTAATTTGTTGTTTTAATATTGATTTTTATAAACTTATACGGCAATTATCGTTTAATGCTAAATAACAATGAATGCAAAAATAGCACTATCTCATACTGTTAACTATCATTATATGGAATAATTTGGAATTGATAATTCCAAATTATGGATTACTTATTCATGCAGAATCAATTAGAAATGCTACGTATATTTAAAGCAGTAGCAGAATCCGCCAATTTTAAAGAAGCCTCAATCCGACTAGGCATTTCACCACAATCTGTCACTCGCGCCATCAAAGAGTTAGAAGAACGCGTTGGTGAACCACTGTTTTATAGAAGCACACGTAACACTACCATTACCGAATTTGGTAAGCAAATGGCACTGAAAAGTGAAGGTGTGATTGAGCAAGTGGATGCACTCTTTCAGTTGAATCAGCATACACATGCGCCAAAAGCGATAGAAGGCTCAGTTAAAATAACGATGCCAAGCACATTTGGACGCCAATATTTACTACCAGCCCTCACTGCGTTTGCAAAAGAGTACCCGAACATTCAGCTAGATCTCAGATTCTCCGATCTGATTGATAATGTCGTGGCTGATCAAATGGATATTGGGGTTCGTATCGGTTTTTTTAGCAACAACAGAAATGTTGCAAGACGTGTGAATGAAATTAAATTTCATATAGTAGGCGCGCCTGCGCTGATAGAAAAAACCGGTATTCCTAATCAAGTCAACGATTTATGTGGAATGCCATACACAGGACTTATTGACCAGAATACAGGCAGAATGTGGCCTTGGTCTTTTGCGAATGAACCTGACTGCTTTCCTAGCGCGCCAGCCTTCATTACAGATGACATCGAAGCCGAACTAGCAGCAGTACTTGCTGGTGTCGGTTACAGTCAGCTTCCTGATGCTATATGTAAGAAATACATCCAAAATGGCCAGCTCGTTTCCGTATTGGCAGATCAAGCACCCGCCCCATGGGGTATTTATGTGTACCGTCCACAGCGAGGCCCTGTGGCAGAACGCGTGAGAGTCGTATTTGATTATTTAGCAAAAACACTCAGTGAGATTAAGTTTGGATAGACACAGACAGCGTTTTTAAAAACAGTTTGAATTAAACAATATAATAAGTTTCAAACACAGCAACATGATTAACAAACACTTTTGAGTAACTTATATCAAATCAATTAGCACCTGGGAGTCATTTATGTCAGAAAACTATCAAGTACTTATCACTGGCGCCAACCGTGGCATTGGCCTAGAGTTCGTCAGTCAATATGCACGTGACGGCCGGAAAGTAGTAGCATGCTGTCGCGCTCCAGAACAAGCAAGCTCATTACAAGCACTCGCAAAAACACATACAAACATTCAAATACTGCCATTGGATGTTGCCGACTTTGCTCAAATTGATGCTTTAGCGCTTCAGCTAAAAGATTTAAAAATAGATCTACTGATCAACAATGCTGGCATTTACCCAGATAGCAGCACAGACGACATCAATACTAACGATTGGCTAGATGCATTTAAAGTAAACAGCATGGCGCCGTTGAAAATGGCCATGGCTTTTGCACCTCACATTGCCAATAGTAAACTGAAAAAGATTGCCACGCTCTCCAGCAAAATGGGCAGCTTAGACGATAATACCAGTGGCGGTAGTTATATTTACAGAAGCTCAAAAGCCGCAGCTAATATGGTGATGAAAAGCTTATCGATAGACTTACAACCGTTAGGCATTACCGTCGTCACCTTACACCCAGGCTGGGTGCAAACCGAAATGGGCGGTAGCAATGCATTAATCGACACTAAAACAAGTGTTACTGGCTTACGCAAGGTAATTGAACAATCAAACCTAAATACAACAGGGCAATTTATTGCCTATGATGGGCAACTTATCAAATGGTAAAGTCGGCCCATTAATAATCAAAGCAAGATCGTACTTACCTATACAAAGTTTAACATCACAAATGAATAGCAATTAACTGCTGATAATTACTTTGCACGCTGATCGAAATGAATCATAAGTCACAATTCTACTAAGCAAATATTAAGGTCAGATACCATGATACCCCTTACCTAAGCTCGTGAATTGCAATGATGATATAAACTTGTGTCTTTTAAAAAACAACAACAATGTACTATAATTACTCGTCTTAATTTACAAGCTAGTCAATACAATCATATTTTCGTTACATCCCCAATTTAAATAAGTAAACACAAATTACAATAACGTGGCTTCTAAAAAGCATGCTAAGTCTTAGTATGTTTAAACGTACATGTAAAAATTTCGAATAAAAATAAAACTGGTCACTAATGCGCAAGATTCAAACAATGTTCAAAAAACTGCTGTTAATCATAGGATTAATATCAATTTTTGCATCTGTTTTTAATCAGCATTTCAATAATAACGCATTTGATACACAAGGCAATGACCTAGTAACAATGGTGCAATTTGATATAGATAGCAACCGAGACATTGCTGATAACATTGCTGTTACTAGCGTTTTATATCATCAAATCATTCGAAAGAGCCCTGCTTACTACTCCTACAGCGCAAGCTATCAAGAACCAACCCTGTTAGTTCACCTAAGACCTCCGCGCACTTAATCTAAATGTGGCTTAATTCTTGCAAGCTTAACTATTAGGCTTGCAGGCATTGTCAATCTCTGCCGTTGCTACCCAGAACGATGCTTATCTCATAGGCATGCGTGCTGCACAGCGCAAAATCAAAATTAATAATTTTTGTCATTAGTTAATAGCGATTAATTAGTTTCAAACTTCACTCAGGAAACTGTTTATGCATCATTTTAGTGCAAGTAGGCGATTAACAAGCTCAAAAAAAAGACGCTTAACTTCCCTTATCGTTTTATTGTCTAGTTTTATGTTTAGTCATACAACACATTCAGCGCAAAGCTTTACATTGGAACAAATTGTAAAAATTGCTGCCGAACAAAATCCATCCATTACCATTTCAAAGGCACGCGAAGATGCCGCCACAGCATCGGTCATTACAGCGACGACTTATGCTAACCCTCAATTTGAAATTGGCGCAGGTCCTTCAAACTACATTACACCGGGTGGTCAGGGTAACAATCGCAACTGGGGAGTGGCACTGTCACAGCCTTTAGACTTCCCAAGCGTTCGCAATGCTAAAAGAGAAGTCGCTGAAAAAAACGTTGACGTAGCAACACTTGGCATCGAGCTTACAAAAACGGATGTTCGTGCACGCGTAAAAAGCGCTTTTTATGATGTATTACAACGTCAGGCAGTGCTTGAGATTGCTGAAGCAGATCGTAATTTGCTTAAGGATATCCGTGAGCGTGTCAAATTACGTGTCGATGTAGGCGAATCTCCAAAATATGAGCTCATTAAAGCAGATACTGAAGCACTAGCGGCTGAGCGAGACTATCAGAGCGCAAGAGTAAGAGTGATTGAAGGAAAAGCCTATCTGCGAGGCTTAATTGGTGCTGTAGTGCCAGAGGATTACAACCTCACTGGCGAGTTACCCCTAAGCGCTAGCCTACCAAACATTGAAGACATTCGTGTTCTGATCAATGACGCTGTGCAGTTGAGACAAATTCGTGCAGCGATTAAAACTTCTGAGGCTAATCTGAGATTACAAGAAAAATTACGTAACCCAGGGTTAACTGTTAGAGCAGGAGTTGAGCAAGACCCTGATTTACGCCAGTTTAGGCTGGGCGTTCTCATCCCAATACCAGTTTGGGATCAGCGCGGTGGGCCAATTGCACAAGCAGCGGCTGAGTTAAAAGAAGTCAATGCGATGTTAAGTGAGCGTGAGTTGGCAATTAATCGCGATATTGAATCTGCCTATCAGCGCTATTTAATTTCACAGCAACAAGTAGTTGCATTTGAGAGTGGCCTGCTATCTCAGGCTGAGTCAGTGCTTAAAGTAGCAGAAGCCGCCTACCGCTTTGGCGAGCGCGGGATACTTGATTACTTAGATGCGCAACGTACCAAACGTGTTGTCAGTAAAGACTACTTATCCGCACGCTACGAATATATTAACACCATGCTGGAAATTGAACGCTTGCTTGGCTATGAACTTTTGGAGGTTAAATCTTAATGTCTGCTATATCTATGTTTTCAAATGCTTTACCAAGTAAAAATCTGTTTCTTGCTTTGTTTATAGCCAGCACTTTATTAGTTGGCTGTAATGCAAAAAAAGAAGAAGCGCCAGTTGTCGCTGAAGTAATAGATCCAAATATTGTGGAAATCTCAGGCCAATTAGCAAGCCAGATTAAACTTCACACAGTGGGTAATATAGAAATGCGTGGCACCTTGCGCGTTCCAGGAACAGTGCAAGTTGATGAACAGCGCATGGCAAGAATCGGTGCCTCAGTGACTGGGCGCATTAAAGACATTGAAGCCACCCTAGGCCAAAATGTCAAAAATGGGCAAGTCCTAGCAACGCTAAATAGTACTGAGTTAGCACAAAATCAACTGGTTTATATCAAAGCTGCTCAGCAGATTGGCTTGCAAAGTAAAGCCGTAGAGCGTGCTCAATTACTGCAAGAAGCCGATGTTATTGGTGCAGCTGAATTGCAACGCAGAGAAGCAGAGTTGAGTGCTGCGCAAGCTGAGTTAAATGCAGCTCGAGACCAACTACAGGTATTGGGCATGAGCGAGTCTGCTATCGACAAACTGACGCAGACAGGGCAAATTCGTTCTTATAGCAATGTAGTATCGCGTATCTCAGGCACAGTGATTAGCCGCAAGGTTAATCTAGGGCAAGTAGTACAGCCAGCAGAAGAGTTATTTATCATTGCCGACCTTTCTCGTGTCTGGGTAGTTGCTGAAGTACCTGAACAACAGGTAGAACTGATTAAAATCGATGAAGAAGTCGTGATTGAGATTCCAGCGCTTGGTAATAAACAATATAAAGCTAAGCTAATTTATGAAGGCGACGTAGTAAACCCAGAAACCAGAACTGTCACTGTGCGCTCTGATCTGGCAAACGAAGATCGTGAAATTAAGCCCGACATGCTGGTTTCAATGCTGATTCAATCGCAGCCAGAACCAAAACTAGCCTTGCCATTACAAAGTATTGTCAGAGAAAACGATACTACTTATGTTTACGTACAGCTAGCACCAAACAAGTTCCGTCTGCGTGAAGTTGAATTGGGGCCAGAATATGAAGGAATGGTGACCATCCTGAATGGTGTGTCCAAGGAAGAGATTGTAGTAGCGGATGGCGCATTCCATGTTAACAATGAACGTAAACGCAAAGAATTGGAGTAACGCATGATCGAATCTCTAATTCGTGGGGCGCTTAAACAGCGCCTGATTGTCATGGTGTTTGCCGTTGCAATGATGATTGCAGGCATATTTGCATTACAAAGACTTTCTGTGGATGCTTTTCCAGATGTCACCAATGTACAGGTGCAGATCGCAACACAGGCGACAGGTAAGTCACCAGAAGAAGTTGAGCGTTTTATTACCGTGCCTCTTGAAATCAGTATGACTGGGTTGCCGGGCCTGATAGAAATGCGCTCGCTCAATCGTAATGGCCTATCTTTAATTACGCTGGTATTCACTGAAAAAACGGATGTATATTTTGCGCGTCAGCTGGTGATGGAAAGGCTGATGGAAGTGATGGAAAAAATGCCAGAAGGCGTCATGCCAATTCTTGGCCCTGTTGCAACTGGTCTTGGTGAGGTTTATCAATATACGTTGGATAAACCTAGTGATGGTGAAAAAGAGCTTACGGTAGAAGATCTCACCGAACGCCGTGCGATACAAGACTGGGTGGTGAGGCCACTGCTGCGTGGTATTCCTGGCGTGGCCGAAATCAACTCGCAAGGTGGTTACGTTAAGCAATATCAGGCACAAGTTAACCCAGACCGTATGAACCATTATGGTTTAAAACTACAGGATATTTATACAGCATTTGCTAAGAACAATGCCAACAGCGGTGGTGGCGTATTGCCACAATTTGCAGAACAGTATCTGATTCGCGGTGTGGGTCTGATTGAAAATCTAGATGACATTCGTAATATCGTTCTAAAAGAGCAAAATGGTGTGCCAGTGTTTATGCGAGACGTCGCTGAAGTTAAGCTAGGGCATGAAGTGCGCGTTGGAGCAGTGATGAAAAATGGCTATACCGAGTCAGTTGGTGGCATTGTCATTATGATGCGTGCGGGTAACGCCAAAGAAGTTGTGAGCCGCGTTAAAGATCGTGTAAAAGAAATCAACGACAAAGGCATGTTGCCAAATGGCTTACAGATTGTGCCTTACTATGACCGTAGCGAGCTAGTAGATGCGGCATTGTTTACGGTAACAAAAGTGCTAATCGAAGGCATTATTCTGGTGGTTTTTATTCTGTTCCTATTCTTAGGTGATGTGCGCTCTAGCATTATTGTGGTGGCAACGCTCATACTAACGCCGCTAATTACGTTCATGGCGATGAATTATTACGGAATTTCAGCTAACCTCATGTCCTTAGGCGGCTTGGCAATTGCGATCGGCCTCATGGTTGATGGTTCGGTAGTGGTGGTTGAAAACGCCTTCCACCATTTAGGGCACAGGCAAAACGAGAGTAAGGTGCGCGTGGTGCTGGAGGCCGCGAGTGAAGTCGCTACGCCGGTATTATTTGGGGTAGGCATTATTATTTTAGTGTTCTTGCCACTCATGACACTAGAAGGAATGGAAGGCAAGATGTTTGCACCGTTAGCAATGACGATTGCAATCGCCTTGTTTGTATCACTGGTCATTTCACTAACCTTATCTCCAGTGCTTTGCTCTTACATTCTTAAGGGTGGTTCAGGTGAGGACACTAAGCTAATCCAATCGATTAAAAACCCATATTTGAAGCTGCTTAACTGGGCGCTTACGAATGATAAGAAAACTATTGCAACAGCATCATCAGTGTTCATTATTTCGTTATTGGTGTTGCCGTTGCTGGGGACCTCTTTTATTCCTGAAATGAAAGAAGGTTCAATTGTTCCGGGTATTAACCGTGTGCCTAACATTTCGCTTGAAGAATCTATCAAGATGGAAAACGAAGCAATGCGGCTGATTATGGAAAAGGTACCGGGCGTTAAATCTGCAATGTCTGGTATCGGTCGTGGTGAAAGCCCAGCTGACCCGCAAGCACAGAACGAATCTACGCCAATTGTCAGCCTGAAGCCAAGGGACGAATGGCCTGAGGGCTGGACGCAGGATGATATCGCCGACAAGATGACCGAAGTATTATCTGCAGGATTACCTGGCGTACAAATTGTCATGGCACAGCCGATTTCAGATCGTGTGGATGAGTTGTTAACTGGTGTTAGATCGGACGTGGCAGTGAAAGTATTTGGTGATGACATGGCTAAACTCAAAAGCAAGGCTGATGAAATTGCTAGAATAGCCAGTACAGTGCCAGGTGCGGTCGATCTACGTGTTGAAAAGGTTTCAGGCCAGCAATACCTGAATATCACCATCAACCGACAGGCGATTGCACGTCAGGGTATTAATGCTTCGGATATTCACGATATCATTGAAACTGCGATTGGCGGTAAGGTTGCCACCGAGATTTATGAAGGTGAGCGTAGGTTTTCTGGTGCGGTTCGCTTTCCTGAAAGTTTCAGGGACAATACCGAAGCGATCGGCAATATACTGGTAACTTCGCCAAACGGCTCACGCGTTGCATTGCGAGACCTAGCCAATATTGAAATTAAAGATGGCCCTGCACAAATCAGTCGTGAGTTAGGCAAACGCCGTATTGTAGTGGCAATTAACGTAAGAGATCGTGATCTGGGCGGGTTTGTTGCAGAATTACAGCAAACGCTAGATAAACAACTCAAGTTGCCTGACGGTTATTATCTTGAGTACGGTGGGCAATTCCAAAACATGGAGCGCGCACTAAATCATCTAATGATTATCGTTCCGGTGACCATTGCGGCAATCTTCTTCTTGCTGTTCTTGTTGTTTAATTCGGTAAGATACGCAACGATGATTATCATGATTTTACCTTTTGCTTCTATTGGTGGAATCTTTGCTTTACTGGTTACTGGGGAGTACCTCTCTGTACCAGCATCCGTTGGTTTCATTGCTTTATGGGGTATTGCCGTACTTAATGGCGTAGTATTAGTATCTTACATACGCTCACTACGTGATGAAGGTAGAGGTCAGATCGAAGCGATTGTGGAAGGCTGTCAACAAAGGTTTAGGCCAGTGATGATGACGGCAACGGTAGCCATGTTGGCGCTGGTGCCATTCCTATTTGCTACAGGCCCTGGCTCTGAAATTCAACGTCCTTTGGCTATTGTAGTCATTGGCGGGTTAATCAGCTCTACATTGCTTACACTAGTCGTGGTGCCAACCTTATACCGCAGGTTTGAAGAATCAAGAATCGAAGCATAATGCACAAGATAATCATGCAAAAGATAAAGGAGTTTCTGTTATGAAAGAAATTAAAGCGGTTATACAACCGCATCGCTTGCCAAAAATTCGTTCAGCCCTGCGCAATATTAAGGCTTTTCCGGGAATGACCATTAGCAAAGTGGAGGGATGTGGCCACCATGTGGCTAAACCAGCACAAGGCATCAGAGAAGAACTCACTGATTACAGCCCTAAAATTCATATTGAGATGATTGTTCCGGATGAATTACTCGAAGGCGTCTTACAGATTATTGTAGAAGTAGGCCATACTGGGCAAATCGGGGATGGCATCGTATGGGTGACTCCTGTAGAACGCTTTATCAGGCTATCTGAGCAAATAAAAGTAGTTGAATGTTAAGTGACTAGATTAAATGTGTAGCGCTAAAAATTTTCAAGGGTCTTAGGAAGCAAAGCACTAATTAAAGTGTGATAACTTCCTGAAATGGTTAATAAAAATAGATACTACAGCCGTTCTAAAATCACAGAGGCTAAATTCAGGCAGCTTGTGCGCTGTTTTGCCCTGGATTTTACTG
>NZ_JAURYU010000049.1 GCF_030653755.1 Methylotenera sp.
CCGTCGACTTTAACGAACTCGAATTCAACCTGATCACCAATCTTTACTGTGTCCAGCAGAGCCTTGCCAGCAACGTTAAAAAACATGGTCATACCAGGCCATTTAAGCTCCGGAACAGCGTCATGCTTCAATTTAACCTTGCTTAATGCACTGTCCATGGCAACGACTTCACCTTTTGCTGAATAACTCTTTTGATTATCTGTAGCCTGATGGTGTGCATCGTTGGCGTAGACTGGAGCAGCAGCGATACTCAATACCGCAACGAACATACAAATTAATAACTTTTTCATTTCTTTGATCCTTTAATGTTTGATTGAATCTGGGCGGGACGTTGCCCGCCCGATTCACAAATTAATGCTTGTGTGTATTGTCAGTTCCTTTGGACATACAGTCCATTTCACCTGACCCTTTAGACATGCCACCCATATTCATCATCATGTGATGCTCGTCCATCATCTGGCTCATCATTTCATCCATGAGTTTCTGATGCTCGCTCATCCATTCTTCATGTTCCTGCATGGTCATGCCTGACTTCGGTTTCATAGCCTGCATTTTGCCCATGTTGTCATGCATCATTTTCATGTGTTCGCCCATAAGTTTTTTACGCTCATCGCCTTTGGCGGCCTCAGCTGCTTTAAGCTTCTGCTTGGCTTGCATAACTTTTTGAGTCATCTGCCTTTGAAATTCATCCTGCGCAGCAATCGCGGACACAGATAGAAAGCTGATGCTACAGACAGCAAGTGTTGCAATCATTTTGTAAATGGTTTGATTCTTCATGATAAATACTCCTAGACAATTTATAGTCACTGCAATTGCATAGAGGTGGTTCAGCAGTCGTGCGCGGTTATGTATAGGCGTAAACAGCCATACGCTAGACCTCGAACGGATATAAAACCACCGCCGGGAATACGTGCCGAAGAAATAGAAGTGTGTTGGGTACGATCAAGTACTCAGATAAGCATCTGAGTTCGAGAGCCGTTTAAAACAAGACGACCTTCGGCACTATGCGAAGGTTTGTCTGGGGGGATGAAAAAGTGAGGGTGGAACGGTATCCGGAACTTCAGATATATCGGTGGAGTACATAGGTAATGCACCACTAAATTCCAGAGGGGTGTTAAATGGAATAATTGCCTGTGCTACGCTTAAATGGCAGGGCAGGCATTTGTCACATGTTACATTTTTAGCTGGTTTTGCACTGTCATGGTGATCGCAGTGAGCCATATCATCCATATTGCTCATGTCAGCATTCACCTGCATTTGCTGGGTATCATGCATCTGACAATTAGGCATAGCTACTGCTGCCATGCCTTCTACAGGGAGGCATATCAGCATAATGAATAGCGTAATGAATTTAATTATTTTGGACTTCACGGATCAATTTTACGCTTAAAAAAAACTCTTTGCAATTACTTGAACGTACTATGTATGATAAAAAATAGAAATGATAATTGGAACTCATTTTGAAAACGTTATTGATATTCGCATTTTTACTGGCTTTGTCCGGTTGTAGCAGCATTCCAAGTGGTGGTCGCGACAATTGGATAGGACATACCGAATCGGGAGAAGCTTCTTTCTACGCTGATAAATTTCAGAATCGAAAAACTGCTAGCGGAGAGCGGTATAACCATAGTTTAAAAACAGCGGCTCATAACAAAATCCCTTTCGGTTCAAGCGTAAAGGTAACGAACAAGAATAATGGCAAAAGCGTCGTTGTAAAAGTAAATGATCGTGGCCAATTCGCAAAAGGCCGAGTTATTGATCTTTCAAAATCTGCATTTATTAGTATTGGCAACCCATCTTCTGGTGTGATAAACGTTAGTATAGAAGTTGTTCAGTAGCACATGACGATTCCTTCATGCGTGACGCCGCTTCGCGGCACAGCTTAATTCAGACATTGAACGTCCGCTTTGGGCTGTGATCACAGTCGGTTAGCTTCTATAGTTGACCGTCAGCTTTGCGGATTTATCTGTCATTTGAATATGAGATATACACAGCAATTTCGGAGTTACGTATTTATTAAAATGATCTGCCAAAAAATAGTGATGCATTGCTCGAAAGTTACGTATTTTCTGACGTAACATTAAATTCTAGTCAAATTTGAATGGCTCTAAACCGTGACATCAAGTTACGTATTTATTCTCGTGAAATAAATCAACCTTAACTAGATTACAAAATAGTAAGTCATTGAGTTTGTCAGTTAATTCATACAAAAAGCCTTAGTGGTTACACTAAGGCTTTTTTATTTACATGCTTAACGCCAACTCAAGATGAGCCCAACACCTCACTACAAATGCACTACATGATGAATCGCACGGATATGGAGTTGTAGGATATGGATGTAAAAACTTATTATCTTCAATCCCGTCCTCATATCGTATTGATAGATACGATATGAGGCACAAGGGCATTAGTAAAATCACCCCTTCAAACTTTTACTTACCACCTCAAACACATCGTTAGAAAGCTTCGGGGTATCCATAATGGCTTGCAAGGCTTCTTTCATATACACCTGTAGTGCAGGGGTATAACGTTTCCATTCGCGCAATGGTACAACCTGACGTGCGGCAATTTGTGGGTTAATTTCATTTAGCTCAATAATGACATCCCTTAACAAGGCATAACCTTGGCCGCTTGGGTCATGAAACTTCACAGGGTTATTGATGGCGAATGCTGAGTACAGCGAGCGCACGCGATTAGGATTTTTAATATTAAAGTCTGGATGTTGACGTAGCTTGGCAAAGTCATCGAATATTTCACTTCTGTTCGCAATCGCCTGCAGTGAAAACCATTTATCCACTACTAATGGATAGTCTTTAAATCGGCGATAGAAATCAGCAAAGACCACCTCCCGCTCGGCTTGGGCGCTGTCTGATAAACAAGATAACGCTGCGACAATATCGGTCATGTTGTCCGCTTGGTCATAATGCGCTTTGGCACGTGTAGCACAGCCTGTGCCGTTACTCACAGTCAACAATTCAAGCACTGTATTTTGCAGCGCTCTGCGCCCCATCGCCTCTGGTGAGATAGAAAACTCACCCGTGTTTCGATTCTCTTCATATAAACGCACAAGCGCGTCTTTATGTGTACGCTTAATTGCTTTAAGTATATGTGTACGTGCTTGATCTATGGCAGCAGGATCAATCACTGCTTGCGTTTGTGATATCACCGCAATTGCAGGTAAAGTAAGGGCCCGCGCCAGCAATGCTTTGTCGCTTTTCCCACCAAGACCTTGGCTAATAATGACACCAAAGTCGTCCACATATTGAGAGATATCGGCTTCATTATCTGCCATCACGCGCTCAATATTGCGCAGTGCTAGCGTTTGACCTGCCTCCCACTTATTGAAGCCATCGGTATCTTTTAACTGTAATAGACGAAGGTCATCATCGCTCAGGTCTGTGATTAATTTCACAGGGGCAGAAAAGCCGCGCAAAATAGACGGCACTGGGCGTGTATTGACATCGTTGAAAGTGAAACTTTGCTCACGTTCGGTCAACTCAAGAATTTTTGTTGCGTGCGTTTCAACCCCCTCTTGACTCAACAACCCAACCGCAACGGGAATATGTAATGGCTTTTTATCGGTTTGCCCTGAGGTGTCAGCCTGAGATTGTTTCAGTGTAAGCGTGAATGTCTGTTCCGCCAGATTGTACTGACTTCTCACTTTTAAAGTGGGCGTACCTGCCTGCTTGTACCATAAAAAGAATTGGGACATATCGCGCCCAGATGCATCGGCCATGCATTGCACAAAATCATCACAGGTAACAGCGTGCCCATCATAACGCTCAAAATAAAGATCGGTCGCTTTGCGGAATGTATCTTGTCCCAGCAACGTATGTTGCATGCGGATAATTTCCGCCCCTTTTTCATACACGGTTTTAGTGTAAAAATTGCTAATCTCAATAAACTGATCTGGCTGCACTGAATGCGCAAGCGGGCTAGCATCTTCTGAAAACTGCAAGCGACGTAGAGAGTTCACATCATCAATACGCTGCACAGCACGCGAGTTCATGTCTGCACTAAACTCCTGATCTCTAAACACGGTAAAGCCTTCTTTAAGAGAGAGTTGAAACCAGTCGCGGCAAGTGACGCGATTTCCCGTCCAATTATGAAAATACTCATGCGCAACTACGCCCTCAACACTCATAAAATCTGAATCGGTTGCGGTTTCTTGATGGGCAAGCACTAGCGCTGTATTAAAGATATTAAGTGAGGTGTTTTCCATTGCGCCCATATTGAAGTCATTCACGGCGACGATATTGAACAAATCAAGTTCATACTCACGGCCGTATTTCTCCTCATCCCATTTCATGGATTTTTTAAGCGATTGCATGGCATGATCGCACTGTTTTTCATCACCAGCGCGAACGTAAATATGCAGATCAACATGGCGCCCAGACATGGTCTTGAACGAATCTTCGATTCTGACAAGGTCACCAGCAACTAAAGCGAAAAGGTAACAAGGTTTTGGGAATGGGTCATTCCAAACCGTAAAGTGGCGCCCGCTCGCAAGCTCGCCTGAATCGGTTAAATTGCCGTTAGATAACAGTACTGGATAATTACTTTTATCCCCCTCAATGCGCACAGTAAATGTGCTTAGCACATCGGGTCTATCTTGAAAGAAAGTAATACGGCGAAAACCTTCAGCTTCGCATTGAGTGCAATAGGTTCCCTGAGACTTATACAGCCCTTCCAGCGCAGTATTAGAAGCTGGATCAATTTCCGAACGAATCGTCAAAGTAAACTTATCACCCGCATCGGTGATTGTCATTTTATTGTCAGCCACTTTGTAGCTATGAAATGGAATATTATCAATCTCAACAGAAATAATCGTTTGATCTTGTCCATTTAAAACGAGAACTGTTGAGTCGCTATCTGGGTTTTTAATATATTGCACCTCTGATTGCACGATTGTTTTGTCTTCTAGCAATTCAAAAGAGAGATTAACGTGTGCTACTTTATAGGGAGCAGGCGTATAGTCTTTTAGGTAAATAGTCTTGGGCGTCACGCTAGTTTCTGGGCTCATCATCAAAAATCTCTTTTAATTATTGTTCTGTTACTCAACAGTATAAATAGATTGTATTTAAGTTGAATAGTTTTATAAACGTATGTTTAAAATTGGATAGCATTTATATTTAAAGTTTAGGCTAAAAACAGATGAAACCATCACGTCAAAAATAGGCTTACTTCTTACGCTTTATAAATGGACTAAAAATGGGTGAGTCTGAATCTTTCACAGCACATTAATTTTTTAACTAACCAAAAACTAAAAATCTGTTAAAATACGCAACTATGTTGCAAAGACTATTCATTCACTTAACGCTTATCCTTGTATTTGCTTTCACGCAGATAGGCGTTGCTACGCATGAAATCAGTCACATCACTGATAGCACCAAGCATTCGCAGAATGATGAAAACTCGCAACAAAAAAACACGGCTGCCGAACAATGTGCGCAATGTATTAGTTATGCAAAAATCGCCAGTGGTTTATTGTCAGCCATTCTGACAGCACAAATCAACCAGACTAATTTAGCTTCAACGCTGAGCCAGCACATACCTTTTCAACAATATTCATCAAGCCCCTACGCAGCAAGAGCCCCACCTCAAATAACGAGCATTTAATTTAAAAATCACAGCAGACTTAATATCGCCTGCTGGTTACTCGTTTTAATTTTTGAGGTTATCAATATGCATTACTCCCCTAATGTACAAGTGCTTAACACATTTGTGTTTAGACCTATATTTATTGCTGTAGCAATGACACTTGCATCACCATCCATGGCAGCAGACGCCAATACGGCGATAGACCTACCAACCGTGCCAGTAACAGGCAACCCTTTAGGCGTCAGTTCTGACGAGTTAGTGGTGCCAGTATCAGTGCTTAGCGGACGCGAGCTATCGCTGAAACGCGAAAGCACATTGGGTGAAACACTTAACGGTATTCCTGGGGTCAGTGCGACACAATTTGGCCCCAATGCATCACGCCCAGTGATTCGTGGATTAGATGGCGAACGCGTACGCATTATGCAAAACGGGGTAGGCATTTTAGATGCATCAAGCTTAAGCTTCGACCATGCGGTAGGTATCGACCCACTCATTATCGAACAAATAGATGTAGTTCGTGGGCCAGCAGCATTACTATATGGTGGCAGTGCAATGGGCGGCGTGGTCAATGCGATTGACCATCGCATCCCTAAAGAACAGTTAAACGGTGTGACTGGTCGTGCTGAAACAAGATTTGGCGGTCCAGACAACACTCGCAATGGTGCAGCAGTCATTGATATCGGCAACGGACAAATTGCGATTCATGCCGACGCATACACCAGAAAAACCAGCGATTTAGATATTCCAGGTTATGCGGTATCTCGCAGAAAAAGCGAACAACCTGACGGCCCAGCCCGTGAAAACCGCGGAAAACTAGTCAACAGCAGTGCTGACGGTGACGGCGGCGCGCTAGGTGCAGCTTTAACCTTTGATAATGGTTATATTGGCGCTTCTTTTTCTACCTTGAACAATAATTACGGTGTTGTTGCAGAAGAAGATGTTCGTATCGACATGCAAAGTGATAGATGGGATATCGCGAGCGAATTCACAGACTTAGGTGGCCTCATTAACCGCGTTAAATTTCGCATTGCCCATACCAACTACGAACATCGTGAATTAGAAGATGGTGAAGTAGGCACCACTTTCAAAAACAGAGGCTTGGAAAGTAGCATTGAGTTAGGCCACAGCCCGATTGGACAGTTAAATGGCGTAGTAGGCTATCAATTTAGCAATACCAATTTCGAAGCATTAGGCGATGAAGCCTTTGTACCTAGCGTCAACACACAAAACCAAGCGGCCTATATTTATGAAGAATTAGCCATCAATCAACATAAAATAACTTTTGGCGGACGCTTAGGTCACACGACGGTGGACGCCAAAGATAGTGCCAATTTTGGCGTAGGTCAGAAAAACAGCTTTAATCCAAATAGCTTTGCACTAGGCGGCTTATACAACATAGATAGCAATTGGTCACTTACGGGCAACTTATCGCATAACGAACGTGCGCCAAGTTATTTTGAGCTGTATGCTAACGGTGCTCACGTAGCCACTGGTCAATTTGAAGTAGGTAACGCTGACTTTAAGAAAGAACGCTCAAAAGGCATTGATGCTCAATTACGTTGGAAGGATGCAAAAAACTCATTCAGTATCGGCACTTATTACACAAGGTTTAGCAATTTTATCGGGCTTTTTGAAACAGGCAATGAGATTGATGTTGACGGCGAGTTTTTACCTGAAGCACAGTTCAGAGCAGTTCCCGCTACATTTAAAGGCTTAGAAGCTGAAGCTAAACTTAGCATGACAGATCATCTAAACTTGAACTTACTGGGCGACTACGTGCATGCTAAAGACAAACGTAATAATGAGTATTTACCTAGAATCGCACCATTGCGCATAGGTGCAGGACTACATTACCAACACAACAGTATTGGTGCAAGATTAGATGTACTCAAAGCATTTGGACAAGACAGAACCGCTGAGAATGAATTAAAAACTGATGGTTACACCAATGTCAGCGCACTAGTGTCTTACAAACTACCAACTAAATTGAATTTAGAGTTATTTGCAAAAGCCAATAACTTGCTTAACCAAGAAATTCGCGAGCATACATCGTTCCTAAAGGATATCTCGATGCAAGGTCAACGATCCATATTGTTTGGACTACGTGGGGATTTCTAGTCAACTTTAGCACACCATAAAAGCGCAAACATAATCTAAATTTTTATCACTTATGTTTGCGCTTCTTTAATTGATTAAGCAAATAGTACCAAACCCCAAACCACCGCCACAATCAGCAAGGCAATAAATACCGCAGCACTACCAATGTCTTTAGCCTGCTTTGCAAGCGCATGATGCTCAGTAGATGTATGATCCACCGCCGCCTCAATCGCAGAGTTAAGCAACTCAACAATTAATACCAACAGCACACTGGCAATCAACAAAGCTTGCTCAACTGGACTCTTGCCCAAATACACAGCAAGCGGCACCAAAACAATCGCCAGAAAAACCTCTTGGCGGAAAGCATCTTCGTGCACAAAAGCCGCTTTAAAGCCCTCAAGCGAATATCCAAATGCATTAATCAATCGACGGATACCAGTTTTACCCTTAAAAGGGCTGGTGGCTAAATGCTTTGAAGCTTGCGAGTGGTCTTTAGGCTTACTTGAAGGTGTTAACATCATAGACTTTCTAAAAAATTGATCATGTAACATTAAATTGTTAATAGTTTAATGCATAGATTTTAACATGCGCTATCATAACGGTTTAAGCAATCACGATTAGATTAAACAAAGGACAATCATGGCACGTACTGTTAATTGTATTAAATTGGGTAAAGAGGCAGATGGATTGGATTTCCCTCCATACCCAGGTGAGTTAGGAAAACGTATCTACATGAGTGTATCAAAAGAAGCTTGGGCCGTATGGTTAAAGCAACAAACTATGCTCGTGAATGAAAATCGCCTGAGTTTAGCAGACCCCTCAGCACGCAAATACTTAACAGAGCAAACTGAAAAATACTTTTTTGGTGACGGCGCTGATACAGCAAGTGGATACGTACCACCGAAAGATTAACGACACCAGATGGTTCGTGATGGTTTCGTACAACGCTCCCATCACTTAAACCCATAAAAAACGCCAGTCAATGACTGGCGTTTTTTGCCTCACCAATGCGCTAGCATCCAAACCCTCTACCGCTAAATTGGTTAGCCACTAACAAACGTCCCAAGAGAACCTGCCTCGTTATTTTCTACCCATTTCCGAATACGATTTGCATCACCAATTCTTGTAAGCTTGCCTGCTGAGTCTAACAACACAATAATGACTGGCTGACCTGAAATATCAGCTTGCATCACCAAACAGCGGCCAGCTTCATTAATAAAACCCGTTTTTGATAGACCAATATCCCACTTACCCCCACGAACTAAAGCATTCGTATTGACAAAGCTAAGCGGGTTCTGACGTCCATACAATGTAATTTCATGAGACGGTAGCGTACTTACCTGACGGATTTCAGGATAGTGATAAGCAGCATCCACCATTTTCACAAGGTCTTCAGCGGTGGATATATTATTGCTATCCAAACCTGTTGCATCAACAAACCTTGTCGAATTCATGCCCAATAATCTTGCTTTTTGGTTCATCGCTTTTACAAATGCATGAGCACCACCAGGGTAATTACGGCCTAAAGCTGAAGCAGCTCTATTTTCTGAGGCCATTAAAGCTAATTGCAACAACTCACCACGCGTCAACATTGTGCCAATACTTAATCTTGAAGTGGTGTGCTTAAGATAATCTACATCTTCATCAGAAATATAAAGCAAATCATCCATTGGCAAATGCGCATCCAACATCACCATCGCAGTCATCAACTTAGTCACCGAGGCAATTGGGGTTGGTAAATGAGTGTTTTTAGCAAACAACACCTCACCCGTCAGCTGGTTAATCACCAATGCTTTGGCTGAGGCTAATTGTAATGGAGTTGTACCGTCATAATGATCAACGGAAGCAATCGGTTTGCGAGCAGGCAAGCGAGTTTTGACTCGAGTAGAATTAGGCTTATATTTGACAGTACTATATTTGTTTGAAGACTTCGTCTGCTTATGATTTTTTTCAGTCGCGGCGCCAACGGCTACTGGGGCCAAGCTAAGCGCCAAGCTGACGTAGAGCAGAATAAATTTTCGCATTGTGGTTTTCATAATAGCTTATATCTCATAGAGTTACAGCACAATACTATATAAAAACTTTAGCTTTGTCATCATTATTTTTTATGATATTTCAGTTATCTATTACAGCGATTAAAAATAAATCAATTTCAACGCAATTTACGTTAAAATTTGAACCAATATCAATTAAAAAATCATAGAGTCACTAGCATGCAAACACCACAATCTTTGTTATTCAGCCCTCAACATTTGTGGATAAAATCTACAGCAGATGGCCTATGGGAAGCTGGAATTACCGATTATGCACAAAACCTACTTGGTGACATTGTATTTGTTGAAGCGCCGACTGCAGGCACTCGCTTAACCGCGGAGCAACCATGCGGACTAGTCGAGTCAGTCAAAACTGGCTCAGATTTACATGCTTTGATTAATGGAGAGGTGGTTGAGGTGAATCAATCAGTCGTTGACTCACCTGAACAAATTAACGACAACCCTTATAAAGCTTGGATATTTAAGTTTAAAGCTGACAAAGACACCGATACGGAAAAGCTATTATCTGCTGAAGCTTATGAAGTGCTAATTAAATCTTAATATTTAATCTAACCAACTTAATGTCTATTATTACAAGTGGATTACTCGTGATGTATCCATGCCGAATTGGACATAGCGTGACAACTTAAAGCTAAGAAAATTAGGGTGTAGAGAACACCAAGCGCACAGAATCAACCACTTTCCCAATTTCAGCCCTGATATTAGAAGCTAATTCACGCTCTAATCTTGGCATCTCCACTGACAGCACCTCCAGTACTTTATTGACCAAAGCCTGCTCTGTACTAGGCAACTCTGCATTTAAGCCCTGTATAAACTCATTTTTAGCGCGCTCTGCGAGTGCAACAAAGTCTGTTTTTAGCGTTGCTGTTAACTGATTAGACAGCTCTTCATAAAGCGCAGGGAAGGTATCTCCCAGTTTCTGCTGTAGTGCTTGCTGAGACTGCAACTGAATCGCATCCAAATAAATACTTAACTCAGACTGCGTGTGTTGCGTAAGCTCTTTATAAATACCAGCCAACTCCTGCGCCAAACTGGCTTTATGCTGCGCAAGTAGATCCTCATGAAGTCGCGAGATTTTATCCTGTAACTCATGTGTAGCATTTTCAACCGTCGTTTTTTCTAAATTTTGCAATGATGCCTGTAACTCATCGGTTAAAGTCTGCTCAAGTTTAGGCAATTTAGCGGTTAAGTTTTGCTGCACATCAATCACCACTTGCGATTGCATTTGCGTTAAGCTTTGTGCCAAATCCGCCTTAATGATATCTACATTGGCGTGCACCATCTTTGGTATTTCTGTTGCAAAATCAGCGCGTGTTCTATCCACAAAAACAGATGTTTGCTCCATGATTGCTTGCTTCGCATTCATCAGTTCCACATCTATTTGGTCTTTCAACGTCAGCTCTGCGTCTTGTTGCGACTGTAAAACTTGCTGAATAAATTGATTATTCTGCTGCGTTAATTCACTCAGTACATCTGCCTGAATTACTTCTATACTAGCTGACTGATTTGGCAAATGCTCTAGCAATGCTTGTCGCACATTTTCTTTAATCTTTTGCGCAATTGACGCCTCTACTTCACTCACGATTTGTGGCCTGATTTCGGCTGCAATCGCTGCAATTAAATCTGGTGTGACATTAAATGTACTAGCCAAAGCCTGCGCTGGCAAAGCATGTACCTCTGTTAACAGTGGAATATCATCATGTTCTTGCATGTAATTTAATGTCCTCTCACCCACACTTATTCGCTAGCAATTAAGCAGCAGATTCATCAGTCGACTTAATCTGGTAGCCGCGATCTCGATAAAACTTATACCGAGCTCTGGCAGAAGCTTTATCTTCTTCATCCACACCAACCAGCTCAACCAAATACTTAAATCGACTGAAAAATGGCGGATGCTCTACTTTTAAGTTAATCAAAATATCATCTTGCAAAAGCTGCTCTCCATCTTTATCCAAAACAATCGAGACATCATGCTGCTCAGGCGCCCCTGAACGAGCACTCGGCAAAAAGCTAGTCGCCGAATGCTGCCAAAGCCGATCCTGAATGCGCATAGACATTGCATCATCTGGGGTAAAAATAGTGAGCTTACGTCCTTTAACAACAGCTCTACTACAAATATCTGCAACTTTGGCCAACTTGTCTGGGACGTTAAAAAAGAACTCTACTTTAGTCATGTTTAAGGGTTATGTTTTAATATTTTGCATTGATCGACAATTAGCGCTTCTAACGTGTGCGGCCAACTAAAAACTCCGTCAACATAGGCACTGGGCGACCAGTACCACCTTTTTCCTTACCTGATTTCCACGCGGTACCAGCGATATCCAAATGCGCCCAATCATACTTTTTAGCAAAGCGAGACAAGAAGCAAGCCGCAGTGATACTACCTGCCGCACGACCACCAATGTTCGCGATATCAGCAAAATTGCTATCCAATAGTGGCTGATACTCATCCCACATTGGCATATGCCATGCACGATCCAACGCTTGCTCACCCGCCTGCAACAGTTCTTTAGCTAAGCTATCGTTATTACTGAATAAACCAGTCGCATGGTGACCCAATGCAATCACACATGCACCTGTCAGCGTTGCAATGTCCACCACTGCACTTGGCTCAAAGCGTTCTGCATAAGTGAGCGCATCACATAAGATCAAGCGGCCTTCTGCATCGGTGTTTAGCACCTCAATAGTTAAACCTGACATGCTTGTGAGTACATCACCTGGCCTTATTGCACGGCCGTCTGGCATATTCTCACAGGTTGGAATCACACCGATGACATTCAACGGCAAATCCATTTCTGCGATTGTTTTGAACAAGCCGAGCACCGTCGCGGCACCACACATATCGTATTTCATCTCATCCATTTCAGCACCAGGCTTCAATGAGATACCGCCAGTATCAAAGGTAATCCCTTTGCCAACCAGCACGACAGGCTTTTGATCTTTATTACCTTTTAGGTGTTGCAATACAATTAACTTAGGCGGCTCTTCACTACCTTGCGCAACGCCTAGGAACGATCCCATGCCTAATTTTTGCATAGCTTCCCGCTCAAGCACTTCAACACCTAATCCGTAAGTTTTAGCCAATGCCTGTGCTTGCTCTGCAAGATAAGTTGGCGTGCAAACATTAGGGGGTAAATTACCTAAGTCTTTAGTCAGACTGACACCAGCCCCAATCGCTTTGCCATCTACCAAGCCAGATTTAGCCTCATTGAGGTCAGCAACATCTGCAATTTGGATACTAAATGCTTTAACACCTTTTTTCGGCTCTTTTTCTTCTACCGCATCTTTTTTACGTTTAATCGCATCAAAACGATAAGTGGCATCTAAGCTTGTTTCTACAAGATGCGATACTTTTTTACGTGTTGTCATTTCACCAACAGGTAAGCCAGCTAACATCGTCAGCACATCATCTGCACTGATTGCGCTCAGGGCTTTTACAGACGCCCGCACCGCTTTACAGTATTGTTTTTCACTAAATTCAGCTTTTTTGCCTAAGCCCACCAACAAAACACGATCAGCTTGTACACTTGGCACTTGATGTAGCATCAAAGTTGATTCTAGCTTACCTTCTAAATCACCATGCTTAAGCACTTTACTCACATAACCATCTGACAACGCATCTATTGATTGTGCAGCATCTGACAACTCACGCCCCTCATACACACCAACAACAACACAATTATGATGCTGTTTTTCCGCTGCGCTCGTTTTTATGCTAAATTCCATAGTATTACATCCTTGATATTGTTGTGATTACATTAAATTATTTGCCGAAAATGCAGATTCAGCGCCGCATTAAAAGTTAACTACTCTACAATAGAGTTTTAAAAATCAGCATAAATTCAATCAAATATTAATTAAATCATCAATCATGTTAAGTTTGATTAAATTATCGCGTGTTTTACACGTAATTCATAGTCGTAAATAAATTGGTTTTCAGTGCATCTTATGCTTTTTAGGCTCTCATTAATAAAAGAATTAATTTCAACGGCAGCAGGAGCCTTCCTGATTTTAATTGGAATCGTTATCGCTCAGCGTGCTGGACACCTTGTGCGCCTTGCTGCCAAAGGAATTCTGCCTAACGATGCCATCACCACCATGCTAGGTTTTAACATGGTGAAATTTCTGCCCATGGTGCTCTCACTCGCATTGTTTTTAGCTGTATTAATGACACTATCACGCTGGTATCGCGATTCAGAAATGGTGATTTGGTTTAGTGGCGGCCTCAGCATTAACTACTGGATTCGCCCAGTACTCACATTTATTTTCCCAGTCATTCTGCTTATTTTGACACTTAGTCTTTTTGTAATGCCATGGGCGACCAGTAAAGGCGAACTCTACCGAACGCAACTTGAATCCCGCGATGATCTGGCAACCATTAGCCCTGGTGTATTTAAAGAATCGGGCAATGGAGAACGGGTATTTTTTATGGAAAGTTTTGACGAACTAGGCAATGTCGTCAAAAACATTTTTGTGCAAACATTACAGCATCAAAAACTAGGCGTGATTGTTGCTGCCGAGGGTAGCCGCTACACTGAGAAAAACGGCGATAACTTTGTGCTGATGGAAAATGGGAAACGTTACGAAGGCTCAAGAGGTAGCGCAGAGTTTTCGACAACTGCTTTTGAGAAGTACGCTATTCGCATTGAAGCGAATGAAGCAAAAGAAAGACCTCCAAGTACACAATCAAAACCGACACAGGAGTTATTTACATCTCACAACAAAACTAACAATGCAGAATTACAATGGCGTATTGCAATCCCAATCTCCGCATTGATTTTATGCTTACTTGCCATTCCATTAAGTGCTTTAGACCCACGAGCAGGGCGCTCTGCGAATTTTGTACTTGCATTAATCATTTACATCATTTATAACAATCTGTTGAGCATTTTTCAGGCTTGGGTAGCTCAAGGGAAACTTAACACCCTTATCGGCTTATGGCCAGTGCACTTTTTCTTTTTAGTGCTAACCATTTACATGTTCTACCGACGCGGTCGCCAATTACCGATACTGCCAAGCTTGCTTTCAATGCAATGGCTAAAAAAACCCCCTCAATCGGCTTTATCAAGTTAGCCAGTTCCCTTTTATGAAAATCATTACCCGTTATTTACTCAAGGAAATCACTGTCAATGTGTTGCTCATTACATTAGCGCTCATTGCTATGTTCTCTTTCTTTGACCTAGTGCAAGAGCTTGAAAGTCTAGGCCAGGGCAGTTATGGCCTAGGTAAAGTGATACTGTTTGTGATGCTCAGCGCACCTGGCCATGTGTATGATGTGATGCCAGTCGCTGTACTTGTTGGCTGTATGTACAGCCTAGGGCAACTTGCACGACACTCTGAGCTAGTCGTATTAAGAGTAAGCGGCATTTCGCTTTATAGCCTTGCCACTACGCTACTAAAAGTAGGCTTGATATTTACACTCATCACGTTTCTTATTGGCGAGCTTATTACCCCATTCAGTGAAAAAACAGCACAGCGTCTACGTATCAGAGCGACTGACTCTGTGATTGTGCAAGACTTTATGTCTGGCCTATGGGTCAAAGATGGGCGTAGCTTTGTTAACGTAGAAGAAGTGTTAGCAGATACAACCTTATTGAACATTCATATTTATGAGTTCGATGATAAGTTCAACCTACGCACCGTGAGCCACGCAGAAAAAGGGCTATTTGAAGATGAACAATGGCATTTAAAATCTGTGTCACAAACGCACTTTGAAAAAGACAATAACTACGTAAAACATCTTGATAAGGCGACATGGCGCTCGCTTATTCGTCCAGAATTATTGAATGTTTTATTGGTGCTCCCCGAAAAAATGTCTGCCTGGGATTTATACGCGTACATTGATCATTTATCGATTAACAAACAAAAAACAACCCGCTATAAAATGGCCTTGTGGGCAAAACTGGTTTATCCACTTGCCAGCCTTGTCATGGTCATTCTTGCGCTCCCATTTGCATTTATTCAGCAACGTGCAACAGGCGCCAGCACAAAAATATTTATCGGTATCATGCTTGGGGTTTTGTACCAGATTCTTAACCGAACCTTTGTTCATCTGGGCTTATTAAACGACTGGGCACCTGCATTTAGCGCGATTACACCAACAGCACTATTCCTGCTGGCTGGTCTGGTAATGCTGCGTCATGTCGACCGCAGGTAGGCAAAGGTCATCATGCCCTATCAAATCTCGAGGGGCTGGATTGCTAATTTTAAGCAATGATGATCTTGCACTTAAGCAATCGATCATGCAAAAACAATCGATTTTTATCGACCAGTGCCCATAAAAAACCTAGCCCAAATAGCACTAAGCTTAAACTGGCTAACACATAGCGCACCAACGCCATCTGGATAGAGAGTGACGCATTACTTTGAGAAACCATCTTTAAATGCCAGGATTGCATAGCCAGCGTCTGGCCAGTTTTAGTCCAACACCAGACATAGTAGGCGCCTAGAATCGTACACAAGAACATTTGTTGCGACAAGCGCTTGATTCCTTCTGTCGCATCTCCAAATACGCCATAAAACAACCCTGCAAACACAATGCACAATGCAACAATGGTAAGTAGCTCATAGACCAAGCACGCCAATAGTTTAAGTAAACTTGGTAAGTGGTCTTTTGACAAAGGGATGGGGTGTTTTTGAGGGCTCATACAATGATTATCTCAGCACTATTTTTTACAAAAATAGTGCTAAATCTTTAATGCAAGTCTGCGTCAGTATAGGCATCTGGAGATTCAGCACGCAACCTAGCACGCTCTGACTCAGACAGCTGTTGATATTCTAGCCACTTCTTGCGCAGCTCGCTTTTCTTATCTGCGGATAAAGCATTAAATTGCTGATGCCTTTTTCGTGCATTTTCACGCTCATAAGGGGTCATTCGACTCCAATTAGTCAGGCGTTTCTTTACTAACGCCTGCTTTTCCGCACTCATCTTTGGATAGTCACCAGCAATGTCCAGCATTTTCTCGCGTTGCCACGGACGTAACGTATCCCACTCAGAGGCTAGCGGATTTAACACTTGTCGTTGTGCATCATTCAACTCTGCCCACGTCACATCAGCCGCTTTCACGACTGAAATGCCACAAATAAGTAACACACACACACAAATTAAATTTTTAGACCTCAATTGGTATCCAGCCATGCAGTAAATCCCTTGTCTGCGTATGCTTCAGGTGGCAAATCAGAGGCCAGCAAGAAAGCATCGCTATTTTCTATTTGATGATTAACACTAAACTGTTGTACAGCGAAAAAGGTTAACAACATTACACACACCACCAATAAGGTAGAAAAAATGCGATGCTGTTCAAAATAATGCCCGAAATGCCCACCAAACCACTGCAACGTATTCCCATTTTGGTGCAATCTATGGTTACCTGCTAACTGTGCTTCCTGGCCCACTAGCCTGCCTATCGCCAAACTGCGTGCCTCGGCTAAGCGCGCTGAATGCTCATCAGATAGCTTCTGAGCGCGACTATCCAGCAAATCAACGATATTGCGCGCTATTTGATCTTCAACATTTGCATCTAAAGATATTTGTTGATCTGTATGACTATTATTGTCGTGTCTATTTTTATCGGTTTTCATTGCTCGCTCCAATTTTTTCGAGCCATTATCTAGGTCCATTTAATGTAGCGTTAGATAAGCCCAGCTTATCTAAACCTTGCTTACGTAGCTCCAGAGCCAAGGCATGCACGGCTCGTGAGCAATGCGTTTTAACGCTACCATCTGAGCATCCCATGATTTCTGCTGTCTCTGCTACGTCCATTTCCTCCCAATAACGCAACACAAATGCTTCGCGTTGACGTGCTGGTAGTTTTTCTAAAGCACGTTCGATTAATGCGATGGTTTGACTACTTGCAATTTGAACTGAAGGCTCCTCACTATCATCGCCCACGTCTATTGTATCAAGGGGATCACGGTCTTCATTGTCATCAGCACTGCCGCCGAATGATGATAAAAGTGTCGTCCATAGATTACGCACTTTTTGCCGACGCCAATAATCGCGCATCGTATTTTGTAAAATACGTTGAAACAGCATGGGAAACTCTGAAGCTGGTTGAGCACCATATTTGTCGGCAAGCTTCATCATGGCATCTTGCACAATATCAAGCGCAGCATGATCATCTCTAACCGCGTAAGCAGTCTGCTTAAATGCACGTCGCTCTATCGCTGCGAGAAAGTCAGAGAGTTCCTTGGGTGTTGCCATGTTAAAAATTAAACGCCATATTGAGATTGATATTTTATACTGTTACACAAATAACATGCTTTAATTGAGTAGCATACTCAGGGGCACAGTATATCAGGTTTATATTTTCAGCTGAATTTGCAACTTAACGGCGCTAAGGCTTAGCTTTCAACGGTAATGTATAAGCAAGTTAGTTCGTTAGCAAAAAATCATCAAGATAACGTTATTAATCAAATTGGCATTAATGTCAGGTCGCTTAGCATTGAGTAAACTTACGCTGATTAAAAATCAAACGAACCCAGCGCTTTTAGTTACAATCTATATTTATTATTTACATACGAGCATCTTTAGATTATGTGGAAGTTAATTTTTTTGGGTATCGTCATTTGGTTAATTATTAAGTTGGCTAAGTATGCGTTAAAAGCCAATCAGAATAATTCCCCAGAGGTTAAAAGTTCGGAAGAAGCTAATATCGAAAATATGGTGGAATGTGATCAGTGCCATGTGCACTTGCCACGCTCAGAGGCCTTTTTGGTAGATGGTAAATTTTACTGCACAAAAGCGCATATTAAATCGGATGCACCCTAGCTAAGATGTCCTCTCAATTTTAAAATTCATACCAATCTAATAAAACATCAATGGCCGATAATACGCTATTTCAAAATCTTACTGCGCAGAGCGAACTATCCCTCCAAGCGCGTACGATTCGTATTATTAATGTTTTTAGGTTCCTATTAAGCTTAACATTTGTACTTTTCTCCTTATATACAGGTCAGGAGAACTGGGGTGACAATCAAGCAGCATCCTTGTTCTTTAGCCTTTCCTTAGCATACTCACTTTTCAGTCTAACCTTACTAATTGTTGCGCCGCTAAAGTCTTCCGCACTGGTCTTTTTTAATCCAGTACAAATCATTATTGATATATTTTTTATTATTTTAATTATGCATGCGATGGGCGGCATACAAAGCGGCTTAGGCCTATTGCTCATTATCACCATTGTTACAGCTAGCTTGGTTAGCAACGGTCGGCTAGCGTTATTTTATGCCGCCATTGCAACGATTGGTTTATTGCTTGAGCAAAGCTATCAAATAGCAAAATGGGACTTGCCAATTTCAGTCTACAGCCAGCCTGCCATGCTGAGCTTAAGTTGCTTTGCTACCGCTTGGCTGGGATATAGCTTTGCTAAACGAATCATGCAGAGTGAAGCACTTGCTTCCGCACGTGGTGTCGATCTAGAGAATCTAGCCCAAGTTAACGCACTGATTACGGAAGAAATGCAGGATGGTGTCATTGTCATTGATCAGTCTTTGAATATCCGCCACTACAATTCACAAGCAATATCGCTACTCGCCTTAACCAAAAATAATAGCGATGAATCGTTTCAATTGAGTGGTGATGTTACGGAAATAGGTCAATTATTTGCACGCTGGATGCATGCAGAAAGCATCAATGAGAATCTCATTATTTCTATTAATAATAAAGAGTTAAAACTAAGATTCGAACCAATTAACCAGGAAAATCGCCTTCATGGCGCCGTTGTATTTATTCAGGACTGGAGCCTAATGCAGTCAGCCGCACAGCAATCTAAGCTGGCAGCTTTAGGAAGGCTGACCGCTAACATCGCCCATGAAATACGCAATCCACTTAGTGCGATTAGCCATGCTAACCAGTTATTGCAGGAAGAAAATTTTAGTCCGCAGAATAAGCGCATGTTAGAAATTGTTGCGGACAATATTCAACGCATCGACCAAATTATTAAAGACGTACTAGAACTTAATCGTCGCGACCGCACTAACCAAGAGAAATTGCCCCTTAACCAATTCATTCTTGATTTTTACACGCAATTTTGTGCTGTAGAAAAGATACCCCCTTCACATTTTCAAATGTCATCATTTAAAGACTCATTATTTGTTACCTATGACCAACGCCATTTAATGCAGATTCTATGGAATTTGTGTAAAAATGGCTGGGAACATAGCCATAAACAAATGGGCAGCTTAAAGTTAAGTTGTACAAAAAATGGACGCGCTGGTTTAAACTTAGAGGTTATCGATGATGGTGAAGGTGTTGCAGAAGAAAATCGCAACAAGCTCTTTGAGCCTTTTTACACAACCAAGACAACAGGGAATGGTTTAGGCCTTTATATTTCACGCGAGCTTGCCGAAGCTAACGGTTCGCGCCTAAGCTACCAGAAGCTAGATTCAGGTAGTGCATTTATACTTCAATTACAAACGATCAACTAATACCACAATCTATTAAGGGCCATATTTTAGTATGCAACAAAGACCTAGCTGCTTAATTGTTGATGACGAAACAGATATCCGTGAACTACTAGCCATGACACTAGAGCGCATGGATGTTGAAACATACAGTGCTAGTAGCTTTGAAGAAGCTAAGACCATGCTCAAACTACGCACTTATGCCTTATGCCTAACCGACATGCAAATGCCGAACGGTACCGGTCTAGACCTTGTTAATTATATTAATGAATTTCACCTAGGCTTGCCAGTTGCTGTCATCACCGCTCACGCAAGTGCTGACAATGCTGTTTGTGCGCTCAAAGCTGGCGCTTTTGACTACCTCGCCAAACCGATATCACTCAAACAACTACGCCCCGTCATTGAGTCTGCGCTTAAGCTAAGCGCAGGGTCTGGTCAAATTACACCCAATACCTTAGAAATGATTGGTAATTCTGAGCCAATTCAACATGTGCGTAATATGATTGCTAAAGTATCACGTAGCCAGGCCCCTGTTTACATCAGTGGCGAATCTGGCAGTGGTAAAGAATTAGCAGCCAAACTGATTCATCAAAACAGTTCACGTGTTGATGGTGCGTTTATCGCCGTCAATTGTGGGGCAATTCCTGAAAATTTAATGGAAAGTGAGTTCTTCGGATATAAAAAAGGCGCTTTCACAGGTGCAAATCAAGATAAAGAAGGGTTATTCCAAGCCGCCAATGGCGGGACACTCTTTTTAGATGAAGTTGCTGACTTACCGCTTGCGATGCAGGTAAAGCTACTAAGAGCGATTCAAGAAAAAAAAGTACGAATGGTAGGTGGTACCAACGAAGATGCTGTGGATGTACGCATCATTAGTGCAACGCATAAGAACTTAACGGAGATGATGGATGCTGGTCAATTTAGGAAAGACTTGTATTACCGTCTGAACGTGATTCAACTCAAAATGCCAGCGCTACGTGATCGCCCAACAGATATCCCGTTACTCACCGAAATGTTACTCAACAAACTTTGTCAGGCTCAACATATTGCAACCCCTAAGATTGATACCAAAGCTCAGGAATACATTTCAAGCCTAACGTTTTCGGGCAATGTACGTGAACTAGAAAACATGTTGGAACGTGCGCTTGCATTATGTGATGGCCAAACCATTAACGTTGAGGACGTGCTGACTGATGGCAGCACACATACAGAGGGCAATGCTTCACGTGCGGTGTTTGACAGCAGTCATTCTGGTGAAGTCAATCTAACTGATTACCTTGAAGAGGTAGAAAAAAAGGCAATTATTCAAGCGCTGGATAAAACCAATAACAACAAAACTGCGGCGGCTAAACTGCTCGGCGTCACCTTTCGGACATTACGTTATCGACTTGCGAAACTAGGCCTCTCAAAGGACAGTGATATAGATGATTTAGCTGATCCTGAAGATCAAAATAACTAGCAATCCGCAGAACTAAAGATCAATAGAACTAATTCTAACTTTAGCAAATCACACAGCTGATGCTGTGGTATTTATTCACAGCATCATCAATCAAAAGCTTAAGCGAATACTAGCACCAGATAAGTCACATAAATGGCACCATTGACTAACAAGTGCCAAACACGCAAACCACCTTTATGTACCAAATAGCGTAGCCACATCGCAGCAATAAGTGTTAATACAATCCCTAGCAATACCTCACGACGTGGCACCCAAGGCGTGAGCATGATACCGATTGCTGGTAATAATGTACCCTGAAACACCATTGCACCTGTAATATTACCAAAGGCCAGTGTGTCCTTACCTTTGCGTATCCATAAAATACTATTTACTTTTTCAGGGAGCTCAGTCGCTATGGGAATAATCAATAGAGAGAGTAACAAGGCTGAAATACCAAGTAATTGAGATGCATCTTCTACGCCATGAATAAAGCCTTTAGCACCGCCTACTAGTAATGCTAAACCCAAAAACAATTGTAATGAGATGACTACCATATTGTTTGGAAGTCCTAGCTTGCATAAAAACATATAGCCACCAGCCTCAGTAGCGTGTCCTTCTTCAACCAGTGATTTTGATGCGCGCAACGTCAACATGACATAAACAAAGTAAATCATCACCATGCAAAAGCCCAAGCCATAACGAACAACGGCTAGGCTATGTGGTACAAACATGGCAATAGCAGCAAAACTAAATGCAATAATGAAAAAGTTAAGGTCACGCGCAAGCCCAGTACGCTCAGGTCTTAAATGTCCATGTGTACCTCTGCGGTGCCAAACTGACACAGCCATGAGGCAAATAGAAAGCGTTGCTAACATCAACGGCGCACCCAAAATAGCACCTACACCTATCTCTTCATTGGTCGCTGCATTTTGCGTACCTGCTAGCAATGCTAGTAAAGGCACAGAAGTTTCTGGCAGTGCTGTGCCTACCGCCGCAAATAGAGAACCCGTCACGCCTTCTGAAATACCTAATTTTTCACCTAAATGTTCAAGCGCATTGGTAAATACCTCTGCGGCAATCAAAATCACAATTAGCATCACTAACAACTCTAAAAATACCATGTTGGCTTTCTCTAATTCTAAGTATTACTTCATTAATGTTGGCATTTTAAACTGAACTCAGCATAAAATTAGCAATCATGGAAAATTACGTTATCAATAATGATGGTTTCGTGGCGCAAGCGCAGCAAATTGCGTCGCCTAATTTTGACGCACGACCAGAAGAAGAGGTCAGCTTAGTTGTGATTCACAACATCAGCCTACCTCCTAGCCAATATGGAGGTAATGGCATTATTGAGCTATTTACCAATCAACTTAACCCCGATGAACACCCTTATTATGCTGGCATTTATACACAGAAAGTGTCCGCACACTTTCTGATTAGACGTGACGGTACATTAATACAGTTTGTATCGTGCCTGAATAGAGCTTGGCATGCTGGCAAATCCAGCTGGCAATCACGTGAACGTTGTAACGATTTCTCGGTCGGAATAGAGCTTGAGGGGTCTGACTATGAAGCTTTTGACGAAGCGCAGTACCAAACCCTCAATAAATTAGTGGCTTGCCTTAACAGTAGCTATCCGATTCAAGCTATAGTAGGGCATTCAGATATTGCGCCAGACCGAAAAACTGACCCTGGCCCATATTTTGACTGGCAAAAATTAACACACCATCATCATTAAAAATTACCAATTTATGCAAAGAATTTTTAGCCTGACTTTATTAACCTTGTTCTCTAGCATACTCTTCGGCTGTGGGGCAAGCGATGAAAATGCGCAAGCACCTAATAAAAATGGACCAAAGCCTACATTAGTAACGGTTGCATCAGTCCAAGACGCACCTGTTGAAATAACGGAAGAGGGAATCGGCTCGCTGGAAGGCTTAGTCGACCCCACGCTTAAAGCAGAGGTTGCCGCACGTATCATTAAAGTATTTGTCAGCCCAGGTGATACGGTAAAACAAGGGCAACTTATCGCGACACTAGACCCTACAGCTTTTAATTTACAAGAGCGAGAAGCGCAGGCTGAGGTGGCACGGATTGAAGCACTTCTGAACAATCAGTCAAAAACTGTTGCTAGAAATCAAGCCTTAGTCGATAAAAAGTTTATCTCACAAAATGCTGTTGATACCAGCTTGGCTGATCAAAGTGTACTTAAAGAGCAGTTGGTTGCAGCCAAAGCACGCATCAATACGATTCGTAACAGCACTGGAAAAACAAGAATCTTTGCACCCACGGATGGTGTAGTGGAAAATAAGATTGTAGACACTGGCGAGTACGTGAATGTTGGAGATCCGATAGTACAAATCATTTCAAATAAACTATTGCGTGCTTATATTCCTTTTCCAGAGCGTGTCGGCACACAGTTAAAAGCAGGCTTAAAACTAAGACTCACCACACCTACAAGCAACACCGCTGTTGAAACCGTCATTCGTGAACTTAAGCCATTAATTACGGCAAGTAATCGTACAATTATTGCAATTGCTGACGTGAAAAATGTAGCAGGATGGCAAGCTGGCGCTAGCGTCAATGCCAGTGTCATTTTGGCAGAGCGCGCTTCTGCAATCATGATACCTGAGCAAAGCGTGGTATTACGCCCAGCTGGGCAAGTCGTCTACGTTGTAAAAGACAACATCGCTCATCAGGTAATTGTTACAACAGGTTTACGGAAAAATGGCTTAGTTGAAGTGACTGATGGTATCAGTGAGAACGATGTCGTTGCTGTAGATGGTGCAGGCTTCTTAACCGATCAGGCAGAGGTCAAAATTGCCAGTAAACCATAACAATATCACCATAAATATTGATACTTTTACCCCATGACGCTACCTGAACTCTCTATTAAACGCCATGTGCTTGCCTGGATGTTATCTGGCGTCATCGTGCTATTCGGCATTATCTCGTATAACCGTATTGGTGTAGATCGCCTCCCTGCGATTGATTTCCCAATTATTATGGTAACGACTACATTACGTGGCGCTAACCCTGACGTCGTTGACACCAGCATCACGAGTATTATTGAATCTGCTATCAACACCACACCTGGCATTGAACATATTCAGTCATCTTCTTCTCCTGGTGTTTCTAGCATTAGCATCACATTCTCTTTAGACAAAGATATTGATGTTGCTTATAACGAAGTACAAGCTAAAGTAAATCAGGTGTTACGACGCTTACCCAACGACACCGACCCGCCATCAGTGCAAAAAGTGGATACCAATGCTGCCGCTGTGATTTGGCTAGCCCTAAGCGGTGACCGCACCATCCAGCAGCTCAACCTGTACGCAAATAATGTGTTAAAGAAGAAATTTGAAACCATTAACGGCGTAGGCGAAGTCTCTATCGGTGGACGTCGTGATCGTGTGATTCGTATTAATGTAAGCCCCGAACGTATGGCCGCTTACAAGCTTGCAGCATCGGACTTAATCAGCGCATTTAACCGCGAGCATATTCAATTACCAGGTGGGTTTTTAGTAAGCTCACAGGCGGAGCAGCTATTAAAGCTAGACCTTGAGTTTCATGACATTAACGATTTATCCAATTTAATTATCACCACTAAAGACGGCGTGCCAATTCGGCTAAAAGATGTGGCCGATGTCGAAGATGGCCTCACCGACAACCGCCAAATTGCCCGATACAATGGCAAGCCTACTGTCGGCTTAGGGATGGTTAAGATTGCCAATGCCAATACGGTTGAGATTATTAAAGAAGTAGAGCGCAGGCTAGAACAAGATATTCGCCCCAACCTGCCACCTGGCCTCAACCTAGAAATCTCGACCAATGATTCTATCTTTATTAATCAAATGGTCGCATCACTCAAAGAGCACTTAGTTGAAGGTACTTTATTTGCCGCCTTAATTGTGCTGATTTTCATGCGCTCGTTCAGTTCCACCCTCATGATTTGCCTAGAGATACCAGTATCACTATTAGGTGCAATCGCAGTGATGTATTTTGCAGGCTACACCTTCAACAGCATGACCTTACTTGCACTACTACTGCTGATTGGCGTGGTGGTCGATGATGCAATTGTGGTACGTGAAAGTATTCTGCGGCATATGTCGGGAGAGGTGGGTGAGGTACTAAGCCCTGCTGACCTAAAGAACCCTAGTAAAGTGGCATTATTCCGCTCTCAGGCCACCAAGAATGGTAGTAACGAAGTCGTGTTTGCTGTACTGGCATCATCATTATCACTGGTATGTATATTTGCACCTGTGATTTTCATGAACGGTGTGATCGGGATGTTCTTTAAATCTTTTGCGGTTGTTGTGACATTTGGTGTACTCGTTTCGCTATTCGTTTCACTCACACTGACACCTATGCTTTGCTCGCGCTACTTAAGCGTCACGCATAAGGAGAATGCTGCATACCGCGTCACTGGGCGCGGGTTGGACTATTTAGATACACAATATAAAAAGCTACTAAAGGTAACACTGAATCATCGGGGGGTTGTGCTCATATTCACCGCAGTATTTGTGGTGGTATCAGGTTATCTATCCCTTAAATATGTAGAAAAAGACTTTGTGCCAGAGTCAGATGAAAGCAGCTTTAGTATCAGCCTAAAAACACCATTAGGCTCTAGCATTGATTACACCGATTCTAGACTCCAGATGGTTGAAGCGATATTAAAAAATCATCCTGATGAGGTAGATAGCTACTTTTCATCGATAGGCACAGGCTCGCGCGGTCAAGTCAATGAGGGACGAGTTAACGTACGCCTAAAACCCAAAGAGTTGAGAGTAAAAAGCCAGCAAGCGTTAATCAAAGAAATTAAAGTTGAACTCGATCAGATTCCTGGCGCACGTGCACTACCTGCACCCGCATCAGTGGTGCGTGGGCAACGTTCTGAGAAACTCCAGTTCAATTTAACAGGCAACAACCTGCAAGAACTGGGACGAATATCTAAGTTATTGCAACAATCACTGGGCAATAATCCAGAAATGGGTAGGGTCGACTTAGACGTACAGCTAGATTTACCACAGCTCAATGTAGAAATTGATCGTGCACGTGCCGCAACACTAGGGCTCAATGCACAAGAGATTGCTTCGGCGGTCAGCCTATATGCTGGTGGCGTTAATGTTGCAAAATACAATGAAGCCTCAGGTGATGGGCAACGCTATGACGTGCGTATTAAAGCCGCCGAAGGGGATTTAACTAACATCACTGATTTAAGTAAAATTTACCTGAGAAGTGAAGGTGGTGAGTTAGTGCGCCTTGATGCCGTTGCGAAATTTAATCAGGAACTTGGTCCTGCCGTGATTGGTCGCTATGACCTGCAATATGCAGTTAATTTTTATGCTAACCCCAATATGCCACTGGGTGAAGCCGTTGATTTAGTAAAAACAACAGCAGCCACTATCGTACCGCCTGAGTACACCCTAAAACTCACAGGCCAGGCGGAGGAATTTGGTAAGACGTTTAAAAATATACAGTTTGTATTTCTACTTGCCTTTGTTTTACTGTACATGGTGTTAGCAAGCCAGTTCAACTCATTCGTTCAGCCTTTACTTGTGATGCTGGCACAACCACTGGCCATTATCGGTGGCCTGATTGCATTGCTTATCTCAGGAGACAGCCTCAACATGTATTCGATGATTGGCTTGGTTCTGCTCATAGGCTTGGTGGCCAAAAATTCGATTCTCTTGGTAGATTTAACCAATCAGCTGTTAGATAAAGTAAGAGAAAGTGGTGAAGTGATTAACAAAATGCGTATTAATGCAGCACTGAGCGAAGCTTGCCCTGTGCGTCTGCGTCCAGTATTAATGACTTCTCTCACCATCATCTTAGCGTTACTGCCTGCTGCAATGGGCTTGGGTGCTGGCTCTGAAACAAACAAGCCGCTATCTGTTGCCATCATCGGCGGCATGATTTCATCCACACTACTCACTTTGGTGGTTGTCCCAGCTGCCTATTCCTTGCTCATCGGCTGGATCAGCCAGCGCAACTCTGGCCACCACAATACAGAGCAAAATTCTTAAAGACAGTAAAATTGCTGGCACCGCTGTCTTAATTTAATTCGCCATGCAAGCATAAATCTATCATATAAATTATCATTAATTAGCGACTTTTATCTTTACCATTCAATAAGTTGAATGCTACTATTTGACCGCCATTTGTATTACTTGCTTATGAAAGTGATCGGTTTAATCAAAAGATTAAGCATGTGTCCATATAAAAAATAACCAATAAGGGAGCATCAATGTCAAATCGTCAAACGCCTGTTGTATTCACAGGCAGAGCAGGTGAGTACTTTGGTATTTGGATTGTCAACTTACTATTGTCCATCGTCACTTTAGGGATTTATTCCGCATGGGCAAAGGTACGTCGAATTAAATATTTCTATAACAACACACTGATTGACGGTGTGGGTTTTGATTATCATGCAAGTCCGATTGCGATTCTTAAAGGGCGCATCATCGCAGTGATACTGTTTGTACTTTATCAAGTACTTGCTGGTTTTAGCCCAATCGCAGCAGTTATTCTATTGATCGCATTTTTATTTGCTTTACCTTGGATTGTGATACGCGGACTAACATTTAATGCGCGTAACGCTAGCCATCGTGGTTTAAGGTTTGACTTTGATGGCAGCTACCTTCAGGCAGCCCTCGCATTTATTGTGTATCCAGTTTTAGTGGTCATCACATTAGGGCTTGCTTTACCGTTTGTTGCACAACGCGTTAATCAATTTGCATTTAATCACCACAAGTTCGGCCTGAGCCGCTTCCAGATGCAAGCCTTAGTAAAAGACTTTTACATGGTTTATCTGAAACTAGCCGCTGTTATATTGGCGATTAGTTTAGCCATCTATTTAGGCATTAGTAGCTTAGTCAGCAGTGACAAACATGGCACTGTCGGCGTTAAGCAACAACAGCAGTTACTACAAGCACATACCAATATGGCAGGCGCTGGCTTTGTCAAAGTAGCTGATACTGGTGAAACACCAGTAGAGGAATATGCCAATGAAGCATATGTAGCAGAGGACCAGTCTACAACAGACTTCCTCAAAGACTTGAGCCCAGAGGATCGGGCTGAATTTGAGGCGCAAATGCAAGCATACGAAGCACAAATCCAAGAGGCTGAATCCAAAGCGGGTGAAAGTGTTAAAAAAGAAAATCCGATTGAGAAAATGTTTGGCCCGTATGCTGCAATGCTAGGGCCTATGATATATGCTATTTTTCTGGGTATCGCCTTACTTTATATGTCCATGATTTTCTTAATCACCGCTTACATAAAATCCAGAATTACCAACCTTATCTGGAACAACACTTCGCTTGAACATATTTCGTTTAACAGCAATCTACGCATGCGCGACTTAGTATGGTTGTATTTCTCCAATACGATTATTCTTTTCCTAACATTAGGTTTAGCAACTCCTTGGGCACAAATCAGAATGGCACGTTATCGGGCTGAGCGCTTAGCATTAACAGGCGAAACAGACTGGGATAAATTTGTGGGTGAGAAAAAAGAAATGTCACGCGCTATGGGCGAAGAAATTGCCGAGATGTTTGATGTAGACCTTTCCTTTGGTTAATTCGCAATACATGCAATTTGATGCAGACTATTATGATGGCATCAGCCCTCGCGCTCAGCGGGTGCTGGTGACTATCGCTGATAATGCATTTACTTTTAGTACAACTACGAGTAGCAGTGACAATGCCCCTCACATTTTTTACATATCAGATTGCCACATTCAAGCCAAGCTTGGAAGAGGTAAACGGCTTATCGATTTACCTGATGGAGGCCGACTAGAAACTGACTTTCAAGATTTAGAACATCATCTACCGAAAAAGTCGGCACATTTATGTTGGCGCGCAATCCACTATGCAGAATCACACCTGTTTATAGTCATCTTTGCACTAATTGGAATCGTGCTATCAAGCTTATTGCTATTGAAATACGGTGTGCCAGTCGCGGCAAAATTTGCGGCGTTAGCAACACCGCCAAGCATTGAAAAAGATCTAGGCAAACAAACACTTGAAGCTTTAGACCATCAAAAACTAGGCTATTTCACCGCATCAGAACTCTCTGATGCAAAAAAATCAGCAATCCAAGAAGCATTGAAAGATTTATGTTTAAAAACTGGTGATTGCCCAAACTACCAGCTTAACTTTAGAAAAAGTCCTACCATTGGCGCTAATGCATTTGCATTACCTGGTGGTTATTTAATCATGACAGATGAATTAGTGGCGCTAGCGAAAGATAACAATGAAATTATTGCAGTGCTGGCTCATGAGCTAGGCCACGTAAAAGGCCGTCATGCGTTAAGACAAACGTTACAAGGCACCATCTCGGGCATTATCGTCATCGCTATCACGGGCGATGTAAGTAGCATTGCCGCTGGCCTACCAGCAATAATGCTCAACATGAGCTACTCGCGTGACTTAGAACTTGATGCAGACCACTATGCACTACAGTCACTCAAAACGGCATGCATTCCAACCCAGTCGTTTGCCACTTTGTTACTAAAACTAGAAAAAAGTCACGGTAGTGCAGCCGCACCTGAAATGATTTCATCGCATCCGAATACCAAACAGCGGATTATGCCGTTTTTGAGCAAACCGCATCAGCAGTGTCTATCTTAATCTCTTAGGCCTTTACTCTCAGGCAATGAAGAGGCGACAGCAGCGAGTTTTAAAGCTGCGTTATCCTGTAGCACCTTATTTGTAAGCTCACAGGTTTTGGTCGCCACCTCAAACCCCATCAGTAAGGCACAAAATAAATGATCATGACTTAGCGGATAATCTTTTAATGGTTTAATCTGGTCAATATTGAAATCAAAATGTTTCCCCATCCACACAATTGCAGGGATGTGCGTTTGCTCTTTAGGGGCAATCATGTACGGTGCAGCATGCAGATACATACCATGCTCTCCCAGTGATTCACCATGGTCACTCGTGTATACCATCGCCGTTTCGTACTCACCATCATATTGCTTCAGGAAGTCAATCACCTTTGATAAAAAGTAATCTGTATACAAAATCGCGTTATCGTATGCATTATCTATTTCTTGCTGGCTACAATTTCTCAGTTCATTGCTTTTGCATGCAGGCTTAAATCGCTCGAACGCTTTAGGGTATCGACGATAATATTCAGGACCATGATTCCCCATCTGATGCAGCACAATTAAAATATCTTTGTCAGACTTAGATTTAATATAGGCATCTAAACCACCCAACATACCAATATCTCTGCATTCAGAATCACACGCGGTATTCATGGTTGGGCTTTTAAAATTTTCATAGCGCATCCGTGTTGCCACACCTTTGGAGTCAGAGTTATTATCGCGCCATAAAATCTCGACGCCATTTCGTTGAAGCACATCCAGTGCATTTTCCATATGTAAGGCTTTATCTCGGCTGAAGTCTTTGCGGTTTAATATAGAGAACATGCATGGCACAGACTCTCCAGTAGAGGTACCGCATGAAGAAACATTGCTAAAGCTGACCACATTTTGTTTTTTAAGCGCAGGGTTAGTTTCTTTTGCATAGCCATTCAGTGAAAAACGATCTGCCCGTGCAGTCTCGCCAACCACTAATATGATCAGTTCATTTTTATGTTTAGGTTCAGTCTCAAATGCATCCATCGCCACAGGTGTTAGACTGGTCAGCTGCTCAGTGGTGATATGCTCTTTAATGTATTTAAGTAAAGAATAAGAAAAATAAGTAGGATTAAGGTAAGCCCTTGTGATTTTATGCTCACGTATAAAAGACGCGTACCCTGCAGAGAAAGGCACACTCACCACCAACATCGTCATAATGCAAAGTAACAATATGGTGAGTTTAGACTTTAACTCTGATCGCACATCATGAACAACTGGTGCATATTTTAGGATGATCCAAGCGGGTAAAACACCAAAAATAAATAGCCTAATGAACAGATTAGCATTCAGTAATCCTAAAAATTCTTGGGTGTCTGTTTGTGCAATATTGTCAATCATCACAGTATCGATAATCACACTGTACTGATCCATATAATAAGCAGCGAGTGACGCTGTAATAAGGTACAGCGCCATCAGCCATTTTGCTGATTCTCCGTGACAAATCAGTAGAAAGAATGCCACGTTTGCCATCGTAAAAAATACGCTAACTGACAATATAAATAGCATATTGTCTAAACTAGGTGGGTAAATTTCAAGAAAATGACGGAAGAATGAATAATTCCCCGTCAACATGATAAATAATGAAACCAGAACGATGGTACGATTTTGTGCAGTAAAAATTTTTGTCATTAGTATTTGGAATTAGGCCTAAAAATAGTCAGCATTTATTGCTCACACCCTTTAAGGCAATTCACATGCCACCGTCATATTGATATGACGTAACAAATACACGCAATACTGCTTATCTGATAATTATCAATTGGTTGCTTACCATTACATTCCAATTTAAAAAAATTCCTCCACACGATATCAATCACAAGCCCTGCATCATTTGCAGTATGAAGACCTGATTTTCACAAAAGTTGCAGGAAAACCTCTGCAATTTTTGTGAAGCGCTTATACGCCAGTTAGATAAAAAGTATTCATTGTATTTTCAAAACCTAGCCACTGGTTTCATTGATACTCGCAATCAACTGTTTCTAATCATAATTTACATACCCACCTTACCTTCCATTCGTTAATCGAAATTGATGGCACATACATTGCGTTATCTAAAATATTTACGTATCAGGATTAAGCAATGCCACTCGAGTTTTCTAGTAAATATAACGATCAACATGCAATACAGTATTTTGATAAACATCAGGATGGTATTTGGCGCAAGCTCTCAAATTGGCGTGACCACCAAATTGCAAGTGCTGCATTACGAGCAGCTGGCAACCCTCTGGAAGTGTTAGATGTGCCATGTGGTACGGGGCGATTTTGGGATGTGTTGATGGAACATCCAGACCGTAAGGTCTATGCTTGCGATTATAGCCAGAGCATGATCAATACAGGACTAATGAAACGCGATATCAACATTACTAAAAGAATTAAAACGCTAAACGGCTCTGCTTTCGACTTACCAGTACCAGATCAATCTGTTGATAATATTTTTTGCATCCGCTTTATTCATCATTTAGGTCAATCAGAAGATAGGTTAAAGCTATTAAGAGAGTTTCAGCGCGTTACTAGAGATAGCGTCATTATCTCAATGTGGGTAGATGGCAACATCAAAGCAGCAACACGTCAGGCGCTTGAAAAAAGACGTCCACAACGTGCATACCAAAATCGCTTTGTTATTCCTGCAAAAACCATTGAAGCAGAGTTTTCCCAAGCGGGATTTGAGATTGTCGAACAAATCGACTTCTTAAAGTACTACCATATGTGGCGGACATATGTATTAAGAAAGACCAAGTAGTAACATAGCATCCATTATAAATACCTGATTAATACAATAAGCCGATGTTATGTATTCGTATTTAGCGACTTAGGTGTTTGTAGTGTCATTTTTTGCACGACCAAGCTGCCCACAATATCGCCCTGCACATTAACGGTGGTGCGCAAAGTATCTAATAAGCGGTCAATAGGTAGCAAAATCGCAATAGCTTCCGCTGGCAATCCAACAGATTGCAGGACTAGCACCATCGTCACCATTCCAGCGCTTGGAATGCCAGGTGCTCCCATTGCAGCAATCATCGCTGTAAAAAACACAATCAATTGCTGCACAAAGCTCAATTCTATTCCCACTAGATTAGCGATAAATAACGCAGCAATCGCTTCATACAAAGCGGTACCATCCATATTAATGGTTGCGCCTAGTGGAAGCACAAAGCCAGCAATTTCTGGTTTTACGTTTAGCTGTTGCGTGGCACAACGCATACTGACAGGCAATGTCGCTGCACTTGAGCTTGTTGCAAATGCTGTTAACAATGCCTCACGGTTACCACGAAGTAACCACCAAGGTGATTTTCGTGTGAATAGATATAACACTAAGGGCAACACAAGAAAACCATGTAACAACAAAACACCTACGACCACCACAACAAACTTGGCTAAGGTGGTCAGTATCATGACATCTTGCACTGCGATTAATTTAATCAATAGGGCCATAATGCCTAACGGTGCTAAATACATAACCCAGCGCACTATTAACATCGTCACATCTAAAGCCTCTTGCAGCAATGTACGTAAATGATTAAAACGCTCACCGCCTATCACTAATGCAATGCCCAAAATAAGCGCAAACATCACCACCGCTAACACATTCCCTTGGGCTAATGCCGCAAATGGATTCACAAATAAGCCATGTAAAAACTGTGCAAAGAATTCAGGCAATGGAAGTTGTTTAGCCTCAAAATTTTGCATAGCATCTGCAAACATGGTGATTTGCAAGCCGCTACCAGGCTTAAAGTAATTGGCAGCAAGCAAAGCCAGTGTAATCGCTATCATCATCGTCCCAACGAAGTAAATAAGCGTACTTATCCATACCCGATGCATTTGATGATGTTGACGTAAGTTAGCAATGCCCACTGAAATAGAACAAAATACTAGTGGAATTAAAATCATTTTGAGTAAATCAATAAACAGCGTACCTAGTAGGCCTGAAGTATAAAGCCCACCCTGCACAAGTTGGTGCTGAGGGCCTAATGTCTGAAAATAAAACCCCAAAGCAACGCCAATAATGGCTGCAAATAATATCTGGAGATTGAGGCTAGGTAATTTCATCGAACAAGGCCTTTGTAAAATGCATACAGATATTAAACAACACTAAACTTACAGAGCGTTTAGAAACGATCCTATTCTATAAAAAGCCCACTACTGTAGAAAGCATTGGTAATTATCTGGTTTGAAATTGAGTAGCAGCATGCAATTTCTATCCACAAAACGCAGATTAATGATTGATTAAAGTAGCGCTTGCGGCTGCTGAATAACAAAAAGGTAAGGTTTTTTAAACCTTACCTTTACTTTTTTACGCTTTCACTGCTTTTGTTTTTGCCACACTAGTTTTTACTGCTTTTGGCTTAACCGCTTTAGGCTCATTTTTAGCAGCGGTCTTTTTAACCTTCGCTTTTACAGGCGCATCTTCTATGGCGCTTATTTCAATCACACTTTCTGGCGCCACCATCACATCAGCTGTTTCTTCTACTGCATTTTCCTCAACTGGCGCAGTGGTGTTAGCAACACTTGCAATATCTAGCTTCTCAAAAACCGCGGCAAAAAATCCGTCTGTTTGATGTAAGTGCGGTAATAACTTCAAGTAGTCTCCAGTATCAAGTTCAATTTGATACTGCGCTAAAATCTCTGCGGCATTCACTAACTTAAAGTCAGGGTGTGATGCTAAGAACTGCTCCGCAATTTTCTCATTCTCGTCTCGTAACAAACTACAAGTTGCATAAATCAAACGCCCGCCCACTTTAGTCAGCTTAGCTGCGCGCGCTAAAATATTGGTTTGTTTAACATTAAGCTCGGCAACATCTTGTGGCGTTTGGCGCCACTTAAGATCAGGGTTCCGACGCAGGGTGCCTAGACCACTGCAAGGCGCATCCACCAGCACGCGGTCAAACTTACCATTTAAGCGTTTTAGTTTAGGATCAGTTTCGCTACTAATCACTTGTGCGTTCAGGTTGCTTAAACCTGAGCGTTTTAAGCGTTGCCCTAAATTATGCAAACGCTTTTCAGACACATCAAATGCATACAAACGGCCAGTATTACGCATGAGCGCACCAATCGCTAAGGTCTTGCCGCCAGCACCCGCACAGAAATCTGCCACCATCATGCCACGTTTAGCTGCAACCAAATGTGCCAATAACTGGCTACCTTCATCTTGCACTTCAATCTTGCCTTCAGTAAACAAAACGTGACGGCCAATATTCAAACGATTGGGCATACGAAGGCCAATCGGTGAGTAAGGGGTTTTAGTCACATTCATTTCGCCTGAGGTATTTTCAGCAATAAATTTTGCCATCACTTCGTCACGCGTGCCTTTAATCGTATTCACACGCAAATCCAGCGTTGCTTGCTCATGCATGCTACGTGCAATCGTTAACGCCTCAGCCTCACCATATTGTGCAACTAGCTTGTCCCACAGCCAGTCACGCACGTCAGCTTGCACCGCCAAAGGTAAATTATCTGTAGACTTGGCTTTAATGAGATGTGCCCATTCTTTTTGCTGCTCGCTCAACATTGGCTCTAACTCACGAATACTCATGCCTTGTACGCGCAATAGCCAAGCTAAAATCAACTTACGTGCATCATCTGGGTCATTTTCATCGTTAGCTGTCACCGTGCTTAAGAAGCGCAAGCGACGCAAAACGCCATAAACACTTTCAGCCACAAATGCACGCTCTTTGGTACCTAAATCACGATTATTACGGAAAAATTCACTTAACTTCGCATCAGCAGGGCTACTAAAAGTTAGTAGATTAGATAAAACGATTGCAGCTTGCCGAATTAAATTAGGCGTCATATTGATTCTCTTTGTGTTGTTTTCTGTTGTTACTTAAAATGTTGTTTCTTAGTGATATAGCTACTTAGTTATTAGTTGCTTGGTATATGAGTTACTTAAGTACATAGTGCAGTCATTATGCTCACTATTCGATACGCAATTGCGTTATGGTTTGCTCTAGCTTATGACCGTCATCATCAATCATCACTATACGTACTGGCACATAATAATGCTCTGTTGCCAACCAAAGCTCTTTGGATTCTGAGCCATCGTTCTCTGTCGATGCTAAATGCAGGGTTTTATACTTCACGCCCGCACCATCAATGGGTTTTTGCTCAGGGTTCACTTTATACTGATACTGCTTTAGCCTCTTACCTGTTGTGAGTGGCACAGTAATTGTGTTTTTTAACGATGCCCGCATAAACATAAATTGGTAAGCGTAGCTCGCTAAATCCTGAGTACCTGCTTTAAGTTCAGCCGTTTCCTGCCTACCCTTAACCGTCATCACTAGGCTACGCTTTGACCAGTCAAAATCGGCTAATAATGATTTCTTTTTTTGGTTACCTTGGTGTAATTCAAAATGCGTGGGCTGCAAACCTTTTGCTGTGATTACACCAACGCTACTTAACTTACGCTCGCCTAGTAAGGCGTAAACACCTAGCCCTTTAGTTGTACTTTCTACTGTGTAGGCATTTTTAGTAATGACAAACAGCTCATGCACATTAGCAAATGGCTCACCATTTTTAGTCACTTCATAAGTAGCCTGAATACGTTTAGGCAAAGGGGTGACTGAAACAGCCTCTTTAGAGGCTTTCGGTTTAGAGAAAGCAACTTGCGGGGTAAGCGCTATGGCACCAATTAACAAACTAAACAATAAGCTCCATGCTTTGATTCGATTCATCACTAAAATTCCTTAATTTTAAGACACATCACGCTCAACGCATCAGACCTACTTTTGCTATACAAAATTTTTGTTATACCACAAGTCGCTTTTTCTAAAATTGGTTAAATCGCCATGTAGACTAAACCACAATTGTTGGCGCTTCACCTGCATTTTGTGCACGAATGTGACCGATTTCAAACACTGTCTCACCCGCAGCTTCTAGTAATGCTTTAGCAGCCGCAGCGTCTTCTTTCGCCATGATAATTGCCATACCAATACCGCAGTTGAACGTTTTATACATTTCGCTCGGCACGATATTGCCTTGTGCTTGCAGCCATTGGAACAACGGTGGCAATTCCCAGCCAGATGCTTTAATTTCAGCCGTTAAGCCTTCTGGCAATACACGTGGGATATTCTCGGTAATACCGCCACCTGTAATGTGCGCCATGCCTTTTACTGACATTGCTTCAATCAGTTTTAACAAAGATTTCACATAAATACGGGTTGGTGCCATGACCACATCTTTGAATTTTCTACCGTGAAAGTCAGACTCAAAATCAATGCCTGATTTCTCAATCAATTTACGAATCAGTGAGTAGCCGTTTGAGTGTGCGCCACTTGAAGCCAAGCCTAACACCACGTCACCTGCGGCAATAGTCGTACCGTTAATCAAATTAGCTTTATCTACACAGCCTACTGCAAAGCCTGCCAAATCGTACTCACCCGCAGGGTACATGCCTGGCATTTCTGCAGTTTCACCGCCAACTAATGCGCAGCCAGATTGCTCACAGCCTTCAGCAATGCCTTTAATCACTTGTGCCGCAACACCAACTTCTAATTTACCGCATGCGAAATAATCTAAGAAGAACAGTGGTTCAGCGCCTTGCACCAAAATATCATTCACGCTCATTGCCACCAAGTCGATACCTACGGTATCGTGCTTGTTTAGCTCAAACGCTAACTTAAGCTTTGTGCCTACGCCATCAGTGCCTGATACTAAAATCGGCTCGTTAAATTTCTTCGGCACGGCAAACAGTGAGCCAAAACCACCAATACCACCTAGCACTTCTGGGCGCATCGTACGTTTGGCAAACGGTTTAATTTGTTCAACTAACGCATCGCCCGCTTCAATATCAACACCAGCATCGCGGTAGCTAATTGAAGTTTTATCTGAATTATTGGCGCTCAAGGGGGTTCTCGCTTTCTACAAAAAGTGTGTTCTATCGTTATAATGTTATTTTAACCGAAATGCTTAGTTATCTGAAATGTTGAAAGCCTGAAAACACAGGCTTTTCCAAATCAGCCCCACTTTACTGAAAGCGCAGAATGAACAAACACACAAATACCGTTTGGCTGGTGGCTGTTTTATCGGTTTTCGGCCTTATTTATCTGCTGGGTCCAATACTTACGCCTTTTTTAATTGCGGCAATATTGGCGTATATCGCCAACCCATTGGTCAACAAAATTGAAGCCCTTCAATTAGGCGGCGATCAAAGCAAATTTTCATTTAAACCAAGTCGTAGCATTGCCACATTACTGGTACTTTTGTTGTTGCTAGCAGTTCTAGTCATCATTATATTAATCATGATTCCGTTATTGCAGCATGAGTTTGTACAAATTTCACAAAAAATTCCCGTGTATTTAAATGCGGCCAAAACAAACCTTGAACCTTGGTTACAAAAGAATTTTGGCGTCAGTACCGACATTGACCCAGCACAGATTCAAGCCATACTGACTGAAAACTGGAAAACAACAGGAAACTTTGCCAAAAACATTGCACTTAGCTTAAGCGATCACGGCATGGCGGTGATTGGTTGGCTCGGCAACCTGATACTTATTCCACTGGTGCTATTTTATTTGCTGCTGGATTGGAACATCTTCATGCAGAAAATAAGTGCATTACTGCCACGGCAACTCATTGCCAAAACACAAGAAATTGCCAACGAGATTGACGCTGTGCTGGCTGAGTTTTTACGTGGGCAACTCACCGTGATGGTATTAATGAGCATATTTTACGCTACTGGCTTATGGATGGCGGGGCTAGAGTTTGCACTGCCTATCGGCATATTATCTGGCTTGCTAGGTTTTATTCCATACTTAGGCTTTGGTTTAGGCTTAACATTAGCTGTGATTGCTGGTGTTTTACAATTCGGCAATTTCGCGGACCTTATGCCAATGTTAGTGGTATTTGGCTTGGGGCAACTGCTTGAGAGCATGGCACTTACCCCGTGGCTAGTAGGGGATCGTATCGGCCTTCACCCGCTTGTTGTGATTTTTGCACTAATGGCTGGTGGCCAGTTATTTGGCTTTGCTGGAGTACTACTAGCACTGCCAGTATCAGCAGCAATTGCCGTTGGTTTTAGACACGCAAAACAACAATATCTTAGCAGTAGCTTTTACCTAGGTTAACCGCATGAACAGCACGGATCTTCATTACAAATCTCCGACCAAGCAATTATTGCTCGACATTCAACCTTTGGCACCGCCAACGTTGGATAACTTCATCGTAGGCCAGAACGCTGAAGCACTGCACAGTCTTAAGCAAGCACTTACACACGCAGAAGAAGCCCGCTTTATTTACTTATGGGGAGCACAGGGCAGTGGGAAATCACACTTATTGCAAGCATGCCAACGCATTGCGGCACAATCTGGCTTACCTCTATTTATTGCAGATGACACACACATTTTAAATGAAGATGCACAAATCGCACTGTTTGATCAGTTCAACCAACTGAGGGCTTCTGGCGGCATCCTTATTTCAAGCGGCATTGCAGCGCCCACACAAATGAACCTGCGTGATGACTTAGCTACTAGACTTGCATGGGGATTGGTTTACCAGCTGCATCCACTTACCGATGAAGAAAAAGCCCAAGCACTTAAAACACATGCAAAAGAGCGTGGCATGAAATTGCCAGACGAGGTGGTTGATTATTGCCTACGCTACCTGCGTCGTGATTTACCTACATTGATGGCTGTATTAGATGCACTAGATGTTTGGTCGCTGACTGAGAAGAAGCCTGTGACCGTGCCTATGCTAAAAAAATTATTACAATTGAATCTTGAAACTTAAGTCTCATGGATATTATATAGCAGGCGATTATCAGCGCTTTATCGCTTAATCCAATCTCCTGTAAAATCTCACTATTGGCAGATAAACACTCCCCTTATTAAAGTGACCACATATGTTACGCATTACTGAAGTCAAACTCCCGATTGAAAACGCACAATCGCTTATCCACCAAGCAGATGAAATTAAAGCAGCATTGCTTAAGCGTTTAGAAATTCCAGAAAGTGATTTGATTCACTTCGATATATTTAAACGTGGCGTAGACGCACGTAAATCGCATGCAATTTTATATGTGTACAGCCTTGATGTAGAAGTCAAAAATGAAGAAAAAATATTAGCGAAGTATCGCAAAGACGCGCACATTAAACCTGCGCCTGACACCAGTTATCAGTATGTTGCGACAACTGTATCTACACCCGAATTAAGACCTGTCATTGTGGGTTTTGGTCCAGCAGGCATCTTTGCTGCACTAATCTTGGCGCAATCGGGTTTTAAACCGATTGTATTAGAGCGTGGAAAAGAAGTACGTAAGCGTACGCAGGACACATGGGGTCTATGGCGTAAAAGTACACTTAACCCAGAATCTAACGTGCAGTTTGGTGAGGGTGGTGCTGGCACTTTCTCAGACGGTAAGCTTTACAGCCAAATCAAGGACCCCAAACATTATGGTCGCAAGGTAATTCAGGAGTTTGTGAAAGCAGGCGCACCAGAAGAAATTATGTATGTAAGCCACCCGCATATCGGCACATTCCGTTTAGTGGGAATGGTTGAAGAAATGCGCAAAACGATTACTGAATTAGGCGGTGAAATTCGATTCGAGAGTCGTGTTGACGATATTGAAATTGAAAACAACCAAGTGAAAGCCGTCGTATTGCAAACAGGTGAGCGCCTTGCAACCAATCACTTGGTGTTAGCGGTAGGCCATAGTGCGCGTGACACGTTTGAAATGGTATATAAACGTGGCATTTATATTGAGGCCAAACCATTCTCAATTGGCTTCCGGATCGAGCACCCACAATCTCTCATCGATAAGGCACGATACGGCAAGAGCTACAGTGAGGACTTACTGACAAAGCTTGGCGCAGCCGATTACAAACTCGTGCATCATGCGAAAAATGGCCGTTCGGTTTACAGTTTCTGTATGTGCCCTGGCGGCACGGTAGTTGCCGCGGCATCTGAGCCTAACCGTGTAGTAACTAACGGCATGAGCCAATATAGCCGCAATGAACGCAATGCCAATGCGGGGATTGTGGTCGGCATTACGCCTGAGCAAGACTATCCAGACCATCCGCTCGCTGGCATGGAGCTACAGCGCCAATTAGAAAGTCAGGCGTTTATCGCAGGTGGTAGTAATTACAATGCGCCTGGACAGTTAATTGGCGACTTTTTACTTAACCAGCCATCTACTCAGTTTGGTGAAGTGACACCTTCTTACAAACCAGGTGTACATCTCACCAATTTGGCATCTGTACTGCCAGAGTATGTAATTACCGCTATCCGTGAGGCTATCCCTGAGTTTGCTAAGCAAGTAAAAGGTTTTGATTTGGCTGACGGTGTACTGACAGGCGTTGAAACACGCACCTCTAGCCCTATCCGTATTAAACGTGACGATGACTCACTGCAAAGTATCAACACCAAGGGCTTATACCCATGTGGTGAAGGTGCAGGCTATGCTGGGGGGATTTTATCAGCAGGAGTTGATGGTATTAAAGTGGCTGAGGCTGTAGCGCTTAGCCTCTCTGATAGTTCTAGCTAATCCAAACTCAAAACCTACTCACCAATAAATATTTGAGTACATTTTCATATTAACCTAGCCACTTTCATACACAACAATTTGAGCGTACACTGGATTTCCTGACTTTTCAGTTAAGGTCGCTTATATAGGAGCTACATGATGAAAGCAAACATTGGTGGAATCGACCGCACAGTAAGAATTGTTGCAGGACTTGCGTTAATCGCATGGGTATTATTTGCAAATGGTCCAGTTTGGGCTTGGATTGGTGTTGTACCGCTAGCAACGGGACTTATTAACTTTTGCCCTGCTTATGGTTTACTTGGCATTAGTACCTGCAAAACCAAAAACTAATAAAAAAGGCGGCTTAGAGCCGCCTTTTTACTGTGACTTATTTTATTGCCTAATCAAATAATCAAATGCACCAAGTGAAGCTTTTGCACCTTCACCCATTGCAATAATGATTTGTTTGTATGGTGTAGTTGTCACATCGCCAGCAGCAAACACGCCAGGTAGCGATGTTGCATTGTGATGATTCACTTCAATTTCACCATATTTACTCAAGTTCAACGTACCTTTTAACCAATCACTATTTGGTACTAAGCCAATCTGCACAAACACACCATCTAACGCTAAGTGCTTAGACTCACCAGTGACACGATCTGTATAGGTCAGCCCGTTCATTTTTGTACCATCGCCAGTTACTTCTGTGGTTTGCGCACTGGTAATAATGGTCACGTTACTTAATGAACGTAGTTTTTTCTGCAATACAGCATCGGCTTTTAACTCAGTATCAAATTGCAATAATGTCACATGCCCAACAAAATTAGCTAAATCGATAGCAGCTTCCACGCCTGAGTTACCACCACCAACTACAGCAACAGGCTTGCCCTTAAACAATGGTCCATCGCAGTGTGGGCAGTAAGCAACCCCTTTACCGCGATACTCTTTTTCACCTGGTACGTTCAGCTCGCGCCAACGCGCACCAGTGGCAAGAATCACCGCTTTGCTTCTTAAGGTTGCGCCACTTTCCAACTTCAACTCGATTAAATCATCGTTTTTATTACCGTGTTTACCTGGCTCGGTTAATGAAACAGCACGCTGTAAATTCATGATGTCTACATCATAGCTTTTGACATGCTCTTCCAATGCCATCACTAGTTTTGGCCCTTCGGTTTCTTTCACTGAAATAAAGTTTTCAATACCAAGCGTATCCATCACTTGACCACCAAAACGCTCTGCCACTATGCCTGTACGTATGCCTTTACGTGCGGCATAAATGGCTGCTGACGCACCCGCTGGGCCACCACCTACCACCAAGACATCAAAAGGGGCTTGGGCATCTAATTTTTTCGCCTCACGCGCAACTGCACCAACATCAATTTTTGGCAAAATCTCGTCCAACTCCATACGACCCGCACCAAACACTTCACCATTTAAGTAAATGGTTGGCACAGACATAATGTCTCTAGCTTTTACTTCATCTTGATATAGCGCACCATCAATCATCACATGTGTAATGTTAGGATTAATCACCGCCATCATATTCATGGCTTGCACGACATCTGGACAATTATGGCAGCTAAGCGAGATATAAGTCTCGAAATGGAAGCTACCTTCAATTGCTGCGATTTGTGCGATCTTTTCAGCCTCTAGCTTCATCGGATGACCACCCGTGTGAAGTAATGCTAATACTAAAGAGGTAAATTCATGGCCCATTGGAATACCAGCAAATCGCACCCCTACCGCTTTATTTGCCTCGGTATGTGTTGCACCACGTTTTACAGCGAATGAAGGTTTACGCGCGTCATCTTCCATGGTCAGTGTAATTTTGTCCGACATGCTCGCGATTTCTTCCAACAGTTCGTGCATCTCTTGCGCTGCTGGTGTTTCATCTAATGATGCAGCCAATACGATAGGCTCACGCAACATCTGTAAATAGGTTTGCAATTGGGTTTTAATACCAGTTTCTAATGCCATGATTGCTCTCTTCTTTAAATTCTTATCTGCCTGTGACTTAACACAAGCATCTTTACCTAAAATAAAGGCATTATCTTTTGAATAATGCCCTTGTTATTTCACTGCGCTAAGAGATGTTTGCTCGTTAGCGCAGCATTACCTTGCCTAATACAATTACACCTTACCGACCAGATTAAATCTTACCTACAAGGTCTAATGATGGTGTTAATGTTTTAGCGCCTTCTTGCCATTTAGCCGGGCAAACTTGGCCTGGGTTAGCCGCTGTAAATTGTGCAGCTTTCAATTTACGTAGTGTTTCTTTTACATCACGAGCGATTTCGTTGCTGTGTACTTCAACAGTTTTAATCACGCCTTCTGGGTTGATCACGAAAGTACCGCGTAATGCTAGACCTTCTTCATCGATATGCACGTCAAATGCGCGTGTCAATTGGTGTGTTGGGTCACCCACTAATGGGAATTGTGCTTTACCAACTGCTGGTGATGTTTCGTGCCAAACTTTGTGTGAGAAGTGTGTATCTGTTGTCACGATGTACACTTCAGCACCTGCTTTTTGGAACTCTGGGTAGTTATCTGCAGCATCTTCAACTTCTGTAGGGCAGTTAAATGTAAATGCAGCTGGCATAAAAATAACAACTGACCATTTACCTTTCATGCTTTCATCAGAAACTTCAACGAATTTACCGTTATGAAAAGCCTGTGCCTTGAATGGTTGTACTTGTGTATTGATTAATGACATTGTTCTTTCCTATCTAATCGTTAAAAGAGTGGTTTAAAAAAGCTATAAATTCAAGATTTGAATTATAGAGGGTTAAAATAATAAATCCAATATATCATATAAATGATATTGATAAGTATTATTTATCAACAGATCATGCAGACTAAGCTCGATATACTGATTTATAAACAAACATCCTAAACTGAATTGAGATGCTTTGCCATCTCAAGCTTGTGTCACTGCAATACTTTGCGTGGCCGTTTCACCCAAATTATCATGCCATGTCACTTCAACAAGATCGCCTAGCTTGGCACCTTTTAATCTAAAGGTAAGATATGGATTTTTAGCAATCCCTGTGCCCCATTGCGCCTCTATGACGAGCTGACCATTTAAAGTAGCAGTCAATAACTGTACGAAATGCGCAGGGACTAGCTGATCAAAGTCGTTTTTTCTACGCCCCGTCTCCATTGGGTGGCTCATCAACACTTTAACCTCAGTGTAGTCACCTTTAAGCTGAGCGCGCATTTTCATGCTTTTATCCATGCTGACTCCTTTTCACATCGCCAAATTACGCTTACAGGCAAGTTATAAAAACCACAAATAGACTACAGCGCTAAATCTGGCAATCACTGGTTACCATAAGCGAACTAGCCACAGCCATTTTCCAACACCGTAATGTTTTTAGCATGCGTAAAATACTGATTACCCACTTTAACCACCACTTTTAAATCAGAAGTCTCGGCCATTTTGATACGCGTTACCACAAACGGCTCAGCACCATGACTAAACATAAAATTAGCGATGAGCGGGGTTGGATTGTTCTCCACCAAAATAGCAATCGCCTCAGTACCGTTAATATTGCTTCTCACCTCAACCTGTACAACAGCGCCATTCTCCGCACGTTCTGGCGCAACAATCAGAATGTCGCTACTTGGTATTTCCTCACTAACATTCAAGTGTTGCGTTACATCCTCAATTTTCACAGCTTCAAAAGCAGGGCGATTCCACAGTGCTGCCAATACTTTGATAGGCGCTAACGCAACCAAAGTGAGTATTCCCAATAAGAAACTTCTACGTTGCATAATACCTCCTAAGATTTAGGCTTTTTATTATCGCCCATCATTAGCCTTAGCTGCCTTAAACGCGCTTCAACAATAGATTGCTGATAAAAATCACCGTCATTGGCTTTTGCGGCTAAATCCATTTGTTCAATGGCGCGAGCAAGATCATATTTCCGATAATAGGCCTCACTCTGCGCTTGGTGGCTAAGCAAAGCTTTATTTTGCATATTGTAAGCCTTAGCTAATAAGTCATACATATAAGCATCATCAGGATAAAAACCCTGCTTCATTTTAATTAGTTGAATCGCTTGAGTGGCTTGTTTTGTGGCAAGGTAATGTTCTGCATACCCATGAATTAAGGCGCGGTTATCTGGAAAAGCCTGCAATCCAGACGCATATTTCTCGGCTGCCTCGATAGGCTTATTTCTGGCCACTTCAAGCCGCGCTGCTAAATTTTCTATCATAGGGTGGGATGACGCATTTTTCTTAAGCCAAGCCAGCTCGTATTCGACTTCTGTCCATGCGCTCTTTCGCAATAAAGCGACTGCTAAACCATAATGCTCGGCGGCAACATTTGCATAACGTTGTTCACTAATATTTTGCTTAAACAAATCAATCGCTACTTGAGGAACGCCCAGCATCGCGCGTAACTTCGCTTTCACATATTGGAACTCAAGACCATCTGCTACCTGTTTATATGGCATTTGCTCAACACGATTAGTGACATCAGCAATCCGCTCAGAAGTCAGTGGATGGGTACGTAAAAAACTAGGTGCGCCACCCTCGGTGAAACGAGAACCGCGCTGTAAAGTTTTAAAGAACTGTGGCATCGCCCTCACATCAAAACCACCAGAATCTAATATCTGCAAACCAATACGATCCGCTTCACGCTCATAATCACGGGTGTAATCCAATTGGTTTTGCACACCGATAGCAGATGCTGTGGTCATAGCACCTGAGGCCAACTGCGGGTTAGATCTTGCGACCAGTAAAGCCAAAGCAATACCTGCTAAGTTCTTAAACGTGTCATATTTTTGCGAGGCAAGCATTCGTGCTAAATGTCTTTGTGTAACGTGACCTATTTCGTGACCAAGCACACTCGCAAGTTCCGACTCAGTATTGGAAGCCAGAATCAAACCTGTATGCACACCGATTACACCACCTGGCATGGCAAACGCGTTAATTGAAGGATCTTGCACCACAAAGAAATTAAACTTTTGTCGCTTTTCTGGCCCATTTTCCACCAAGCGTGCGCCTAGGCTTTGCAGGTAGTCAGAGACTTCCGCATCACTTAGCACATCATCACTGACGGCAACCTGACGCATAATCTGCTCTGCGATTTCCTGCTCTTGCAATGGCGACATTACCGTTGCTGATACATCGCCTAAGTCTGGCAATTCATTTGCAAGCGCTTGATGTGTGAATACGAGTGAAGCAGCTACTAGTGTAGTGGCAACTACCGAGGTCGAAACTATTGGCGTCGAGACCAGTGAAGTCGGAATAATTGAAGCAACTAATAATATAATGGGGGATAAATTTAATTTCATTATTACTATGATAACGTTTGCAGTCGAATGTTTCATAATACTGCGTAAATTATACCGCACCAACCTAAGCAATTTTTACACTTAAATCCAACACGCTGAGAATGACAATATGACAAACCCACTTACCCACTTTGATCAAAACGGTCAGGCCCATATGGTTGATATCGGCGAAAAAGCCGAAACACACCGTATAGCAGTTGCAACAGGGTACATTAGCATGCTGCCTTCAACGCTAGCACTTATCCAATCTGGAAGCAGTAAAAAAGGGGATGTACTTGGTATTGCCAGAATCGCCGCGATTCAGGCCGCAAAAAAAACATCTGACCTTATCCCGCTGTGCCACCCGATTTCACTCACGCGCATTGCCGTTAGTTTTGATGTAAATGAAACATCGTCTAGCATCAGCTGCTCAGTTACCACCGAAACTTACGGAAAAACTGGCGTAGAAATGGAAGCACTAACCGCAGTAAGCGCTTGCCTACTCACCATTTACGATATGTGCAAAGCGGTGGATCGCGGAATGACTATCTCAGAGATTAAGCTACTAGAAAAACACGGTGGGAAATCTGGTGATTGGTTAGCAAACAACTAGCCTATTACAATCTCAGTATATTTTTCGCATGATTACATTTTGATAACAGTCCAATATGTAATCACAGAGCTTAGCCATTGATGACTAGTTTTTCAAAACTCTCAACATCTGTAGGCCTGCTAAAATAATAACCTTGGAAATAATCACAGCCAAAACTTCTTAACAGCTCGTATTGCTCAACCTGCTCAACACCTTCAGCGACGATATCGCAATGGATGGTCTTACCAACGGCAAGTATCATTTGAATAATCGCTGCATCATTTGAATCTGTCAGTACATCATGCACAAAGGATTGATCAATTTTAATTTGGGTGACTGGCAACTTTTTGAGATAGACCAATGATGAGTGCCCAATCCCAAAATCATCCAGAGAGATTCTGACACCCATCTGCTTCAATACTTTCATCTTATTGATCACATCATCAATATTATCAATCACGGCCGTTTCGGTAAGCTCTAACTTAAGCTGGTCTGGATTAATCGCGGTATTCGCTAATATTTCACGCAACTCTTGTACAAAGTTGATATATAAAAACTGCTTCGCACTAATGTTAACTGACAGCTTGATTTGACTTAATATTGGGTCTGATTCCCATACTTTCAGTTGCTGGCATGCCTGTGCCAATACCCAATGTCCTATCTTAATAATGTGATTCGTCTTTTCTGCAATCGGTATAAACTCGACAGGACTCACATTACCAAGCGTTGGGTGGCTCCATCGCAATAACACTTCAGCCGCAACCACTTGCTTATCCACATTAACAATCGGCTGGTAGTTAAAATATAGCTCATGATTAACAAGTGCCACTGAAAGCGCGGACTCTAACGCAAAGTTTTTTTCTATGCTTTCTTGCGTTAATTGATCATAAAATCGATACGTGTTACCACCACTTTCTTTAGATAAGTACATCGCAGTGTCTGCATGCCTCAAATGATCTTCAAAAGTCAGTTGATGGTCATTAAACAAGGTAATGCCGATGCTGGCACTGGTAGCAAATTCAAACAAACTTAAATAATAATTTTTATTAAGCTCCGCCAAAAGCTTCTGGGCAACCTCGCTCACCTGTTGATAAGCGACTGTTGCACTGGAGTCTAAGTTCTCTAATATCACCACAAACTCATCTCCACTGAGTCTTGCAACGGTATCTCCAGACCTCACCGTATTCTGTATTCTTTTAGCCACTTCTATCAGCAACTGATCGCCTACATCATGGCCTTTGGTGTCATTGAGTGTTTTAAATTTATCTAAATCAATAAACAATAAACCACAGTAAGTGCCTACCCGTTGCGCAATTAAAATCGCATGCTGATAACGATCAATCAACAAACGTCTATTAGGCAAAGCCGTCAGCGCATCATAATAGGCAAAGTTCTCGATCTCCTGCCTAGCTTTTTTCTGTTCAGAAATATCACGTATAAATCCAGTGACCAACCACAAATCAGCATCTCTTAAAGCAGTTAGCGTTAACTCTATCGGAAACTCACCACCATCTGCACGCATTGCAACCATTTCAATGCGTTGGTTAAAAATATGCTTAACACCAGACTTAACATATTGCTGGTGCCCCGCATGATGGGCAGTTCGGTATCTTTCGGGAATAATCAATTCCGACATCGGCTTCCCTAAGACGTCTTCCTTTTTATACCCAAAAATACGCTCTGCTGCTGGATTAAACTCAACCAACAGGCCTGCTGCATCAATCGTTAAAATGGCATCGAATGCCCCATTAATCACAGCGCGTAGCTTCTTATCGTGTTTTTGTATGGTCTTAAGTGCTAAATTTCGCTCAGCTTGCAAGGCAGAAATTAACAACATGGTCACCACCAATGCCACCATAAAGGTCCACAGTGAGAAGACTCCTTCACTTATATTATGACTATAAAAATTACCAGTACCCTGCGAAGTAAGCCATACAGCAATGCTGGATAAGATAATGACAAAGAAAGACCCGCCGACAATACCAAAGCTCATTGAAGCCCATATGAGCATGGGCAAAATCACAAACATAGATAAAATAAATTGTTTATTTAAATCAGGAACCGAACTCACGATAATGAGCTCAATGCACACAAACAAAACAATCCATGCCAGCAACTGGTGGCACTTATCATCACAAGAGAATGTGCCTTTTCTACCGATATTGAGTACTAAGGGCAGCGCTAATAAAACACCTAAGCTATCGCCTAGCCACCAAATAAACCAAATATTGAAAAGATTTCCCTCATTTGCTAACCCAGTGAAATATAAGCTAGATATAGCGCCTGTGGCACAAACCAACATGCCAATCATCGCCACCAATATCATCAGTAGAATATCTTTTTGTTTATATAAATGATGATTAAAATGGAATTTGCGCAGGAGATATGCTGAGAGCATAGGGCCTAGCGTGTTTGTAACAGCGATTAACACACTTGTTAAAGAAGGTAACACGGTAAGCTCTATCGCAAATGATGCAATAAAAACTGCGGGGATACAGATGCGTCCCCAGCGCATAATGGCACCCACAGCAATTCCTGTAGGGAGCCACATCAAGGTAGCCATAGACTCTTTATAAGGCACCATCAGCCCAAGTTTGGCTGTTACAAAATAAGCCAGTGCCACTAAAACAAAAGTCATCAACTTTGTTTTAAAAGTTGATGACCGATATTGAGTGGCAATGTTTTTCATCACATGCTCTTAGCTGACATCAAGTCCATCTTGTACCAACTCTGCGGCACGCAACACTGCACGCGCTTTGTTCTGTGTTTCCATCCATTCACTTGCTGGAACAGAGTCAGCCACAATACCAGCACCCGCTTGCACATAAAGCATATTGTTTTTGATCACACCAGTTCGAATAGCAATCGCCACACCCATGTCACCATTAAAACCTAAGTAACCCACCGCACCTGCATAAATGCCACGTTTGCTTGGCTCTAACTCATCGATAATTTCCATCGCACGTACTTTAGGCGCACCACTGACTGTGCCAGCAGGGAACGTTGCTTTAATGACGTCAATCGCATCCATTCCTGGTTTCAGCTTACCTTCTACATTACTCACAATATGCATCACATGAGAGTAACGCTCTATCATCATATTGTCAGTCACACGAACAGAGCCAGTCACGGCAACTCGACCCACATCATTGCGCCCAAGGTCCATTAATTGCACATGCTCGGCACGCTCTTTAGGGTCAGCCAACAACTCTTCAGCCAGTGCAATATCCTGTTCACGAGTTTTGCCGCGCGGTCGTGTGCCAGCAATTGGACGTGCTGTCACCGTACCATTCTCAAGGCGCACTAAAATCTCAGGTGACGCACCTACCACATGGTGATCGCCCATATCGTAGTAAAACATATAAGGTGATGGATTCAAGCTACGTAACGCACGGTAAAGCGATAACGGTGGTGCTAAAAATTGCTGTGACATGCGCTGCGACAACACTACCTGCATAATATCGCCGTCTAAAATGTACTGCTGAGCACGCTTAACTGCTGCTTTAAAATTATCTTCACCAAATTCTGAAGTCGCCACAGTTTTATCAGTAGCAATTGATTTTGGAATCGTGACAGTATTTCTTAATTTTTGCACTAACTCACTCAAGCGCTGTTTAGCTTGTTCATACGCACCAGCCTCAGCTGAATCTGCGTAAACAATAAAGTAAAGTTTACCGCTTAAATTATCAACCACCGCCAATTGCTCAGACACCATCAATAAAACATCCGGGACATTGATCGCATCAGGTTTTACAGCATCAGCTAATCGCCTCTCAATATAACGGACGGTTTCATATCCAAAATAACCAGCTAAACCACCAGTAAACCTTGGTAAACCTTCGTAAGGTGGTGTTTTAAAGCGCGCTTGGAAACTTTTTACGAAGTCTAATGGATTTGTATCCTCTACCGACTCCACCACCCTGTCGCCATCTAATACCTGTACTTTTCTACCGTGCGCAACAATACGCGTTTTTGCAGGCAGTCCAATAATTGAATAACGACCAAAACGCTCTCCACCCTGCACAGACTCAAGCAAGTATGAAAATGGCTGATTTGCCAGTTTTAAATAGAGTGATAACGGTGTATCGAGATCTGCAAAGGTTTCAAGTACTAGGGGAATGCGGTTGTAGCCTTGTGCTGCCAAGGCGTTAAATTCATCTTGATTAATCGTGTTTAACATAAACTTCCTAAAACTTTATCATCGTGTTCTTTAAAGTGGAGCAGCTTAATCACCTATGATTGACGCTGCTGCATGACTATTTAATTAGCTTTGCCAAGAGCATCGCCAACTGAAAGGGCCACTAAGAATCTGATTGTAAAAATGATCGTCTGTTACGTTCATCATATTTGAAGTTATGTATTAGTAAGAGATTACTAGGTTAATAAATTAAGTAAATCGGGTAAATCAGCAATCGTGGCATCCACCATACGCTCGTCAATTACTCTACCTTGATTATATCCATAAGGTACGGTGACAATATAACATCCTGCGGCATGCGCTGCTACAACATCTGTTTCAGAATCGCCCACCAGCATAGACTCAGCTTCCAGCACGTTAAATGTTTTGCAGATATGATGCAATTGCATCGGGCTAGGTTTCTTTTTTGGCAAAGTATCACCAGAAACAACTACATCAAAAAAATCTGCCAACCCTGTCGCATCGAGCAAGGGGTGCGTGAATCTTTCGGGTTTGTTTGTCACACATGCTAACTTAAAACCTTTACCCTTTAAGTGGCTTAAGGTTTCTAGCACACCCTCATACGGTTGGCTACGTGTGACATTATTAGCATAATGCTCAAAAAATAAAGCTTGTGCATCATGAAGCAAATCATCATCAGGTTCAACACCTGACTCACTCATCACACATCGCTTAATCAGCATTTGCGCACCCTCACCAATATAACGCTCTATCTGTATTGGCGATTTGTTTGGCAAATCTAACGAATCCAACATTTGATTCGCCGCAAAAGCAATTTCTGGCGCAGTGTTAACTAATGTGCCATCAAGATCAAACATGATGGCTTTGACATTAAACCCCATGGCGATTTACTTTATTTCAAATTTACGATGGATTAAAACACAGCCATCCAATCGCCTAGCGCCATAAATAATGTCACTAAGCGATTAATTGGCTGTATTTATTTTACAGTAGCCAAAGATGCGCGCATTTCAGCCACAACAGTGTTGTAACGGTTTGCATCAGTATCTTTAGGTGAGCCAAAAATCGCTGAACCAGCCACAAATGTATCCGCGCCAGCACGTGCAATTTCTGCAATGTTTTGTGCGTTTACGCCACCATCTACTTCAAGCCAAATTTGACGGCCTGTTTTTTCGTAGTATGCATCGATTCTAGCGCGTGCTAATTTTAGTTTTTCCAATGTTTCAGGAATAAATTTCTGACCACCGAAACCAGGGTTCACTGACATCAGTAAAATCATATCTACTTTGTCCATCACATGATCAAGGTAGCTTAATGAAGTAGCAGGGTTGAACACCAAGCCTGATTTACAACCTAAATCACGCACCATCGCCAAACTACGGTCAATATGCTCTGAAGCTTCTGGGTGAAAAGTAATGATGTTTGCACCAGCTTTTGCAAAGTCAGGAATAATACGGTCAACTGGTTTAACCATTAAATGCACATCAATCAACGCTCCTACTTTTTTTGCAGTTTCGCGAATTGCATCACACACCAATGGGCCAATGGTTAAGTTAGGCACGTAATGGTTGTCCATTACGTCAAAATGCACGATATCTGTGCCTGAGGTAATCACATCTTCAATCTCTTGACCAAGTTTGGCAAAGTTCGCAGAAAGAATACTTGGGGCAATTCTAAAAGTTTTATCCATGGCAATATCCGTCAAATTAAATTTATTAATCAGTTTAAAGCGTTATTTTAACCTTATTTCACACTAATAAGATGATGCTTCTTGCTTAAGATAGGCCAATCCCTCAAAATTACACTTATGCAGTTATATGTTATAGGCGTGAACCACACAACCGCCCCCATCCAAATCCGCGAGCATGTTGCTTTTAACAGCGATCATCTTGGTAGCGCCCTGCGCGATCTCACCATGAATAACGCTTCCGAAGCTGCGATTTTGTCTACCTGTAACCGCACAGAACTTTATTGCAGCACAGATGATCCGCAAAAAGCACTGGCTTGGTTATCGCAATATCACAAAATTGAAGCAAACGAGATCGCCCCCTACATTTACACTCTGCCAGATGATGAAGCCGTTAAACATGCGTTTAGAGTGGCTTCTGGCTTAGATAGCATGGTGTTAGGCGAGCCACAAATTCTTGGTCAATTTAAGCAATCGGTTAAAATTGCACAGGATGCAGGCACCTTAGGCACACTATTACATAAGTTATTTCAACGCACGTTTGAAGTCGCTAAAGAAGTGCGCACCAATACAGATATTGGTGCTAATTCTATTTCAATGGCAGCAGCGGCAGTCAAGCTCTCTCAGCGTATTTTTGGTGACATTAGCGAACAAAAAGTACTATTTATTGGCGCTGGAGAAATGATAGAACTTTGTGCAGACCATTTTGCCGCACAAAAGCCAAAGAGCATTACGATTGCCAACCGTAGCATTGAACGCGGCTCAACGCTTGCGCAAAAAATTAATGGCGAAGCGATTTTACTCAACGACCTGCCTACATACTTTGCAAACTTTGATATCGTCATCACTTCAACAGCAAGCACCTTACCCATTATCGGCTTAGGCATGGTAGAAAGCGCCATTAGAACACGCCGCCACCGTCCGATTTTCATGGTGGACTTAGCTGTACCGCGCGATATTGAACCTGAGGTGGCAGAGCTGGACGACGTATTTTTATATACTGTCGATGACTTAGCGCAAGTGGTGTCTGATGGCATTGAAAACAGGCAAACGGCAGCAGTTGAAGCAGAAATAATTGTCGCGACGCGTGTTGAAAACTTTATGCAGTGGTTTAAAAAGCGCGATGCAGTGCCCACCATCAAAGCCCTGCGCGACCAAGCCGAGCATATGCGTAAATCTGAACTGGAAAAAGCGTTAAAACTACTACAAAAAGGTGAGCGCCCTGAAAAAGCCTTAGAGGCACTTAGCGTGGCACTCACCAACAAGTTTCTTCATGCCCCTAGCCATGCACTGAATAAAACACATGGCGACGAGCATGCGAAGCTCGAAGAAATTTTAAAAGATTTATATCAAATTAAAAGTTAAGCCGTATTACTTATTCCAATTCTAAATCATTCGTGCCTAGGCGACGAGGCGAAGACAGTGCTGTAGCACGGCGAGCCGAAGACAACAACGACACGAATGATTTAGAATTGGAATTAAGCAATAAAACCTTGAGAAACACATAATGAAACCAAGCATGATTACCAAACTCGCCAACTTGAGCGAGCGCCTAGATGAAATTGACCGTTTGATGAGCAGTGAGGGCATCACTAACGATATGGACAATTATCGCAAACTCACACGAGAACATGCCGAAATCACGCCTATCGTAGAGCAATATCGTGCCTTTGTGCAGGCTGAAGCTGACATCAGTGAAGCGCAAACCATGCTGAGCGACCCAGAGATGAAAGCGTTTGCTCAAGAAGAAATTGAAACGGGCAAAGCAAAACTAGAAGCCATTGAAGCTGCGTTACAAACATTGTTACTACCTAAAGACCCTAATGATGAGAAAAATATCTTCTTAGAAATCCGCGCAGGTACAGGTGGTGATGAGTCAGGTTTATTTGCTGGCGATCTTTACCGCATGTACTCTCGCTATGCAGAACGCCAAGGCTGGAAAGTTGAAGTCATGTCTGCCAACGAAGGCGAAATGGGCGGCTACAAAGAAATTATCGCCAAAATTGAAGGCTACGGCGCTTACTCAAAACTGAAGTTTGAGAGTGGCGGTCACCGTGTACAACGTGTACCTGACACCGAAACCCAAGGTCGTATTCATACTAGCGCATGTACGGTAGCTGTATTACCAGAGGCTGATGAAATTAACGACGTAGCCATCAACCCTGCGGATGTGCGTATCGACACCTTCCGCGCGAGTGGTGCAGGCGGGCAACACATTAACAAAACCGATTCAGCCGTACGCCTAACGCACGCCCCTACAGGCATTGTGGTGGAATGCCAAGAAGGCCGCAGCCAACATGCGAACAAGGCGCAAGCATTTGCCGTATTGGCCGCACGCATCAAAGCCAAACAAGTGGACGAGCAACAAAGTAAAATCGCTAGCGAGCGTAAAAGCTTAATCGGTAGTGGTGACCGCTCAGAGCGCATTCGCACCTACAATTACCCACAAGGCCGTATTACCGACCACCGCATCAACCTGACCTTATACAAAATTGATGCGATTACAGAAGGTGATATGGATGAGTTGATTGGCGCATTGTCAGCAGAGCATCAGGCTGACTTACTAGCCAGCTTAGGCGACGACAACTAATTGACGCGGACTGTACGCACCGCTTGGATAGAAGCGCAGCAACGCATCATTGAGCAGCTATCGCTAGAGGCTAATGAGGCGAAGTTTGAAGCGCAACTGTTACTACAAAACGCGTTAAACGTTAATCGTGCTTGGTTAATAGCGCACGAGAGTGACGCACTACAAGACAATGTAAAGGCTAGCTTCGAATCCCTACTTGCGCGCAGACTACTAGGTGAACCAATTGCCTATATATTTGGTTACCGTGAATTTTTTGGTCTGAATTTAATTGTGTCGCCTGACACACTCATCCCACGGCCAGATACTGAAACTTTAGTAGAAGCTGCCTTAAATAGAATCCCCACCGATGTACGCTATTCAGTGCTAGATTTAGGCACAGGAACGGGTGCAGTCGCACTGGCAATCGCCAAACATCGCCCAGAAGCACAAGTGATGGCAATTGACGCATCAAGCACAGCACTGGACATTGCCAAGCGCAACGCGACACAATTAGCACTCACAAATATTGATTTGCGCTTGAGTAACTGGTTCTCAGCACTGGAAGGTGAAAGATTTCATCTGATTGTCAGCAACCCACCCTACATTGAGCAGCATGACACACACCTCACGCAAGGGGATTTAAGATTTGAACCCATATCAGCACTAGCCTCTGGTGCAGATGGCCTTGATGACATTCGGGAAATCATAGATAACTGCCTATTACACATGCAACCCCAAGGCTGGCTGATGTTAGAACATGGCTATAACCAAGCACATTTAGTGACAGACCTAATGGCACAGACTGGACTGGTGGCGATAGAAACCATTGAGGATTTTGGTGGCAACAATCGCGTAACCATCGGTAAAAATCCACTCATCGTGAGCACCCATTGGGACTAACGCTACCTGAACCAAGTCGTAACGCTTTTGTCAGATACTGAACGTAACATTGTCGGAGAGCGCTCAATGCCAGAAGCAAATCAACTCATACTAATCGCTTACACTAGCGTTGCAACGCACCAAATGTCGCACGACGAATTATTAGCACTTCTTAATCACGCACGCACCTGCAACCAAAGTCAAGGCATCACCGGTATGTTGCTCTATATGGATGATTGCTTCTTTCAAGTACTGGAAGGTGAAGAGCAGTTAGTGGATGATTTATATGACAAAATATGCCTAGACCAACGAAACCACCACGTTGTTAAACTTATTAGAGAGCCCATTACTGAGCGTAGCTTTACAGAATGGACCATGAGTTACGAACATGTATCTCGTGAAGACATGGCATCCTTCACGGGACTCACTGACTACCTTGACCAAGATCACCCAGGCTTTAACGGCATGGCTACAAGTCGCGCACGCAAACTCATTGAGTCATTTAAGCACGGGCAATGGCATCGCCATGACTTAACCCAACAAAAATTTATACACATCGGCACATAGCGCATAAGCAACATCAACATTTGCAGTTGCTCATAGTATAATCACCGCATGTCTGAAAATAACTCTATCGGCATTGTTGCCCCAAAAACTGCATCGTTTAGCGAACCGCTTGTCCTAAAAAGTGGCGCAGTACTCACGCAATTTGACCTTGTTTACGAAACCTACGGCACATTAAATGCCGACAAGTCCAATGCAGTTCTGATTTGCCATGCACTCTCAGGTACACATCATGTCGCTGGCAAATACTCAGAACAAGACAAATACCCAGGCTGGTGGGACAACTTAATTGGCCCCAATAAACCACTTGATACCAAGAAATTTTTCGTCATCGGCGTTAATAATTTAGGCGGCTGTCATGGTAGCTCTGGTCCTGTCAGCACCAATCCAGCAACTGGTAAACCATGGGGGTCCGCTTTCCCGATTGTCACAGTGGAAGATTGGGTAAACTCCCAAGCACGCTTATTGGATTACCTAGGCATCACTCAACTAGCGGCTGTGATTGGCGGCAGCTTAGGTGGCATGCAAGCATTGCAATGGACTATCGCTTACCCTGACCGCGTACGCCACGCGCTGGTCATTGCCTCTGCACCCAACCTCACCGCACAAAATATGGCATTTAATGAGGTTGCACGCCAGGCCATTATTACAGACCCGGAATTTCATGGTGGCGACTATTACGAACATGGCGTGGTACCTCGTCGCGGCTTGCGTATTGCGCGTATGCTTGGTCACATCACTTACTTGAGCGATGACGCCATGGGTGAGAAATTTGGCCGCAAACTTAAGGATAACATCAAATATAGCTTTGATGTTGAGTTTGAAATGGAGTCTTACTTGCGTTACCAAGGCGATAAATTCGCTGGCGAGTTTGATGCCAACACGTATTTGCGCATGACGCGCGCATTAGATTATTACGACCCTGCGCTTGCTTTTGGTGGTGACCTCAGTAAAACACTGAGCCAAACCAAAGCAAAATTTCTAGTACTGTCATTCACTAGCGATTGGCGCTTTTCACCTGCACGTTCACGCGAAATTGTGAAAGCGTTACTCGATAACGAAAGCACGGTCAGCTACGCAGAGGTAACCGCAGCACATGGCCATGATGCCTTTTTAATGCCTGACGCACATTACCACGCTATTTTGCGTACTTATTTAAGCAATATTGAAGTTGGTGGCAACCATGCAGAATAATGTAAATATTACAAAAAATGTTGCGCAATACCGTCAAGATTTTGCGATTATCGCAAATTGGGTGAAGTTTGGCTCTAAAGTGCTTGATTTAGGGTGTGGGGACGGTGAATTATTGCAATTTTTACATAGCGCACTTGAAACTAAAGGGTATGGCGTAGAAAAAAACGATGCCAATCTACTTGCTTGTATTGCAAACGGCACAAACGTCATCCAAATGGACCTTGAAGATGGTCTGTCAGGCTTTGAAGATCAGTCATTTAACACCGTGATTCTTTCGCAAACGTTGCAAGCCATGCACAATACTGAAGAAATTGTATTGGAGATGCTGCGCGTCGGTAAGGAAATTATCGTCACATTCCCAAACTTCGGCTACTGGCGCAACCGCATGCAAATTACGGCAGGGCGCATGCCAGTCTCTAAAGCGTTACCATACCAATGGTATGACACGCCCAATGTACACCTTTGCACCATTAATGATTTTGACGAATTTTGCCATCATCACAATATTGAAATATTAGAACGTCGCGTGATTACAGATGGCAAAGAAGTGAACTTCATGCCCAACCTGCTTGGTAGCCTAGCAATGTACCGCTTAAAATCCAAGTAATGACTTTGCAAACAATAGCACCACCCACCATCAGAGAATCACTTATGAGCAAAAAAATGCTCATCTGTGTATTTACAGGCTTTAGCTCGGGGCTACCTCTCTTCATACTCATCAGCCTACTACCAGCTTGGCTACGTTCTGAAGGGGTAGATCTTAAGTCAATTGGTCTGTTTGCATTAATCAGCCTGCCATTTACATGGAAATTTCTGTGGGCACCGCTGTTTGACCGCTTCACCCCACCACTCGGTCGCCGCCGCGGCTGGCTGGTCATCTGGCAAGTATTATTACTATTATCGATCCCAGCTTTTGGTGCATTTAACCCAAAGTTTGACATTTGGAGCATTGCATACCTAGCCACGGTTGTGGCCTTCTTTAGTGCATGCCAAGACATTGTATTGGATGCCTACCGACGAGAGTTACTAATAGATGCTGAGCTAGGCCTTGGTAATGCCGTGCATGTAAATGCATATAAAATTGCAGGCTTAGTACCAGGCTCGCTATCACTGATTCTTGCAGACCACATGCCATGGAGTAGCGTGTTTATCATCACGGCACTATTTATGTTGCCAGGCCTCGTTATGACGTTATTAGTCAAAGAACCTGCCTTAAGATACGGCGCACCAAAAACTTTACGTGCTGCGATTGTAGAACCATTCAAAGAGTTTATTGAGCGTAACGGACTAAAATCCGCTCTATTCATCTTGGCGTTTATTTTTCTATATAAGTTAGGGGATAGCATGACCACCGCGCTGGCAACCCCATTTTATTTAGACATGGGTTACAGCAAAACTGAAATCGGCTTAATCGCCAAGAATGCAGGCTTATGGCCCAGTGTGCTAGGTGGCCTAATCGGTGGTCTGTGGATGATCAAGCTTGGTATCAACAAATCGCTATGGGTATTCGGTGCAGTGCAGATGGTCGCTATCTTAGGCTTTGCTTGGCTTGCGGATGCAGCAACCAACCCTACATTATTCAGCTCATTTTTTGAGTTACAAATCTTCGGTGCCAGCTTTGCCTTACAAGAACGTTTAGTGTGGCTAGCAATGGTCATTGGAGTAGAGGCACTGGGCGTAGGGCTAGGCACTGCCGCTTTTGTTGCCTATATTGCTAAAACTACGCACCCACTTTATACCGCCACCCAATTCGCATTGTTTACCAGCTTGGCAGCAGTACCGCGTACATTTGCCAATGCCGCAACAGGCTACATGGTAGAGAGCATGGGATGGCGAGACTTCTTTATTCTGTGCTTTTTGATTGCCATCCCTGGCATGGCGCTCTTATTAAAAATAGCACCATGGAATGAAACTGCAAAAGACATCCAATATAACAACTAAACGCTATTGATATTCCACAATTAAGGGTGCATGGTCACTAAAGCGCTCATCTTTATAGATGCTACTGCTAACAGCTTTATTCGCAAAATCAGTTGTCGCAATCTGATAATCAATACGCCAACCCACGTTTTTAGCCCACGCCTGTCCGCGATTGCTCCACCATGTATAACACGCATCGGTAGTTTCTGGGTGTAACTTACGGTACACATCCACCCAGCCAACATCATCAAACAACGCAGTCAGCCAAGCACGCTCCTCAGGCAAAAATCCTGAGTTTTTGCGATTACCTTTATAGTTTTTAAGATCAATTTCTTGATGCGCGATATTCCAATCACCACAAATCACCACATCACGCCCACTATCTTTAAGCATTTTCAGGTGTAGCATGAAGCGCTCCATCACACTAAACTTAAAGGCTTGGCGCTCCTCCCCACTTGAGCCAGAAGGCAAATATAGCGACACCACACTTAAATTGCCAAATCTTGCCTCGATATAACGCCCTTCTCTATCAATATCAGCAATACCCAAGCCTACTATAATGCTATCTGGCTGCGTTTTTGAGTAGATACCTACACCGCTATAACCTTTTTTCTCTGCGTAATGAAAATAGCCAAAATAGCCATCTGGATTGAGCATTTCATCGCTCATATCGCCAACTTGCGCTTTGATTTCTTGCATACACACGATGTCTGCATCTTGTTTTTTTAACCATGCATACAGACCTTTATTGGTTGCGGAGCGAATGCCATTTAAATTTAACGATATAATCTTCAAAACTTAATTCCAAATAATGAACAGAAGCTATTATGACTCAATCACTCGATCAATTCAGGCAAGATTTTATCGCATTTGCGATTCAAAAAGAGGTTTTAAAATTTGGTGAATTTAAAACCAAAGCAGGGCGACTAAGCCCTTACTTTTTTAATGCTGGTTTATTTAATGACGGTGAAAGCCTGATGAAGCTAGGCGAATTTTACGCTAAGGCCATTAAAAACTCTGGTATTGAATTTGACATGCTATTTGGCCCAGCCTACAAGGGCATTACATTAGCGGCAAGTATTGCGATTGCACTTGCCAAAGATGGTCACAATGTACCCTATGCATACAACCGCAAGGAAGCCAAAGATCACGGTGAAGGCGGTGTCATTGTAGGGAGCCCACTTAAGGGTCGAGTTCTCATCATCGATGATGTAATTTCAGCAGGCACGTCAGTACGTGAATCTGTTGAACTCATCAATGCCAGCGGCGCCAGTGCTTGTGGCGTGGCAATTGCTATCGACAGGCAGGAGAAAGGCCTAGGCGAGCTTTCAGCAGTACAGGAAGTGATCAACACCAACAAAATACCCGTGTGCGCTATTGCTAATCTAAATGATTTATTGACTTATTTACATGACAAAACTGAGATGGCGCAAAATTTGCATGCAGTTGAAGCGTATCGACAAAAATATGGTGTCATTTAGTTAACTATAGAAAATTTGCTACAACATGCTTCCTGATCAACTGGATTCATAGCTAATGTAACAACCAGAAAGGTTACCCACATCAACATGGCAAGATTGTTTGAACCGTTACAAAAGCCAATCTTATCGGCTTCAGCAGCAACCAATCCGCTTGCCACCAGTGTGATGTGGACATTAGGACTATGCCTAATGCTGTGTTCAATCCAATATGCACAAGCCGAGAGTTCAGGCCGCATATTAAAATGGAAAGATGAAAAAGGAGTCACTCATTATGGTGACTCCATCCCCACCCAATACATCAACCGTGAAAGCTCTCTAATTAACCGTCAGGGCATCACCGTTAAACACAATAAGCCAGCCGCAACTCAAGACAATACAGTTGAGCTTGCAAAAATAGAATACGCCAAATCTGAACAAGCTAAAAAAGATAAAGCATTACTTGGGGCATTTACTAACGTCAACGAAATTGACCTAGCACTGGAGCGTAATATTCAGCTAGATAAAATTGCACTAGAGAATTTACAGCAAGAAAAAGCTAATCATCAAAAAAATCTTATTGCAAAAGAGACAATGGCGGCCAGCTTTGAAAAAAGAAAGAAAGTGACGCCTAAAGAGCTGAAAGCTGATATTGCAAACGAGCAAGAGCAGATTGCTAGCTTAGATGAAAAAATAGCAGCACGAAATACAGCGATTAGCGCCACTCGAAAACGTTTTGATGAAGATAAAAAACGCTACCTCTTACTTAAGAGTCAGCCTGGTAAAGAAACGCCATAAATTACGAAGTAAACTTTCGTTTAATAATTGCTCACAATCAAACCCGTAAATCTAAATTACCAGCCTAAAATTAAAAAAGCCTTATGGGTCACCGCAAGGCTTTTATCTTAAGACTCTCTATTTAATTACTTACAAAAACTAAACTGACATCAGTGTTAGGGTTTAAGCACCTAGCTTTTTCTTCAACACTTCATTCACTTGAGCAGGGTTGGCTTTACCTTTTGAGGCTTTCATGGCTTGGCCGACTAAAGCGTTAAAAGCTTTTTCTTTGCCTGCCTTAAACTCTTCTACCATTGCGGCATTGGCCGCCAACACTTCATCAATAATCGCTTCTATTGCACCAGTATCTGATACTTGTTTTAAGCCTTTTGCGTCAATAATGGCATCAACCTCACCTTCGCCATTCCACATCGCCTCAAACACTTGTTTGGCAGCATTGTTTGAAATAGTGTTGTCTGCAATACGTTTTAGCAGGCTTGCCAAACTCACTGAACTGACAGGTGACTCAGCTAGTGATTTTTCTTCAGCATTTAGTTTTGCGGAAATAGCACCCATTACCCAATTGGCGGCTGGTTTTGCTTCTGCACCCGCATCAACGGTTTCTACAAAATACTGAGCTAGCTCACGGCTTGCTGTCAGGCTTGCGGCATCGTAGCTGGTTAAGCCAAATTGCGTTTCAAACCTTAACTTCATGGCCTCTGGCAATTCTGGCATTTGCGCTTGTACGCGGGTTTTATCTGCTTCTGTAATTTCTAATGGCAACAAATCAGGGTCAGGGAAGTAGCGATAGTCGTTCGCTTCTTCTTTACTGCGCATGGCGCGTGTTTCGCCTGTGTCTGGGTTAAACAATACGGTTGCTTGCTGGATGGTTCCACCATCTTCCAGAGTTTCAATCTGCCAGCGAGTTTCGTACTCAATCGCCTGTTGCATAAACTTGAATGAGTTCAGGTTTTTAATTTCACGACGTGTGCCTAATTTTTCAGTACCTTTTGGTCGCACTGATACGTTAACGTCACATCTAAAACTACCTTCTTGCATATTGCCATCGCAAATACCAATCCATTGTACTAACTCATGCAGTTTTTTTGCATAGGCGACTGCTTCAGCCGCTGAGCGCATGTCTGGTTCTGTCACAATCTCTAACAATGGCGTACCTGCACGGTTAAGATCAATACCACTCATACCTTCAACCGCACCATGCACAGATTTACCAGCGTCTTCTTCTAAATGTGCACGCGTGATGTTAATCACTTTTTCATAAGCAGCATTTTTGCCAACGGCTGGCACTTGTATCGTGACGGCACCTTTGCCCACTACTGGTAGCTCATACTGGCTGATTTGGTAGCCTTTTGGCAAGTCTGGATAAAAGTAGTTTTTACGCGCGAACACAGAGCGCGGGGCAATTTCTGCATTAACGGCCAAACCAAACTTAATCGCGCAATTAACCGCTTCTTTATTCAACACAGGCAACACGCCTGGCAAGGCAATACTCACTTCACACGCTTGCGTGTTAGGCTCTGCACCATAAGTGGTAGAAGCCCCTGAGAAAATTTTAGTATTTGTTCTAAGTTGGGTATGCGTTTCCAACCCAATGACGACTTCCCATTCCATTATGCGCTTCCTTCTGGCTTATCCAAGGTTGGTGCTTGAGCATGCCAATCTGTCACTTGTTGATACTGATGCGCCACGTTCAACATACGCGCCTCATCAAAATAGTTACCAATAATCTGCAAGCCTACTGGCAATGGCTTACCATCTGCACTTGTAGCAAAACCAGCAGGAACGCTCATGCCAGGCAGACCAGCCAAATTAACCGCTATCGTATACAAGTCCTCTAAGTACATAGCTACTGGATCATCAGCCTTTTGACCCGCTTTAAATGCAGTAGATGGAGCGGTTGGTCCCATAATCACATCACATTTTTTGAAAGCTTCTTCAAAGTCTTGTGCGATTAAACGTCGAATCTGCTGCGCTTTGAGGTAATATGCATCGTAATAACCAGCACTTAACACATAAGTACCAATTAAAATGCGGCGCTTAACTTCTGCACCAAACCCCTCAGCACGGCTCTTACAATACATATCCATCAAATCAGTATATTCTGACGCTCGGTGACCATAACGCACACCGTCGTAGCGTGATAAATTGCTTGATGCCTCAGCAGGTGCTAATACATAGTAGACTGGTATAGAAAGACTAGAGTGAGGTAGTGATATTTCAATAAGTTCTGCTCCTAGTTCCTGATACTTTTGAATAGCCTTTTCAATTGGATCTTTTGTCGACGGATCTATTCCAATATCAAAAAATTCTTTCGGCAAGCCAACTCTTAAACCTTGTAACGGCTTATTCAAATCACGGGTGTAATCTTCTTTTTCACGATTCAAACTTGTTGAATCACGCTCATCAAAACCAGCCATCACATTCATCATCAAGGCACAGTCTTCAGCAGACTTAGCCATTGGGCCTGCTTGATCCAAGCTAGAGGCAAAAGCAATCATACCGTAGCGTGAAACCACACCATAGGTCGGCTTTAAGCCAGTAAAGCCACATAAAGAAGCTGGTTGGCGAATTGAGCCGCCAGTATCTGTTCCAGTAGCCGCAGCACATAAACGCGCAGCTACTGCTGCCGCACTGCCGCCACTACTGCCGCCAGGTACGCGGCTGAAATCCCAAGGATTTTTTACACCGCCAAAATAACTGGTTTCGTTAGATGAACCCATCGCGAACTCATCCATATTGGTTTTACCCAAATTCACCGCGCCAGCATGATCAAACTGCGTAATCACGTGCGCATCGTATGGTGCGATAAAGTTTTCCAACATTTTTGAACCACAAGTGGTTTTCCAACCTTGTGCGCAGAAAATATCTTTTTGTGCGATAGGAATACCTGTGAGCGCAGTTGCATTGCCAGCCGCGATGCGTACATCCGCCGCCTTAGCTTGGGCAAGCGTTCTATCATGGTCTAATGAAATGTAAGCATTAATCTCTGGGTTATACGCATCAATCCTGTTCAGAAAAGTTTGCGTGAGTTCTACGCTAGAAATTTCTTTATTAGCCAACATTTGGGCTAATGTTTTTAAGCTACTGTTGATCATATTGCGATTACTCGATTACTTTAGGGACAAGATAAAGACCGCCATCCACTGCGCGCGCGTCGGAGCCATTGCCAACTGCTGGCGAGATTTTTTGAAATGCCTCACGCTGATTGGTTTTAGTCACCACATCATCTCGCAACCGTTGCACCACGTCTTGAGAATGTGACATCGGCACAATGCCGTCAGTATTCACCGCTTGCATTTGCTCGATTAGGCCTAAAATCCCAGTCAGTTTTGACAAAGTTGCATTAGCGTCACTATCACTCACCTCAATACGGGCAAGATGCGCTATTTTTTTTATATCTTCAGTACTAAGTGCCATACTTCTAATAATCCGAAATGGTTAGTTGAGTGGGTAGGTTAAACACCTATTTTTCAATATTTTGTTTGTCAATTTAAGGACTGTGTAAGTAATACGATTGCCATTAGGCTTACGTCATACTCTTAAAACTATCCTTATGCACCTTAATTTTCTAATGCATCTTAATTTTCAACAAGATATACGGTATTATAACCTGATTTTACGTGCGCCTTAATCGTGCCAGTGACGATTACCAAAGGATTAGTCAAGTAAACGGTATTAAACAAGCTCCACACCACAGGAAAAACATAATGTTCGGTTCTATTAGTAGTTATTTTTCAAATGATCTTGCCATTGACCTAGGCACAGCAAACACCCTTATTTACTCGCGCGGCAAAGGTATCGTACTTGATGAGCCATCAGTCGTTGCTATCCGTCTAGAAGGCGGCCCTAATGGCAAAAAAATCCTTCTAGCCGTTGGTGCTGAAGCCAAAGGTATGCTGGGTCGAGCGCCTGCCAATATTCAAGCCATTCGCCCAATGAAAGATGGCGTGATTGCAGACTTCACCATTACAGAGCAAATGCTCAAGTATTTTATTCGCCGCGTGCATGATTCACGGTGGTTTGCGCCAAGCCCGCGCATTATCATCTGTGTGCCAGTGGGTTCTACCCAAGTAGAGCGTCGTGCTATTAAAGAGTCTGCTGAGCGCGCTGGTGCTAAGCAAGTATTCTTAATTGAAGAACCAATGGCGGCGGCTATTGGCGCAGATATGCCAGTATCAGAAGCAACAGGCTCTATGGTGGTGGATATCGGTGGCGGTACTACGGAAGTCGGCGTTATCTCACTTGGCGGTATCGTTTATGCTAAATCAGAGCGTGTTGGTGGCGATAAATTTGACCAAGCGATTATCGATTACATTCGCCGCAATTACGGCATGCAAATTTCAGAACCAACCGCTGAAGCCATCAAGAAGAAAATTGGCTCTGCATTCCCAGGCTCAACCGTACTTGAAATGGAAGTGACGGGGCGCAACCTTGCAGAAGGTTTGCCACGTAAGTTTACGATTTCAAGCAATGAAATTCTTGAAGCACTCACCGAGCCACTCAACGCAATCGTAGGTGCAGTAAAATCAGCGCTTGAGCAAACGCCGCCAGAGCTAGGTGCGGACATCGCAGAAAAAGGCATGGTGCTAACAGGTGGCGGCGCACTGTTAAGAGATTTAGATCGTCTACTCATTGAAGAAACTGGCTTACCAGTCATTGTGGCAGAAGACCCACTAACCTGTGTAGCCCGCGGATGCGGCCGTGCACTGGAGGAAATGGATAGACTAGGCAGCATATTTGCCTACGAATAACCAAAGACTCACCCCAAAGCTAGGCATGCTAAACATGGTCAACACTGCATCTGACTATGCATAAGCATGTTTTGACTTTTGGTTTAAGTGAAATAATCAGGATAGGCCGTATTGACACGGCCTATCGCTTATCTACTAAATAGCACTAAAGTTTGGAATTAGAATAAACCATAATGGCTGGCTATCATCAAAATCTGGATCAACAACAAGCCCCAGCTTTTTTTGCGCGCGGTCCTAGCCCTCTTGCGCGGTTAGCCTTTTTTACCGCACTGTCATTAGCACTGATGGCAACAGATTCTCGATTGCAATATTTAAGCAGCATGCGCGAGCACTTAATGGTTGTGTTACAGCCCTTGCAGCTTATTGCCAATGCGCCCTCCATGTTTTACGAATCAACAAATGAATATTTTTCTACGCACCACCGTTTACTCAGTGAAAATCAGCTACTCAGAAAGCAAGCACTAACTCAGGCAATTCCATTGCAAAAGATGAAAGCGCTAGAACTTGAAAATAGTAATTTGCGCCAATTACTAGACGCCAATCAATCACTAGAAGAGTTTAGCCAGCTTGGCGAAATACTACACGTTGGCCGCGATCCTTTTACAAAAAAAATAGTCGTCAATCGCGGGAGCGTTCATCATGTTATGGATGGTGCTGCAGTCGTTGATGCAAAAGGTGTGATTGGACAAGTGACTCGTACTTATCCAGTAAGCAGTGAAGTCACGCTAATTACTGACAAATCGCTTACCATTCCCATTCAAATAGAGCGCAATGGATTACGCGCAATTGCGTTTGGGCATGGCCGTGATAACACCTTAGACCTACCTTTCTTACCCGCAAATGTAGATATAAAACCCGGTGATAAGCTAATTACGTCTGGTATCGATGGCATTTATCCTAAAGGTCTTGCTGTAGCCACAGTGACAGACATTCAAACCACACAAGATTCTCCATTTGCGAGGATTGTTTGCGTGCCTACTGGGGGCATTGAAAATCATAAACAAGTGTTACTCGTTAGCATCTCACCTACAGGAAGTACTATTAAACCTGACATCTCAAACAACCCAAGTAAACCGAGCACATCAAGCCAGCAACCAATCAATACTAGCGCCAATAATGCTAAACCGAAAGCAACAAGTTCTGGCGTAATGAATGAATCAAATCAACTAAAAAAAATAACAAATGAAGTGCCAGCAACAACAGTTGCTCCTAGCACCCCAAACAAACCTCATGCACAAGACTAAGTTAAAATCCATCTACTTATCATTGTTAGTCGCATTCATATGTCTGCTACTACCTTGGTCAGGCTTTGCCCTTAAGTTACGCCCAGACTTTGTACTGCTAGTGATTATCTTCTGGATACTTCGCGCCCCGAATAGATGCAACATTGGCACAGCTTGGTTTATAGGGTTATGGGTAGACTTAGCTACTGGCGGCGTCTTTGGGCAGCACGCACTTGCTTATACGGTGACCACTTTTGTAGCAGTTATCTATCAGCGCCGCTTAGTATTATTTAGCAATTCACAGCAATTAGTTTATGTATTGTTACTACTCGTCATCTCGCAACTGACTTTACTCACAGTCAAAACCTTTGAAGGCAGTGAATCATTAGGCTGGGCCTATTTCTTACCTAGCATCACTGGTGTCATTTTATGGCAAATTGCCGTTGCCCTCGGTTTAAACACCAGCAGACCTTCACGCAGCAAATGATGTAAGTATGGTTGCTGAACTCAAAAACTATATTCATGAGCAATATTATTTTAGGCTACGCCTAGGTGTCGCAGGTTTACTTGTACTTAGCTTGTTTGCATTGCTGGCGTCTCGCTTTTACTATCTGCAAATAATACAGTACAACCACTATCAAACATTAGCAGAAAACAATCGCATTTCACTTGTCCCTACTATTCCTAATCGTGGGTTGATTTTAGATAAAAACGGCGTTGTACTTGCACACAACTTTTTTGTTTACACGCTAGAGATCACACCCGCTAAAGTAAAAAATCTCGAAAATACAATTACTGAACTGGGACAGCTCATTGAAGTTAGCACATTAGATAAAAAGCGTTTTAAAAAATTCAGAGAGCAAAGTCATAGCTTTGAAAGTGCACCAATACGTACCCACCTCAATGAAATTGAGGCTGCAAAATTTGCAGTTAATCATTACCGCTTTCCTGGGGTTGAGATTAAATCTCGACTGTTCAGACATTATCCGCTGGGCAAGCTTGGCTCGCATATGGTGGGCTACATCGGGCGCATTAATGACAAAGATATTGAGAACCTTAAAGAAGATGGCGTTTACTCCAACTACAAAGGCTCAGACCACATCGGCAAAAGTGGCTTAGAGCAATTTTATGAGCAACAATTACACGGCGTTACTGGCTTCCAGCAAGTTGAAATTGATGCTGATGGCCATGCGGTGCGGGTGCTATCAAGCAACGCACCTGTTCCAGGCGATAATCTGATTCTTTCTGCTGATAGCAAACTACAGGAAATCGCAGAAACTGCTTTTGGTGAGCGACGCGGGGCAATGGTTGCCATTAATCCAAAAACAGGTGAAGTATTAACCTATGTCAGCCAGCCAACGTTTAATCCCAACTTGTTTGTAGATGGTATTGATACTGAAAACTGGAAGCTGCTCAATGAGTCTTTAGATAAGCCATTAATTAATCGTCCACTTCGTGGCATTTACCCACCAGGCTCTACATTTAAACCTTTCGTGGCGCTGGCAGGGCTAGAAGCAGGAAAACGCAATCCGCCTTTTGCGATTCAGGATCCAGGGTTTTTCATGCTGCCAGGCAGTCGCCATCGCTACCGCGACTGGAAGCCCAGCGGCCACGGCATCGTTGATATGCAAAGAGCGATTACCATTTCTTGCGATACCTTTTTCTATGGCTTAGCCATGGAGCTAGGGATAGAAAGACTCACCTCATTTGTACGCCATTTTGGGTTTGGCAGAAGATCTGACATTGACATTAAAGGTGAAATCGAAGGTTTATTGCCCACACCAGAATGGAAGATGCGCCGTTACAAGCAACCATGGTATCCAGGTGAAACTGTCATTGTTGGTATCGGTCAAGGCTACACGCTCACTACACCACTACAGTTAGCCCAAGCCACTGCAATTTTGGCGAACAATGGCGTTGCGATGAAACCACATTTAGTGACTAAAATTCAAAATGGCTTAACAGGTAAGCAGGAATTTATCCCTAGTGTCGTACAAGACCGTATTGAGTTAAACCCTGATAATATTGAGATTGTAAAACGTGGCATGATAGATGTCACTTTACCAGGTGGCACCGCAGCTAGCGTAGGCGCCAACTCTGGTTATTCAATTGCTGCAAAAACGGGTACCGCTCAGGTCATTGGCATTAAGCAAAATGAAAAATATAACGAGCATGCCATTAATGAGCGCCATCGTGACCATGCTTTATTTATTGCTTTCGCGCCAGCTGAAGACCCAACGATCGCGCTTGCTGTGATTGTTGAAAACGGCGGACATGGCGGCTCAGCAGCAGGTCCTATTGCAAGAAAAGTCATGGATTATTACCTATTAGGAAAGCTACCTGCTGTCGAACCTACTATTGTGGCGAAACCACCACCTGCAAACGCTACGGGCACAGCGATAACAACTGAAGAAGAATTCCATGATTAGCAGAATCTTTCATTTTCTATTCAAGCATTTCGACTCATTCTTAATGGCTTGTCTGTTTTTTTCGTTGTTATTAAGTTTATTTGTACTATACAGTGCATCTGGAGAAGATTTTTCACGCATTTATGCACAAGGCATTAATGTTACAGTTGCACTGGGTGTAATGTGGTTAGCTGCTAATATTTCCCCATTAAATTTGGAACGTGCAGCGCGCCCACTTTACGTCCTTGGTCTATTGTTACTGATTAGTGTTGCACTGTTTGGCACGATCAGCCATGGTGCACGCCGCTGGTTAAATCTAGGTTTCATGCAGATACAGCCTTCAGAGCTAATGAGAATAGCTGTGCCGATGATGCTTGCTTGGTACTTTGCCAGCAGAGAAGGTAAACCTAGCCCCAGTAATTTTGTTGTTGGTGGTGTGTTGCTGGCTATTCCAGTCGCGCTCATCATGAAACAGCCAGACTTAGGCACCTCCTTGCTAATTACGTCCTCTGGCTTTTATGTATTATTTCTTGCTGGCTTAAGTTGGCGATTTTTGTTGGTTGCATCAATATCACTGCTCGCACTCATGCCTGTTTTTTGGACCTTACTACATGACTACCAAAGAAAACGTATTGAAATTCTGTTTGACCCAACCCAAGATCCCTTAGGCGCTGGCTACCATACGATTCAGGCGATTATTGCTATTGGATCAGGAGGCAGTGCAGGCAAAGGTTGGCTTAATGGCACACAAACACAGCTGGATTTTTTACCAGAACGGACTACGGACTTTATTTTTGCTGTATTTAGTGAAGAATTCGGCTTTTTAGGCAATATGTTACTGCTTACTTTATTTAGTCTGATTATCGCGCGTGGATTAGTCATTGCCTCGCAAGCACAAAACACTTTCTCTAGGCTATTAGCTGGCAGTATCACACTCAACTTTTTCTCATATGCGTTTGTAAACATGGGGATGGTAAGCGGTATCTTACCTGTAGTTGGTGTACCATTGCCGTTGATTAGTTATGGTGGCACCTCACTGGTGACACTCTACCTAGGTTTTGGCATACTCATGAGTATTCACACGCATAAAAAACTCGTTGCAACCTAGTTACTCGCATTGCAAAGGAGGAATTGAATGATTATTTTCCAAAAGGGCTTCATTATTCTATGGCTGTTATTGTTAGCTGGTTGCGCCAGCACATCCACTACAAAGCCTGAATCACCAAGCACCAAAAGCACACCAATAAATCAACCTAAGGAATCCAGCAACAAGGGTGCCTATTATTTGGATGATGGTCCTGGGGATGATACATCTATTGATATTGCCAGCATTCCAGATGCTCAGCCTAGAGCAGAGAAACCACTGGTCAGCACCAGCAAACCCTACCAAGCGTTGGGTCAGAAATATATTCCCATGAAGACCTATGCGCCATATACCAAGCAAGGTGTTGCGTCGTGGTATGGGAAGCGCTATCACGGTAGAAAAACCTCTAGCGGTGAAACATATGATATGTATGGTATGTCAGCTGCGCATACCACCCTGCCAATTCCTAGCTATGTCAAAGTAGTTAACCCTGCGAATGGGCGTGAAGTTGTGGTTCGCGTCAATGACAGAGGGCCTTTTAAGCATGATCGACTAATTGATTTATCTTACGCAGCTGCTTATAAATTAGGTTTAGTCGCTCAAGGTAGCGGCTTGGTAATGGTCACTGCGATTGATACCAGTCCAGAAGCTTTAAAGAAAGCAGCCAAAACTAATGTTGCAACAGTTGAACCAATCACCAGCACAGCCAATCTCACTGATGTTACTAGCTTACCGAACACTAGTAACGGATTGATTTCAGAATCAGCCTCTACAAAAGAAATATCGCCTTCTGGCTATTATGTACAGGTAGGCGCTTTCAAGAACGAGACCAACGGCGAGCTGTTACAAAAGAAAATTCTGAACCTTGACCTTGCGGGTAATGCTGCCGTCACTAACGTGTATAATAATGGCTTACATCGCGTCAGGTTAGGTCCCTTTGGAACTAAAAGAGAGGCCGACATTCACGCAAACAAAGTACGAAGCAAGCTCAATATCTCAGCCATTGTTACCAATCAGTAAATCTAACCATTGAATCTCATGCATATCATCAAAAATTACACTTTATCGCGCATTATTGCTACAACTTCTTTTGCGATTACTTTGGCTACCGCCTCTTTTACAAACTTAGCTTATGCTGGTGCAGCACAAATCGCACCGCCACCAAGTTTAGCGGTTAAAGCCTATTTACTTAAAGACTTCAATAACAACCAAACTATTGCACAGCATAATGCTAGCATGCGTGTGGAGCCAGCCTCACTCACAAAAATAATGACCGCCTACTTAACATTTAAAGCTGTTAAAAATGGTCATTTACAACTGAACCAAACGCTACCTATTAGCGAGCAAGCATGGAAAACTGAAGGCTCAAGAATGTTTATTGAACCTAATAAGCCAGCAACCGTCGATGAGCTTCTGCATGGCTTAATTATTGTGTCAGGTAATGATGCGTCGATTACATTAGCAGAGGGAATCGCGAGCACAGAACAACAATTTGCACTCATGATGAACAAAGAAGCGCAACGCTTGGGCATGAAAAATACGCATTACATGAATGCAACAGGATTACCAGACCCTCAACACTACACCACGGCAGAAGACTTAGCCACTTTGGCCACTGCACTGATTCGTGACTTTCCAGAAGAATACAAACGCTTATACTCAGTTAAAGAATATACCTACAACAATATTAAACAAGCAAACCGCAACCGCCTTTTATGGTTAGACCCTAACGTGGATGGCATGAAAACTGGCCATACTAAATCAGCAGGATATTGTTTAATTTCAACGGCAAAACGCGACAACACACGTCATATTGCAGTGATACTAGGCGCACCAACTGATGCCGCCCGTGCAACCGAAAGCCAAAAACTATTGAACTACGGGTTTCAATTTTTTGACTCAACTTTAGTGTACAAAAAAGGCCAGCAAGTGAGCAAGCTGAAAGTCTGGAAAGGCGATACCAACGAAATCATATCGACCGTTGCTAGTGACCTTTACTTAACACTACCAAAAGGTGAGTACGCTAACATTAAAGCGATTATTTCTAGCACCCAGCCACTTATTGCGCCTATCAAAAAAGGACAAGTGATTGGCCAGGTGAAATTTGTACTCAACGGCAAAACCATCAGCGAGCGCTCATTAGTCGCCAATAAATCTGTTGCAGTAGCAGGATTATTTGGTCGCGCTTGGGACTCTATTAAATTAATGATGCAATAAACATAACCAAATTAAACGCTATTTTAAAATGACTGATATTGATTCTCAGGCAACACCGCCACTTATTGAGTTCCCTTGTTGCTTTCCTATTAAAGTGATGGGCGAAACACAAGAAATATTTTCAACGACGATGATTGCGTTGATTCAAACTATTGTCCCAAGCTTTAATGCTGAACATATCGAAATGCGTGCTAGTGCTAATGGTAAATATATCAGCCTGACCTGCTCTGTTGATGTCGTTTCACAAGCTCAGCTTGATGATATTTATCGCTTATTAACATCTCACCCTTTAGTGAAATACACGCTTTAACATACTCACCTGCTTGTGATGTTAAACAATATTATTGTTAGAAATTTAGGCATTACCTCATTTGAAGCAACATGTGAGGCGATGCAACAATTCACAGCTGCTAGAGGTGGTGATTCTGCCGATGAAATTTGGCTCACTGAACACCCGCCAGTTTACTCACTAGGACTCAACCGCAAGCAGGTAGCCCCACCTTCCCGCGATGACATTGCCATCGTCAATACCGATCGTGGTGGCAAAATCACCTATCACGGGCCTGGGCAAGTCATTGTGTATGTTTTAATAGACCTATCAAGACGTAATCTTAATATACGTAGTTTAGTCAGCTTGCTAGAAAATACAGTGATAGAATTACTGGCACAATACAATGTCAGCGCAGTGGCAAAAAAAGATGCACCTGGTGTTTATGTGAACATAGAAAATTCACATGAGGCCAAAATAGCCTCATTGGGGTTACGTGTTAAAAATAATTGCTGCTATCACGGCTTGAGCCTTAATATAGACATGGATTTAAGCCCATTTAGTGCGATTGACCCATGTGGCTACAAGGGGCTGGCTGTGACACAGACCAAAGACCTTGGCATTAATGCCAATCTACAAACCATTGGTGAGCAACTTGTAGCAATGCTGACCAGCAAACTAGAGCATTTGCATGACGAATCTAACCACTAACAAAACACCTACGCCAAAAGTTGCTGGGGTGAAAGAAATTGACGCGGCAAAAACGTCGCGCATTCCGATTAAAATCATTCCACAGCCGATTCAGCGCAAACCTGAGTGGATACGCATGAAAGCACCTGATGGCGTACGCTATCAAGAGATTAAACGTGTATTGCGTGAGAATAATCTGCACACCGTTTGTGAAGAAGCCAGTTGCCCCAATATCGGTGAATGCTTTAGTAGTGGTACTGCAACCTTTATGATTCTGGGTGATATTTGCACACGCCGCTGTCCATTTTGCGATGTCGCACACGGCAAACCGCTACCCCCAGATATTAATGAACCAGAAAACCTGGCAAAAACGATTGCACAGATGCGGCTCAATTATGTAGTGATTACCAGCGTAGATCGTGACGATTTACTAGATGGTGGTGCACAGCATTTTGTTGACTGTATTCAAGCCGTACGTGCGCACTCACCTAATATCAGAATAGAAATTCTAGTCCCAGACTTTCGTGGTCGCTTAGATGTCGCACTGGAGATTCTACGCAAAGCACCGCCTGATGTGATGAACCACAATCTTGAAACCATTCCTAGACTGTACAAACAAGCGAGGCCAGGTTCTGACTATCAGAACTCGTTAAACCTATTAAAAGTATTTAATGAAATGTATCCGCACATCCCTACTAAATCTGGCTTGATGTTAGGTTTGGGTGAAACTGATGAGGAAATTTTAGCAGTGATGCAAGATTTACGGGCACACAATGTCAGCATGCTTACGCTCGGACAATATTTACAGCCTAGTGTGCATCATTTACCTGTGATGCGTTATGTTGAACCCCATATTTTTGAATCTTTAAAACAAAAAGCAGACGCGATGGGCTTTAATAATAAAGCTAGCGGCCCCATGGTAAGAATTAGCAATCATGCTGATGCACAGGCACACCAAGTCATTACTTAAACGGCACTGTATCAGCAATAGATTACCTCTAAATAACCGCGTTAAAGTTTAAAAAAGGAAAATATGGTTCCGCATTTAACAACAGCACTTAATGGCCCACTTTTATCGCTAGAAAAAAGCATGTTGGATGCCATGCCCAAAATTGAGCATTGGTTTCGCACACAATGGTTAGACCATGCAGCACCATTCTATGCTTCTGTTGATTTACGTAATGCAGGTTTTAAATTAGCGCCAGTAGACACGAACTTATTTCCAGGTGGTTTTAATAATCTTAATCCTGACTTTCTACATCTAAGTGTACAGGCAGCGATGGTCGCAGTTGAAAAAGTCTGTCCAGAGGCGAGCCGCTTACTGATTATTCCTGAGAATCATACCCGCAATACTTATTATCTACGTAACGTAGTTGAGCTCGCGAATATTTTAAAACAGGCCGGGATGGATGTAAGAATTGGTTCAATTTCTCCAGAAATCACCGAACCTACCTTACTAGAAACACATGATGGCCAGCCGCTATTACTAGAGCCTGTGGTACGCGAAGGCAATCGTATCAAGCTACCCGCATCTAAACTTGGTGATACCAATCTAAGTCCATTTGATAGCTGTGCGATTCTGCTAAATAATGATTTATCTGGCGGCATTCCTGATATTCTCAAGGATTTGGAACAGGACTTGATTCCACCGTTATATGCTGGTTGGAGTACGCGCAGAAAATCACAGCATTTTTCTGCCTACAACCGCGTTGCAAGTGAGTTCTCAGCGTTGCTTAACATTGATGAGTGGTTACTCAACCCATATTTCGAAACTTGCGGCGAAATTGACTTTAATGACCGCACTGGTGAAGACTGCCTAGCCGCTAAAGTGGAATCATTACTTGAAAAAATTAAAATCAAATACGCAGAATACGGCGTATCTCAAGAGCCGTTCGTGATTGTAAAAGCCAACGCAGGCACTTATGGCATGGGCATTATGACGGTAAAATCACCTGACGATGTACGCGGTTTAAACCGCAAGGCGCGTAACAAAATGTCAGTGATTAAAGAAGGTTTAGAAGTCACTGAAGTGATTATTCAAGAAGGTGTTTACACATTTGAGAGTATCAACGATGCAGTTGCAGAACCTGTTGTCTATATGATGGATCACTTTGTGATTGGTGGCTTCTACCGTGTACATACTGGCCGTGGTGTCGATGAAAACTTGAATGCTCCAGGCTCACACTTTGTACCTTTAGCTTTTGAGAAACCTTGTACATTACCAGACTGCGCAGGTGCGCCTGATGCTACCCCTAACCGTTTTTACGCTTATGGTGTAGTAGCACGCTTAGCATTACTCGCTGCTGCGATTGAGCTACAAGAACAAGACCCTTTAAATCAATAAAGCCTGCACATGAAATTAGTATTTATTCTGGACCCGCTTAAAAGTTTAAATAGCGATAAAGATACTAGCCTCGCCATTATGCGAGATGCTAGTCAGCGCGGTCACGAGCTATTTGTGAGCTTACAACACGATATTTTTCTGCGTGGTGAACAAGCCAGAATAAATGTTCAAAAGTTTAACTTTTCTGGTGAAAGCTATACTACTTCTGAAAAATCAGAGTTCGCCCCCAGTAATTTTGATGCAATTATCATGCGTAAAGACCCTCCTTTTGATAACGAGTATCTTTACAGCACCTATTTACTAGAAATAGCAGCTAAGCAGGGTGCTCGCGTATTTAATAATCCTGTAGCAATTCGTGGTTGGAATGAAAAGCTCTCAGTCACACGCTTCCCACAATTTGCACCTGAATTTTTAGTTACCTCCAATCAAACACTCATTCGTGATTTCCTAAATCAACATAAAGATATTGTCGTGAAACCCTTAGATGGCATGGGTGGCAGTAGTATTTTTAGGCTAACGTTGCAAGACCCTAACATCAGTGTGATATTGGAAACCATTACCGAGTTTGGTACCCGTACTATCATGGCACAACGCTATCTACCAGCCATTGTGCAAGGAGATAAGCGCATTATTGTCATTAATGGTGAACCATTACCATATGCACTTGCACGGATTCCAATGGCTGGTGAAACCCGTGGTAACTTAGCCGCGGGAGGTACTGGGGTCGCCCAGGCACTTACGAGTCGAGACCGTGATATTGCAACTACCGTAGGAAAAGTACTTAAGCAAGAAGGCCTATTTTTAGTGGGTTTAGACATCATTGGTGAGCACCTGACAGAAATCAACGTCACAAGCCCTACTGGCATGGTCGAAATTGCAAAGCAAACCGATTGCAATCCAGCCAGCATTTTTATTAATGCGCTAGAGCTACAGTGCCAATAAATGCGTAGGAAATTGAGCATCGTATTGATTGTAGCGACATGCTGCATTGCAATATTAGGATTCATCGCTTACAACAAACCACCACTCTATCACAGCCAAAGCTATGTATTTGGTACGCTGGTTGATATCAGTATTTATGGCGAACCAGAAGACCGTGCGAAGTATCTTTCAAATGAAATCATACAAGATTTTCAGCACTTGCATCATCAACTACACGCTTGGAAGCCAGCCTCTGGCAACCAAATCAGTGAAATAGGTACGCTTAACTTAGCATTCGCCTCGCAGAGAAAGCCATTAAACATCAGCCCACTTATGGTAGAAATTCTGCAAGATGCTACTAAGCTATCAAAAAAATCTCATGGTTTATTTAACCCAACCATTGGTCATTTAATCGGCACATGGGGGTTTCAGGCAGATGAGTTTGCCGCAACCAGTATCGATAATCAAAAAATTGCAGCATTAATCAAAGCCAATCCAACGATGGATGATATTGTTATTGCAAACAACACAGCCTACAGCACAAACAGCAGCGTTAAGCTTGATTTAGGCGGCTATGCAAAAGGTTATGCGTTAGATAGGGCTGTACGCTACTTACGCAAGCAACATGTTAAGCATGCGCTCATCAACATAGGTGGCAATATCATCGCCCTTGGTCAGCATGGGGATAAGCCTTGGCGGGTCGGGATACAGCACCCGCGCAAACCTTCTGCAATAGCCACGCTTGATTTACTTGATGGCTGGGCGATTGGCACTTCTGGTGATTATCAACGTTATTTCATGTTAGATGGTAAACGTTATTGCCACATTATTGATCCGCGCACTGGCTATCCAGTAGATCATACGCAAGCAGTAACAGTATTAATTCCTCCGCAAGCACCACACCATTCGCAAGCTGGCGTACTTTCTGATGTTGCATCAAAACCCATTTTTATTGAGCCTGCAGAAAACAAATCAAAAATCGCAGATGCGATGGGTATAAAATACTTGATGGTAATTAATCAGTCATCTCAAGTATTTGTCACCCAAGAAATGCAAAATAAACTCACTTGGCTGAATCAGGACTTTAAGAAGCGAGCGCATGTTCAACCTACTACGCAACATTAAAGCTAAAACAAGGATTATGCTTACTGGTGATTGGCTAATTGTGATTGCCAGTAGCGTGTTAGTTATCTTTTTGTTTCAACACCTATGGTCACATGAGCATGCAACAACGGTCCAAATCCGCCTAGGTGATACTGTTTATGGCACCTACAGCCTTAATCAACAGCGTGATATTCATGTCAAAGGAACACTCGGCAACGCCACAATCAGCATCATAAACGGCAAAGCCAGATTTTCTCAATCTCCATGCCATAATCAATACTGTGTACACCAAGGATGGCTGTCACGGTCAGGTCAAGCTGCCATTTGCCTACCCAATCAGCTTAGTTTAGAACTCATTGGCGAAACAAAACACTACGACTCACTCAATTATTAGTATAAGAATAGTAGTATACAAATAGCGCAACAATCTCACATAAACGATTATATGCAGATTAACACCACCATCAACGACCATCGCATCGCCAAGCTTGCTGCATTTGCTATTGCGTTACATATGCTGGAGGCGGTAATTCCATCCCCCTTACCAGGTGTTAAACCAGGTATCGCAAACATTGTGACCTTATATGTGTTATTTAAATATGACTTTGCCAGTGCCGCATGGGTAAGCATACTCCGTGTATTTGCCAGTAGCCTTTTATTAGGTCAGTTTCTATCACCCACCTTTATACTGAGCTTAGCTGGCGCATTATTAAGCTTAGGTGTGCTGTGGATATGTATGCACTTACCTAGGAAATACTTCGGTGCGGTATCATTAAGTATACTAGCTGCTTTTGCACACATTGCTGGGCAATTGATGATTGTAAGGCTATGGCTGATTCCACACACCAGCATTGCCTATTTAATTCCTATTTTTGCACTAGCAGCACTATTTTTTGGGGTAATCAACGGGCTGATTACACACCAATTACTTAATAGCAGTTTGGAAACAAAATTAGAAAACAAAACGGACTCAGCGTCATCAACTGCAACATAATTTATAACAAGTAATATGAAACTGAGCACCTTAAAATCACACATTACCGATAATAAATCGCTGTTAATTGCAGCCTTTATTTCTTTGGTTTTGCATACATTTTTGCTCAGTGGTTACTCAATATCACTTCCGTCAGATATTAAAAATATCACATCCATTCATGTACGCTTGGTAAAAGTACTACCAGAAAAAAAGCCAACTCAACCCACCGCCACACAAGCCCACCAAAATTCAATAGCACCAAATCCTAAAGTTCCTAATAATGAGGTACCAAAACCAGATGTAGAAGTGCCTGAGCACTCATTGAATAGCGAGAACACCAGCACATCCCCTGATATTCCAACCAATATAGAAACCACTACAGAACCCACCAATTCAAGCCTAAAGGAAAAACTACTAGCAGAAGACACGACAGAAAACACAACGACTGCTGAGACGGATAGTAGTGTCAATACAGACATGACTAACCCTTACACATTCGTACATAGTGAATTTGAAGTAACACGTGGTGGTGACTCAGGCATACTGGGGATTGCCTACATTACATTTAATATGGACTCAAGAAAAAACACTTATCAGTTAACGAGCATTACCGAACCTAAAGGACTCGCTTCGATTTTTTTAAGTAAACTGGAGCAATATAGTGAAGGTAACGTTGATGAAAAAGGATTAAAACCTAGCTATTACGCATATGAATTCGGGGCGAACAGTGGAAAGAACCAGTATGCACATTTGCTCTGGTCTGATGGTGTGATTGAAATGACTAGCAATAAAGGGAAGAAATCAGAACCATTACCTGAAGGTACTCAAGACTTTTTAAGTTTTATGTACCAGTTTATGTTTACGCCACCACTCAACGTCATGCAAATCACCATGACTAATGGCAAATATTTACGCACGTACACTTACAGCTTTGAAGGTGAGGAAACGATTAGCACTAAACTAGGTGACCTCAAAACGCTACATTTATTAAAAAGTGGCGAAAACCAAGAGAAAACGGAAGTATGGCTCGCTTTAGATTATCAAAACATTCCTGTCAGAATACGTAAAACGGAGAAAGATGGCGCGGTGCTAGAGCAAACAGTGACGACCATCTCAACCACACGCCCCGAGTAAGACCCTTTAATAATGCCTACTACTTTAGCACCACAAACATCATACTGCGCTCACACCATACAATCTCTAAAAAATCCATCACTGTTGCAACAGCAGCGGTCAATCATAGCGAAGGTCGGTTCGCGGTCACTGACCGCTCCTACAAAAAAAAAGATCACCGCATCCCTAGCACTTTATAGCTACTCCACTAAATAACCCTATGGTCACCTAGTCATTCCGTGCTTTCGCATGTGAGCCAGTAAGACAAAATGATCAGTTTTTAAGGTTAAAGTTGCTTCGAGTAAAACTCTCTATACCTATTTTTATAAAATCATGTAGAAGATAAAGCGCTTATTAGAGATTTAGCTCTCTCCAAATAGATCTATGTTTTTGGAAACCTGTACCAGTTCCTGTAAACGGCACGTCTAATATTTGAGGTGTAGGGTTATCTGCCGTTACAATTGAAACTTTTGGTTTGCCATCAATATAAACCACATTAAACCCGACAGTTGGCGCATTAGTTCTTAACGAGACGATATTAGCACCTAAATTATTAACAGCTGTACCAGTTTCATAATCCAAGAAAGTTAGCCAGCCATATCCAGCGGGCTGGCAAGCAGAGGAAGTTGGCACTGTCGTTGGTACAAGCAAAGTGCCTAATACTAGTTGTGACGGCACGTTCTGACGCTCACCTTGATCTGGGAGGTCTATGTACCAACCCAAACCAGAACCAAAGTCTACAGCGTTACTGGTTCCGCTCTTACGTGTATCAAAGCTGTCGGGCACTATTGTTTGCTCAACTAAGACAGACCGAGGATCAACTAATGTAGCGCTTGCATTGTCATCTTTAATTGCATACAAGGTTTGCTGGCTTGTATCAGTGAGGTCACTCACCTCAAGATATTTACCAGTGCCCACAAACACTACCCGTTTATTTTTAATCGTACCGAGCTCTGGGCTAGTTGTAATTGCTTGCGCACCTGATGCTTCAAGTTTAGCAAACAACAACTTACTATTATCCGCAAGATTAAACCGCCATAGGTTGCCTAATAAATCGCCACCATACACATAAGTAGCGGTGTTGTTTTTTTCTGGATCATCAGCATAGGCACTGATTTCTGCTAAGCCACTTGGCAATGAAGTACTGCCTACACCCGTTGGTATTTCAGAAACTTTAGTGCCAGATATCGCATTTAATACGTACAAATACCCTTTTCCATCCCCCCCATTATAAAGCGCAGGATTATTAGGCTTAAACTTAGTATCTGGGAGTGAGTAAAAAGCACTGTTATCTGGAATATTGTTATAGCCAGAAGTCACTAATACCACCCATGTCCCATCTGATTTCTTAGTGATAATAGGCGTTCCATAAGTATAACCAAGGTTTGGCTCGTCAACCGCATCAAACTCCCATAAAAGAGTAGGACTCGTCGGATTAGTAATATCGAGTGCGTAGTAACCACGCCCACCGCCGTTTAAACCTGCGACCAATATCGTTCTCCAAGCGCCGCCGTCATATACATCAGAAATGACAGGATCACCATTCACATAATAACTATGCTTATTCCCATAAGCACTATCTGCCAATTTCCACATATTTGGGATCACCATACTTGGTACGTAAGCCCACAGCTCTTGTAAAGAGCCTGCATCAAACGCATGCAACATGCCATCATTGGCGCCCATAAAAACGGTTTTGGTCCTAGTTGCTTGTGCTTCTTTAAATGCAGAGTAGCCTGTATCAGCGTATTTAAAGGTTGGCTTGCCCACAAACGCTGGCTTAGAATCAACCGCATCACCTAGCACTGCTTGGCGTTTACGGAACAGTTTATTTTCTGGATCTGCTGCATTTTCATCATAACCAGTTTGACCACGTAAATAATTGACAAGGCGCTCTGAAGTAAAATTTGCTTTCTGTTCAGATGTTAATGTGGGCCATTGGGTTAAATTCGCTGCTAGAAAAGTAGCACCAAAGGTATTTGCCAGGCCTGCAGAGGAAATGGCGCCTAAGGTAAAGTCGGTCAATGCACCCCCACTATTCATATAAATTTTGCGTGTATCAGCTGTATTGGCGACTTTGTCTTTTAAAGTGCCTACACAAGCTACTGGTAAAGATACGCTACAATCAGTGCCCACCAAAGTTCCACTACAAGCAAGGGGACTAGTCACGCTTGGTGTCACACAGTTGTATGCACCACTGCCATCTGGCACAACGGAGGACGGACTAATACATGTCGCAGAAGTGACAACATCCTCTACACATGCTGATGCTGCCTGACTCACAGCACCCGTCACAAGATCAATACTTCGTTTTTCAAGATTACCTATCCAATAACCAGAGGTATAACTCGCTACATAGGCATTGTTATCTCCAGTGACAGGGTTTAACGTACTTGTCGCGGCTGCAGAGCCCGCACCTAGCTTGACTTCAATAGAGGCCAATGCTTCTTTTAATTGCGATACTAAGTCAGTAGGATTTTTAGCACTGAAATAGGTGCCTCCGCCGTTTACGGCGGCATGCCAAAGATCATCAATACGCTCAGGACCAGTATTGGCAATTGGATCTGGCCAATTCTTGATGCCATTTTTAATATCAGTAAAGTCACCGGAGGTCGCTATTTTATAATCTGAGGTGTAAGACAACACACCATCAACTCCCATACCCAAAGTAAGCGTCACCATGTTTTGTTTTTGATTAGCGGTTGAAGGCGCCGGAGACTGGCAAATATTTTCACCTTTTGCTCCAGTACAATTTCCTAAATCAACCGTACGAATATCTGTATCAAAGTAATATTTAGCAACGTCAGCTAATGTATTTTCTACAGCCGGGCTACCTTCTCGCATTGGCCTAGGCGTATTGTTTGCCGCACTATCTAAATTACCCACGTTAGTGTTATCCAGTCCTAAAGGCCCTCCGGCATAAGTACTCGTTTCATCGCCAGTGTTCCAATAACCATCTGTCGTTAATAGTGTAAAATTTTGCTGGCATTCATATTGAATTGGGTCTGTGAAAACACCTCGTTTTGCGACTGTTTCATTAGCATAAATACGCCCTGCTTTCGATAACGAACCTCTAAGTGGCGTGTTTCTATCAGCTGGTGCAGCAAAGAACATACTGTACCAAGCCGCTTTTTGCGCAGTGTTAAAGGTGTCAAAATTAAGCATTTGCGCAGACCGAGTAGATGTTGTCATAAAGCCTAAACGATAATCCTCTGTCACATCTTTAAAGGCAATACTGGCAGAAGTTTTCATGGCTTGCCCACGCGTGCCATAATAAGTATGCCAATTTGCGTAATTGGTCATTTCTTCAACATAAGTACATGTAGCACCAGCGCAATCGGTACGGCTAGCCGCCTTAACTGTTGAACCAGGTAAAGTATAGCTGTTCAAGGATGCAGAGATCACTACTGGTAAGGTTTTGCCAGGCACAGCATTGACAGAAAAAGCCGTTGACGTTACGTTTCTGCCACCAGATTTAATAATAACAGGCGCACTTGTAATATTGGCAGTGGCAGCAGTTGGTGAAGCATATACCGTGACAACGCTACCCGATACTGTTGAAAAATAGCCTCTTGCAGTACAACTACCTGTCAATGCATAGGTACAATTGTTGATATTGGTTGAAATCGCAGAAGCTAAATTATTATTATTATTTAAACTTGCGGTCGTAGCAGAAAGAATTTGTGCACCACCTACGGTCACTGATGAAACACTCGTTGACCCACCTGAGCCGTTGGCAACACTAATAGTGGCCACCCGAGCACTTGGCATTCTCAAATTAGTAAAGCCAGTTAAATTGGTTGCCTGACAACTGTTAGCTGCTGGTGTAGCTGCCCCAGCGTTGCCTGATGTGTTACACCAGCGCACTGTGGCGGGGTAAGGATAGGTAGCACTAGGTGCAGATTGCGCATTACACACTTTAAGATCACGCTTGGTGCAATACTCACCCGCAACTACATGAAAATAAATAGAATCTGTTTCTAAATTTTTAGTCCCTGTAGGGTAGCCCGAACCAGTGTAGGCATTATTTTTCACTTGGCGCCAATTTGGCTTAGTCGCTGTACTAGCACCAGTAGCTGTGGCTTGCCCAATTTGGCTAGGATACTGACTCGTGTTTAACCCAGATGAATCAAAAAAAACAGGGGGTAAATAGCTGACACTAGGATTATAGGCAACAGTGTTATAACTGGCATTTCTGAATTGAGAGTCATTGCTACTATTGGCCCAATCAGGCATGTAATCCCAGCTCATACTACCAGAGTCATCCAGAACAAATAATAGATTAGGCTGTATGGTGATGGTAGGACTATTTGCCAAAGGTATTGTGGCAAGATCCAGCGGTGATGTTACTGGTGCAGATATAGCCACTTGCGGCAGTAGGAGATTGAAAATAAAAGCGATGGCCGCTACCAAACGACTCCATACCTGCATGTATTTCTGATGATATCGTTGCATCGCTAACTCCTAATAGACATATGTCTGGGTATAACTAACCGTGTTTTTAACCCCAGCGACACGTGTTGTGATACGGTAAATCGGGCTTTGCTGCGTATTAATGATGGCACCGCCTCCATCTGAAGGCACCACCTTATTACTGCCTTTGCCTATTTCAGGATCGCCCAGCAAACATATATTATTAGCTGGCGCGACGGTGTCTCTACACATGCGTTGAATAATAAAACGTATGTTATTGCCACTACTGGTTTCAGTGCCGCCAACAATTCCGTCACCACTAGCAACTGCGGCGGTAGCCCACGTTGCATCGGCTTTAAGTACAGTCGGCAAATCTAAATCTGGAGAACCTTCCTCTGGCAAAAATGTGGCGTAATAACCTTGCGCCAATTTATCAGTATAAAGATTCTCTGGGTTAGCAACTGCCTGTGCTTCTAACCAATTTAAAGCAGTTTCTACGCCACGATCAGATGAAACTAGTGCAGTGTGTTTCAGCGCCATATTGCCTGCAATAATAGTATTAGTATCCACTGATCGAATAAGTGCAACTGCCGCAAGTGACATCACAACCAACGCAATCAAAGCGACAAACAACACCACACCTTGTTGCTTGAAAGATTGAAGGGTTTGAGTCTTCATAACACATCCTTAGACCAAAGCATATTACGTAATGGAATAATCGTTTCAAATGTCTTATACCGATATTTTTGCCAACTATCTATCGCTGATAAATCAATCGTGGGTGCTGCATCAAAATCAGTATCATCCCAAGCACAAGGCCCATTATTCGCCACACCTTTGGTCGTCGTACACTGGGCCGTCACGTCATCTTTTTCTAATAAATCATTCCGCGCCACCACTACAATACGTAGGGCTTTAATTCTATTTCGGTCAACGATGGAAGGCGCCGCCCAAGTACCAGTCGCATTGACCCAATTCACCACCTGATTACTGTTGGCTACAGCAGATACACCATATTGGGCTTGCATATTCACAATTTCCGATACAATCGGCACGCCATCTAAAGTAAGCTGATTATTGATAACCTCATATCGGTAATCACGCCAATCGCCCATACAGGCTATTTTTGCACCAATAGCAATTGGCGCACCTGCGGGAGTAGCACCGATTAAACTAATATTTTGCAATGTGTCTGGATCTCCGTTGGCGTCAGCAATACGTGTCATACGGCACAATGGCCCTTGGCTAATTAAGACAATGTCATTGTCCTTGCAGCCGATATTGTTCTCGGCAGCTAAGCCTGCAGATGCTGTTGCATTAGCTGCATTAACAATCTTGACAGGCACTGCCCCCATGGCTGTTTGGCTATAACGTGCTGTGATTACATCGCTAACGCCATCAGCGCTACCACCATCTTCAATCACTAACGGGAATATATCAAGGTCGGGCGTTGCTGGGTCATCATCATGGTCAAAGACTGGCGATGGGTCACAGTTAAGAGAGGCATTATCTTCATCGGCACTTGGCATAGGCAAACCATAGCCTGCCATTTGTACATCACGCTGAATGTGATGTAGCGCGATACTACCATTGGTTTGTGCATCTGCCGTACCTGAAGTGCTGCGTTTCTGGCCCTCAAATGCTGAAAATACCTGCATAATCACCAGGCTGGCAATTAAGCCTATTACCAAACCTACCATTAACTCGACTAAGCTAAAACCAGATTGGCTCAAACCTGATTGGCGCAAGTGGTAATAAGATAAGTATTTTTTTTGTAGTTTCATCTTAAATACCTTTAAATTAGATACCTTCTATCCGCGCATTAGTACTGTAGGTGTGTTCTTCTTCACCTGGCAATTGCCAGCTTACAGTAACCGTCACAACACGCTCTGGCGAAATAGCAACAGTGCGCGTACCATTAGGTAATAAATTTGAGATATCGGTATCAACCTCAATATAATCTGCAAGGCCAGTACCTACCCATATCAAACCAAGACGTTGCTGTGCAATAAAAGTGGCTTCTGCTCTGTATTTAGCATCTGACGTATTTTTAACTAGGACACCCTGTAAACCTGCTAAAGCCAAAATTCCCATAGAGAAGATCACGATGGCAATCATAGACTCAAGCAAAGCGATGCCTTGCTGCGTTTTAAATTTAAGGTTGGTCACGTTCAAAAGTGAGCGCCTACTTCTCATTAATTGATTTTGTTTAGCCATTTAAATACCTCAAGCAGGACATTTTCGTGGATCACTGTCCGACAAACCAGTATACGGATCACACATTTTGCCTGCACCACCAGCATCAATCAAAATTCGCAAATCCCGACTATCTGATCCGTTCATCGATGTATTATCAATATCAAGCTGAGTAAACGGATCTTCTGGTGCACCTTCCAACTCAGATCGAACACGCCCTAAACTTGTAAAAACTAAAATAGTAGAGCCTACTGGCGTTGCTGTCACGGAGATGCTTGCTGAAGAGCCTTCTGCTATGCTCCGCGCTTCAATCGGGTCTGGACAATCCGCTGTAACGTTTACGCAACCAATTGTCCATGCAGAGCCCGCCCCAATTTCAAATTTAACATCTGCATTACGTTTTAACGCTTCAACTCTTGCCTTTTGTAACCCAGAGTTAATTGAATCTGCTGCATTTCTGATTCTGGTATTTTCAATCCAAATCGTATAACTTGGCAGTGCAAATGCCGCAAGAATACCAATGACAGATACTGCAACCATCAGCTCGACCAAGCTAAAACCACCAAAATGACTCATTTTAGCCCGTCGTATTTGACGCCTATTTGTGCGTAAGGCTAGCATGAGCCACTCTTGCTCGTTAACCAACAGCCTGTACCCGTAGTACCATCGTAGATAGAAGATTTAGTATTGTCTTGATTAATACTGAACTCAAAGCTACTCATATCACCAGCGCCCTCTGCTGTTAACGTATAAGTAGTAGCGTCAGAGTCACAGGTGATTGTAAAGTTTTGGGTATTTGCAGGACATGGACCATCAGCATAGGTGCGATTATCTTGAAAATACTGCTCCATTTTCACCCTGCCATCAGCTAAAGCGGACGGCGCTTCTGCTGCTTTGGCTTTTTTCACATAATCGGTATATGCTGGTAACGCTATGCTAGCTAAAATGCCAATAATCGCGACCACAATCATAATCTCTACCAAAGTAAAACCTTTAGTAAAGCCTTTTGATATTGCCGTGCGGCTAGATTGGATTACTTTTGAGTTAACCATTCCAATTCCCCTTTTACTTAAAATGTATCATGCTACTGACAACAGCCCATGTCTATCAGCAACCGACAGTCGGTAAATTTCACAGAACAAACGGTTACTAATATCTTTTTACAACATGAGCTTATCATTATTAAGCTTAATAAATGATAGAATAAGACACATTATTAAACGCGATATTAAATGTTTAGATAATTGATTTTATCTGAAACATCTCACAAAATACTATGAAGCCACTTACAAAAAAACTGATGTTGCTTTTGATTGCCCAGCTAATTTTGGTAGGTTGCGGCACTAAAGGCCCGCTCTACATTCCTGAACAGGCGTACCCTCAGCCAGCCACATCGAATAAATAAATCGCTAACTTTCCACCTCCTTACCGTTAAGACATTACTGTGAATACTTTTACGCTTAAAAATAACGTGTTACATGCCGAAAATGTAGCCCTTACCCAAATTGCAGAGAACTTTGGTTCGCCTTGTTACGTTTATTCCAGATCCGCACTTAGCCAAGCTTTTGAACGCTTTAGCGCTGGTTTTAAAGACGCCAACCACTTAGTTTGCTTTGCGGTAAAGTCTAACCCTAGCCTTGCGATCTTAAATTTATTTGCAAAACTTGGCGCGGGTTTTGACATCGTTTCTGGTGGCGAACTGGCAAGAGTAATTGCTGCGGGTGGTGACCCTAAAAAGGTCGTTTTTTCTGGGGTAGGTAAAACTGCTGACGAAATGCGAGCTGCCTTAGAAGCTGGGATTTTTTGTTTTAACGTAGAGTCTGCCAGTGAATTAGTGCGCTTGAACGACGTAGCTACCTATATGGGGAAAATAGCACCCGTATCATTACGTGTAAATCCGAATGTAGATGCGAAAACACACCCATATATTTCAACAGGCTTAAAAAATAATAAATTTGGTGTGGCATATGAAGATGCACTGGATATTTATTTACAGGCCGCTGAAATGACTAATATTGCGATTCACGGTGTGGATTGCCATATTGGCTCGCAAATTACCGAGTTATCACCGTTTTTAGATGCTTTTGACCGTGTGCTTGCACTGGTAGATGCATTGGCTGAAAACAATATTCATATCCAACATATCGACCTTGGCGGCGGTATCGGCATTTGCTATAACGACGAAACACCACCAGAGTTTACGGCTTATGCAAAAGCAATGCGCGAGAAACTAGGTGGTCGCAATGTGAAACTGGTATTTGAGCCTGGCCGTGCTTTAGTCGGCAATGCTGGTGTTTTACTCACTAAAGTTGAGTATTTAAAACAAACAGAAACCAAAAACTTCGCAATTGTAGATGCGGCCATGAATGATCTGATGCGCCCAGCACTTTACGATGCTTACCACGACATTAAAGCGGTTAAGCCACGCGCTGAAGAGGCTGTAAATTACGAAATAGTAGGCCCAGTATGTGAAAGTGGTGACTTTTTGGGGCATGACAGAGCGCTGTCATTGCAAGAGGGTGACTTGTTGGCGATTATGTCGGCAGGTGCTTATGGCATGAGTATGTCAAGCAACTACAATACCAGACCACGTGCCGCAGAAGTGATGGTGGACAATGACCAATGTCACTTAATTAGAAAACGCGAGCAAATTGCAGATTTATTTGCGGGTGAAAATATACTGCCAAATAGTTAGGTTTCAGTTGATGACTTGCAGGAGCGGTCATTTTGCGTGTGAACGGACATGCCCTTTACAGGTAACCGCCAAAACTGGCTTATCTGTAGGAGCGGTCATTGACCGCGAAAGCAATGCTGAATGTTCACCTAACATTTCAATCATCCAATAATGTAGCTAATTGAAAGGCTTTGTTCGCGGCTACTAGCCGCTCCTACATACGACTTTGCAAGTGCTTTGACATGTGAATAGTGCAGTTTACTGCGCATATTCCATGGGCAAGCCAAATGCTGGCTTAGCACTTAGAAAATCGGAGTGCCTGTGGTACATGCGAGCTTTCAAGTACTCTTACTTGAGAATGCAACAGTTTACGGCAGATGTTTGATGGGGTAAGCAAAATAAAAAAGCGAAGATTAATCTTCGCTTTTTTATTAGCCAATCTTAATTCACTAGACGTTATTAATCAAAAATAACCGTTTTGTTTGCATACAACAAAATACGGTTTTCAATGTGCCAGCGTACCGCCTTTGATAGCACAACACGCTCTAAGTCTCGACCTTTTTGAATCAAATCTTCTACTTGATCGCGATGTGAAATTCGGTCAATACCTTGCTCAATAATGGGACCTTCATCCAGCACTTCTGTTACATAGTGGCTGGTTGCACCAATCAGCTTAACACCTCGCTCAAATGCACGGTGGTAAGGGCGCGCTCCAATAAAGGCCGGTAAGAAAGAGTGATGGATATTAATAATACGTTGTGGGTAGCGTGACACAAAGTCTGGCGATAAAATCTGCATGTAGCGAGCTAGTACGATTAAATCAATGTTGTAATCCGCAAATAGCTTAAATTGTGCGGCTTCGGCCTGAGGTTTATTGTCTTTATTGACTTCAATATGATGAAAGTCAATCCCATAAAATTTAACGAGCGCTTCGGTATCGCGATGATTACTAATCACCAGTGGAATTTCGCAGGCCAACTCACCGCTTTTATGACGATGCAACAAATCAGCTAAGCAATGGTCATACTGCGATACCATGATGGCAACGCGCGTTTTATGTTGCGACAATTTGAGCTGCCATTGCATGCTGAACTTGCTTGCGACTTCCGAAAATGTTTGATTAAAGCTCGCTTCATCTAAATTGAATCCTGTGAAATCCCATTCAACGCGCATTAAAAATAGATTATTTTCCGCATCCTGATGCTGGTCTGCGTGTAAAATATTAGCATTGTGCTGAAGTAAGAAATCAGCGATGGCTGCGACAATGCCTTTAGTATCTGGGCAAGTAATCAGTAGGGTTGCAGTATTTTTCATAGTAAAAATTGATAGTCCAGTTTAGCCAATCTTGGGCGATGCCGATGTACTGGAAATATTTTTAAAGTTAATGATTTAAAAAATGCAATTATACCTGATGCGCTCAGCGCTTGATGTAATTTGAATGTAGATGAAATATGAACCCTGAACCAAACAACCTGAAACACCAAACTTTAGCTGAGAAGGCTGCTAGCGATGCCTCTATCCTGCTGGCTAATCCTCGTGGCTTTTGTGCGGGTGTGGACCGTGCCATTATTATCGTAGAGCAAGCGCTAGATAAATTTGGCGCACCTATTTATGTTCGGCATGAAGTTGTGCATAACAAATTTGTGGTCGATGAACTACGTGCTAAAGGTGCGATATTTGTTGAGGAGTTAGACGAGATTCCTACTGGTAGCATTGTGATTTTTAGCGCACATGGCGTCTCTAAAGCGGTGCGAGCCGAGGCTGAGTCACGCGGGCTGACTGCTTATGATGCAACCTGTCCACTGGTAACGAAGGTGCATATTGAAGTTGAAAAAATGCGCAAAGCTGGCATGGAAATCGTGATGATTGGACATAAAGGCCACCCTGAAGTTGAAGGGACAATGGGGCAAGTCGAACAAACTAACACTGAAAACAATCAAGCAAGCAGTATAGGGATGTACTTAGTAGAAACGCCAGAAGATGTTGCCTCTTTAACAGTGAAAGACCCTGCCAAGTTAGCCTATGTGACACAAACAACGCTGTCAATGGATGATGCTGCTTTAGTGATCAATGCGCTAAAAGCGAAGTTTCCGCAGATTAACGCGCCTAAAAGCGATGACATCTGCTATGCCACACAAAATCGGCAGGATGCAGTGAAGATCATGGCTCAAGATTGTGACCTTGTGATCATTGTAGGCTCACCTAACAGCTCAAACTCTAACCGCCTACGTGAGGTAGCCAAGAATCAAGGCGTTGAGGCCTACATGGTGGATAACGCGAGTTATTTAAAATCAGAGTGGTTAGTTAACAAGAAAAAAATTGGCGTATCGGCTGGTGCTTCTGCCCCTGAGGTATTAGTGAAAGAAGTGATTGCGCAATTGCAAAATTTTGGTATAGGTAATGTGCAGGAGCTACAAGGTGTGGTTGAAAGCGTAGTATTTCAACTGCCAAAAAATCTGACAAGCGCTGCCAAAACTAATTCAGCTAAATCGACTTCTAATTAATTTAATTAACATCAACTTTGAAAACGTACAAAACACCTATTTCTGCACTTGTGCTGATTCATACGCCTGATTTAAAAGTGCTGATTATGGAACGTGCTGATAGGGCTGGGTTCTGGCAATCGGTCACTGGCAGTATTGAAGGTGATGAAACACCATACCACGCAGCTGTTAGAGAAGTCGCTGAAGAAACAGGTTTAGATGCGACTCAATACACTTTGGAAGACTGGCAAGTGTCTAATGTGTATGAAATTTATCCTCATTGGCGCCATCGCTATGCTCCTGGTGTCACTGAAAACCGCGAACACTTATTTGGCTTAGTGCTACCTAGTCCTTTGCCCGTTACACTTGCTCCTGACGAACATTTACAATACGAATGGGTCGATTGGCGTGAGGCTGCAAAACGGGTGTTTTCATGGACAAATGTAGATGCATTAAAAAGATTAGGTGAACGACATCAATTAACGTTATAAAATATACGCTTTAGCGTGCGCACTTTTAGAAAATACTATGTCTATTGCAACCATACCAGCCGCCCCAATTAAATTTGAAAAATTTCAAGCCGCAGATGATGCTGACTGTCAGCGCCGCATCATTGCCGCCAAAGAAAAATTAGGGAAACGCCTTGTGATTTTAGGGCATCACTATCAACATGAAAGTGTGTATCGTCATGCCGATTACACGGGTGATTCGCTCAAACTTTCACGTTACACTGAAAACTTAGACGCCGAGTATATTGTGTTTCTAGGTGTGCACTTTATGGCTGAAGTTGCGGACATCTTAAGCCGCCCAGAGCAAATCGCGATTCTGCCTGACCTAGCGGCAGGTTGCTCAATGGCGGACATGGCTAACCTTGCTAAAGTTGAGCGTAGCTATCGTGAGCTGAATAAAGTACTTAATTTTGATGAGCAAATCACGCCGATTACCTACATTAACTCTGCCGCCGATCTTAAAGCGTTTTGCGGTGAGCATGGTGGCATTGTGTGTACCAGCACCAACGCCCCGAAAATTCTAGAATGGGGATTTGCACAACGTGAAAAAGTGCTGTTCTTCCCTGACCAAAACCTAGGTCGCTGGAGTGGCTACAAAATGGGTATCCCGTTAGAGCAAATGCCAGTGTGGGACCCTGACCAACCGTTAGGCGGCTTAACTGTAGAACAAATCAAGAATGCGAAGATTTTGTTGTGGAAAGGACATTGTGCTGTGCATCAAATGTTCCGTCTGCAAAATATCACTAAATTTCGCGAAGAACACCCTGATGGATTTGTGATTTCACACCCAGAAGCACCGTTTGAAGTTTGCCAGCACTCTGACTATGTAGGATCTACTGAATATATTTTAAAAACGATTAGCGACGCACCTGCCAACACAAAATGGCTAGTGGGTACTGAGTTAAACTTAGTGAATCGTCTAGCAGAACAAATGAAACCAGAAGGTAAACTTGTACAGTTTATGAGCCATGTGGTATGTGAATGCTCTACGATGGCGCGTATTGACCCGCAACACTTAGCTTGGGTGTTGGAAAATTTGGTAGAAGGTAAAGTAGTAAATCAAATTAAAGTGCCAGCGCATGAAGCAAAACTAGCAAAACTGACCTTAGATCGAATGCTAGCTGCTTCTTAATAGCCATATTGTAATTTGAATTTAAAGGGATTAAATGAGCTGTCCATTATGCGACCCCACACCCCATGAAATATTATGGCTAGATGATTTTTGCCGTGTAGTTTTGCTTAACGATGAAGATTACCCAGCCTATTGTCGCGTAGAGTTACTAAATCATATTAAAGAAATGACTGATTTAGCACCGCAAGACCGTGCGCGCATGATGAAAGTAGTATTTGCGGTAGAAACTGCATTAAGGGAAGCACTCAACCCTGACAAAATCAATTTAGCCAGCTTAGGTAATAAAACCCCACATATTCATTGGCACGTGATTCCGCGTTTTGAACATGACAAACATTTCCCGAACTCACATTGGGGTGAAGCCATGCGTGAAAGTAACACATCATTGCTTGATGCAAAAACGAAACAGGCGCTCGCCGACAACATGAGCACGCTAATTGAATGTGCACTTAAGCCGAGCTAAATTATCCCAGAAGATTAACGATTTTGAGTGGTTTTCCAGTTCTTGTAAATTAAACCAATAATCGCTTAACCACCTGACCATTGATTAAGTGGCTTTCTATAATTTCATCAATATCATCGTTATCTACAAACGTGTACCAAACCGCTTGAGGGTAAACTACCATGACTGGGCCGTCGTTACAGCGGTCTAAACAGCCAGCACGATTAACCCGCACTTTACCTTCACCGTTCAAATTTAGTTTTTTAACACGCGACTTCATGTGATCAAAAGCCTGCTCTGCGCCATTGTCCATACAGCAGGCTGCACCGCCTTCGCGCTGATTTAAGCAGAAAAATACGTGATGTTCGAAATAGTTTTTCATAGTTTTCTCATATCAATTCTTAAGGCTAAGACGGATTTTTGTATTTCCAGTCCAAGAAAATCTATTAAAATTTTAATTTCTACTAGGTATTTAAGCGCAGACAGTACGCATAATACGGCAAGCAAAAATAACAGAAATCAAAAAGATAATGACTTTTACTCTGTAGCCAAGCTTTCTTCTTTGGTAAACGTCCATGTTCTGGTAATGCTCAGCACATCTATTTCTTTACGCACATCGTCAGGAAATCTCGCATAAGGTGCACCTAACTCAACAATATGTTTAGCGGCCGCATCCAGCACTTTGTGCCCAGAACTACGATTAATCTCTATAGACTCAATACTGCCATCGGCTTTAATTGACACCGTCAATTGTAGCTGGCCATACAGTTTTAAATTCTTTGCAGCTTCTGGATAATTAAGATTACCAATCTTCTCTACCTTTTGTCGCCATGCTTCTACATACAACGCATAGCGATATTCCTGAGCGCGCCCACCAACAAATTTACGTTTTGGTCTTTTCTGATATTCATCCTGTTGCTTAGCAATTAACGCTTCTAAACGATCCATCTCCAATGCAGCAGCAGTGATATCTTGAATATTGATTTTCTTACTTTGGCTTTCCTGAGGAGCAGTATCAGCTTCAGTTGCTTTGGCCTTTTGTACTTGTTGAGACTCTACAGTGTGCTTTGCTTCAAGCTGGGTCATTAAGGCTTGCGCTTGCCTTTCTAATGCAGCAACATTTTTTTGTGCTTGCGTCTCTTCTGATTGCTCATCGGCGGCCTTAACACTCTGTTTAGCATTAACCACTGGCTTAAGCGTCACATCTGCCTTTTGCTGCTTTAATGCAGGCAAGGCCGTTTTCATTTTTCGGTCTAAATCAGTATTACCACCACGATCTAAATTTGCTTGTGCGTACACCTCAGTGTTTTCAGGTTTCGCCTTAGTTTTTGTATTCACCAACACAACTTCTAATACTGGTAACTTATCGCTGAATTTCTTAAGTTCTGGCTCAAAATGAATACTAAGAATCACCAAATGCACCAGCAAAGAGATACTGAGCGCAATAGACATCACACTCATTGATTTGATTTTTACAATGAGTGAGACCGATGGATTTAACGCTGCTTTTACGGGTTGTTTTGCCAAATGTTTAAACTTCTTTTAATTCGTCGAGTAGTTTTTGGTGAATACCGCCAAAACCACCATTACTCATGACCAATATATGATCTCCAGTTTTTGCTACTTGCTTAATGGCAAGAATCAACTGCGTCAGATCATCATACACCTGTGTTTTGCTTGCGATTGGTGCAAGTGCCGCGCCAGCATCCCAACCTAAGTTTGCTTGATAACAGAAAACCAGATCAGCTTGTTGTAGGCTAGCAGGTAACGCATTTTTCATCACTCCTAGCTTCATAGTATTAGAACGTGGCTCTAATACTGCCAAGATACGTGCAGCCCCCACTTTTGCACGTAATCCAGCAATGGTGGTTTCAATGGCGGTTGGGTGGTGTGCAAAATCATCATACACAACTACGCCTCGACTTTCGCCACGCACTTCCATGCGGCGTTTCACGTTCTTAAATGCGGTTAAGGCAGCAATACTGACCTCAACAGTAACGCCCGCATGTCGTGCAGCAGCAATGCTAGCTAGTGCATTCATCCGATTGTGCTCGCCTAACAGACCCCAAGCAACGTGTCCTTGCATTTGACCTTTGTAAACAACATCAAAGCTACCATCACCTTGTGCATTGATCGCTTGCCAGTCGTCATCAGTGCCAAACTTCTCTACAAGAGTCCAGCAACCTTTATCAAGCACACGTTGCAAACTGGCTTCTTTACCATTGGCAACCACCAAGCCTTGTTGCGGCACAGTTCTAACCAAGTGGTGAAACTGTTTTTCAATCGCATTTAAATCTTCAAAAATATCCGCGTGGTCAAACTCAAGATTGTTCAGTACCGCAGTACGTGGGCGGTAATGCACAAACTTGGAACGCTTATCAAAAAATGCGGTGTCATATTCGTCCGCTTCAATCACAAAAAAAGGTGATATGCTATTTTTGTCTTGTACTGGCACTTGTGGCAAACGTGCTGATACTGAGAAGTTTTCAGGTACCCCGCCAATTAAAAATCCAGGTGCCAAACCTGCATATTCCAATATCCACGCCAACATCGAGCTTGTTGTGGTTTTACCATGCGTACCAGCTACTGCTAGCACCCACATACCTTGGAGTACGTTCTCAGCCAGCCACTGTGGGCCTGAAATATAGGGTAAGCCTTGATTTAAAATCGCCTCCATCAAGGGATTGCCACGCGAGACTACATTACCAATGACATAAATATCTGGGTTGAGCGCTGTTTGTGACGGATCGAACCCTTCAATCAGCTGAACCCCTTGCGCTTCTAGCTGCGTGCTCATTGGGGGGTAAACATTAGCGTCACAGCCTGTGACTTTATGGCCTGCAGCTTTAGCCAACACCGCAATACCACCCATGAATGTACCGCAGATACCTAATATATGAATATGCATAAATTCTTTTTTAACTTGATTCTAAACGATGAAATTGCCGAGATTAAGCTAGATTCGGCGCTAACCAACGCTCTAAATAGTCTTTAGTTAACCCTCTGCGTTCTGCCATCTCCAGCAACTGATCTGTGCCAATTTTATCCACACTGAAATACTTACTTTCTGGATGCGCAAAATAGAAACCTGAAACCGCAGCGCCTGGTGACATTGCAAATGATTCTGTCAATGCCATACCGATGGCCTCAGCTTGCAACAACTTAAACATGTCTGGTTTAACTGTATGGTCAGGGCAAGCAGGGTAACCTGGTGCAGGACGGATGCCTTGATACTGTTCTTTAATGAGTGCTTCTTTACTTAGGCTCTCGTTCGGCGCATAACCCCAGAAATCAATACGTACGCGCTCATGCATGTACTCGGCAAACGCTTCAGCCAGTCTGTCTGCCAAGGCTTTAAGCATGATGCTACTGTAGTCGTCATGCGCATCTTCAAATTTTTTCTCATGCTTCTCAATGCCTAAGCCAGCCGTCACTGCGAACAAACCGATGTAGTCTGGCGTACCTTTAGGTGCAATGAAATCCGCTAAACATTGGTTAGGGCGGGCGATACCGTCAATGACAGGTTTTACGGTTTGCTGACGCATACCGTAATAGCTAAACGCAACCTGCTCACGCGTTTCATCGGTATAGATTTCAATATCGTCATCATTCACTCTGTTTGCAGGATGCAAAGCAACGACACCGTTAGCAGTCAGCCAGCGACCATCAATGATTTTTTTCAGCATGGCTTGCGCATCGCTGAATACCTTAGTCGCCGCATCGCCGACCACTTCATCTTTTAAAATAGCCGGATAAAAACCTGCCAGATCCCAAGTCTGGAAGAATGGCGTCCAATCAATATATTGCGCAATGATGCTCAAGTCTGCATTTTTGATTTCGCGACGGCCGATAAATTTAGGTTTCACTGGTGCATGCTCACCTGCAAACGAAAGATCGGCCTTATTGGCGCGCGCCTCAGCGATAGTCAACATCGGCGTGCCTTTTTTATTGGCATGCTGCGTACGCGCTTTTTCGTAGTCTGCCTGAATCTCTGCCAAATAAGCGCCGCGTGTTTCTGGTGTGAGTAAGTTTTGCATCACAGTCACTGAGCGTGAAGCATCTGCTACGTAAACAATTGGGCCATCGTAATGCGGGGCAATCTTCACCGCAGTATGCGCACGTGAAGTAGTTGCACCTCCAATTAACAGCGGCATTTGCTGGCCTTGAAAATAGGGGTCGCGTTGCATTTCACGCGCGACGTGCGCCATTTCTTCTAGCGAAGGTGTAATCAGACCAGACAAGCCAATGATGTCAGCATTTTCAGCCTTTGCCATCGCTAGAATCTCAGAGGCAGGCACCATCACGCCCATGTTCACTACTTCAAAATTATTGCATTGCAATACTACGGATACGATGTTTTTGCCGATGTCATGCACATCGCCTTTTACCGTTGCGATGACCATTTTGCCTTTAGGTTTGGCCACGATACCAGTACGTGCCTCATCTGCAGCTTTTTCAGCTTCAATAAAAGGAATGAGATGCGCCACAGCAGATTTCATCACGCGCGCGGATTTCACCACTTGCGGTAAGAACATTTTGCCCTGACCGAACAAATCGCCAACGACATTCATGCCATCCATGAGCGGGCCTTCAATCACATGAATCGGTCTGCCGCCAGCCGCTGCGACCTTTTGCCTAGCCTCTTCGGTATCTTCGACAATGAACTCAGTAATACCATGCACCATAGCGTGGCTCAGGCGCTTTTCGACAGGGACTGGGTTTTCAGCCTTACCCCGCCACTCAAGCGTTGCCGCTTCTTTTTTACCACCCGCCACTAGTGTGCCTGCAATCTCAATCATGCGCTCAGTAGCTGCTAGAGGATTATTTGGGTCAACCACACGGTTAAGCACCACATCCTCAACGCGTTCTTTGAGTTCCGCAGGTAAATCGTCATACACACCCATCATGCCAGCGTTGACGATACCCATGGTCATACCAGCTTTGATGGCATGATATAAAAACACGGTGTGAATTGCTTCGCGCGCGGGGTCGTTACCCCTGAAACTGAAACTCACGTTGGATACGCCACCTGAAATCTTGGCATACGGCAGATGCTGTTTGATCCAATGTGTCGCGTTGATAAAATCAACCGCGTAGTTGTTATGCTCTTCAATACCAGTCGCAATGGCAAAAATATTCGGGTCAAAAATGATGTCTTCTGGTGGGAAGTCCAGCTCTTTTACTAGCAAATCATAAGCACGTTTACAAATTTCAATCTTACGTTCAAAGGTATCAGCCTGACCTTTTTCGTCAAACGCCATCACGATTGCTGCTGCTCCGTAGCGCTTGCATAAATTGGCTTGACGGATGAACTCCTCTTCGCCTTCTTTCATGGAAATCGAGTTGACAATGGCTTTACCCTGCACGCATTTCAAACCTGCCTCAATCACTGACCATTTACTAGAGTCAATCATGATAGGCACACGGGCGATATCTGGCTCAGAAGCGATTAGATTCAGGAAGTGCGTCATGGCTTTGATGGCGTCCAGCATGCCTTCATCCATGTTAATGTCGATGACTTGTGCACCGTTTTCTACCTGCTGGCGCGCTACCGTGAGCGCTTCATCATATTGCTCATTGATAATCAGCCGCGCAAAGGCTTTTGAGCCAGTGACATTCGTACGCTCGCCTACATTCACAAATAGCGATTCATCATCGACAACGAAAGGCTCTAAGCCAGATAATTTAAGCGTACGTGGCAACACTGGTAGCTGACGTGGTGGTAAATCTTTAATTTCGTTATAAATCGCATTGATATGTGCAGGCGTTGTGCCACAGCACCCACCTGCAATATTGATAAATCCGCTATCCGCAAACTCTTTTACCAAACTTGAGGTCACGTCAGGCGTTTCATCAAAACCCGTGTCAGACATAGGATTTGGTAAACCTGCATTTGGGTAAATACACACAAAAGTATCTGCAATCGAAGATAGCTCTTCTACGTAAGGGCGCATTAAAGTTGCGCCTAATGCGCAATTTAAGCCGATAGTGAGCGGTTTAGCATGGCGTACAGAATGCCAAAATGCAGTGACCGTTTGGCCAGACAAAATACGGCCTGATGCATCTGTCACCGTACCAGAAATCATGATAGGCAGTGTATGGCCCACCTCTTCAAAATATGCATCAATCGCAAACAATGCAGCTTTGCAGTTAAGCGTATCAAAAATGGTTTCTACCATTAATATATCTGCACCTCCTTCTACCAGTGCACGCGTCTGCTCTAAGTAAGCATTTACCAACTGATCAAAATTCACATTACGTGCGGCGGGGTCGTTCACGTCTGGCGAGATAGAGGCAGTTTTTGGTGTAGGCCCTAGCGCGCCAGCCACAAAACGAGGCTTATCTGAGGTGCTGTATTTGGCACAAGCAGCCTTTGCTAACTTAGCAGCCTCTACGTTCATTTCATACACCAGATGTGCCATATGGTAGTCATCTTGCGCGACGGCCGTGGCTCCAAAAGTGTTGGTTTCAATGATGTCTGCGCCAGCCGCTAGGTACTTTTCGTGAATCTCTTGAATAATGGCGGGCTGTGTTAAGGTCAATAATTCATTATTACCTTTGACAAACAACTCACGCTCACCCGCTGGCGATTTAAAGTCAACAAAACGCTCGCCACGATAGTCCGCTTCTGTCAGCTTATATTGCTGAATCATTGTCCCCATCGCACCATCTAAAATCATGATGCGCTGTGCTAGTAAAGCACGTAATTGGGTTTCTATCGGAGATATTGTTAAATGAGCCATGAAAATCAGTCGTTAAAAATTTTCTCAATTTTATCATGCAAGTATGAGGTTGCTATATCTAGTTCTATACTTCAGCCGCGTCTATATTGCATAGCCTCTGCGATGTGGGCTGGTTTAATATCAACATCGCCAGCTAAATCGGCAATACTACGGGCAACTTTTAAGATACGATGATAGGCACGTGCTGATAAATTAAGACGTGATATCGCAGTTTTTAATAAGGTTAAACCAGCTGCGTCGGGCTGACAGTACTCATCTATTTCTGAGCTACCTAAGGCAAAATTAGCTTTACTTTGACGTTGTAGCTGTATATCACGCGCTTTTTCAACTCTGGCACGAATAGCTTCACTAGGCTCTGCATCGGCAGCACGAGTAAGCTCATCCTCTTTTAAGGCCGCTACTTCTATATGTAAATCTATACGGTCTAATAGTGGACCTGAGATTTTGCCTTTATACCGAGTAACCTGATCTGGTGTACAACGACACTTATTGTTGAAATGCCCTAAATACCCACAAGGGCAAGGATTCATGGCAGCAATTAACTGAAATTGCGCTGGAAAATCCGCCTGACGCGCCGCTCGCGAAATAGTGATATGGCCACTCTCCAAAGGCTCACGTAATACCTCCAACACTTTGCGGTCGAATTCTGGCAATTCGTCTAAGAACAAAACGCCACGGTGCGCCAATGAAATCTCACCTGGGCGAGGAATGCCTCCTCCACCAACCAACGCCACTCCCGAAGCTGTGTGATGAGGAGATCTAAACGGGCGCCGCTTCCAATGTTCAACCTTATAATTGCCGTTAAGTGATTGCAGCGCAGCAGATTCAAGCGCCTCATCTTCAGCCATACTGGGCAATATGCCAACAAAGCGACTTGCCAACATACTTTTACCTGTGCCAGGTGGGCCGCTCATAATCACGCTATGTCCGCCTGCTGCTGCAATTTCTAAAGCACGTTTAGGTCCGGACTGCCCTTTTACTTCACTAAAATCAGGATAAATAATGGGCTGTGCTTGGCGATGTGCATCCAGTTGCACCAATAAAGTGCGTCCACTTAAATGCGCGCACACTTCTAGCAATGTTCTTGCAGGGTAAATGATGGCATCATTCACCAATGCGGCTTCTACTGCACTTTCGGTAGGCAAAATAAAGGCACGTCCACTTTGATATGACTTATAAGTCATGGCTAATGCACCACGAACAGCGCGCAACTCACCAGTTAGTGCCAATTCACCAGCAAACTCATATTTAGACAAAGGATCAGTTGGAATCTGACCGCTGGCCGCAAGAATACCTAATGCGATAGGCAAATCATAGCGCCCACTCTCTTTGGGCAAGTCTGCTGGTGCTAAATTCACGGTAATGCGTCGCGCGGGAAACTCGAACTGTGCTGTTTGTAAAGCCGCTCGCACGCGGTCTTTACTCTCTTTAACCTCCGCTTCAGGCAAGCCAACAATCGTAAAGCTGGGTAAGCCATTTGCAAGATGCACTTCTACCACAACCTGTGGCGCATCCATACCTGTCAGCGCGCGACTATACAACACGGCCAAACTCATCAAGTTTACTTCCCTTCCAATTCAGCCAACCTTGCTTCTAATAAATCCAGCTTTTCTCGGGTATGACGTAGTACCTCGGCTTGCACCTCAAACTCCTCGCGCGTCACAAGCTCCATTTTGGTGAATGCGCTCTTTAATAGTGCATTTAAGTTTTTCTCTACATCGGCCAAAGGTGAACTTGCCACTACCTCTTTGATTTTATTAGATATTTCATTAATTTTATGGGTATCTAGCATATTAAATCCTCTATAAATTTAGCTTAGTTTAGCAGATTATTTACGAGCATTACATAAATACAACAATCAGACAATTTAATATCCTATTGATTTTAAACATATTTATTTCTGGCACGCCATTTGCTTTAACAAAATCGTGTATTTTTTAGATAACACTTTTTTATTTGGAGTTAATAGCATGCGTAAATCATTACTATCACTAGCAGTTTTAAGTGCTCTCGCTGTACCGTCATTCGTATCTGCTGAAGAAGTAGCAGCAGCTGCACCAGCTGAAGCAAAATCAGCATGGACAGCATCTTCTAACGTTGGCTTTGTGTCCAACTACTATACTCGTGGTATTTCACAATCATGGCATAAACCAGCTGTTCAAGGTGGTATCGATTTTGAGCACACTAGCGGCTTCTACGCTGGCGTATGGGGCTCATCTGTAACACCAAATACATTCCCTGACGCATCTGCAGAACTAGATGCCTACTTTGGTTACAACGGTGAAATCTCGGCAATCGAAGGCTTAGGCTACACTGTGGGTGCTATTGGTTACTTTTACCCAGGTGGTGATTGGAAAAAATGTACTGCATGTACAAAAGCTGATGGTACTACACCAAACAGTGGCGGCCGTTGGGATACTTATGAGGCAAACTTTGGCTTATCTTACAAATGGATCAGTGCTAAAGCTTCTGTGACTTTAGGTGACTGGTTCGGTGCTGAAAAAGGTACTGGTTTTGAAGGTGGCTCAAGTGGTACAACCTATATTGAATTAAACGCCGCTTATCCATTACCATGGTACGACTTAACACTTGTTGGTCACGTTGGTCGTTTAGACGTTTCAACAAAATTAGCAGATGGTCTTCAAGGTGATGGTGGCAGAAGCCCAGACTACACAGACTATAAAGTGGGTTTAAGTAAATCATTCAGCTTTGCCAACTCTGAAGGCTGGGATGCTGGTCTTTACTACGTAGGTGCTTCAGACAATGGTTACTGGGGAAAAAGAGGTTTTGGTGGTCCAAGCTTTAACGGAAGCACAGAACGTAAAGACTTGTCAGACAACCGTTGGATTGTTTCTTTAAGCCGTTCATTCTAATATATCTCAATGTGCGGGTTCAGGTTTTATTGCTGAACCCGTTCTATCAACTTGGAGAAAAATATGAAATTTGTATCCGCAATTATCAAGCCTTTTAAGCTTGACGAGGTGCGTGAAGCACTTTCAATCATCGGTGTACAGGGTATTACTGTCACCGAAGTGAAAGGGTTTGGACGCCAAAAAGGTCACACTGAGCTATATCGTGGCGCTGAGTACGTCGTAGACTTTTTACCGAAAGTTAAATTAGAAGTCGCGATTAAAGATGAGTTACTAGACCAAGTTGTAGATGCCATTGAAAAATCAGCAGCTACAGGCAAGATTGGTGATGGTAAGATTTTTATCTTTAATCTAGAAGAAGTCTACCGCATTCGCACCGGTGAAACCGGTGTAGAAGCGCTATAAGGGGATCATAATGAAGAAATTACTCTCGATGTTTGCACTGGTTGCTGCGCTTGGTTTAGGTTACAGCAGCACTACGTACGCAGAAGATGTTGTAGTAACAACTGACGTAGTCGCTACAGAAGAAGCTGCTCCAGTAGCTACAGAGGCTGCTCCAGTAGCTGAAGTAGCGGCCGAATTAGCAGTTGCAGAAGAAGCGCCAGAGACACTTGATGCTGGCAACACAGCTTGGATGGTAATGGCAACAATTTTAGTATTGTTGATGATTATTCCTGGTTTAGCATTATTTTACGGTGGCTTAGTGCGCACCAAAAATATGCTATCAGTATTAATGCAAGTGTTTGTGATTACTGCCATGGTATCTGTTATTTGGGCAGTGTATGGTTACAGCTTTGCATTTACAGATGGTGGTAGCTTGAATGGGTATATCGGTGGCGGAAGCAAAATCTTCTTAGCTGGCATTACGCCTGATTCATTAAGTGGCTCAATTCCTGAGTATGTGTTCTTAACATTCCAACTGACTTTTGCAGCAATCACACCAGCTTTGATTGTTGGCGGCTTTGCTGAGCGTATGAAGTTCTCTGCTGTACTAGCATTTGTTGCACTTTGGGTAACTTTTGTATACCTTCCAGTTGCACATATGGTATGGGGTGGTGGCGTACTTGCTGATTTAGGCGCAAAAGACTTTGCTGGTGGCACTGTAGTTCATATCAACGCAGGTATTGCTGCATTGGTTGGCGCGGTCTTACTTGGCAAACGTATCGGTTACGGTAAAGAGTCTATGACACCTCATAGCATGGTAATGACAATGATTGGTGCATCATTACTATGGGTAGGTTGGTTTGGTTTCAACGTTGGTAGCGAACTTGCTGCGGACGGTACTGCTGGTTTAGCATTAATCAACACTCAACTAGCGACAGCTGCTGCTGTCATGGCTTGGATATTCATTGAGTGGTTAGCACGTGGTAAACCTTCAATGTTGGGTGGTGCTTCAGGCGCTGTAGCTGGTTTAGTTGCAATCACACCAGCATGTGGCTTTATCGGCCCGATGGGTGCAATCGTACTAGGCTTTGTAGCTAGCTTGGTGAGCTTCTGGGCAGTGACTAGCCTAAAAAGTAAACTTGGTTATGATGACTCACTCGACGTTTTCGGTATCCACGGTGTTGCAGGTATCATCGGTGCAATCGGTACTGGCATATTTATGAGTACTAGCCTTGGTGGTGTAGGTTACGACGAAGGTGTAACAATGTCGAGCCAAGTAACAACACAAGCAATTGCTGTAGGTGTGACAATCTTGTGGGCTGGCGTAGTAAGCTTCATCCTTTACAAAGTAGTTGATGTATTAATCGGTCTACGTGTTTCAGAAGAATCAGAGCGTGAAGGCTTAGATACAACAGAACATGGCGAACGTGCTTATCATATGTAATTGAATGGTTAGCTAATGAAAAAAAGGGGGTACATATGTACCCCCTTTTTTTACGTTGCAATTCAAGGTTGAATCCGCCAAGTATTTGAAATTGGCATCATGTTATTTGCTAGTGCTGGATTTTTCTGCATAACATCTATCTACTAGCATCGGAATTATTGATGATGGGCATGCAGACCACTCTATTTGGCCCAATTAAATATGCTCATTTACCGCAATACTTAAACGAGTATGAAATACTAGGTGGTAAAAGCATGGCAGAAATAGGGAGCTTTGTTGCGATTCTACTTTGGCAAATAGTTGGGTCGTGCCTTGCTATTATTGCAGTCTCTTGGTTTTGATTTTTATAGCACAACGCTACTCGCGCAATTCCCTAATTTTGCAAAAAAAATATTGCATGGCGATGAAAGCGTATTCATTTTATTACTTTCTATTTTCTCATTGGGTATTGGTATAGGCTCGCTCATGTGTGAAAAGCTATCTAAAGGAAAAG